>CACZNA010000023.1:0-66973 GCA_902782455.1 uncultured Bacteroidia bacterium | reverse complement strand
AATTGGACACGAATTTTCAAAAATTTCAATTTATGGATCAATTCGTGGATAATTTATGGCCATTCGTGTTTTTCCTTTTTTCTTCCACACGAATTTCCAAAAACAAACAAAAAAACCTCACGTTAGCGAGGTTTTTTCGTTATTCCATGTGGAAACGCACCAAAGCGCGTTCCCACAAACTCAAATTTTGAATTTAAAATCCTTGATTACTTGATATTCGGCTCTTCAAGGCCGAGGTGCTTCTTGGCATCCACGCGCTTCAGGATGATGCCGATGATGAGGGCGGCAACACCCAAGCAGGCCAACATGACCAACGGCCAGGTGTAGTTGAGTGCGACGGGGTCGTCAACACCGGGGTTGGTGTTTTCCAAGACTTTACCAATCAGCAGCGGGAACAGCCACAAGCCGATGTTCTGGATCCAGAAAATCAGGGCGTAGGCCGAACCGATGATCTTTTCGTCCACCAACTTCGGGACGCTCGGCCACAAGGCGGCAGGCACCAACGAGAACGAGGCACCCAGCACGAGGATGGTCACATACGCCACGACTACACCGCCGACGGCATTGCCCTTGAACATGGGCAGGATGAAGGCGAAGGTGAGGTGGCAGAGGATGAGCAGCAACGAGCCAATCATCAGCATCGAGGCGGCCTTGCCCTTGTTGTCGACATAGCTGCCGAGGATGGGCGTGATGGCCACAGCCAGCAGCGGGAACACGGCGAAGATGGTTTCGGCGGTGCCGCGCATGTAGCCCATGTAGCAGTAAACGACGAGAGCAACGACAGCAATCGCCATCAAACCGATTTTCATGTTCTTTTTCTTGGAGAAATTGCTGGAGAAAGAGCAAACGGCCACCACGAGCATGATGATGTATTGCACGATGGTGACGGTGTCGCCGGCCCAGAACGAACCTGCGGCAGGCTCAGTCAAGGTGAGGTTGCATTGCAGCATGTTGACGGCGTACTTCTGGAAGGGGAAGATGGCCGAATAATACAGCACGCAGAGCAAAGCCACGAGCCAGAAGCCCATGCTGGAGAGAATCTTGCCGATGTCGCTGATTTTGAACGGGTCGTCTTTCTCTTCGGCTTCGCCGGTTTGTGCGTCGAGTTTCTTGTCCATGAAGAAATAGACGACGAACATCATCAGGGCGATGCAAAGCAGCACCACGCCGAAAGCCACGGAACGGCTCACGTTGATGGTGCCACCCAAGCGGGCGAAATAGGGCGAGAAAATCATGCAGGTGGCCACGCCCAAACGGGCCAAAGCCATCTCTGAACCCATAGCCAAGGCAGTTTCGCGGCCCTTGAACCACTTCACGATACCACGGCTCACGGTGATACCGGCCATTTCAACGCCGCAACCAAACACCATGAAACCGAGGGCGGCCAACTTGGCCGAGGCGGGCATGCCGCGATAGAACGGCGAAACACCCAGTTCATCGAAGCCGGGGATGTAGTTCAGGTTGTTGGTAAACCAAGTTTCGGCACCGCTGCCGTAAAACGACTCGCTGATGGCGTAATACTTGATCAAGCCGCCGACGAGCATCACCGCGCCCGAAAGCACGGCGGTGAAACGCACGCCCATCTTGTCGAGGATGATACCTGCGAAGATGAGGAAGAACACGAACACGTTCAGGAAGGTCTCGGCACCCTGCATTGTGCCGAAGGCGAGGCTGTCCCAGCCGCGCTCGGTCTGCATCAGGTCCTTGATGGGGGACAAAATGTCCATGAAAATGTAGCTGCAAAACATGGCCAAAGCCAAGAGCAACAATGCAATCCAACGCATGGTCGGGTTGTCTCTCAATGTGAGTTTTTCTGTCATAATTATTTGTAATTTAAAGATTTAAAGATTCAAGATTTGTATTTAATTGGCTTATGGCTGATGGCTCATAGCCTATGGCTTGCTTTCACTACTGTTAGGGTAGGCCATAGGCTAAAGGCCATAGGCAATCGTATCATTCGGGTATCTGCACCACTTCCTTCTTGTGTCCTTTCAGCACGGCCTTTGCCATGTTTGCCACATCGTCGGCGGTGATGCCGTTGATGATTTCGTCATAGTTGGCCATGGGGTTGTAGCCATCGCAGTCTTGTGTCTGGATGCAGTTCATCCAATAACGGTTATTCTCCAAGTCTTCGGCATGTTTCTTGACGAGGAATTCCTTCACTTTTTTCAGGTCTTCGGGGCGCGGGCCGTTGTTAGCCACGTTCTGCAACTCGGCAATGGCGATGCCCATCAGCTTCTCGTACATTTCCTTGTTGGTGTCGAAGCCGATGAGGAACATGAAGGTTTGCTTCGGGCGGAGGCTGAGGTTGCCTTGCACGCCCACACCGTAGGTGCCGCCTTCGTCTTCACGGATTTTCTCGGTGTAGACGATGTCCATCACATCGCTCAAGGCTTGCATGGTCAGTTGGTTTTTGCGGCTGAATTCCATGTCGCCGTTGTAGATGGTGTAGCAGGTGACTTTCGGGTTTTCCATAGCCTTGGTGTAGTGGCTGGTGACATCCTTGTCGGTGATGACGGGCACGTTGGAGGTCCAAGTCTCGTCGTTCTTCTTGGTCTTCAGGGCACCGATGTATTGCTCAATCATGGGCTCGAAGGTTTCAGGGTCGATGTTGCCTACAAAGGTGAAAACGAAGTTGTTGGCGTCCTTGAAACGGTCGGCATAGAGCTTCAGGGCTTTGGCATAGTCCACCTTGTCGTAGTCTTCGGCTTTCATGCGCTTGACGAGCGGGTGATTGTCGTACATGGCGAACATCAGGTTGTCGCGGAAAGCTGTCATCGGGTCGGATTCGGCGTTGGCGACCATGGCTTTGGCGCGGGTGATGTAGGACTGGAAAGCCTCTTCGTCGCTGCGGGGACTGTTGAAATATAAATAGGTGAGTTGCAGCATGGTTTCCAAATCCTTCACGGAGCAGTTGCCACTCATGCCTTCAGTGAATGACTGAATGTTAGGATTGACTCTTACTTTCTTGCCAGCCAACACCTTGGGCAGGTCGATGGCACTGAAGTTGCCCACGCCGCCAAGGGTGATCAACGAGTTGATTTCCTGCAAAGTAAACGGGTCGCTTTGATCCATTGCGGAGTAGCCTCCGAAGCTGTAGGCCGACATCAGGATTTCGTCGTCCTTGAAGGTGGTGGGCTTGTAGATGACCTTCGCGCCGTTCTTCATGGTGAGGATGGTGGCATCGAAGGTGTCGTCGTGTTTCTTGCTCTCAATGGCGCCTTTCACGGGAAGGGTGGCAATCAGCGGCTCGTCGCTGACGGTCTCTTCGTAAGGTGTCACTTCAACGGCATTGGCCGCATTGAACATGGCGAGAAGCTCTTCTTTGGTGGGCAGTTTTTCGCCTTCCTTCTCGGGTGCGGTCAGGGTGATGACGATGTTGTCCTCACGAATCAATTCCGTGGCGTACTGGTTGATGGCTTCCACGGGCAGGGCGGGCAACACTTGGCTGAGCAGCATGTATTCGTTCTCGATGCCCAACAGTGGCTCGTTGGTGAGGAAGTGACCCAGGATGGGGTAGAAATAACGGGCTGTTTCTTGCTTGTCGCGTTCATCATATTGGTTCTCAATGCGTTTCATAAGGTCGGCCTTGGCGCGTTCAAATTCGGAAGCGGTGAAGCCGTATTGTTGCATACGCTTGTTTTCGGCAACGATGGCGCTCATGGCCTCGTCGATGCCGTCCTTGTCCTTGGCGTAGGCCAACGAAGTCCAGGCATCCTTGGAGTCGCTGACGAAGAAAGTGCCGTAGTAACCGTAGCCGAAGATGAAAGGCGGGTTGGCCTTGTGGGTGAGCTCCTCCATGCGGTTGTTGTACATGGTGGCGACGAGCTGGTCAATGTAGCCTTTCAGCCAATATCCGATGTCGCCTTTTTCCTCATTCGGAACCACATCGTGCTTGTAGTAAACCGAAAGGTTGTAGTTGGTTTCTTCGCGGTCGGTGCAGATGCTGATGATTGGCTCGGCGTTGTCGGCCACCTCAAAGCGGGTGCGCTCGGCGGGGTTGACAGGGGCGGGGATGTCCTCGAAGATGGCCTTCAGGTGGTTTTCCACCACGTTAACATCCACATCGCCAATGATGATGATGCCTTGCAAGTCAGGGCGATACCACTTGTGGTAGTAGGCGCGCAGGGCCTCATGGTCGAAGCCGGTGATGACTTCCTCGGTGCCGATAGGCATACGATGACCGTAGGGGCTGTTGGGGTAGATTTCAGGCAACATTTTTTCCCACATGCGCTGTTGGGCATCGTTGCGTGTGCGTTTCTCTTCGAGGATGACGCCGCGCTCCTTGTCGATTTCGGGGCCTTCCAAGGAGATGAAACTCGACCAGTCGTGCAGGATGAGGATGCACGAGTCGACGAGGTTCATGTTGGTGGTCGGCACGTTGGTGAGCATGTAGACGGTTTGCTCGATGCTCGTCCAAGCGTTGACGTTCTCGCCGAACTTCACGCCGTTGTGCTCCATATAGTTAAGGAGCGCCTTGCCGGGGAAATTCTTCGTGCCGTTGAAGGCCATGTGCTCAAGGAAGTGGGCCAAACCGCGCTGGTCTTCTTCTTCAAGGATGGAACCTACCTTCTGCGCGATGTAGAAGTTGGCGCGTTGGGCGGGTTTCTCGTTGTGACGGATGTAGTAGGTCAATCCGTTTTCCAATTTGCCTCGCCTCACGTTCTGGTCGAAGGGCAGCGTGGGCATTTGGGCAAGCATTGCTGTGCTCAGGGCAAGCGTTGCGATTAAGGTTAATGTCAGCTTTTTCATTTGTTGAATGTTTATTGTTTAGTTGTTTAATTGTTTATTGTTGAATTGTTGAACTGTTTATTGTTGAATTATTGAATTTTGGTTGTCACAAAACATTCAAAATTTACAAAACCGTTTTTTCTGGCAGGGAAAGTCGCCAACCGGCTCCTTTCCGACGCATCCTTGCGGATGCTGGTTGGACTTTTAGGCAGCCTTTGGGCTGCGTTGCAGCGGCGAGTCGGTTGCGAGCCGTTGCCTGTTTATATTTCTTATTGTTTTGCATGTTTTGTAGGTTTTGTGATTAAAATAATTGTACCACAAATTTCTCCATAAAGTATTCCTCTGTAAACCATTTACTTATCGCCACTTGTTTATGTTTCCAGTAGCGGTTCAAGGCCTTGAATTCTTCCTTGAGGTCGCCGCCTTTCAGGTAAATGATGCCTCCGGCTTTTTCGTCGCCCCTGATTCTCAGCCTGTTTCCCGCGAGGTTGGCGATTTCGGGCAGGGTCATCACGGCGCGACCGGTAATCACGTCGAACTTTTCCTTCACTTCCTCGGCGCGTTTGTGTTCGGCCACCACATTCTCCAATCCGATGGCTTCCTTCACGGCGTTCACCACCTTGATTTTCTTGCCTGTCCCGTCGATGAGGTAAAACTCGGTCTGCGGAAACATGATGGCCAAGGGAATGCCCGGAAAACCACCGCCCGTGCCCAAGTCCATGACCGTCTGGCCTGGAAGCATCTCAAAATATTTCGCGATGGCCAACGAGTGCAAAACATGATGCTCATAGAAGTGCTCCATGTCCTTGCGCGAAATCACATTGATTTTGCTGTTCCAGTCCAAGTATAAGTCTTTCAGTTGGTTATATTGCTCCTTCTGCCTTTCGGTGAGGTCGGGGAAGTAGTTAATAAGGCTCGTTGTGTCCATAATTTGCGCAAAATAGGCTTCAAAAGTACGGTTTTTTTTTGAGGTGCGGAGTTTTTTCTTTGTGAATTATACGATTTTGGTTGGTTTTAAGTTGTTTTACTATGGCCAATGGCCTATGACAATGGCTTGTTTTCGCTGTTGTTGCGAGCCTTAGTCAATAGCCATGAGCCATCGTCATAAAAAGAAACCACCATGAAAAAAGCTGTACTTTTACTTTTGCTGTTGGCTCCGCTGGCTCTCACCGCGCAACGCATCACCCCTGAAGAATACATCCAGGCTTACAAGGACATCGCCATGCGCGAGATGCGCGACCACAAGATTCCGGCTTCCATCACATTGGCGCAGGGCTTGTTGGAGTCGGGGGCGGGCAATAGTGCCTTGGCTCGTGAGGCGAAAAACCACTTTGGCATCAAGTGCCACAAAGGCTGGGACGGCGACACCTACATCATGGATGACGACGAGAAAAACGAGTGTTTCCGCAAGTACAAGAATGCCGAGGAATCGTATCGCGACCATTCCCTTTTCTTGGCCACACGAGGCCGCTACTCTGCTCTTTTTGAACTTGAAATCACCGATTATCGAGGCTGGGCAAAGGGTCTCAAGGCGGCGGGCTATGCCACCAATCCCAAGTACGCCCAACTGCTCATCGACCGCATCGACTTGTACGACCTGACCAAATACGACCAAATTGCCCTTGGCCTGATGACCGACGACAACCAATTGCCCGACATTGACCCCGAAGACGAGCTTTTGGAATTGGCCTATTCGCCCGAAAAACGCTCCGTTTTCGAGTTGGTCGACATGACGACGACGAAGCGTTTCATCTACGAAAACAACGGTGTGCGCTTCGTTTTTGCCAAGGAGGGCGAGACCCCCGAAAGTTTGGCAAAGGAATTTGGCTTGAAATACGACCGTTTTTGCGAGTATAATCTGTTGAAGCGCCCCGACGAGATGGTGTTCCACAGCGGCGATGTGGTGTATCTTGCCAAGTTGAAGAACCTCAACTGGAAGGCGAAGAAATATACTGTCCAGGAAGGGGAGACGTTGCGCGACATAGCCCTGCGCTTTGCCGTGAAACCCAACAAGATTCTGAAAAAGAATGGCTTGAAAGAAGGCGACCGCATTTCCAAAGGCCAGAAGCTGTGGTTGAGGTAAAACTTCTACTCCAACCTCACCCGATACAGGGCTTTCCTGTGGTTGATTCCCGTTGGATAAATGAAATACAACACCCCGTTGTGGATGCGCAACTGTTGCGCGAAAGGATAACCGCTCAAGTCCATGACGGAAGTGGCGGTTCCCGTTGCCAAATTGATGCGTTTCAGGGTATAGATGCCGTCGTTGACGAAAAAGGTGTAGAATTGTTTCGCGCCTTGGTCGACAAGCACCTTCCTTTTCCAGCGGCGGTCGGGTTCCATTTTGCCGTTCCATTTGCGGTATTCGTGGAAGGTCAGGGGGTGGCGTTCCAACTCCTTGCCGACGGCATCAAAGATGATGGTTTCGTGGTCGGTGAAGGCAAAGAGGTAGAATTTGTTGTCGATTTCGTAAATCGGGTTGTAGATGCGTTCCGTTGAAAAATAGTCCACTCCTCCGCCAGTTCTCATTTGTAGCCAAATGTCGTCGCGGCCTTCCTCGTCCACGATGTAATGGAGCAGATATTCCTCTTCGCTGTAAGGAATGTGGCAGTAATAGCCCAGCTCCTTGTTGTAATAGTAGTATTTCCCCGTGATGTAAACGCTGTCGGAGGCGGCCACAATGGGCGAGTAGGTGTTGTAAAACTTCGTCCGCGACAACGGGAGGTATAGCCCAAGTTCTTGTTTCCCTGAATTATAGATGAAGCCGACCTTACAAGCCTGATAGTCATTGATGATATGGAGTTCGTCGTACATATCCTTGTAGATCTGCTTGTAGCGCGACGAAATCTTCATTTCGTGCAGCGTGTCCAAATCGAAAGAGAGGTGGAGCAGGGAGGAATTGCGCCGACGATACACAATCATATAGATGCCGTCCTCGCGGATGGTATAATCGATGACGCTCATCACGGGGTTGTCGAAGGCAATGCTCGGCATGTTGGCGGTGATTTCCACTTCATGTAGCTCGTGACTTCGCGTTTTCATGTTGATAGTCAGATTTTTGCCATCGATTTCCTTTTCTTTGATGATGTGGTAAGTCGGCTCAAAGACCATGTGGGCGAAACGCAGCTTGTCGCCGTCTTTGGCGTGGGTGTAGGTGAATCGGCCTTTGTCGTCGGTCACCGAAACGAGTAGCGAGTCGTGAACGTAGACGCTTACGTTTTCGATGGCCTTGCCGTTTTCGTCTTTGCAGTAGCCTTGCACTATGGTGCGTTCTTGGTTTTGGGCCACGCTTTGCAGCACAAACAGGGCAAGCAATAAGGTCGGAAAGGTATTTCTTGTATTCATGTCAAATCTGTTTTTGTCTAATTCGCGACAAAAATAGAATGTTTCAAACCAAAAAACAAGAAATTCCCTGATTTTTTTATTCTGTTCCGATTTTCATCCGCCCCATCAATCGGAGCCAGGGCGAGAGGATGGCAAAAAGGAAGTCGTAGGCGATGATGCCTGGCAATAGGCCTTTCCCTCCCAAACGTTTGCCGGCTTTGTTGTAAATGAAAAGTTGTGTGCCAAAACGCAAGAGGAAGAAAAACGCGAGGATGGGAATGTAGAACACCTCGCCGCCAACGATGGCAAAAGCGGGTTTGAGGCACAACAAGGCGATGAATGAAACGTAAAACAGGAGTTGCGAGGCATAGAACAGGCTTAACATCATTCTGGCCCTTGCGCTATAGTGCCGCACAGTGGAGTAGCGCGCGCTTTTTTGGCGCATCCATTGGCGGAAGTTCTGCGGCGGCCAGGTCAGGATGGCATTGTCGGGGTCGATGAGCACTTCGGTGTTCTTTTTGGTGGCCACTTGGCTGACGAAGAGGTCATCGTCGCCAACAGGTGTTGTGTAATGCGAAGTGAATCCTTTGTTTCTGTAAAACAATTCCTTACGGTATGAAAGGTTCTTTCCGACACCCATGTAAGGATGTCCCTTCAAGGCTGCCGAGAGGTAGAGTAGGGCGTTTTGCACAGCATCGAAGCGTATCAGTTTGTTGAAGAGCCCTTTTTGTTGGCTGTAAGGACTGTAGCCGATGACGACCTCGGTGCTTCTGCCATAGCAATTTACCACACTGCGCAACCATTGGTCATTGGTCGGGATGCAGTTGCAGTCGGTGAGCACAATGAGGTCGTTTTGCGCCGACTTGATGCCCATCGAAAGCGGGAACTTCTTGCCGTTGAAGAAGTTGAGGTGCTGCTTGAGTTGCACAGGCTTGATGCGCGGCTCGCGGCGTTCAAGGTCTTTCAAATATTCCTCGGTCTCGTCATCGGAGCAGTCGTTGACGATGACGATTTCAAAATCCGGGTAATCCTGATTGAGAAGCACGGGAACAAGCTCAACGAGATACTCGTAAGCGTCTCTTGCACAAAGAACTACGGAGGCAGGCTCCAAATCGCTGTCAAATTTGTGCGGTCGCTTGTTCTTGTAGAAAGCAACTTTTGAAAAGACACCCCAATGATAGATAAGTTGGATGACAAGGGTGATTCCAAAAACTAATAAGATAATGAAACTGATACGGTTATAGAAAAATTCGATGTTCACGGTGTGCTGAAATTTTGAAGTGCAAAGATAATGAAAAAGTTGAAGAAAAAAGTCGTACTTTTGCACAAAAATATAGCGATGGATTTCAACCTAATCAGCAGCGATGCGAAGAGCAATGCTCGTGCCGGAGTGCTCAACACCGATCACGGCTCGATTGAGACTCCGATTTTTATGCCTGTGGGTACGGAGGGCACCGTCAAGGCTTGCCACATCCGCGATGTGCATGACGAAGTGAAAGCCCAAATCATCCTTGGCAACACTTACCACCTTTATTTGCGTCCAGGTTTGGACATTCTTGATGCGGCTGGAGGCTTGCACAAGTTCAACGGCTGGGACAGGCCGATTCTGACGGATAGTGGTGGATTTCAGGTGTTTTCGCTTACGGGTATCCGCAAGATGAAGGAAGAGGGCGTCACGTTTCAGTCGCATATTGACGGTTCGCGGCATCTGTTCACTCCCGAAAAAGTGATGGACATTCAGCGCAGCATTGGGGCCGACATTATGATGGCCTTCGACGAATGTACACCCGGTACCGCCGACTATGCTTACGCCAAGCAGTCGATGGAACGGACGCACCGTTGGCTCGACCGTTGTGTGGAGCGTTTCGGGGAGACCGAGCCTAAGTATGGATACGAGCAAGCTTTGTTTCCCATCGTTCAGGGTTGTGTTTATCGCGATTTGCGCGAGCAGTCGGCGGAGTATGTGGCCTCCAAAAATGCGGCAGGCAATGCCATTGGCGGTTTGGCTGTGGGTGAGCCGACAGAGAAGATGTATGAGATGATAGAATTGGTCAACACCATTCTGCCCAAAGACAAGCCACGTTACCTGATGGGCGTAGGTACGCCTGCCAACATCCTTGAAAGCATCTCGCGTGGCGTGGATATGTTCGACTGCGTCATGCCCACCCGCAATGGTCGCAACGGCATGATTTTCACCTCAGAAGGCATCATGAACATGCGCAATGAGAAATGGAAGGACGATTTTTCGCCCGTCGACCCGAATGGTGAAACTTTTGTCGATACACAATATTCGCGGGCCTATCTGCGTCATTTGTTCGTCGCGGGCGAAAGCCTCGGCCCAATGATAGCCAGCTTGCACAACCTTGGTTTTTACCTTTGGTTGGTGCGCGAGGCGCGTCGCCACATTATCGATGGCGATTTTGCAGAATGGCGCGATGTGATGTTGCCAAAAGTCACCAGAAGATTATAACTCGTAGTCTTGCAGTCCCATAGACCCGAAGTCAAAGAAAATGAAGAAGATAGACCTCTACATATACAAAAAATTCATCGGCACGTTTTTCTTCGCCATATCGATGCTGGTGGTGATTGTCATCATCTTCGACCTCTCCGAAAACATCGATAGTTTCCTGAAAAACAATGCACCGTGGCAACGGGTTTTGGTGGACTACTATATCATGTCGGTACCTTATTATATTAATCTCTTTATCCATTTGTTTGCCTTCATCGCGGTGGTGTTTTTCACCTCAAAGATGGCCTCGCGCACCGAAATAGTTGCCATTTTGAGTAGCGGCATCAGTTTTTGGCGTTTCCTCTATCCTTACTTTTTGGCCGCGCTGACTATCGCCATCATGTCGCTTTATTTCGGCAACTTCCTGATTCCCAAGTCTAATGAGATACGACGGAAATTCAAGGACGAATATATGGAACGATTGAGCGAGAGCGCAGGACGCAATGTGCACGTGCAGATTGGCAAAGACGAGTTCGTTTATGTGGAAACCTATAATATTTTCAAGCAATACGGCTACAAGTTCTCGTGGGAGCAGTACGAAGGCAGCGAATTGAAATTCAAGATGGTGTCGGATGTCTTGTATCACGATACCCTGGCCGACAACAGTTGGAAAATCGACCCATACGCTGCCCGCACCATCGATGCCGACACAGAGACCCTTGTGACGGGCCGCGATTACCGCACATTGCTAAATCTCTATCCCAAAGACCTTTACAAGATGAAGGAAGACTTTGAGGAGATGGACTTTTTCGAGCTTCGCGATCAAATTCAAGGGATGCGCGAGAAAGGCTCGGAGGGCGTGAAGGAATATGAAGTGGAGATGCATCGGCGCATGGCCGCCCCTGCCGCCATCCTCATTCTGACGCTGATTGGTGCCGCCTTGTCGAGCCGCAAGGTGAGGGGAGGCATTGGAATGCACCTCGGCATCGGCATTTCCATCGCTTTCTCCTACATCCTTTTCATGCAGATTTCTAAGTCGTATGCCATTAGCGGTGATTTGTCGCCTTTCATGGCCGTTTGGATTCCCAATTTCATCTTTGCCGTGCTTGGGGTGTATCTGTTGGCCAAAGCGCCAAAATGAGCTGTTGTAAATCAGTGCTTTGCATTTTTCCGACAAAATTTTTCGCTCTCTTTGTCGACTTTTGTTTAATTTAGCCGTTTCTAACACAACGCAAAAACACAATCATCATGCACATCGCTATAGCAGGCAATATCGGTTCAGGCAAGACCACGCTCACGGGTCTGTTGGCCAAACATTTCGGTTGGAAGCCTCATTATGAGGAAGTTGAACACAATCCCTACTTGGACAGCTTCTACGAGGACATGCAACGTTGGTCATTCAACATCCAGATTTTCTTCCTCAACAGCCGCTTCCGTCAGGTGATGGACATTCGCAATAGCGGCGAAGATGTGATTCAAGACCGCACCATTTATGAAGATGCACACATCTTTGCGGCCAACCTTTACTCTATGGGCTTGATGGAAACACGTGATTTTGAGAATTATAAGTCGCTGTTTGAGCTGATGACCAAGTTTCTCCAGCCGCCCGATCTGCTGATTTATCTTCGTGCTTCGGTGCCCACTTTGATTCGTCATATTGCCAAGCGCAACCGTGAGTTTGAGCAATCGATTAGCATCAGTTACCTCTCCAACCTCAACGAGCGTTACGAGGAGTGGATTAGCAAATACAATGACGGCAAGCTGCTCATCATCGACACCGACAATCTCGAACTCGAGAACCCAGAGGATTTGGGTACCATAGTCGACCGCATCGAAGGTTCACTCAACGGATTGTTCTGACAATGAAAGTAGTAGGCATCATACCTGCACGATATGCTTCGACACGTTTTCCTGGCAAGCCTTTGGCTTTGATTAAAGGCAAGCCGATGATTCAACGTGTTTACGAGCAAGCCCTGAAATCGGTGCTTGACGCGGTTGTGGTCGCCACCGATGATGTGCGCATTGCCGATGCCGTGATGGATTTTGGCGGACGGTATGTGTTGACCGATCCTAACCATCGCAGCGGCACCGACCGCTGTCGCGAGGCATTGGAACTTCTTGATGCACAATATGATGCAGTGGTCAATATTCAAGGTGACGAGCCGTTCATTGATCCTCAACAAATCAACCAAGTCGTCGAATTGATTTGCCGAGACGATACCGATTTGGCTTCCTTGGCCAAACGGATTGACGATGAGGATGAGTTGTTCAATCCCAATACGGTGAAGGTGGTGATGGATAAACAAGGTAACGCCTTGTATTTCAGTCGCAACCCGATTCCGTTCATGCGCAACCTCGACCGAAAGGAGTGGTTTGCCAAGGGCACTTTCTACAAACACATTGGCATTTATGCGTATAAGGCCGAAGTTTTGCGTCAAATCGCTGATTTGCACCCCACTACTTTGGAATTGGCCGAATCATTGGAGCAGTTGCGTTGGTTGGAAAACGGCTTGAACATTCGAATGGGTCTCACGGAGTCAGAAAATGTTTCAATCGACCAGCCTAAGGATATTGAGAAAGCGGAGCGATTCGCTGAAAACCAAATGAATACGAAAAAATGATTAGCGTTGCTGAAGCCATATCAGACCTTTTGTTTGTGCGCGACACCGTGGTGGTGCCAGGATTAGGTGCGTTTGTCAAAAAACCTGTTTCGGCACAAGTGGACACGGAAACCAACTCTTTCGCCATGCCGTCAAGCATTGTTGAGTTTGACGCCAACTTGCGAGAGGATAATGATTTGGTGGTCAGGTATTTGTCGGAAAAGAACGAGGTTTCGGAAGATGAAGCCAAGAAATCTTTGGTTTCGTTTGTGTCGGATTGTTTCAACACTTTGAAAACCAATAAGAAAGTTGTTTTAAATGGGTTAGGTAGTCTTTCTTTCGACTTGAATGGCAATTTGACTTTTAATCAGGACAAATCCGTCAATTACAAT
This sequence comes from uncultured Bacteroidia bacterium, assembly GCA_902782455.1. GTDB lineage: Bacteria > Bacteroidota > Bacteroidia > Bacteroidales > F082 > Limimorpha. The sequence goes on along the minus strand of CACZNA010000023.1, from coordinate 53,477 downwards.
AGTGATTCTTTTGGCTTGGCCGACTTCACGTTGAAGCCTGTCGTGCGGTTCAAGTCAAAGGAAGAGATCAAGGTTGAGATTGAGCAGCAGCAGCGAGACAAGAACATGCCCGTTACTGTTGATGAATGGGCTGTGCATGAGGAAGATGGGCATACTCCACGGAATTGGGCGGCTTGGTATTGGATTCTGTTGGTCGCTTTCGTCTTGGTTGGGGTCTTCTTCGGTTTGTATCATTTTGATGTTATCCATTTCGGAAAGACTGAAAACCAAACCCTTACAGAGGATTATTCGAAGCCGGATGTTGTTCAAGTTGTGCCTCAAGATGGTCAACCGGTGACGCAACCAGAAACAGATTCCATTGTACATAATACATTGACCAAAGTGGTTCCTGCCACTGAATATCGCGTCGTAGCAGGCTGTTACGATCAGGAGGATAATGCCGTGTGGTTTACCAATGTGCTCAAAAATGCGGGATTCACGAATGCGTTCTATGAGAAACGAGGCCTGAGATGGTTCGTCTCTTTCGACCATTATGCTACGTATGAAGAATCCTTGGATGCCTTAATGGACATTAGGGAAAACACGAAATATCAGGCATGGGTGTTAGTCCCACAAGAACAATAAGTTGAATTGTTATGTCAAAGAAGAATAAATTACAGAAATTTGCCGAGAACAAGACCTATCCGAATCTGTTCGAATACAGCTATGAACGCATTATGGCTGAGGGCTTTCCGTTGCAAGGGCGGTGGCACGATGACTTTTTCCATAACGACAATCCCATTGTCCTTGAATTGGGCTGTGGCAAAGGAGAATATACCGTTGGGCTGGCAAGGACGCATGGCGACATTAATTATATAGGTGTCGACATCAAGGGTGCCCGCATTTGGCGTGGGCTGAAACAATCCAACGAGGAAGGTCTGAAGAATGTGGCTTTCCTTCGTGCCCGCATAGACCAGATTGAGCATTTCTTCGCCAAGGATGAAGTGGCCGAGATATGGGTCACCTTCCCCGACCCGCATCCAGGAGAGGGTGAGCGTAATGCGCGTCATCGCCTCACCTCGCCTGAGTTCCTTGAGCGTTATCGAAGAATCGTCCGTCCTGATGGCATCCTCAACCTCAAGACCGACAGTCCCATCATGTATGAGTTTACTTTGCACGATGTGGTTGAAAAACAAGGTCTTCCGTTGCTTTATGCCACAGATGACCTTTATGCCAATTCCGACGACCTTGAGGTGAAAAGCATCCGTACTTTCTATGAACAGATGTGGCTCGACCAAGGCCTGACCATCAAATACATTCGTTTCAAGATAAATCCTTGAATCTTAAATATTTAAATCTTAAAATTGAAATTTTAAATCAACCGATATGTACACCGACGACAAGCAACTCTATATCGCGCACAGCGAAAATGGCAACATCAATCTCATTGGCAAAATGGCCAACCGTCATGGACTTATCGCTGGGGCTACAGGCACAGGTAAGACCGTCACCTTGCAGGTTTTGGCTGAAACCTTCAGTCAGGCAGGTGTGCCTTGTTTCATGGCCGACATGAAAGGCGACCTTTCGGGTATCAGTCAGGCTGGTAAGATGAGCGGTTTCATTGAGAAGCGTTGCCCCGAATTTGGCATCAGCAATCCCCAATTTCATGGATGCCCCACACGTTTTTTTGATGTCTTTGGAGAGCAGGGCTATCCCATGCGCGCCACCATATCCATGATGGGACCGCAGTTGTTGGCCCGTCTCATGCAGCTCAATGAAACACAAGCGGGCGTCCTGAACGCGTTGTTCCGCATCGCCGATGACAACAACCTGTTACTCATCGACTTGAAAGACCTGCGCCTTATGCTCGACTTTGTGGGCAAAAATGCGAATAAATTCACCACTGAATACGGCAACATTGCTCCTGCAAGCATCGGTGCCATCCAAAGGGCGGTGTTGCAGTTGGAGTCGGAAGGTGGCGAAAAGTTCTTCGGTGAACCGGCTTTCGACATTGAAGACCTCTTTGCCGTTGAAGACGGGAAAGGCGTGATGAATGTGCTTGCCGCCGACCGTTTGATGCTCACCCCCAAGCTCTATTCCACTTTCTTGCTTTGGCTGATGACCGAAATCTACAGCCGTCTGCCTGAGGTGGGCGATCTTGAGTTGCCCAAGCTGGTCTTCTTCTTCGACGAGGCTCACATGCTCTTCGACGGCACTTCCAAAGCCTTGGTCGACAAAATCGAACAGGTGATTCGCCTCATCCGTTCCAAGGGAGTTGGCATCTATTTCATTACTCAGGTGCCGAGCGATGTGCCCGCCGACATTTTGGCGCAGTTGGGCAACCGTGTGCAACATGCCTTGCGAGCCTTTACGCCACAAGACCAAAAGGCTGTTCGTGCCGCTGCGCAGACTTTCCGAGCCAACCCTGGTTTCAAGACGGAAGATGCCATCATGGACTTGGGTACAGGCGAGGCCTTGGTCTCTTTCCTTGACGAAAAAGGTGCGCCGTCCATTGTGGAGCGCGCCAAGATTCTGTTCCCTTTGAGCCAAATTGGTGCTATCAGTGCCGGACAACGTCTCGACATCAACGAAGCAGCGCCGGAGCATATCAAGGAATACCGCAGCTTCTTTGACCGTGAGAGTGCCTACGAGGTACTGACCGAGGTCAACCAACAGCTTGAAGAAGCCAAACAGCAGGAGCTGGAGGCCATTGAAGCAGAGAAAGCCGCAAAGATAAAGGAAAAGGAGGATGCCAAGGCTGCCAAAGAAAAGGAGAAGAGCGAGAAACAGAAAAAGGCCATCAAACGAGGCATTCTCGGCACGATGATAGGTGCCGCAGCATCAAGTTTTGCGCGTAGCATTGGAACGCAAATCGGCAAGAGCGTCTTGGGCAGTGCAACAAAAACCACTACCAAGGCTTCCTCTTCAAAGAAGTCCACGACAAAGAAGAGTTCAGGCTCTGTCATAGGTAAAGCCGCCAAGAAAGCCACCCAAACCGCTGTAACAACCACAACGCGCAAAGTGACCGAGGAGATTTTGAAGAGTATTTTGAAGTAGGATTGGATTTTTGGGAAATCCTAAAAGAAAAGTCCGCTGACAATTTGTAGCCAGCGGACTTTAATTTGTTGGTTATTAGAGAAGTAAGTTTATTCAATCACAATCTTTTGACTTCTCGTTTCACTGCCATTGATGAGACGTAAGACATAAACTCCAGCGCTAAGGTTGAGTGAACGGTCTATGTTTCCCGAAATGGTTTCGCTAAATATGATGCGTCCAGTTACGTCAACTACTTGCAAAGTAGCTTTGTTAGTGTTGGTCACATGCAAAGTGCCATTGTCATAATAAGCGAATGGAGTATCGATTTGGCTGTTGTTGTCCTTTGGAGCAAATAACAGGTTGAAACGAGCAGAATAATCGCTTGACTTGGCGACGAAGGTGTATGAGGGATTGGCAATTAAGTCAACATCCGCACCTGTAAGATTGTCAATGAGGTGGAGATAGTCAAATTCCTCATCAAATTTTACCGTGATGCAATACGTTCCGTTAGTGTGGGTCTTGAAGTGAATAGTTTGTTCATCCTCATTGCATGAAACGAGTGCGAAATCCTGATCCTCATTCTTTGCATAAATATGGGTGGCGTTATCGTTGAGAGAAATCTTTTCTATAGATGTTTCGTCTCCTTTCTTAATAATGACACGGTCTATGGTTTTCTGGTTTTGACTGATTTCCAAGCTGACAGATGCGTTTTTAGCATTTTCGACCTTGCTTCTAGAATTGAAAGATACAGTTGCGTTTTCGTCAGTTGCCTTTACGAAAAAGCCTTCTCCTGGTCTCAACGGGTCGGTGTCAGAGATGTTTCCAATTATAATATCGGTGCGAGTGTCGTTCATTCGATAGCACTCATTCACTGCATTTTGGAATGTAACAGAAGTAACATTATGGACGAATGGGTTGCCAACAAGATTGAAACCCGATAATACGATATTTGGCGTATAGCTGAGGTCTACACTTACTGCCTCAAATCCGTCCTTCATTTCTCCAGCAAATGATAAGCTTGTCTCTTGGATATTGGCATAAAGGTAGCCTTTTCCAGAATGAAGATGCGTGAAATTGTTGTCGTCGAACTTCTGATTTATCCAGTAGAATGTCGGCTCATCATAATAATATAGGTCATACTCATTGTTGAGAATGTTGCCCACAGATGAAATCGAATCGCTTCCTTCAAGGGGATAAGAAATGAAATGCCAACCGTTGTTGTTTTCAGTGTAATGGCTGATGTCCTTAATAATGGTGGCCTGAACATTGGCATTGTGGTGCAGAAGTTGGCCTCCATCTTTGATGATTAAATCGGAACAAGAACCATTGTTTATGATATTTTCGTTGACAGTCAACATACCTGTCGAATTGATGCTTAAGCTGTTGTTTTTGAACAATATAATGGAATTAGCAACAATTTGGTCGTCGATTTCGCAGTTTGATGCTATCACAACAGGTTCGTTGTTTGTCGGCAAACTGGAACAAACCCAGTTGGCACTGTTTGACCAATTTGTGTTTTCGTTTCCATCAAAAACGCTGACACCAGTGAAAGTGTTGAATCTGTTCCAATCTGTATTTGAGGTATAGGAATCTAATGAGCAAGATGGTACAAAAACAGTGGTGGATGTACTTATGCCGTCAAAAGTCTCGGGAGTGTCACCAGTATTCCAAGCATAAAGGGTGGGAGGGGTTTGGGAAAGTGCATAGATGGCAGAAACTCCACTGCATCCTGAAAAAGCGTAATCAAAAATGGCCTCTACGGAACTTGGGATAACCAAATTACCATCAAAGCCGCTGCATCCTTCAAAAGTGCTTGACCAGATGTAGGTCAATTGGTTGGGAAGCACGATGTCACCAGTAAAACCTGTGCATCCATTGAAAGCACCACTTCCTAGGTATGTAACGGAATTAGGGATGGACAACTCGCCAGTGAAACCGCTACAACCTTCGAAAGCACTACCATTGATGCTTTGTAATGAATTACCAAGTGTTAGTGTGCCATCGAAATTATCACATCCCCAAAATGCTCGACCGGAAATCAAAGTCACAGAATTGGGAATGACTAAATCACCAGTGAAGTTGCATCTGTAAAATGCATTTTGTTCAATTGTGACTACTGAATTGGGAATGATTAAGCGGCCTGTAAAACCAAAACAATCTTCAAAAGCCTGTTGGCCAATGCGTGTAACGGTGTTAGGAATTACCAAATCCCCAGTCATGCCATCGCAGTAAGCGAATGCCAAATAACCAATTTCAGTTACAGGATAAGTGACACCATTATAAGTAACTTCACTGGGGAATTCAATGTTACCAGTCGGTTTGGTACAATTATACCAAGGACGTGATGGATTGTTACCACAAGTGAGTGTTGCATGATCACTGTTGGGGTAGTTTTCTAAATAATAGTATAGGGTTTGTCCCGTAGGGCATTCTGCTGAAAACCGTAGAGTGTAGGCATTCGCAGAAAGAATGCTTGAAAAGGTGATAAAGAAGCAAACTGCTAATTTAACCAATCTTTTTTGCAACATTGTTGTTGATTTCATTGGAAATGAAGTTTTTAATTGTTAATTAGTGATTAATTTGAGGGTGCAAAAATAGTGTTTTTTTGAATACAAATTGAGATTAAAATAACTTTTTGATTATTATTTGAAAATTTGTCATCTAATCCTTCCCAATCTCCCTCAGCATCGGCACAAATTTGAAGTTGCCGAATGACTCTTTTTTCAATTCTTTTTCGCTTAATTTGGTGATTCTTAGCATGGTCTGTCCTTCTCCATTGAGGTTGTCCATGGGAATGACCATAAGGCCTCCAACTTTCATCTGCGCAACTAAGGTTTCAGGGATGTTGGGAGCTCCTGCCGTGATGATAATGCGGTCAAACGGTTGATAGGTGGGGAGGCCTTCGAAACCGTCGCCTAAAAAGGTTTTTACGCGAAAAGGAAGTTGCTCAAGGATGTCCTTGGTCTTGAAATAAAGGTTGCGTTGCCGCTCGATGCTGAATACTTTGGCACCCATTGCCGCCAATACGCAGGCTTGATAGCCCGACCCTGTTCCTATCTCAAGTACCTTCATGCCTTTTTCGACTTGTAGCAGTTGGGTTTGGAAAGCCACGGTGTGAGGCTGGGAAATGGTCTGTCCTGAGCCGATGGGAAACGCTTGGTCTTGATAGGCAATCTCTACAAAAGATGAGTCCAAGAACACATGGCGAGGTACTTCATTGATGGCGGTGAGTACAGTTTCGTCAGTGATGCCCTTGGTGCGGAGCAGGTCGACGAGTTGCTTGCGTAAACCTTTGGCCCGATAGGTGTCTTCTAAAATAGTCATTGTGAGTATTTAGCCCCTTTGATTGGTTTTGGGAGGTTCAAATTTGATTTGTGGCGCGAAATTACGGCAAACGGATTGATAAAAAAACTATTTTTGCCGAAATTTTTTTGTTATGCTGAAAATTGGAGTTTTGGGTGCAGGGCACTTGGGCAAGATTCATATCAAATGCATCAAACAGATTGAGCGGTATGAATTGGTCGGTTTTTACGACCCTGTGGAAGAGACGGCGCATAATGTGGAGGAAGAGCTGAATGTGAAATGCTTTGATTCTATTGACGCGCTGATGGATGCTGTCGACGTGGTGGATATCGTAACTCCTACGGTTCGCCATTTTGAATGTGCTTCAAAGGCTTTGCTGAAACGTAAGCATGTCTTCATCGAAAAGCCTATCGTGGCCACTCCAGATGAAGCCAACGCATTGAAGAAAATCGCTGACGAGGCTGGTGTGAAGGTGCAGGTGGGCCATGTGGAGCGCTTCAATCCGGCTTTTATTGCTGCTGAGCCATTTATTGGAGAGCCTTTGTTCATCGAAGCGCATCGTTTGGCGCAATTCAATCCGCGCGGGACGGATGTGCCAGTGGTGCTTGATTTGATGGTACATGACCTCGACATCCTGCTGACCATTGTGAAGTCATCGGTTAGCCATATTAGCGCGAGCGGTGTCAGCGTCGTTAGTCCCACTCCGGATATTACCAACGCCCGCATCGAGTTTGAGAACGGAGCTGTCGCCAACCTTACTGCTTCGCGTTTGTCGATGAAGAACATGCGAAAGACTCGCATCTTCCAGCGCGATGCCTATATCACCATCGATTTTTTGGAGAAAAAGACAGAGATTTTCCGTATCAGCGATACGATTGATGACTCCAACCCTTTGTCAGCCACCATCAAATTGGCCGATGGAAGCGAGAAACAGATTACTTTTCAGATGCCTGAAATCCATGAGATTAACGCGATTAAAACAGAGTTGGAGAGTTTTTGTGACGCCATCATGCACAACACAAGGCCAGCCGTCACAATCGACGATGGAATCAATGTGCTGAAATTGGCCTATCGTATCCTCGATGCTGTTGCAAACGCCACTGCCAAGGTAAAGAAATAAACCTTTTGTTCGACAATAATTCAAGTTTTCCTTCGTTACCTTACAAAACTACCGTTATGAACAGATTTTTTACGCTTTGTACTTGGGCTTTTGTGTTGCTTTTGGCCGCCTCGGTGTCGTCGTGCCACAAGTTTCCTGGCCAGTCGGTGCCGTCGTATATCCGCATTGACTCTATCAGTCTCGATTGCGATTACTACACTTATGGCGCCAATACGAGCAACTTCACTGACGCTTGGGTCTATATCGATGACCAAATTATCGGGTGTTACGAACTGCCATCCACCATCCCGGTTCTTGCAAAGGGAAGGCACAAGGTTACCGTTCGTGCCGGCATTTGTATCAATGGCATCGGCGATTCGCGTCCTTATTATACTCTTGTGAAACCTACTGCCGACACACTTGAACTTGTCGAAAACAGCATCGTTTCTTATAACCCCAAGGTTTACTATTTTCCTATTAATGAAGGGGTGCAAATTGGATGGATGGAGGACTTCGAGACGACCAACGCACTTGTGCCAATGTCGCAAAGCGACGTTGATATGTTGAGGGTGGGTGCTGAGGATAGTCACATTTGGTACCATGAGCCTTACTCGTTCCATTCCGGAAAAATCCAACTTCCACCCGACTCTTTGGATTTTTACGTGACCACTGCCGATGAGTTCACATTCTATAATAAGAATTATGTGGAATACTGTGTGCTTGAGCTGGATTACAACTGCAATGATGCGTTCTTTGTCGGGCTGAGCTATTACGAGAACTATACCATCAGTTATCATCCCTTGGTGCAAGTGCTGCCTTCCGACAATCAACATGATGTTCCCAACAAGTGGAAAAAAATCTATATCACCCTTGGACCTTACATGAATGAACATATTAATGCAGAGTATTTTAAGCTGTATTTAACTTCCAACTTGACGGTGTCTGAAGGCTACGGACAACCAGCCTATGTTCCCCTCGACAAGCCGAGATACTACTATTTTGATAACCTGAAAGTGCTTTACCGTCCGCAATGAACAAGAAAAAACTGACACGGATTTACTTCTTCGCCGACTGGTTGGCTTCCATCCTTGCTTGGACCTTGTTCTATTTCTTCCGCAAGGCGCACGAGGACCTATACATCAATTATTGGGATCGCATCACGCACTCATTCGTTACGCCCAGTTTTTGGCTTGGGGTCATCATCATTCCCATCTGTTGGCTGATTATCCATGCTGTCACAGGGGCTTACGAAAAGGTCTATTTCAGGTCTCGCTTGAAGGAATTGGGGCAAACGTTTTTCATCACCCTTTTGGGCGTGGTCGTTTTGTTTTTTGTAGTCATCCTTGATGATGAGGTGATAAGCTACAAGTCTTATTACCAGTCGTTTATAGCGTTATTCACTTTCCAATTCGTTCTTGTTTACCTGCCTCGGGTCATCATCACTACGACGGTTATCCAACGCATACGCAGCAAGAAAATCGGGTTCAATACCATCATTGTGGGTAGCAACGACAACGCATGTGCCATCTTCAAGGAGATTGAGGGGGAAGTCAAGCCTTCGGGTAGGCGGATGATAGGTTTCGTCAATGTGTATGACCAGAAGGAATACAAATTGGCCGAGCATTTGCCGCATTTGGGCAATTATCGAGATATTGAGCAAATCGTTAATGGCTATGCCGTTGAGGAGGTGATTATTGCTATTGAGCGGTCGGAGACGCAGGCGATGAGTGTTTTGCTCTCGGTGGCCGACCAAACCAATGTGAAAATCATCCCCGCCATGCAGGATTTGGTGTTTGGCTCGGTCAAGCAATCGGCTATTTGGCAGGCTCCTTTGGCACAAGTTACTCCTGAACTGATGCCCGTGTGGCAGAGGGTGGTCAAACGTGCGTTAGACATCGTAGCCTCCATTTTCGCCCTTGTCGTTCTTTCGCCTGTTTTTTTGGCCTGCGCCATTATCGTGAAGGCCACTTCGAAAGGTCCTGTTTTTTATGTGCAGGAGCGTATCGGAAAGGGTGGCAAGCCGTTCAAGATGGCCAAGTTCCGCAGCATGAGAGTTGATGCCGAGTCGAGTGGCACACCGCAGCTTTCAAGCGACGACGACCCGCGTATCACCCGTTTCGGCAAGTTCATGCGTAAGGTTCGCTTGGACGAGATACCTCAGTTCTGGACTGTGCTGAAAGGCGATATGTCCTTGGTGGGTTACCGCCCTGAGCGGCAGTATTTCATCGAGAAGATTGAGGAACGGGCTCCTTATTACCGTCTTTTGCTGATGGTGAAGCCTGGCATCACGAGCTGGGGCGAGGTGAAATACGGCTATGCCGAGAATGTCGATGAAATGGTGGAGCGCCTGAAATATGATATTCTTTATATCGAAAACGTCAACCTCGCTTTGGATATAAAGATTCTGATTTACACGATTTTGATAGTGATACAGGGACGCGGAAAATGAAGAAGAGACGCCGTTGTGACGTCTCTCCGGTTTTCAGATGACCCCTCTTTCCAAGAGTTGCATGATGGTTTCAATGTCGTCGTCTTCAGGATTGTTGTGCGGGTCGTATTCCGTCTTCAGGTTGTAGCCCCATAGTCTGGCGAAGCCTTGGTAGAAGAAGGCGCGCACCTTGCCGCGCAGTTCCTGAACGACTTGGTAAGTGGTGTTGCCCGTCTCGCGGTCGATGAGGCGGACGAGAATCAACCCTTGGGTGATGGTCAGGTCTTTCAGTTCTTCGGTGTATTGGTCGGCGATTTCCTTTTCGGCTTGCTTCATCAGGCGGTTGCGTTCCGATTTCTCGGAAATATGGGCCAGAATCGAGTCGTATTCAACCATCTTGGCTCCCGCTAATTTTGCGTAGGGATACACTTTTTTGACATTTCTTGCCAGACGCTTGCCTTTTTGCGTGTCGGTGATTTGCAGGTAACGCTGCATCAAGTCAATGTCTAAGTCGGGAAGCATGACCATCAGCAAGGTGTCGCCATTCTCGTCGATTTTGCCGTACACCACATTTGTCTTGCTATGGTCGTTGGAAAAGTCAACTACACTCGACTTTGGGGCTTCCACTGTACGCTTGACGGTGACGGCTCTGCTTTTGCCCATCATTTGGGCGAAACCCGAAAGGGTCATCAAGGCAATCAGTGCGGTTAGGGCAATTCTTTTCATGGCGTTTTTCTCCTATGTTTAATTGTTCAACGCCTGATGTTATGCAAGTATTGTGCCAAAAAAACTGTTATTGTTTTGGCTGCAAAGATTAATCCCCCACATGCAGTTTCTGCAATCCCGACTTCTCCAACTTTGTCTCGGCATAAGCTCTGTCGACGACTAACTCTGTCGCGCTGATGTCAGAGGGTAGTTCAAACATGGCATCGTTCAAAATGGCCTCCATGATGGAACGCAGTCCACGCGCGCCCACCTTGAACTCGATAGCTTTTTCCACCACGAAATCAAGCACTTCGTCCTTGATGACTAAGTTGATGTGATCCATGGCGAACAGCTTCGAGAATTGTTTTACGAGGGCATTTTTCGGTTCGGTGAGGATGCGCTTCAGGGCTTCCTCGTCCAAGGGATTGAGGTGCGTGATGATGGGCAGTCGTCCTACGATTTCAGGAATCAAGCCGTATTTCTTCAAGTCGGCGGGGGAGAGGTATTGGAGCATGTTGTTCTTGTCCAAGACCTCGTTGCCACCTGTTCCATAACCGATGACGTTGGTGCGCTTGCGGGCGGCGATGAGACGCTCGATGCCGTCGAAGGCACCTCCGGCAATAAAGAGGATGTCCTTCGTGTTGATGGCCACCATGGGCTGCTCTGGATGCTTGCGGCCTCCCTTGGGCGGCACGTTGACGATCGAGCCTTCCAAAAGTTTCAGCATGGCTTGCTGTACGCCCTCGCCCGACACGTCGCGGGTGATGCTGGGGTTGTCGCTCTTGCGGGCAATCTTGTCGATTTCGTCGATGAAGACGATGCCACGCTCGGCGGAAGGCACGTCATAGTCAGCGGCTTGCAACAGGCGGACGAGAATGTTTTCCACGTCTTCGCCCACATAACCAGCTTCGGTCAAAACAGTGGCATCGGCAATGGCGAAGGGAACGTTGAGCATCTTGGCAATGGTGCGGGCCAACAGGGTTTTGCCTGTGCCAGTCTCGCCCACGAGGATGATGTTTGATTTCTCAATTTCAACCTCGTCGGCGGCCACTTTTTGGCTGATTCGTTTGTAATGGTTGTAGACGGCTACGGCAAGGGTGCGTTTGGCCTCATCCTGCCCGATGACGTATTGGTCGAGGAAGGACTTGATTTCGGCGGGCTTTTTCAGCGAGACGCCTTTCGATTCGAAACCCTTTTGCCGTTCTGAGTTGCCAAACTGTTCTTTGACAATAAGATGGGCCTGTTCAGCGCAACTGTCGCATATCTCGGCATCGATGCCTTGAATCATCAGTCGTACCTCTGTGGCCTTTCTTCCACAGAATGCACAAACTCCTTGTTTCTTCGACATTGTTTAGGCCTTTTGATTCTTGATGAGCACCTCGTCAATCATGCCGTAAGCCTTGGCTTCCTCCGCAGTCATCCAATAGTCGCGGTCGCTGTCGGCCCACACCTTGTCGTAGGTCTGACCTGAGTGCTTGGCGATGATTTCGTACAGTTCCTTCTTCAGCTTCTGGATTTCTCGGGCCGTGATTTCAATTTCGGTGGCCTGACCTTCCACGCCGCCCATAGGCTGGTGAATCATGATGCGCGAGTGGGGTAATGCCGAGCGTTTTCCAGTAGCGCCCGCGCACATCAACACGGCGGCCATCGAAGCGGCCATACCGGTACAAATGGTGGCCACGTCAGGATTGATGAACTGCATGGTGTCGTAGATGCCCAAACCGGCGTACACGCTGCCGCCGGGCGAGTTGAGGTAAAGGTTGATGTCGCGTTTCGCGTCGGTCGACTCAAGGAAGAGCAGCTGGGCTTGGATGACGTTGGCCACATAGTCGTCGATGGCCGTGCCGAGGAAGATGATGCGGTCCATCATCAGGCGGCTGAACACATCCATCTGTGCCACATTGAGTTGGCGTTCCTCGATGACGGTGGGGGAGATGTAACTCGTGTTGTTGATTTTCGAGATGTACTGCTCCAATCCGAGGGTGTTCATCCCGAGGTGCCGTGTGGCATATTTGAAGAATTCGTTGTTCATGGGTTATTCTTTCGGTTTTCTTTCCTCTTCAAGTTTGGCCAAGAAGTCTTTGTAGCTGGTCTCTGTGTAGTTGATGTTCATCTTGCCCTTCAGGAAAGCGGTCATCTTGAGGTCGGCGAGCTGGTTCTTCAGGTGCTCCACTTGCTGGGCATCCTTGAGATAGTTGGCTGCGATCTTGTCGAGGTTGGTCTTCATGTCGTCTTCGAGGGTGGCATAGTCGATGCCGGGGAAGATTTGCTTCAACACGAATTGCTTCAGCTCCTCGTCAGTGACGATGAGTTCACTATTGGCCGAAGCAATACTGTCTTCGATGAGCTGCCACCGCAAGCCCTTCACGTAGTCTTTCTCGTAGTTCTTCTCCACGTCTTCGGTGGTAATCTTGCCTTGGCTGTTCTCCACAATCCAACGTTTCAGGAAGGCGTCGGGCAGGTCGAAATGCACGGCGGCCACCAATTCGTCAATCATCTTGTTGAAGAGGATGGGGTCGGTTTCGGCCTCAAATTGTTTCTCCATCTCACCTTTCACCTTGGTTTTGAAGGTGTCGAGGTCTTTCACGTCTTGTTTCGGGAAAATCTTCTCGAAAAATTCCTCGTTCAGCTCAGGCTTCTCGTTGCGGATGGCGTCGTCGATGATGATGTTGAAATCACTGGCGGCAGGAGTTCCCTCGCCCAGCATTTTGGCAGCGGCTTCTTCCGAACCGAGGGCTTTAGCGAAATTGAAAATGAATTCTGAACCCACTTCCTTGCCAATCAGCTGGTTGCGGCACTCTTCGTCCTTGATTTGGTCCATGTGGAAATAGAAACCGTCTTTCTCGTAACCGCCTTCCACTTCTTTGCCGTCTTTGGCCTCACGGATTTTCACTTCGAGGCGGTCGTTTTCGCCCACGTTGTCAGGATGCGAAGTGTCGGGGTTGCGTTCCACAATGTCGTTGATGGCGCGCTCGATGTCTTCTTCTTCGGGAACGATGTGGTAGAAGTCGACCATGGTGTTGGTATAGTCAATGTTGATTTCGGGACGCAGTGCGGCTTCGAAGTAGAAGTCCATGTCGCCCTGATGCTCAAGGTCGTTGGGTTGCTGGTTGTCGAGGTCGCTCAAGGGGTAACCGATGACGTTGAGCTTGTTGTCGACGATATGTTTGTTGAGGCTGTCGGAAACGAGGGTGTTCAGCACCTCCATTTTCGCGCTTGTGCCGTACATTTTCTTAATCATGCCCATCGGGACCATTCCCGCACGGAATCCGGGTATGTTGGCTCTTTGACGCAGTTGATGCAGTGATTTGTTGAGTTGTTCTTCGTAGTCAGCCTTCTCGACGCTGATTTTGATGGAGATGAGGTTTTCTCCTTTTTCGGTTTGTGTGATATTCATTTCTAATTCTTTGATTTTCTGTACTTTGTGCGGATGAAGGGACTCGAACCCTTACTTCTTTCGAAACCAGATCCTAAGTCTGGCGCGTCTACCAATTCCGCCACACCCGCCATTTTGAGGGCGCAAAGATACAACTTTTTTCGGTAAATGATGAGGAATACGGAATTATGAATGCAGAATTATGAATGCAGAATTGTGAATGCGGAATTATGAATGCGGAATTGTGAACGGCTGAGTAGCGTAAGGGCGATGCTCATTCTGCATTCCGCATTCTGCATTCTACATTCTACATTCTGCATTCTACATTCCGCATTCTACATTCCGCATTCTACATTCCGCATTCTACATTCTGCATTAATTCTTAACCTCCAGCGCTTCGCGCAAGGCATTCCCGATGAGCATGAAAGCTAATACCAAAAGCATGATGGCGATACCAGGCAAGATGGCGAGATAGGCCGCGTCCAAGATGATGAATGCGTAGTTTTCCTTGATCATGCTACCCCATGAGGGCATGGGCGGCTGGACACCGATACCCAAGAAACTCAAGCCCGCTTCCAACAAAATGGCCGAGGCGAAATTGGCTGCCGATACCACGATGATGGGGTTGAGGATGTTGGGCAGGATGTGTTTGAAAATAATACGTAAGTCCTTGAACCCCAATGCTCTTCCAGCTTCAACGAAAGTGGTCTCGCGGATGGAAAGGATTTGTCCTCTAACGATGCGTGCCACCTCGACCCACATGGTCAAACCGACGGCGATAAAGACTTGGGCGATGCCTTTGCCCAAAGCGAAGGTGATGGCGATGACCAACAGTAAGGTAGGGATGGACCATACCACATTGATGAACCACACCACGGCATCGTCGACCTTACCTCGGAAGAAACCGCCCAAACTGCCTACGATGATGCCAATCATCAGGCTTAGTAGCACAGCGATGAAACCTACTGTCAAACTGATTCGGCTGCCCAAAATCAGGCGACTGAGGAAATCGCGGCCAAACTGGTCGGTGCCGAGGAGGAATTTGCGATGCTTCACGCAATGGGCGAGGATGTAATCCTCGGCTTCGCTGTCAGAAGAAAAAACTTGATTTGTAAGTTCTTTGTTTTCAACGATTTCTGTTCTTGGCGTGGAGCTGCTTTCCGACTGGTAAAGATAAATCGTGGTCGACACCTTATTAATATGGAGGCTGTCGATAGGCAGGTACGTGCATTCGTCGGCGCGACCGTTGAAGAGAAAACGGAAAAACGGCGTTTTCGTTGGCGGCATTTCCTTGTGCAGCATCAGCATATTGACCTCGAAACCTGGTTTTTTCGTGCTGATTTCCAAAAGTTGACGGTTGGCGTTTGAGGTCTTGTCGGGGATGACGAGGTAGGCAAACAAGGCCAACAAAGCCCAAACCACGACATAGAAGCACGACAACATTCCGAGCTTGTTGCTGCGGAAACGCTTCCAAGCCAGGGCTTTAGGGGATTGGTTCTGTGTCTGCTTCTCGTCCATTGGCGACCAGTTTTTGCGCCGCCAAAAATACGGATTTCACCCTTGATTTTGCCCCGAAAAAAGAAAAAATGAAAAATTTGCTCAAAAAATGCCTCAGTTTCGGAAAAATGTAGTATTTTTGCAGCCGCAAATCCAGATGGTGGGTGTAGCTCAGCTGGTTAGAGTACCGGATTGTGGTTCCGAGGGTCGTGGGTTCGAATCCCATCTCCCACCCTGAAGCAAGAAGAGGTTCATTGAGCCTCTTTTTTTTGTTGGATTTTTGCTTGGTTTCTGGAAAATATGTAGTTTTGCAGGGTAAAAACATCAAACCATGACCGGACAGCGATACATCAGCCCATACACCGACTTCGGTTTCAAATACATCTTCGGCAGCGAACTGAACAAGGAATACTTGATTTCGTTCCTGAATGCCCTTTTCGAAGGCAGGCACCACATCATGGACATCACTTATCAAAATTCAGAACATCTTGACGAGGTAGTGTATTCGCGCCGTGCCATATTCGATGTTTATTGCACAACTGATAAGGGCGACCACATCATCGTGGAGATGCAGAACGTGGACCAAGATTATTTCGCTGACCGAATGGTGTATTATTCCACTTTTCCCATTCGCGAGCAAGCCAAGCGCGGCGACTGGGACTACAAGCTGAATCCCGTCTACACGATAGGCATCCTGAACTTCATCTTCGACAAAAACAGCGAGGATGTCCACCATGAGGCCAAACTGATGAATGTGGCAACCAAGGAAGTGTTCTACGATAAGTTGTCGTTCATCACTATTGAGTTGCCAAAGTTCAATAAGAAGGAAGACGAGTTGGTGACGCTTTACGACAAGTGGTTGTTTGTGTTGCGCAACCTCTCACGGTTGATGGAACGCCCAGCCGCTTTGCAGGAAAGGGTGTTTGCCTCGCTCTTCCGTCATGCCGAGATTGACAAGATGCAACCCAATGAACGCAGACAATACGAAAAATCCTTGTTTGACTACAATGACATTAATAATAGTAATGTGAAACATTTTCGTGAGGGCAAAGAAGAAGGCTTGCGAGAAGGCTTGAAGGAAGGCGAAAGAAAAAAATCTTTGGAGATTGCCCTCAAGTTGAAGACTGCTGGAGTGGATGAAGCCGTCATTGTTGCCACTACTGGGCTGACGAAGGAAGAAATAAGCCGTCTTTAGAAAGCCCTGTTTCACCTGATAGGAATATGCGTGGTTTTTGATTCAAAGCAAGAGTTTTTTGTTTTTCTCATGCTTTCGATGCCCAAAAATGTGTACTTTTGCGGCTCAATTCATAGTAGATAATGGCAAGGATAATGGCAATCGATTTGGGCAGAAAACGCAGCGGCATCGCCGTCACTGACCCATTGCAGATTATTGCGAATGGACTGACCACAGTGGAGTCGCACAAACTCGTCGATTTCGTGATGGATTATGTGAAGAAGGAAGAAGTCGAGCAAATCGTCATCGGCGAGCCGAAGGACATGAAAAACAACCCTTCCGACTGCTCGAAATACATCGAGCCTATCGTCAACCGTCTGAAGAAATTGTTGCCCGACATGAAAATCGTGCGCTATGACGAGCGTTTCACTTCCGTGATGGCACACCAAACCATGATTGACGCAGGTCTGAGCAAGTCGCGCCGTCAAGACAAGGAACTCGTCGACACCATCGCCGCCACCATCATCCTGCAATCTTACATGGAGTCAATAAACTCTAAACCCTCAACTTTAAATTCTCAACTTTAAACTCTCAACTCTCAACTAAAATGATATTACCCATAGTAGCATACGGACATCCCACGCTGAAAGCCATCGCGCAGCCTATCACATCGGACTATCCGGATTTGGACAAACTGCTGGCCGACATGTGGGAGACCTTGGCCCATTCCGAGGGTGTTGGCTTAGCCGCTCCACAGGTCAACAAGTCCATCCGCCTTTTCATTGTTGACGGCAACCCGTTCTATCCCGATTACCCTGATGCGAAGGACTTCAAGCAGGCTTTTATCAATGCGGAACTCCTTGAAACTTTCGGCGACGAGGTGCCTTTCAGGGAAGGTTGCCTCAGCCTGCCAAACATTTATGAAGAGGTGATGCGTCCCGATAAAATCCGCATCAAATATCTCGACGAGAATTTCCAAGAGCACGAGGAAGTCTTTGAAGGCATCCGCGCCCGCATCATCCAGCATGAGTATGAGCATTTGCAGGGTCATGTGTATGTGGACAACATTGCGCCGTTACGCAAGACCTTGCTGCAAAGCAAACTGCGCGCCATTATGGATGGCCGTTGCGATGTGGATTATCGCATGGTTTTCCCGCATAAAAAGAAACACAGATAAAATCTTAATACTATGAAGAAATCACTGATGATTATGAT
Organism: uncultured Bacteroidia bacterium; assembly: GCA_902782455.1. Taxonomy (GTDB): domain Bacteria; phylum Bacteroidota; class Bacteroidia; order Bacteroidales; family F082; genus Limimorpha. The sequence continues at coordinate 35,665 of CACZNA010000023.1, read as the reverse complement.
TGCCGCATTTTTGGCTTTCGGGATGATGGCTTGCGGCGAAAAGAAAATTACGCAAAAAGACCTTGAGGCGGCAGAAGCCAAATTGTTCAAAGAGAATGGCTTGGTAAATGAGGACGTTGCACCACAAGTGGCAGAGAAATACTGTGAGTTTGTCGAGCAAAATCCGGAAGACTCCACAGCCCCTCTTTGGCTGTATCACGCTATGGAAATCAATGTGATGCTGAAGAATCCTGACAAGAGTATCGAATTGGGCAACCAACTTTTGTCACAGTATCCTGACTCACCGTTTGCACCGAGAAGCTTGTTTCTGATGGGCTCTTTCGTTTATGATGACATGCTTCAAGACACAGCTCAAGCCCATGTCATGTTGCAAAGACTTATTGATGAATATCCTCAAAGCAAACACGTTGAAGATGCGAAGAGAGCTATTTGGTTTCTTGGTCTGACTCCTGATCAGATTATGTCCATTATGGCGATGGAACAGATGACGGAAGAATAGGTATTGGTTGCTACTTGTTGAAAACTAAAAGCTTGCGGGATTCCTCTCGCAAGCTTTTTTTCTGATAACCACGTTGTGAGGATTTATCGTCCGAATGTGGCTTTTAGCTCGTCGACAAGGTCGAGTTTCTCCCAGCCGAAAAACTCCACGTTCTTGTAGATGTGTTCGCCTTCGCGGAAGGTGTCGTTGTCCTCGTAGTACACTTCCACCTTGCGGGTCTCGGCCTTGCGACCAAAGTGTCCGTAGGAAGCCGTTTCCTCGAAAATGGGGTTGGTGAGGCCGAAACGCTTCACGATGAAATAAGGCCGTAAGTCGACCAATTCCCTGACTTTCAATGCGATTTCTGCATCACTCATTTTGACGTGCGAGGTGCCGTCGGTGTTGACGTAGAAGCCCACAGGCTCGGCCTTGCCGATAGCGTAGGCAATCTGCACCAAGGCTTGGTCGCAAATGCCGGCGGCCACGAGGTTCTTGGCGATGTGGCGCGCAGCGTAGGCCGCCGAGCGGTCCACCTTCGAGCTGTCCTTGCCCGAGAAAGCTCCGCCGCCGTGGGCACCGCGACCGCCGTAGGTGTCGACGATGATTTTGCGGCCTGTCACGCCCGTGTCGCCGTGGGGACCGCCAATGACGAACTTGCCCGTAGGGTTCACGTAGAGTTTCATGTCCTCGCCGAAGAGCCGCTTCAGGCGGACGGGTAGCTGTTTCTTTACTCTGGGGATGAGGATGTTGCGCATATCAGCCTCGATTTGTTTCTGCATGGTTTCGTCGTCGGCAAACTCATCGTGTTGTGTGCTGATGACGATGGTGTCGATGCGGAGCGGTTTCCAACCTTCGCCGTATTCCACTGTTACTTGCGACTTGGCGTCGGGGCGGAGGTAGGTCATCTTATTGCCCTCGCGACGGATGTTGGCCAATTCTTTCAACAGCAGGTGCGAGAGGTCGATGGTCAAGGGCATGTAGTTCTCGGTTTCCTTGCAGGCGAAACCGAACATCATGCCTTGGTCGCCGGCACCTTGGTTTTCAGGATTGTCGCGGCCTACGCCCATGAAGATGTCGTTGGACTGGCCATGCAAGGCCGACAAAACGCCACACGACTGCGCATCGAATTGGTATTCCGACTTGTTGTAGCCGATGCGGTTGATGACGCGACGTGCAATGTCCTGAATCTCAACGTAGGCGTTGGTGCGGATTTCGCCAGCCACCACGACGAGGCCAGTGGTGGCCAAAGTCTCGCAAGCCACTTTTGAAGTAGGATCGTAACGCAGAATCTCGTCCAAGACGGCATCCGAAATCTGGTCGCATACCTTGTCGGGATGGCCCTCGGAAACGGATTCTGAAGTGAAAAAGTAACCCATAACAAATTGTTTATTAGTTAGTTAATAATAAATTTGTGTGGGAAGTCTGAAGTTGATAGGGAAGGAAAAAGCATTGTTTTAGCATTTTTTCTTGTGGTTGCAATCAAATCAAATCTTTCCACGTTTGCGGCGGCAAAAGTACAAAAATAAATCTGAACGGGGCAAGCCTCGTCCAGATTTATTTTGTCAGAATTGAAATCTGATTATTCTATGACCACCTTCTGCGTTTTCACGTCTTTGCCGTTGATGAGGCGCAACACGTAAATGCCAGGGGCGTAATTGAGAGTTGAAAGTTGAGAGTTAAAAGTTGAGAGTTCTTTTTGGGCAACTTCTCTGCCGAGAATGTCAATCACTTGCAAGGTTCCTGTACCATTGACGATAATGTTGCCGTTGCTGAAGAAGGCGAAGTTGTCATTGTCGCCGCCATTGTTGCCATTGTCGTCGCCGCAGGCGAACACGAGGCGGAAGCGCGAAGCATAATCCGTCGTTTTGGCGGTGAAGGTGTACGTAGAGACGCAAGCGTCTCCACCATTCGTGGCCAACAAGTCCACATCCGCGCCAGTCATGTTGTCAATCAGGTGGAGGTAGGCCATCTCCACGCCTTCGGGGTTCACCGTGAGGGTGTAGGTGCCGTCGGCGTGGGCCTTGAAGTTGAGGGGCATCTCGCCTTGGGCATCGGCATTGACTACGGCGTAATCCACATTGTCCTGCGGGATATAGAGCTTCGTGCTGTTGCCCCTTATCTGGAATTTGGGCAACTGATGGCCTTCGCCGATGCAGACGATGGCGCGGTCGATGACAGCGGTCATTGAGCCCTGATTTTGTCGAAGGGCCGAAACGCCGCCTCTGTTGGCGTGGCTGAGGTTCAAGCTCAACTTCGCACCACCGTTGTTGGCTGGAGCCTCGGTCGTGAAGGTCAAGGTCTCGCCGTTTTCAGTGGCTTTGACGAAGATGCCTTCCATAGGCGCGATGCTGCTTCGATTAGCATCTTCGGCGGCAATAATCTCGTTGCCTTCGGAATTCATGACGTAGAAAGGACGGTCGATGTAGGCGGTCTCCGCAAACGGATTGCCCACGAGGTTCCAGCCTCTCATGTCTTCATTGGAGTTGTTATCGGTATAGTCCAGCGTGACTTCGCCAGTGCCGTTGTATGGTGTACCCGGGAACAACAAGGTAACGTCATTGCTGTTGGCGTAGAGGTAGCCCCTGCCGCTCTCCAAGGTGGTGAAGTCGGAATGGAGCGGTTGTTCGTTTTCTATAGCTTTATAATTTTCCCATTCCCTTTCTGCGGCTTGGTTGAAGCGGTAAAGGTCGTGGGTGTTGGAGAGCATGTTGGTCACGTCCTCTATATTCACTGTACCGACAGGCGAGGCGATTAAGTTCCAGCCGTTGGTGTTTTCGCTGTAACCGCTGATGAATTTGCTGATACCCAACAAATCGGCAGTGACGGTCACATCTTCGGCAGGCATGGTGAAGGTGTTACCCTGAAGGGCTTCATTGTTGACATAATAGGTGACCACACCGTTTGAAGGCTCATAACCGAGGGTAATGATATTGCCGCTGGCAGCCACGTTGTAGGTCACTTCCTCCGTCTCGCCATGGGCGGGAACGGTGATGGACAAGGCATCGGAGGTGATGTTCTCGTCCAAGGTGAGGAGATAGCCCGTAACGGCACCGTCGTTGGCGGTGACATCCTGCAGACCGGAATTGACGTTAGGAATGGCGTTTTCCTTCATATAGCATCCTACTCCGATGGCGTTGGCCACCCCCGCCACGGTGCAGCCGACATAGTAGTTGCGTTCAAGGGTGCCACTATGAAAATATCCTGCAATGGCGCCGCGATAAGTCGTTGCGGGTACAGTTGCTCCGATGACCAAATTATCGGTTATCACGGCCTGTCCTTTGTTATATCCCACAATGCCACCATAGTAATAATAGCTGTCATTATTGGTAAGGGTAGCTGAACTGGTACAATTTTTAACAGTAGGACAGCCGCCTTCGGGTGTATTGTTTCCACCGACAATGCCGCCATGATAATGGGAACCGGTAGCCACGCCATGAATGAACACAGAGGAGGTGACATGGCAGTTATCGACTGTGCCGCCGCTAATGCAGCCAACAATGCCTCCGCAATATTGACGTCCAGTGATGACGGCATCGGTAAGGGTAAGATTTTTCACCACACCCGTGTTGGTGCCATTGCCCTCTATATAACCGAAGAGACCCTTACTATCGTCGTTAAGGGTGGCGCCACCGCTATAGACACGTATGCCGCTGATAGTATAGCCGTTGCCATCAAAGTGGCCTTTGAATGGACGGTAGTAGTCCTCGTTGTTTGCATTATCATGTCTTTTATAGTGACCTATTGGCGTGAAGTTGCTCTCGTGTTCACCCAGGTTTGAATAGTCATAAACAAGGTCGGCCATCAGCAGGAAGTATTGGCCATTGAAATCGACGCCGTTGTTGACGGTCCTCGAAGCCAGGAGGTCGAGCTGGGCGGACTGGTAGATACGGTAGGGGTCTTCCTCGGTGCCCGTGCCCGGCCATTCAATGGAGTGGCTGGCATAGACGGTGACATTGTCATTGGGCATGGTGAGGGTGTAGGGATTGTCGGAACCGGTGAGGGTGCCGTTGCTGGCACCGTAACCATAGAAAGTAAAGCCTTCAGATATCTCGGAGCTGAGGCTGAGGCTCACGTTGTCGCCGTTGCCGGCATAAAGCACGTCGTTAAACTCGATGCCGACAGGGTAAAGGGTGAGGCCGCTGACCTCATACTCGGTAGAGTCGCCGACAATCTCCATGGTGACATATTCACCAGCGGTGATGCTGTATGCCTGTCTGCCCTGTCCGTTAGTGGCACCGAGAGCCTGCGTGTAGTAGCTGCTGAGGATGGTTGGCGATGGATAATTCGCCATCCCAGAGTGACGTGAGAAGGTGCAGCTGCCAGTATTGGAAACGGTGAGGGAGGCAGGGGCGAACAGGCTGTTCGTGATGGTGAGTGAGGCATAGTTGTATTCTGTCCTTGTCCAGCCCACGAAACCTCCGCAGCTCTCTGTATTGCTACCGAGCAGGCTGCCGTTGAAGACACAGCCGGTGATTTTGTTGTTGGTTCCACTATAGATGTTGGCGATGAAGCCGCCGTGGGTGCCGTCGCCGTTGACGCTGCTGTTGATGGTGATGCTCGAACGGCAGTTGGTAATGCTTATACTGCCGCTGGTGCTACTGTTGATGCTTCCGGCACGGCCGATGAAACCTGCGGCGAACTGCGCCGAGGTGGTGATACTGCCATCGACAACCAGGTCTTGGATGGTGGCGCCATCCACGTAGCGGAAGGGAGCAGTGTAGTCGGCACTGGTGTTGGCGGTGAAGGTCAGCGTGTTGCCGTCGCCGTCAAAGTGGCCTTTGAAAGCATTGTTTGTTGTGCCCACCATGCGGGTAACGCTGATGTCGTCGGTCAGCTGGAAATACGTATAGGTGTAGTTTTCACCCAGATACACGTTGCCGACCAGGCCGTTCCAGTCTTCTACGGAGGTAATCAAGTAGGGCGACGAGGCGCTGTTACCCGCACCAGAAAACAGGTAGAGCGTCATGATGGGCACCACCTGGTTATTTTTGACCTCCCAAGCCTCGCCTAGGGCGGTGCGAAGCTGCTCGTTGCTCCAACTGCTTGGAACCTCCGTGCCCTGTGTGCCTTTGATGGTGTATTTTCGGTAGCTGTTGGTGATGTTCACATCGCCGTCATGACGGGCAAAGTTCTCGCTGTTGTCATCGCTATCATTGACATCAATGCTGACGAGTTCGGGGTTGAAGAGGCAGTTGTTGAAGTTGGCCGTGCAGGTGCCATCGGTATCCGCAACCCAGCCGATAAAGCCGCCCCATTTATAGGCGTTCGTTCCTTGCAACTTGCCGTCGAAGAGGCAGTTGGTGAAGGTGGTGGTGCCACCATAGCGAAGCTCGCCGATGAAGCCACCGGAAGACACGTCGCCATTTTTATTGAATTGGATGTCAACACTGGAGCGGCAGTTAGTGATGGTGTTGTCACCTTCGGCCAGTCCGACCAAACCACCAGCTTTCTTGCCATTGCTCTTGACGATGGTTCCCGCCACATGCAGATATTCGATGGTGGCGCCATTGATATAGCGGAACGGAGCGCAGTAATCACTGCTGCTGTTGTCGGTGTAAGTGAAGGTCAGCGTATGGCCGTTGCCGTCAAAGGTGCCTCGGAACGATTTATTTTCGTTACTTCTGCCGCTACCCACCATGGTGGAGACCGAAATGTCGGCCATCAGCTTGAAGTATTTATTAACATAACCATTGGTATTGCCGCTATTGACACGTTCGGCAAGGAGGTCCCACTGTTCGGCGGTATAAATATAATAGGGGTCTGAATAAACGCCTAAATGACCGGGAGCCCAGTCGGTTGTGGCAAGGCTGATGGTGGTGTTGGTGTTGGGCATGTTGAGTGTGTATGGTGACGAAGTGCCGCTGAGGGAACCTGGGGTAGCGATGAAGCTGTTGGCTTGGGCTCCGTCAGGGGTTGCGCCGTTCTGGCTCAAGTTGAGGAGTACCTCGTCGCCGTTGCCAGCGTAATACATACCACCATACTCAAGACCTGGATTGACCTCGTAAAAGCTTTTTCTGTAAATGGTGATGCCACTGACATTGTTAACATTGGGGGAATAAGTGGAATAAGGAGTCATGCTGACATTCTCATTGCCGCTGATGCTAAGGGCTTGTTTTCCCTGACTACTGCCGAGGGCTTCAAAGTAGTAGCAGTTGGCGATAAGTACATCATCGCCATCATCGCGGCGAGCGAAGGTGCGGCTACCCTTGGTTTTGGAGACGAGGATCGCTGAAGGGGCAAATAGGCAATGCTTGAAGACAGCCGATCCGTCATCCGCCACCCAGCCGACGAAGCCGCCCCATTTGGTGGTTCGCGAGATGGCACCGTTAGGCCCTTGCATCTTGCCGTCGAAAAGGCAGAATGCAAGTTCGGTGTTGCCTTCGCGGAGGTCGCCGATGAAGCCGCCGTGCGAGCCGTCGCCGTTGGTGTTGGACTCAATGGTCACACTGGAGCGACAGTTTCGGATGTAATTTTGGCCGTAAGCTTTGCCGACAATGCCGCCCGCGTGCTTCTTGTCTTCTTTGCGGATGGTACCCGCAACGTGCAGGTTCTCGATGGTGGCACCGTTGATGATACGGAAGGGGCCGCAATAGTGGTTTTCATTTCCGCTACCAGTGCGGTTGTCGGTGTAGTTGATGGTGATGGTGTGTCCGTTGCCGTCGAAGGTGCCTCGGAAACTCAAGCTCTTGTTGACGCCCAACATGTTGACAGGAAGGCCATCGGCAGAGACGGTTTCGGTGACTTCGATATTCTGTGTAAGTTGGAAATGCTTGCCGCTGTAGTTGGCACCCATTAGGATGTTACTGGCAAGGTGGTTCCAGTCGGTAGCAGAGGCTATTTCATAGGGCGTATCCTCGGTGCCAGTGCCCGTAAAAGTGTAGTAATCTATCAACATGTTAGGCACTACTCCAGTTCCCGCCTGAATCCAACCGTCGCCGAGGGCGCGTAGGAGTTGTGGGTCTAACCACCCGCTGGCATCTATGCCCTCTCGATCATCAATCTCATGTGTGTAGTAGCAGTTGTGTAAAGAATACGAGGTATTATGCTTGTTTCCACCAACATAGGTAGTACATGGTGTACAGTATTGAAGTTTAACCGATGTTGGTGCAACCAAACAGTTTATGAAAGTGGCGGTAACGAGATTATCGTCGTAGTCAATGAAACCAACGAAGCCTCCACTACCGCCTTGATTACGCAAATCTAAAGCACCATCGTAAAGGCAGTTGATAAAGATGGCGGTGCCAAAGTCTATTTCACCAACAAAGCCTCCGTGGTTACCAACTTTCTGTTCATCATATTTATCAGTATGGTAGTCCAAATCCAATTTTACGCTGGAGCGGCAAGAAATAAAGTTGCAGTTGCCACAAATCCTTCCAGCTATACCTCCATAACGTTCAAAACCAGCTATATGATCTTTTTCTTGGACTTTTCCCGCAGTATGCAGGCGCTTAAAGGTGGCATTCTTGGCGTAATGGAATGGGGCTATATATTTACCGTCGATTTTTTTGTTAAAAGTCAGCGTGTGCCCGTTGCCGTCGAAGATGCCTTGGAAACTCTTGCTGTTGCTTTTGCCTACCATCTTGCCGCCAACGTCGATGTCGGCGGTCATTTGGAAGTACAGGCCGCTGTAGGGGTTGCCGTCGTTCACGTTGTCGGCCAGCGTGTTCCAGTCGTTAACATTGCTGATCAGGTACGGGTCGGTCTCGGTGCCGGTGCCGCCGCTGAATTGTGCCCAAGCCGTCGACCCGAAGGCGAAGAAGGCAAGGAGCATCAGAAAAAGTTTGTTTTTTTTCATTTGATGTGTTGTTTAATTGTTTATTATGTTCGATTTTATGCTTGTTCGGTTGGAAACATGCATGATTTTGAGGACATTGGCATGATTATTTTGAGGGCGCAAAATTACAAAAAAAATGGAGACAATTCTAAAATTGTCTCCACTTTTTTAAGATAATAGGCTAATAGTCAAATCATCTCACCACAATCTTCTGCGTCTTGATTAGCTTTTAGCCGTGAGCTTTTTTTCACAAAACCTACAAAACCCACAAAACTTGCTTTTTGTCGGGTCGGCTCGCCAACTGGCTCGCCGCCGCGCTTCGCGCGTCCCCCTCTCGTCCCCCTTTGCAAAGGGGGGTAGGGGGGATTCCACACAGGGCTTCGCTCCCTCGCGTCCGCCCGTAGGTCACGACCTACGGCAAATAGGATGTCGTCCCTTCGGGACGTTGGCTCCACTGCCGCTTCGCGTCGTTGCGAGGAACGAAGCAATCCAGACAAAGGCGACCCAAAGGCCGCCTGTGTCAGTCTCGCGCTGCGCGACGATGGGGGGCATCCCTCGTCACTTCGTCAGCTTCTGGAACGCCTCCTCGATGCTCATGTCCTCTTTCTGCAAAGTCTTGATGATGAGGCCTTTCATCACCGACCACTTCATCAGGTTGGCGCGAATGTCGGCGTCGCCCTGCGGCTCAATGATCCAGTGGTTGTCTCTCACGCGCTGCACCTTGCCGACCATCGGAATGGTCTTCAGCAACTCTTCGCCGACCTCGGTCTCAAACTCCACGATGATGACGTTGCTGGCCGCGTTTTCCTGTTTCAGGTTCTCGATCTTGTCGTCGGCCACCACCACACCTTTGTTAATAATGATGGCCCGCTCGCAGATGGCCTCTACCTCCTGCATGATGTGGGTCGAGAGCAGCACGGTCTTTTCCTTGCCGAGGTTGGAGATGAGGTTGCGGATGTCGATGAGCTGGTTGGGGTCGAGGCCCGAGGTGGGTTCGTCAAGGATGAGCACCTGCGGGTCGTGCATCATGGCTTGGGCGAGGCCGACGCGCTGGCGGTAGCCCTTCGACAAGGCCCCGATTTTCTTGTGCGCCTCAAGGCTTAGGCCCGTCTCTTCAATCATCTCCTCGATGCGTTTCGTGGCCGCTTCGCCTTTCAGTTGGTGCACACCGGCCACAAACTCAAGGTATTCGCGGACGTACATGTCCAAATAGAGCGGGTTGTGCTCCGGCAGGTAGCCCACGATGCGTTTGACGGCCATCGGGTCGTCCATGACGTCGTGCCCTTCCACGCTCACCGTGCCCGAAGTGGGCGGGATGAAGCAGGTGATGATTTTCATCAGCGTCGACTTGCCCGCGCCGTTGGGTCCAAGCAGGCCTACGATACCTTTATTAATAGAGAGCGTCACGTCGTTGAGGGCGAGTTGTTCGCCGTATTGTTTGGTGATATGGTTGATTTCTATGGACATTTGCTTTTGATTTTGAGTGCAAAAATAGTGTTTTACATTTAAACGAGGTGTAGTAAATCCATCAAATTGCAAACTTTTACCCTGTTTTTTATTTCGTAAGACGATGTCACAGGTGCCACCACATAGGCTTCGTTTGGTTGGATGTCGTCCAATGATTTCCAAAAGCCTTCGGCCAGTTGGGGGGCGGTGGAGGCTTTGCACTCAATGGCGATGGTTTTGTTGGCCTTTTCGACAATAAAGTCGATTTCGTTGCCAGTGACGGTTCTGTAGAAGGAAAAGGTCGCGTTTCGGATGGAAGCGCATACATTTTCGACGACTAAACCTTCCCACGACGCACCAAACACGGGTTGGCCGAGCAATTCATTGAAGTTTCTGATGGAAAGCAGCTGGTGAAGAAGCCCTGAATCACGGAGGTACACTTTTGGCGACTTCACCAAACGCTTTTTTGTGTTGGTGAAATAGGGTTGCAGAGTCCTGACGAGATAAGTCTGTTCGAGAATGTCGATGTGTCGGCGTATAGTTGGATGGGTGATTCCCAAAGATTCGCCCAATTTCGAGGCATTGAGTAACTGTCCTTGCGAATGGGCCAACATGGTCATCAACCTCAACATTTGCATGGAAGTGATTTGGTAGCCCAATTGCGGAATATCGCGTTCCACGTATGTCCTAATGAAATTCTCGCGCCATAATCTGCTGCTTTCATCCGATGCCGCATTGTAACTATCGGGATAACCGCCGCGCCACCAGTAACGCTTCAGGTCGAAATCATCCAAAGCCTCAACTTCTTTGATGAGGAAAGGTGTAAGGTCAATGATGCCAATCCGGCCCGCCAGCGTTTCAGACGAGTTCTTGACCAAAGATTGCGAAGCCGAACCTAAAAGAAGGAATCGTCCAGGACGACGGTCTCTGTCTATTTCGCTTCTCAGCACCGAGAACAATTCAGGTCGGAGTTGGATCTCGTCAAGGCAGATGGTTCGGTCTTGGTTGTTTTGGAACAAGAGCGTCGGCTCTTCCAATTTGACCCAGTCATCGCGATTTTGCAAGTCCAAATAAAGGAAATTGCCTAATTGGTCGGCCATCATTTTGATCAAAGTGCTTTTCCCGCATTGCCTTGACCCTAGGATGACCACTGCTGGAAATATTTCAAGATATTGGTTTACAATGTCTTGAGATGCCCTTTTTATTAGTTTTTGCATTTTGTAAATCCGATTTTCAATTTGCAAAGATAGTTGTTTTTCTTTTCCAAACGCAACAAATGTGATACAAATCACAAAAAACATCCTCAAGTCCAATGCACAACCTCAAAAAAAATCAAATAATTCATCATTGATAACCAAAAAAGTTGTAATTTTGCGGCCTCGTTAAGCCAGCCCATCATCTGTCTTCTGAGCGAGCCAACGCATTGATTTATGGGCGAAAATGAATCGATGCTGAAAAAAAAGTTGGAGCGTAAGGAGGAAAGATGTATTTTTGCACCCCCCAAAAGGGTACTTGATTGAAGAAATTGTCGAATTGGATAAAAACACCAACAAGAAGTGGTATGTGGTTGATGCTGAAGGACAAATCCTCGGCCGTTTGGCAAGCGAGGTTGCCATGATTCTGCGTGGCAAAAGGAAGGCATGCTACACTCCCCACAGCGATTGTGGCGACAATGTCATCATCATCAATGCAGAAAAGGTCATCCTGACCGGAAACAAGATGTCCCAGAAGTACTACGTGCACCACACGGGTTATCCGGGTGGCCAGCGCGTGCGCACCGTCAGCGACATGCTGAACCGCAAGCCTACTTTCGTCCTCGAACATGCCATCAAAGGTATGCTTCCCAAGACGAAACTGGGTGCCGAGCTTTTCAGAAACCTTTATGTCTACGAAGGTCCTGAGCACAATCAGCAGGGTCAACAGCCCATCGAACTGAAAATCAACACTATTAAGAACAAGAAATAATCATGGAAGTTATCAACGCTTTAGGTAGAAGAAAGACCGCCGTCGCCCGCATCTACATGAAGGCCGGCAGTGGCAACATTACGGTGAACAAGCGCGACTACAAGGAGTATTTCCCCACGAGCATCCTTCACTATGTGGTTGAACAGCCTATGATGCTGACCGATACCCTCGGCCAATACGACATCAAGGTCAACCTCGATGGAGGCGGCATCAACGGCCAGGCCGAGGCCCTTCGTCTCGCCATCAGCCGCGCCCTGTGCGAAATCAACCCCGAGTACCGTCCCACCCTCAAGTCCAAAGGCTTGATGCGCCGCGACCCGCGTATGGTCGAGCGTAAGAAACCCGGTCAGCCCGGTGCCCGTAAGAAGTTCCAATTCAGCAAACGTTAAGCCCTCAGAAGCCGAGCGATTTTGTTTAGTATCCAAACCGTTGAGATTCTTGCTATTGAGACTACTCGACGGTTGTATTCAGCGAATGTAAACATTAAAAAGAAAACACATGACACAAGTAACCTTTGAAGAATTATTAGATGCCGGTTGTCATTTCGGCCATCTGAAGAGAAAATGGAATCCGAACATGGCTCCCTATATCTTTATGGAGCGCAATGGCATCCACATCATCGACCTTTATAAGACGCAAGCCAAGATGGACGAGGCTGCCGCTGCTCTTTGCCAGCTCGCCAAGTCGGGCAAGCGCATCCTCTTTGTGGCCACCAAGAAACAGGCTAAGGACGTGGTTGCCGACCTCGCCAAGCGCGTCAACATGCCTTACGTGACCGAGCGTTGGCCCGGCGGTATGCTCACCAACTTCGCCACCATCCGCAAGGCCGTCAAGAAGATGACGGGCATCGACAAGATGATGACCAGCGACGCTTACAAGAGCCTCTCCAAGCGCGAGAAGCTGCAAATCGAGCGTGAGCGTGAGAAGCTTGAGAAGAACCTCGGCTCCATCGCCGACCTGAGCCGTCTGCCCGCCGCCCTGTTCGTCGTCGACATCATGAAGGAACACATTGCCGTGGCCGAAGCCCGCAAGCTGAACATCCCCACCTTCGCCATCGTCGACACCAACACCAACCCCAACCTCATCGACTTCCCCATCCCGGCCAACGACGACGCTTCGAAGAGCATCGCCCTCATCGTGGGCAAGATGGTCGACGCCATTGAGGAAGGAGTGACCGAGCGCAAGAACAACAAGGACCTGCTTCCCGAAGATAACGAGGAAGAGATTGAAGAAACAAAAGACGAAGAGATCGAGGATGAGAAGGAAGAACGCCGCCCGCGCAACCGCCGTCCCCGTCGCCCCGTTGGAAAGAATTAAATTTGCTTCTGGCTTATGGCCAATGGCAATTAGCCGTTAGCAATTAGCTGTTAGCATAGTCGCTGCCAAGCTAATAGCTAACGGCTAAAAGCTAAAAGCCATCAAAAATAAATATCAACCTTAAAAACAACACACAACAATGAATATTACCGCTTCTCAAGTTAACGAACTGAGACAAATAAGGCTGCCAAGCGCGCCGACCGCACCGCCAGCGAAGGCTGCGTGCTCTCAAAGGCCACTGAAGACCACAAGTACGCCGCCATCATCATGGTGAACTGCGAGACCGACTTCGTGGCCAACAACGCCGACTTCGTGAAGTTCACGAAAGACGTTTTAGACATGGCTGTTGCCAACCGCGTGAAGGACATTGAGGCCCTGAAAGCCATGATGCTCGACGGCCAGACCGTTGAAGCCCTCGTCGCCAACCAGAGCGCCGTCACGGGTGAGAAGACCGAACTTGGTGCTTTCAAAGTCCTCGAAGGTGCATACGTGGCCAACTACAACCACCCTGGCAACCGCCTCGCCACCATCGTCGAAATGAACAAGAGCTTCGACGGCGTTGAGGAAGTGAGCCACGAGGTGTGCATGCACGTCGCCGCCATGAACCCGCTGTCGGTGAGCGAAGCCTCCATCCCGCAAGAGGTGAAGGATCGCGAGCTTTCCGTTGCCATCGACAAGACCAAGGAAGAACAGATTCAAAAGGAAGTGGAGAAAGCCCTCCGCAAGGCTGGCATCAACCCCAACCACGTGGACAGCGACGACCACATCAACTCGAACATCACCAAGGGTTACATCACCGAGGAACAAGGCGCACAGGCCCGCGAAATCAAGGCCACGGTGCCCGGCACGGTGCAACTCAACGAAGGCATGATCCAGAACATCGCAAAGGGCCGCTTGAACAAGTTCTACAAGGAGAGCTGCCTGCTCAACCAAGTCAGCCTCGTCGCCGACCCGAAAACCGTCGCCGAATACATCCAGGCTGCCGACAAGGAAGCCACTGTGGTGAACTTCATCCGCATCAAGTTGGGCGAATAATCCAAACGGTTATCCAAACAAAAGCGCATTCCAAATTTTGGAGTGCGCTTTTTGTATTGTTTGGGAAATTTGTGTAGTTTTGCGGGGTGAAATAAGAATTGTCATGGAAAACGTTTTGTCGGATATCAGGCAACTTGCATTGGAAGTAGTTCCTACGGGAAGCGAGGCTTGGCTTTATGGCTCCCGTGCGCGAGGAACGGCACGTGCCCATTCGGATTGGGATATCCTTCTCATACTTAATAAGGAAAAGCTTACCCAATCTGATTATGACAATGTAAGTTATCCTTTCGTTTTGTTGGGTTGCGAGTTGGGTGAGGAAATCAATCCGATTATGTATACCGAAGAGGAATGGCAATCTTATCATGCTACACCTTTTTATGAAAATGTTCAACAGGATGCTATAAATCTTTTGCAATGACGCCAGAAGAGAGACAAATATTGGTTGACATGCAGATAGAAAGGGCGCATCGGTTTCTGAATCAGGCTGATGAGATGATGGATATGGGCTATTCCGATATGGCCGTCAATCGTTTTTATTATGCTTGTTTTCATATTGTACAAGCCCTATTCATCAAGAAAGAAATTGTTGCCCATACCCATTCGGGAATGTTGACGCAGTTCAGCAAGTGTTTTGTAAAAACGGAACTGGTGTCGTTGGAAAACGGGAGTTTTCTTGCCCGTCTGTTCCAACTTCGTCAAAAGGCGGATTACAATTGCGCATACGATATCACTAAGGAAGAAGCTTTGTCGCTAAAAGAGCCTACACATCGGTTTGTGGAGAAAATAGAGAAACTGATAAGAGAAAAAGAATAAATAGAAAAAAACAGAAGATACGATTAACGATACATATTATTAGATAGCATTTATAGCTGTCCTTGAACGTCAAATTTCCACAAGTCCCTTTTGAGGGACAAGCCATAATCAAGGACAAGTTATTAAATGTCGTGCATGGCACGGCGTGGAATGACTTGTTAGATTATGGAGGGCGTGGAAACCCTGGCGTTCAAGCAAGGAACAAATTCCACGCTTTTTATGTCGAAGGTCAGGGATGTACATATTGGGAACAGGATTAAGACCGTGCTGCAACAGCAAGGCAGAACTACAGTTTGGCTTGCCCGACAAATTCCTTGCACCCCCAACCATTTATATAAGGTGTATGCTAATGGCTCTATCAACACGGACTTGCTGAAACATATTTCTAACATTCTTGACTACAATTTCTTTGAGGATTTTATCCAAAATGGATAGGTTTTGCAATAGGTATTGGATAGGGAGAAATGTTGAGGAGTAGATGTGTGAGTGGTAATTTTGCCAATGTAAAATTGCAAGTATTTATAAATTATAAAATGAAGTGAACTATGTACAATGAACAAGAATTTAATGATGCTAATAATGTCATATTGAAGATGATTTGTTTTAGAGACATGTTGATTGAAGATTTTTCAATAAGGACGGATCTTAAACAGGTGTTGTTGAGAGAGGCTCATATAGTAGAAACGTCTTCACAACTTAAAGAACATCTGTCGATGATTCTTCGTGAAGACTTGCTGGCTTGTTGTTTTGCTCTTGGCTATCCAGTCGATTATGATAGTAGTAGTTTTGAACATTTTGATTTGTTGAATTACTATTTGTTTTCTGACGTGAAAGAAATTGATTACAATGGCTATTTAGATTACAGTAATAAATCCTATGTTTTGGATTATTGCAAGAGTATGTTTGAGATATTTGAAGAAAGAGCTTTGAAGCACAAAGGGACCTCGACATTATCTACTGTCTTATTTCAGTTGAGTGATCCATATTACAAAGTGAATACTGACATTCTTCAGATTCTAATTGGGCAATTGGTTCAAAAAAACAATCTTGTAACTACTCAAGGTCAAGAATGGTTTCAAAAGATTATTGAGAATCCAAAAGCATTATTGCGGATCAAAGAGGATTATCAAATCAAGTCAGATGAGATGAGGACAGATTCAATTAGTCGTGAGCAATTTGAACTGATTGAAAAGGTATTAGATGAACTCTTTGATTTTGTAAAAACCGAGCTTAATAATTCGTCTTCATTAATAAAGGTTTTTAAGACGGACTCAAGCAATGTGGCTTCTATTACTAATGTTAATGGGTTTAATGGAACAGTTAAAACATTGGTAACAAAGGATTTATGTGAATGTTACAAAAAGTTGAATCATAGCCTTGACTTGAATTCTATAGAAGGGAAGGTATTGTTGGCTTTTTTGTTGAAGTATTTGGATGTAAAATTGGATTACAGTTTGTTTAATTCGTTTTGTGACGGAAATTCGCCAGACTCAACTATTAGGAGTATAAGAAAATCATGTGAAACAATTTTCCATGTAGATTTTGAAAAGAAAATTGATATTGACAGCGAGTTTAGGATTCCATATTTCTTGAATCAAATCGATGTTGAGTTGAGCAAGAAATACATGGTGATTCTTTATCGTTGTGCTTCTGTCATAGCCAAGATAGACGGTCATATTTCAGAATCCGAAAGCCAATGGTTGAGTAATTTGGTATCTCAAGTTGGAATTAGCAAGGAGGAAGAAAAATGTGCAAGTTTTGAAATAGCCGAAGGGAAAAAACCAATTCAAGAGTTGGAATCTCTTATTGGTTTGGATTCTGTGAAGAATGACGTTGTTTCTCTCACAAATTTTATCAAGATGAGGCAAATGAGAGAAGCCAAAGGATTAAAAGCACCGGGCATTTCCTATCATTGCGTATTCACCGGAAATCCAGGAACAGGCAAAACAACCGTGGCGAGGATTTTGGCAAGCATATTCAAGGAATTAGGCATTCTTCAAAGTGGTCATTTAGTGGAAACAGACAGGTCGGGTTTGGTTGCTGAATATGTTGGCCAAACTGCTATTAAGACCAACAAGATAATTGACAGTGCACTTGATGGGGTTTTGTTTGTGGATGAGGCATATATGCTATTGGGCGGACAAAACGATTATGGGAAGGAAGCTATTGCTACGTTATTGAAACGAATGGAGGATGACAGAGACCGTTTGATTGTGATATTGGCAGGATATTCACATGAAATGGAAGACTTTATCAGTTCGAATCCCGGACTTCGTTCAAGGTTTAATCGCTTTATTTTCTTCCCTGATTATTCATCAGAGGAATTGTTTCAAATCTTCAAGTTGAATGTTGAAAAGAATGAATATGTTATGAAAGATGATGCGGCACAGTTTGTGAAGTCCAAACTTGACGATGTGCTGAAAACCAAACGTAATGACTTCGGCAATGCAAGATATGTACGCAACTATTTTGAGTCCGTTATCGAACATCAAGCTAATCGATTAGCCTCGGATGTGGATTTATCTGTAGAAAAACTAACCGAATTGACACTTGAAGATGTAAGCATGGGTCAGATAAATAGTTAAAGGATTAATACCAGAGATTCTAAAACAAGTAGCGAAAGAGTTTTTATTAAGCGCATCCGAAAATTTCGGGTGCGCTGTTTTTTTGTGTATTGGGAAAATCAATACCTTTGCCCCAAATTAATTCCATTCCTATGAAAAAAATATTCCTATTCTGCATCGCGGCGCTAATCCTTTCCGCCTGCACAAAACAGCAACTTCCCGTTGCCAATTACGACATCATCCCGCAACCCAAAGAGGTGCAACTGAACGACAACGGTGCTTTCGTATTGAGCCCCAAGACCGTTGTCTATTACGAAGCCGACCTGCACCGTGAGGCACAGTTTCTTAGCGAGTATGTCAACGACATCCTTGGCTTTGGGCTGAAACTCAAGGAAATGCAAGGTGAGAAAGCTGACGGTATCGTGCTGAAATTAGCTCCAGCAGATTTCGGTCAGGCTGAGTCATACGAAATCAGCGTTACGCCAAAACAAGTTGTCATAAAAGGTGCTGACGCGGCGGGCGTATTCTACGGTATCCAAACCCTTCGCAAGAGTTTGCCAATTCCTCTGAAGGATTCAACTGACAACTCTCAACTTTCAACTTTCAACTCTCAACTTCCCTGCGGCACAATCAAAGACCACCCCAACTTCGCCTATCGCGGTATGCACTTAGACCCCTGCCGCCACTTCATCCCTATGGACTCGGTGAAGGTTTATTTGGATATGATGGCCATGCACAACATGAACCAGTTCCATTTCCACCTTTCCGAGGACCAAGGCTGGCGCATCGAAATCAAGAAATATCCCGAGCTGACGGAAATTGGAGCGTATCGCAATGGCACGGTCATCGGGCATAATGGGAATCTTTATGACACCATCCGGCATGGTGGTTTCTACACCCAAGACGAACTCCGCGACCTCATCCAATATGCCGCCGAGCGTCACATCAACATCATTCCCGAAATCGACTTGCCGGGTCACATGCAGGCGGCTTTGGCCTGTTACCCGCAAATGGGCTGCACGGGCGGTCCTTACGAGGTATGGCGGCGATGGGGCGTTTCGGAAGACGTTCTTTGTGCTGGCAACGAGGAAGCTATGCAATTCGCCGAGGATGTGCTCAATGAAGTGATGGATTTGTTCCCCTCGCCCTATATCCACATCGGCGGCGACGAGTGCCCCAAGGTGCGTTGGGAAAAATGTCCGAAATGTCAAGCCAAGATCAAGGAGTTAGGTATCAAGAAAGATGACAGGTTTTCCGCTGAGGACTATCTGCAAAGTTATGTGATGAACCGCATGGCGAAGGTGGTGGAGGCGCGTGGCCGCCGCGTCATCGGTTGGGACGAGATTTTGGAAGGCAACGTTTCCGAGACGGCCATCATCATGAGTTGGCGCGGTACGGAAGGTGGCATCGAGGCGGCACGCAAGGGCCATGATGTGATTATGGCGCCCTCGTCGCATCTCTATTTCGACTATTACCAAAGCGAGGACATTGCCAGCGAACCCATGTGCATCGGTGGCTACTTGCCCGTGGAGCGCGTGTACGAGTTCCAGCCGCTGCCTGAGGTACTAACGCCTGAAGAGCAAAAGCACATCATCGGTGTGCAGGCCAACATTTGGACGGAATACATCGCCCATTTTTGGCATGTGCAATACATGGCCTTGCCGCGTATGGAAGCCTTGACGGAAATACAGTGGAACAATCCAAAAGAGCGTGACTTTGAATCGTTTGTGGAGCGTTGCAAGAAAATGAGGCAGTTTTACGAACTTTATCATTACACCTACGCCGACCATATCTTCAACCCGAAAGCATGGGCCGACACGGTTGCACCGAATCTGGCCACGCGCAAGCCGATTTCTTTGCGCCAGCAGCCTGCCGAAAAATACACATACGGTGGTGCCAAGGTGTTGAGTGATGGCAATTTGGGTCGGGGAGCATACAATTCAGGGCGTTGGTTGGGTTTCTGTGGCTATCCTTTGGATGCTGTCATCGACTTGGAGCAATCCGCTGAAATGCACCATGTGCGTTTTCATGCCTTGGTCAATAAAGGTGCTTGGATTTACAATCCGCGTCAGGTTAAAGTGCTGGTTTCGGATGATGGTGAGCGGTTTGTGGAGGTGGCCGTCAAAGCCTTCCCGATTTCCACATGGGAGGACAAGGATGGCATTTTTGCATACGAGTTGGAGTTTGAGCCGATAACCGCACGTTATGTCGAGGTCGTGATTGAAGGCTTCGACTTGCCGGCGGATCACGATGGCTACGGTAATCCAGCATGGTTGTTCGTGGATGAGATTGAGATAGAATGAAAAAAGGACGCCGTTTGGCGTCCTTTTTCCATATAGACAGGTCATTCTTATTCCACCACGACCTTTTCGATGCGCACTTGTGTGCCAGAAGTGAGGCGGAGGAAGTAGATGCCCTTTTCCAGACCATTGACGTTGATCTGGCTGTTGCCTAGGGCGTTGCCCTTAGCCACCGTCTGACCCATGCCGTTGTAGAGCATGTAGCTGAACTCGGCATTGCCTCCATTGATGTGCAAGGTGTTGTTGACGGGGTTAGGATAGACGCTGAACTCGGTCTCGTTCTCGTCCAAACCATCCACAAACTCGATGAGGATGCATGCAGGAGCGGAGAAGCTGCCATCCATTTCGGCCACCACGCAGTAGGTGTAGACCATCTCGATATGCACCTCGTCGGAGTAGGTGTTCTCAGTGGTTTGGCCGATTTCGATGCCGTTGCGGTAGATGTGGTAGATGACATCATCGCGGAACGAGGTGTTCCAATGCAGGATGATGTTGAAGCCTTCCACTTCACCAGTCAGGTCGTTGACAGGCTCCACGATGATAGGTGTGCTGCCGCCAGAGCAGTTGGCGTCGAATGAGAAGGGCAAGCAGCTTCCGACGCTGGAGCAGTTGAGAATCGGGGTGCCGTCTTCATAGTGGATGACGAAGGAGCATTCGCTGTCCCATTGGCTGCCGCTGTGCCACGTAAGGCTGACGTTGACGCCGTTGCCGACCTCGATGGTGTAGGATGCACTTGAACCGGTGCTGATGGTGAGGTTTTGTGAAGGTGTACCGTCACTGAAACTTACGGTCATGTAAGAATTGTTCCAACCATCGCCATAGCCGTCGGTGAGGTCGAAGATGATGTTGCAGCTGTTCTTCAGGGTGATGTTGCCCTCAGCAGTCAAACCGCCATCGGCTTGCATGGCGAAGGCCACAGGAATCTGCTCGGTTTCGGGGCAGTTGGAGTCAACCACGATGTTGAACACACAGGAGGCGATGCCTTCAGGATCGATGGTGCCAATCTCGACGTTTTCGTTGAGGATGGTCACAAACGGGTTGTCGCAGCTGATGGTGGCGATGGCGTTGGTGGCCATATAGTGACCCACATTCTGGAAGTTGGCCACGAGGGTCAAGGTCTCGCCAGGGACATAGCTGCCAGCCCAGCCGGTGCCAGCGTAGTCGAGGATGGCTTGTCCTGCCGTGATGAAGGCTTTGCCCGACCACGATTTGGTGCCGCAGTTCATCTGAACTTCGATTTGGAATCTCTCGCCGTCTTCCACGCCTTCGGCAACGATGAAGCTGAATGCGTTGGTCAGGGTGATAGTTTCTTCAGCGGGCAACACGTCAAATTCGGCAGTGGCATTGATGAAAGTGAAACGCTCATCTGCGCAATTCAGAGTTACGGTAGTGGTGCCATCGGTCGGGTCGACACCGACGTTCTTGAAGCTCATGGTGAGGTCGGTCTCTTGGTTGACGGCAGCGAAGTTGGGCTCATAGCCGCTCACTGTGACGTAAGGTCCTTCAGCCGGCAACACTTCAATCGTCATGATTTCGGTCACTTTGTTGTAGCCAAGCACAGTCAAGGTGGCGTTGCCGACGTTGCTCATCGGGGCAAAGTTGAGGGTGCAGATGCCGTCTTCTATGAAGCCAGAGCTGACCACTTCACCGTCCATCATCAAAGTGGCGATGCCGTATGGGGTGTTTTCAGCACTGATTTCCAACTCGCTCATGCCAAGCATCAGAACGGCGGGGCTGCAAGTGATGTTCATGCTGACGGGATTGTCGGTGCGAACCATCAGGCTCGGGTCACCAAAGAGAATCCACGTGTTGTGGGTTGAGCCGTTGTCGCTGGGGTGCATGTCAAGGATGTACATGTTGCCGTTCAAAGAAGCACCGCCAAAGGTGTGGTTGAATTGGTCGGTGTATTTCCATTCGGTAAGGATGTCAACCATCTCGTCTTGACCGGTCATAGGTGGAGTCCAAGGCTGCGAAATCCAGCTGAACATGCCGCCGATGGCGCCAGTAGGAGCACCGGTGGAGTTGTTGGTGGCACGGAGCCAGGCCTCGCCGAAGCAGGTGCCATCGAATTGTCCGTTGTTGCAGGCCACCGACCAGATGTAGGGCCACATGTAGTCGTTCACCAAGGCGTTGACGTGGCTGTTGCTGTAGTTGGCCACAGCCCAGCTGGTTTGTGAACCGTGGTTGCAGTAGTTGCAGATGCTCTTGCCAGCGTTGAAGTCGGCGCTGATGGCGTTGGCGTTAGTGCCGCTGCCCACGCCGCTGTATTGTTGGGTGACGTTTTCGTAGGTGTAATGCAGAAGGGTGTCGCGGATGTAGTTCATGTGCACATAGTCGGCTTCACCGCCCATGTGGCCTTGACCGGCACCTTCGTTGGCACCGATGCCGATGCCTTGGTTGAGCCAAGTGAGGCCTTCTGGCATGTCGCGCTCATAGTAGAGCACCTTGTTGACGTGAGTTTCTACGTCGTTGACGCTTTGCACCGAGAAACGGCCCGTGAAAGCTTCAATGTAGTAGTCGGAGCCTTCCAATTGGCCAAACCAGTTGTCGCTGCGGCCACCGCTCATCGAGTGGGGGGTGATGTCGGAATAGTCGCCAACGAGCAGGATGAACTCGAGGTTGTGGTCGGGATCGTTGTAGATGTTGGAAATGTAGCTCTTGATTTGGTTGTCGTTGTTGCCACCGGCATCAGTCACGCTGACCATCGTTGTGGGACGGCCCGACTGGTTCTTCCAGTCCACGTAAGGCTGCATGGCTTCCATATACTGCTGAGGGCAGATGATGAGCATTTCGCCAAAGTCTTCGATAAAGGTGTACTTGGCAGCGGTTTCCTTATAATTAATGAAACGATGCTCGTAGGCAGCTTTCATTTCTTTCGACATCTTGGAGGCGGCTCTGCGGGCAACCTTTTGGTTCACGCCGTTGTCGCTCACCTTGTTCATCGTGAGCGTCAGGTGATGATAGACACGGAGGATCTTCGTCACGGGGTTGTAGGCGAAGGGGCGCACCATAATGTCTTGACCACGGAAGTCGCGGATGATGTAAGGTGCTTCAAGATAAGCCTGTGCAGCCGGATAGAAAGCGTTTTGGCTGTACATGGCGCCATAGGTGTAAGGCACGTCGTCAGGGTTGATTTGACGGCTGAAGTTGCCTTTCGAAGGGGCAATCTCAACATTTTCAAAATCGGTGTAGTCGCTCTTCGTCACGCTCACCTGCATCTCGGCCATGTCACCGATGATGGCGGGAACGGGGAAGTGGGGAAGGTCGGGCGCACCAGCTTCAAGCATCGAGGCCATCTTGGGAACGCTGACGACCTGTTGGATGCCGTTGGGTGTGTTCACTCGGGTCAGGTTGAATCCGCCCAGCGTGAAGTCGACCACGACTTGCTGTTCGCTACTCGAAACTAAAGTTACCTCTGGACCGACGGGGCTGCTCTTGCCGAGGTTGGTCCATTGTTGGGCAAATGTCATTGCCGACAAAGCCACTAACACTAGGGTTAAAAAGACTTTTTTCATTTGTAATTGATTGTTAGATGATTAATGAAACGAATGGTCTGAATTAAGGAGGCAAAAGTACGAAATCTTTTCGGACAACTAACGATTGAGGAAAGATTTTCTATGGAAGTACCGAGAAATTTAATTCCCCTAACCTCCTCAAAGGGGGAATTTGTTTACTTTTGCGCCCTGATTGCTGTGTGCAACGAAATTTTATTCTCCCAAACCCCTTTTAAAACGGGAAAATGACAGTTCAATACGCTTACAAACAAAATTCAATGCTATGGGATTCTTTTTGAGATTGATATTGGTGGGCTTAGGTTGGTCTTTTGGGGGCCCTTTGGGTGCTATCATCGGCTATGCCATCGGTAGCCTGTTTTCGGGCAGTGGTATCCAACAGATTCGCTCCGAAGTGAATGACACCTTCGGCAATACCGAGGAAAAACGCGACTTCAACGTAACGCTGTTGGTGCTTTCCGCCGCTGTGATGAAAGCTGACGGCAACGTGAGAAAGTCAGAGCTGGACTATGTGAAGCGTTTCTTTTTGCAAAACTTCGGCCAGGAACGCGCCGAGAACTACATCAAGATGCTACGCGAAATCTTGGAGAAGGATTACAACCTGTATGATGTCAGCCAGCAGGTGGGGCGTTACATGGACTATGCTTCGCGTTTGCAACTGCTTCATTATCTGTTTGGTATCGCCAATTCGGACGGACGTATTTCGCAAGAGGAATTGGGTGTCATCAATACGATTTCGGACTATATGGGCATCTCCAACAGCGACTTCCAGTCGGTGAAGGCCATGTTCATCAAGGAGACCGACAGTGCCTACAAGATTCTGGGTATTGAGCCTTCGGCCACCGATGAGGAAGTGAAGAAAGCCTACCGTGAGATGGCCAAAAAGAACCACCCCGACTTGGTGAGCAACCTCGGCGAAGAGGTGAGGGAGGCAGCCGAGAAGAAGTTCCAAGAAATCAATGCGGCTTACGAAGCGATTAAGAAGCAGCGGGGGATTTAAACTTTTTCGATACAACACCGGTGTTGCTTGGTGTCGCGCTCGTATGTGATGCCCACAAGCAACAGATTGTCGGCATATTGCGCAACCTTGGCGGGATACTGCCTGCGCTTGATTTGCTCAATGGCGGTGTCAACTGCCTTGTCGTATTTCAATTCTATGACGATGGCTGGCGAATCTACGTTCTTGCGCGGAATGAGCACCAAATCAGCGAAACCCTTGCCCGTGGCCAACTCGCGATGGATGATGTAGTTGTTGGAGGCATAATAGTAAGCAATGCTCAAGACGCAGGCCAAAGAGTTCTCGTCGTTGTAACTCAAAATACTGGTGTTTTCGTCGTGGGCAACATCCACGCCTTGGGCCACAGCTTCTCCGTCGCCGCGAAGCGTGGCTTGCAGGAGTTGCTCCGAGGTTTCCAAGGCGTTCATCACATGAGTCCAATTGTTGGCTTCCACGGCATTGACCATCTCGCCAGCCACTTCCTTGTTGGGAATATAGCACTCATTCTTTTGCCAATCGTATGAAAGGTAGCCCAAATGAATAAGCACGGTGAACACATCGTCTTTGCTGCGGATGATTGACATGTCGTTCTGGAACTTGGTAGGGTTGACTTTGCAACGCTCTTCAGCGAGCATCTTAATCACATCATCTTTCAATCCTTCGTAATTCATTGAGATATAGTGCGCCACAGCATCATAAGCACCAGTAGTAGCCCAAAAACTGCGACAGCGACCCACATCAATGGCTTGCATTACAGAATTTGGGTTGAAAATGGATTGCTCGTCGCCAATCTGGTAGCCGTCATACCATTTCTCCAATTCATCGAAGTCCATGCCGTGCTTTTTGGCCAAAGATTTTACCTCGTCTTTGGTGAATCCAAAATAGGAGGCCATGCGTCTTGGTTCAACCATCGAATATTCAATGAAATTGTTCAATGCCGACTCGGTCTTGTATTTCTTGATGGGCAAGATTCCTGTCATATATACGCCGGCAAAGACTTGTGGGGAATTGCTTCCCTTGAACATCCGGCGCAGCCAGTTGACATAATCGTCCATGGCATGGGTGCCAGGCTTAAACTCGCGGCAGATGGCATCCCATTCGTCGATGATAAAGATGAATGGCTGTTTTGTGGATTCGGTAACTCGAATGAGGTAAGCCATCAAATCGTCATCGTCCATGATGGGAATGTCAGGAAACGCCTTGTGAACATCGGCCAATAGTTCCTTTTGTACATGCTCAATGATGCTGTCATCCTTGAAGCGTGTGGTGAAATTGGTCAGGTCGAGGAAAATGACAGGATACTTGTTCAAGTGCTTTTCAAACGAGGGGTCTGAGGCAATTTCAAGGTCGGCGAATAGTTCCCGGGAGTCGCATGAGTGGTCGTAGTAAGCACACAACATTTTGGCTGCCACCGACTTGCCGAATCGGCGACTACGCGACACACAACTACAACTGCGCTCTGTAAAAAGTGTGCTGTTAATAATGGCAATCAAACCCGACTTGTCGACATATTCATTGTTTCTAACCCTTTGAAACCCAATATTGCCTAAATTGATGTATGTGCCCATGACCGATTGATTTTGGTGCAAAAATAAAAAAAAGGCAGCCATGCGACTGCCTTTTTTTCAAATAGAACTAATTTTTTATTCCACCACAACCTTTTCCACGCGCACTTGCGTGCCAGTGGTGATGTGGAGGAAGTAGACGCCCTTGGCCATGCCGCTGACGTTGATTTGCTGGTTGCCACGGACGGTTTCCTTAGCCACCACCTGACCCATACCGTTGTACATCATGTAGCTGTATTCGCTGTTGTAACCACTGATATACAGGGTGTTGTTGACGGGGTTAGGATAGATGCTGATTTGCTCGACGCTCTCTTCCACGGCATCGGTGAATTCCACTTGGATGCAGGAAGGAGCCGAGAAGTTGCCGTTGAGTTCGGCCACCACGCAGTAGGTGTAAACCATCTCGACAAAGACTTCGTCAGTGTAGGTGTTTTCGGTGGTCTGTCCAATCTCGATGCCGTTGCGATAGACGTGGAAGACGATATCGTCGCGGAACGAGGTGTTCCAGTGCAGGATGACGTTGAAGCCTTCAACCTCGCTGGTCAGGTCGTTGACGGGTTCAAGAGTAGTAGGAGTGCTGCCGCTGGCGCAGTTGCAGTCGAATGAGAAGGGCAAGCAGCTTCCGACGCTGGAGCAGTTGAGAATTACGGTGCCGTCTTCATAATGGATGGAGAAGGAGCATTCGCTGTCCCATTGGCTGCCGCTGTGCCAAGTGAGGCTGACGTTAACGCCGTTGCCAACCTCAATCGAGTAGCTGGCGGAGTTACCGTTGCTGATGGTGAGATTCTGCGAAGGCGTACCATCGCTGAAACTGACCGTCATATAGGAGTTATTCCAACCGTCACCATAGCTGTCGCTGAGGTCGAAGATGACATTGCAGCTGTTCTTCAGAACGCCAGAGCCTTCAGCAACGAGGCCGCCGTCGGCGTTAAGGACGAAGTTCATCGGGATGGCTTCGGTTTCGGGGCAGTTGGCAGCGATATTGACATTGAAGACGCAAATTGCCTCGCCATTCGGGTCGATGGTGCCAGCCTCGAAGGTGGTGTTCTCGAAGGTGACGTATGGGCTCGTCGAGCTGATGTTTGCAATGGCATTGGTGGCTCTGTAATGGCCTGAGTTCTTGAAATTGGCCATGATTGTGACGGTCTCGCCAGGGACGAAGCCACCAGGAGTGGTGCAGCTGACGAATTGCATCACGGCTTCACCAGCAGTGATGACGGCCTTGCCTTCCCAGGTGTTGCTGCCGCAAACGGCGTTGGTGCGGATGGTGAAACGGGTACCGTCGGCCACGCCTTCAGCGATGCGATAGCTGAAACCGTTCACGGTGACAGTGGATTCGGGCGTGAGGTTGTCGAACGAAGCGGTGCCGTTGAGGATGGTCAGGTTCTCGTCGTCACAGCTCAAGGTGACGGTGGTCGTGCCGCCCGTGTTTTGCGTACCGACGTTCTTGAAGGTGATGCTCATTTCGGTTTCATCGCCAACATGCACGTTGGCAGGTGTGAAGCTGTCCACGCTGACGTATGGGCCTTCCAAGGCAGCGGCGGGAATGACTGCGATGTACGGAATCTTGTCGAGGCCAGTCACGCAGATGACGACATCACCGCCAGAGGTAACAGGCTCAACTTCAACTTCGATGGTGCCGCTTTCATCAACCAAACCGACACCGTGAAGCACGCCGTCCTTGCTGATGGCAACGTACGAACCTGGGTCAGCGCTTACTTCGTATGTGGACATGCCGATGGGGAAGATGGCCATGTGGCTGACGTTGTTTTCGGTGGGTTGCACACGGAAAGGCATGACGGAGCCGTCGCCCAAGGCATGATAAGACTGCCAATAGTATTTGTCGGAAACGCTACCTTGGTAACCGTTGGCGTGGGCATAGCACACAGCGAGGTTGCCGATGACAGGGATGGCGGAGACGCAGTTGTATTCATCATTGTTCCAAATGGCATCGTAGCATCCGTAGGCGGTTTGTTCGTATGTGGGCATTTGGTTCGTTACGTTGGTGGCACCCACGCCGAAATAATAGTCTTCCCACCAGTAGGTGCTCGGGCAGGAACCGATGTAGGCGAAGGCGGCTTTTGTGTTGGCGCGAATCATGGCTTCGCCGAAGCTGGTGCCACTGATGCCCCAGTCGGCGGCCTCGCAGCAGTTACCCATAGCCAAGAAAGGCATGTTCTCGTTGGTGAGGTTGTTCACTTGGCTGACGGTCAGGCTCGGATCAGCCCAGCCATCGTGTGAGCCGTGGGCAGTGTAGTTCACAAAACCGACACCTGTGTTCAGGCTGGCGTAAGGCTGGTTGTAAGGCTGTTGCAGGAAATAGTTGATTTCAGTGAAACCATGCTCGGTGTTGTAATAGTATTCCATAGCATATTGGATGGTGGGCTTACCGACGCGGGGGTTCCACGTGCCGTCCCAACCGGCAATCAGCAACACCTTGCTGAGATAGTCGATGTTGCGGCTTGGGGTTTCAAACTGAATTTTTTCGTACCAAAGGGTCTTGGTGATGATGTTCTGCATCTGTTGGACGTTTTCTGCGCACATACGGCTGTGGTAGATGTCCGGGAAATCGTCGTTGTCGACGCTCATGTATTGCAAGTCGGTGACACAGTGCGACTCGCTACCCGTGGCACTGGCGGCCACTTGGTTCTTGTCGCCAAAAATGATGACGAAGGTGGGAGCGTCCTCGGCATATTTGCCTTGGATGAAGCTGCGGATAGCTGAGGCACTGGTGCCAACTTCGTCGGTGTAGTTCACGTCCATATAGAATCCCTTCATGGTCTTCCATTCAATCCAATCCTGCATGCACTCTTCAAACATGCGGTCGGCGATGACGAGCATCTTCACAGGGCATTGCCAGAGGTCGGGGTGTTGGTCATACACGTCGTCGCGCCAGTTGAACATGCTCTTGTAGACGGTGGCGAAATAGGGGCTGAACGTGCGGGCAAACTCGTTGTAGGCAGCGGCCTTGTCGTAGTTGTCGTAGCGCACTTCCACTTCGATGTCGTTGTAAACCTCAATGCTGTTCGTGGCGGGGTTGTAGTTGACGGGGTTGATGGTCAACGAACCGACTTGGATGCCACGCATGGTGCCTCTCACCTCGATGGTGGCGATGGGGCGCTGGCTCATCGACTTGGCGGCGTAGGCCTTCTCGCTGTAGACAAACTTGATGTCCTCGGGCTTTTGGTCCTTGCGGACGGAAGGCTGCTGGGGCATGACGGTCTTGATGCCGTAGTCGGCAAGGTTGTAGGTGGTCTTGCTGTACCTCTTCACTTCCAAAGAGGCAATCTTTGCGCCGTAAGGCACGGCAATCAGTTGGTTGGCGGCGGGCAGCGAAGGTCCGCCGACATTGCCTGAAGGAATGGTGCCGTCCATGGTGAGGTTGGAGAACACACCTTTTTCGGTGTTCATTTCATTGGCTTGGATGCCGCTGAAGGAGAAGGTGGCGGTGAAGCCATCCTCGGTCACGTTGGCGCACTGTTGCGCCGAATTGGTGCGGAAGTCGATGCGACCTTGGGCCATCGCTTGCGTACCAAACAACATTCCCATCAGAAGGAACATTGCGGTGATAATGTTTAATTTCTTCATTTGTAAATAATTAGTTGTTTATTAGTTATTGATGTACGAATCCAAAAATTACAATCGGCAAAAATAACAAATTTTTCCGTTAGGAAGATTTAATCTTGCTGAAAACTATTTCCCTTTCAGGATTTTTTTGTATTGCTTCTCATTTTCAAGCACTTCCAACGCCTTCTGGACACCAGGGTCAACGGAGGCCATCACTTGGTAATACTGTTGCGTTTCCCAAACGTTGCGGGCAATCAAAGCCTTCACTTGCAGAAGCAAAAACTCCTCGGAATGGACAAACTGCTCGTCGTTCCATTCCACTTTGGCTTCTTCGGCGGCTTTCTTCAATCCGTCAACGAGGTCTTTCCCAACGGTAAACTCTTTGTTGAACCGCTCAAAATCACCGTATTGCGCCTTGATTTCCTCGCGATGCTTGAGTCCATAGTCGGTGGTGAAACGGTTCAAGGCACCCTTACGAACGAGGTTGGTGTAGAGTTTGCTGTTGTATGCAGTATCCACAGGGATGAAAATGTCGGGCATGATGCCGCCACCGCCGTATACGGTGCGTCCGCCATCGGTCTTAAACTTCAGTGAATCAGGGAAGTGGATACTGTCGGCGTGAAAATACTCGCCGTGCTCCAAACGCTTGGTCATTTCCTTGGCGTATTCTTCAACACCACCCTCGTAAGGCCGTTGGATGCAACGTCCCGATGGGGTATGATAGCGCGAGGTGGTGAGGCGGATTTGTGCACCATCAGGTAGATTGAAAGGTCTCTGAACCAAGCCTTTGCCAAAGGAACGCCGCCCCATGACAATGCCACGGTCGTGGTCTTGAACGGCACCCGAAAGAATCTCGCTGGCCGAAGCCGAGCCTTCGTCAATCAGGACGACCAGTTTTCCGGTGGTGTAAAGTCCATCCTTGGTGCTGCCCCATTCCTGACGGGGCGAGTGGATGCCTTCGGTGAAGACGATGAGTTTGTCCTCTTCAATGAACTGGTCGACGAGTTCGATGGCGGTGTTGAGGTAGCCGCCTGTGTTGCCGCGCAAGTCGAAGATGAGCGACTCCATGCCTTGGGCTTGCAGCTTGGCGAATGCTTCCTTGAATTCTTGTGTCGATTCTTGCGCAAAGCGGTCAAGTTTGATGTAGCCGACATGTTTGTCGAGCATGTAGGCCGCGTTGATGCTGTTCAATGGAATCTTGTCGCGGACAATCTCAAAATCAAGGAGTTCTGGGTCGTCGCCACGTTTCACGCTAACTGTGACCTTGGTTCCTTTCTTGCCGCGCAGACGCTTCTGCACAAAGTCGTTGTCGATTTTTTTGCCGAAGGCATTCTCTCCTGCAATCTTGATGATTTGGTCGCCGGCCATGATGCCCACCTTCTCGGACGGACCGCCTGCCGTGGGACTGATGACGGTGATGGTATCGCGAATGAGTTGGTAGGTCACGCCGATGCCTTCGAAACTGCCCACAAGGGGTTCGTTGGCTTTCTCCACATCCTTCTTGGAGATGTAGGCCGAGTGCGGGTCAAGTTCCTTCAGCGCGGCAATGATGGCGTCTTCCGTCACCTTGTCCATGTTGGCGGTATCGACGTAGAAGTTTTCGATGAGGTAAAGCGTTGTGCCCAGTTTCTGGGCGTTCATCTGCGCCTTCGATTGGGGTTGTTGGGCTGTTGCTGCCATTGCAAAAAGGCAAAGGGCGGCCAAGAAAATCGATTTTATGTATTTCATTGATCAGATGGGTTTATTTGTAATTATAACTGCCTTGCACTAAGGTGTTTGGGCTTTGCATGATGATGATGTCACCAGGGGTGGGTAAAGAGCCGTATTGGATGATTAGATTCAGACTTGCGCCCTCAGTAAAGTATTTCATAGTCTCTACACCGCACCAGAAATTTTCGATAATTGGGTTGCCTTCTACGTCTGTTGACATCTTGCCGGAAATGAGGATGGCATTAAGTGGAAGATAGCCGCCTGAGATGTCACGAATTTCATAGTAATAAAGCGTAAAATAGTCGCCGTTTCCAATGATGTAAGCATGTTTGAAGTCTTCCGCCGTGAACTTGTTGCTTCTAAAATAAGAGGGAGCGATGGGGTCGTTTGTGAAATAAGCAGTGCTGTCCTTGATGCGTAAATAGGTGTTGTCAGTGTCGGATTTTTCCAAGAAAAAGAACTGTTCTTGCGGGTCGCCCTTGGGACTTTTGAATGATAATCCCAGATGGTCGTTTTCTTGGTTTTTAAATTCGTAGTAATATGGGCTTTGTATTGGGCCAGGCATTGCCATATAATTGCTGCCGGGGATTTTGTTCACTAATAGTATGTTCATGGATTCTGTCATGAAGTCACCCGTGATGGTCGGAGGATTGTCGCCGCGATGCAACACGTTGAGCGAGTCGAACAGGTGGAGTAGGCGTTCTGGCATATACTCGTCGATTGGTGGAGCCTGTTCGGTGACGACAGGTGTGTCAGGTTCAAGGGGCTCTTGGGTGTTGTTGCTGTCTTTTTGACATGCGCTAAACAAGCCAAGAACGAAGATGAGGATGAATGAAAAAAAGGATGCTTTGCTTGTCATGGTGTTGTCGTTAAATGGTTATTGTCTCAATATTTCAAAAGTGTTGTCCTCATTGAGTTTGATGATGGTCGAACTTTTGGGCTTGCAGAAATTGTCGTGGTAGAGCTGCACCACATAATCCACCGAGTTTTTGATTTCATCGCATATATCGTTGTAAATCATCGATGAAGGTTGACCAGTCAGGTTGGCCGATGTCGAGGTGATAGGCTTCCCGAGGCGGCGGATGACTTCCTTGCAAAACTCATTGTCGACCACGCGGATGCAGATGCTCTTGTCGTCGGAAACGGCCTTGGCCAAGTTCTTGCTTTCGGGA
Organism: uncultured Bacteroidia bacterium; assembly: GCA_902782455.1. Taxonomy (GTDB): domain Bacteria; phylum Bacteroidota; class Bacteroidia; order Bacteroidales; family F082; genus Limimorpha. The sequence goes on along the minus strand of CACZNA010000023.1, from coordinate 3,450 downwards.
TAGATGATGCTGAGCGGGCTTTTGGCGCCTTTGATGAGGTCGTAGGCGATGGCCGGCACGCTAACCACATAATCCTGAAGCCTTTCCGCCGAATCGACGAGGATGATGAGGCTCTTGTTGAGCGGCCTCTGCTTGACGGCATACACGCGCAGGCAGGCCTTGTTGTTGGTGGCGTCGCAGCCCACACCCCAAATGGTGTCGGTGGGGTAGAGGATGGTCTTTCCGGCTTTCAGTGCCGCCACGGTACGTTCTACTTCTTGTTCAAATGTTTCTTCCATAAGGCTTATGTTTTGACTACGAGACTTCGAGACGCGAACTCGCCGTCACGCAGTCTATTTATTTTGTCTAATCTTTTCTCTTAATAGGTTGTATTTGTGTCGGTTGGCCTGCGTCATTGTGCGGCAGATGCTGAAGCCCGTCTTACCGTAGAGGAAGCCACCTTTTATAATATAGGTGCGGATGAAATTGATGCTCGGGCTGAAAAGATAGGGCAGGAGGCCCGTCTTTTTTCCGCGCTCGTAGTACGACTGTGCGCCCAATTCGGCGAAATGGAACTGCTGATTGCGGAAGGCTTCGGGCGTGTCCCATGAGTAATGCAGCAGGTCGCCGCGCATCAAGGTTTTCTTCGGCGTTTCCTTAAAGTTTAGCCACTCGTGGATGAGCCCCTCCCATTGGGCAAAGCCGCGCCGCCAGATGCGGATTTTGGTCTCTGGGTAAAGCCCGCAACCTTTCACCCACCGACCGCAATAGTTGTTGAGGCGGTTCATGGCAAAGACCTCGTTCTTGTCGATGTCTTTGTTTTTCAGCGTTTTGATGGACTGTTTCAGTTCGTCAGAGAGGGCTTCATCGGCATCGATGCTGAAGATGAGGTCGCAGGTGGCAAGGTCGTTGGCGAGGTTTTTCTGGTCGGAATAGCCGAGCCAGTCTTGGGTGAAGAACTTCACTCCGTAGCGGTCGCAGATGGCCTCGGTCGCATCGGTGGAATGCGAGTCCACGACGATGATTTCGTCGGCAATATCTTGAACAGAGTCAAGGCATTGCGCGATTTTCTGTTCCTCGTTTAAAGTGATGATGACGACCGAAAGGGTGTTCATTGCCGCAAATTTTCCGCAAAAGTAGTGTTTTCTTTGTTTATTGGGATTTGCTTCGCAAAGAAATCTCTCAAAAACGATAAATGTTGTATCTTTGCGCCCCGAACGATAATTCTTGATTGTGAATGAATTAAAATTGGACAGACATGTTAGAACACATAGCAGAATTTACGGCATGGCCGATACTTACGGGAGTATTAATCGGCTACATCGCCAACCGCATTGTGAGCGGTGAGGGCAAGGGAGGCTGCATGAATTTCATCGTGGGCATCGTGGGCAGTTATGTTGGCACATTCATCAGCCATTTGCTGAACATTGAACTGCTTGGGAAAGGATACCTTACGAACTTGGTTTTCTTTGTTGTCGGTGCAGTAGTAGTGTTATGGATTTGGAAGAAACTGTTTGATTAAGATGCCAATACCGTTCCGAAAAATACACTATCTTTGTGCCTTGAACAATCAGAGTTTTGTTTATGAAAAAGATAGTAAATAGACCCAATCCAAACAAAGCGTTCCCAAACCCTAACATTCCAAGCCTCTGTTTTATCAAAAATGTGGTGAAAAATCCGCGTATCATCATCGGTGACTACACCTATTACGATGATGCGGACGGTGCCGACCAGTTTGAGAAACACGTCACCCACTTTTATGATTTCATCGGCGACAGGCTGATTATCGGTAAGTTCTGTGCTATTGCCAAGGGCGTGGAATTTGTGATGAACGGTGCCAATCATAGGATGGATTGCGCGACCACTTATCCCTTCTACATTATGGGTGAAGACTGGGGCTCGGCAATTGCCCCGGTGAAAGAAGAGTTGCCCTTGAAAGGCGATACCGTTGTTGGCAATGATGTTTGGATAGGCCAGAACGTGACGGTGATGCCCGGTGTGCATATTAGCGACGGAGCCATCATCGGGGCCAACTCGGTCGTGGCCAAGGACATTCCACCATATTCGGTTGCTGTTGGCAATCCTTGCAGTGTGGTCAGGAAGCGCTTTGACGATGATTTGATAGAATTGTTGCTGAAATTCAAATGGTGGGATAAAAGCATTGAGAAGATTGAGAGCCTAATGCCCATTCTTTCTTGTGGAGATTTGGAAAAAGTCAAAAAAGAATTGAAGGTTAGACTTTAAATATGCCCTATGTTTTTCAATATTTATTAACGGTACTATGACATTCAACACATTTGGAAATAAAGAAAAACCAAGCCTGCTACTTATACCAGGGCTGGGCGTGTCGCACGAGATATTCCTGCCGCTGATGGAACTGCTGAAGGACAAATTCTACATAGTCGCAGTTGGCATTGACGGGTTTCTGATCGGCCAAGAGTCTCGGTTTACCTCTGTCGATGACCAAGCTATTCAGGCGAGTCGATACATTCGGGAAAACTTGGATGGGCATTTGGACGTTGCCTACGGCCTTTCATTGGGAGGGAAGATACTGTCCCGAATGTTGGAACGGAACGAAATCGTGATCGACCACGCCATTATGGACGCGGCGCCCTTGCTGCCCTTGCCCAAGTGGAGCGTGGACCCGCTTCGATATTACCAAAGTCTCAACGTGTGGACTTGCTATCACTGGACGGGTTTCTGGAAATTTGTGTTCCATTCGCACTATTTCGACGTGCTGTTGGATGAATGTAAGAAAGTGTGGCCCTACGGGAAGGGGAAGGCGGTGCGTGATGGTTATAAGGATGTCTATACCAACAAATTAGAATCCATCCACGGGGCTGACATTCATTATTGGTATGGCACCAAGGAGGCTTTCGTGGCCAAGCCGCAAGCCAAGCACCTGCTTCAACTATGCCCTGATGCCCACGTGGAGGTCTTCCCAAAAATGAATCACGGGCAGTTGCTTGTGGATTATCCGGAAGTGGTGGCTGAAAGGATTCGAGGGATTCTTCTTGGCTAATCTTTATTTCGCTTTGCAAATGTTGATATTCAGTAATTTCGGATTGCAAAACCGAGAAAATAGGAATCAAAGCAGCGGCAGTTGTTCCCCTCCTCATTGAAGATGATGATGGCTACAGAGATGTTGTTTATGCTCAAACGGTGATTAAATCTTCGCCAAGGGCAGTGGAAATCTTTGCCAAGGTTCGAAGCGTAAAATTATGTGTGCCGCCGAGCCAACGTGATACTTCGGCTTCGGTTTTTCCTGTGTTCTTTGCCAAATCGCGTTGCGACATTCCTCGCTCTTTGAGCAGTTTGTCCAACTTTTCGGCAATGGAATCCGAGAAACGTAACTGCGTCTTCAGTTCCGCCGGGGTTTCGTCAACGATTTGCCGAAACAGTTTCTGTCCTTCCAAGTCTTGTTTCATAGGTCATACTCCTTATCGTCAATGCCAATGATTTCCGTTTTTT
>CACZNA010000022.1:0-81348 GCA_902782455.1 uncultured Bacteroidia bacterium | reverse complement strand
TTGTACCTTTTCAAAGGTGCAAAGATACAAAATTCATGGGGCAATACGTGGCCTAATTCAATGAAAAAACGTGTTTTTCCAAAAAAATCAGAACTCCGAGGTGAAATGGAACTCGATGTCGGGGTATTTCTCCATGGCCATCTGGAGGGCGTAGGGCGACTCGGCAAGGAGATTTACCCACTCCCCCGAATTTTTGCTTAACTTATTGATATTCAATATATTACAAAGGTTTTTCATTCCTTTTCCTCTATTTTGCGGCTGCAAAATTACGAAAAAAAAAACAAATCGGAATGAAAAAACAGGAAATTTTGCAATAAAGCATCTTATTTCGCAAAGAAATCGTAATTTTGCAAAAAAATCAAATGGAAGTCATCAGATACATAAATTGCTGCATTGTCGAGTTTGGGCAAAGGTTGGGGTTGGAGCCTAAATGGGCTTGCCGTTATCTTTATCTTCACGGCGGACTGGAACTGCTTGACAAAAACTATCAAGCCGAACACCTGTTGCCTTTGGACGACACCATCGACGACTTGATTTCTTATTGCAAACGCCACGGAGGAACTTTGGAATGATACTTTTTCATGGCACCAACATAGCGTTTGACAGCATAGATTTGTCAAAATGCAGGCCGAACAAGGACTTTGGTCGAGGTTTCTATTTGACCTCCATCGAGAGCCAAGCCATTGAAATGGCCCAGCGCAGGTGCAACTTCAACGAAGGAGGTTCGCCCATCGTCCAAAAATATGAATGGGATGAAAACACCAACGATTTGCAAGCGTTGCTTTTTGAAGGCATTTCTGTGGAATGGGCGGAGTTTATCGTGAAAAACCGAGACAGAAAGCAACAAGAATCCCATAGTTACGACCTAGTCATAGGGCCGATTGCCGATGATGGCGTTGTGTATCAAATCAACCGTTATCTTCAACACATCATCACCTTAAAGCAACTGGTCAAAGAAATGAAATACAAAAAGTTGAACAACCAATATTGTTTTTGCACCGAAAAGGCAATACAGCATTTGAAGAGATTATGAACGAGAATGAGTTTCAGTTTGTGATGGACTGCGATGTGGAGTCGTTGGTGTCGTTCTTGCAAGATGATTACCAATTGCCCTTGTCCGAGGCTTTTGAGAAAGTGTATAGTTCCAAGATTTTCGAGAAACTAAAAGACAGAAAAACAGGCTTATATCTGCAAAGCCCAGCTTACATTTACACCTTTTTGACAGAAGAATTGCACGAACAATGTAAAAATGACTAACTTTGCATGGTTTTTTACAACCTAAATTGAACAATGGTTTCGGCCGCATTGGCCGCAACGTGTTCCGCATCATTTGCGAACGTCCGAATCTGGAAATCGTGGGCGTCAACGACCTGACAAGCACCAAGGTGTTGGCCCACCTATTGAAATACGACTCCACGCAGGGCAAGTTCCCCGGCACCGTGGAATATGACGAAACTGCACTGATTGTCAATGGTGTGCGCATCCCCGTCACTGCCGAGCGCGCCCCGCTGAACATCAAGTGGAGTAAGACCCCTGACGTAGTGGTTGAATCGACCGGTGTGTTCCGCTCGAAGGAAAGCAGCAAGGGCGGCTATGGCGACCACCTGAAGGCCGGTGCCAAGAAGGTCATCCTTTCGGCCCCCTCGAAGGACGCCATCGACGCCACCGTCGTGGTGGGTGTGAACAACAACGACCTCACCGACGATGTGGAATGCGTGAGCAACGCCTCCTGCACCACCAACTGCTTGGCTCCCGTGGCCAAAGTGTTGAACGACCGCTTCGGCATCGAGCAGGGCTACATCACCACCATCCACAGTTACACCAACGACCAAGTCATTCTCGACGGTCCTCATAGCGACCTGCGCCGCGCCCGTTCAGCCGCCATGTCGCAAATCCCGACCACCACTGGTGCCGCCAAGGCCGTGGGTATCGTCATCCCCGAACTGAATGGCAAGCTCGACGGTATCGCCGTCCGCGTTCCTACGCCGACCGGTTCGTTGGTCGACCTCGTCTGCACCTTGAAGACCGAAGCCACGAAGGAAGAAATCAACGCCGCCATGAAGGAAGCCGCCGAAGGCCCGATGAAAGGCGTGCTCGAATACACTGAAGACCCGATTGTGAGCTGCGACGTCATCCACAACCCGCACAGCAGCATTTTCGATGCACAAAGCACGATGGTGATGGGCAAGATGGTGAAAATCATGTCGTGGTACGACAACGAATGGGGCTATTCCAACCGCATGGTCGACCTTATCGAGATGATGAAATACTAATCGGCCAATTTGTTGTCGTTTTCTGACGGTGAATTTTGCGAATTGAACGAATTATGGTAGGGACGTGGCGCGCCGCGTCCCTACATTTTTTATCTGACAATGGTGATGGAACCTTGAAAACGCTGATGTTCCTCGCCTGTTTCGCCCATGTAGGTGATTTCGGTGACGTAGAAATACGTGCCTGGCGGGCAGTCCATTTTGGTCAGTTTGTTTTTGCCGTCCCAATGGATGAGCGGGTCGTCGGTGTCACATAGAATGTTACCCCAACGGTTGAAAATGACCGTCTTGGCACTGACAATCAAATCTATACCTGTCACTATCGGTTCAAAAACCTCGTTGAAACCGTCGCCATTGGGCGTGAACACGTTGGGCAGTTTATAGGAAAATTCCTCCGTCGGTTCCTCGTGACCAATCCGCACCATTTTGATAGCCGAATAGTTCACCAAAGGCCGCATGATGCCCTCCAAGGTGTAATGCCCGAAAGTGCGCACATAATAGCGATAAGTGGCGTCGCTTTCCACATCAGTGTCAGTATACGCGAAACCCGTCACAGAAGCAATTCTAACGAAATGATTTCCAACCTCTTTGAAGATTTGGGTACTGTCAACAAGCCACGGCACGGTTTCCATCCACGAGAGGCGGGCTTCGCTGAAGGTTCCATTGGCCGTGAGCATCACCGCCGAGGCCGTCGCGCTCTCGCCCATTGGTTGCTGGTTGGCATCGCGCATCTGCACCTTATATAATAAAGTAGTCGCCGCCGCAAGGTCGAGGTTGGTGTCAAGGAAGGACGTGTCGGCACCTTCGTAAACGATGGAAGTCGCGCCGTCGAGGATGCGCGTCAAGGTATAGTTGAACGGCGCAACATATTGGTCGTCAATCTCTTTCGGCTTTGCCCAACAAGTCAACACATGCCCCGAAACAAGGTCGATGCTATCATTGCTGACATGGGTCATCAGTGGGCTGTCATTCTTCAATTCCACACAAGCCGCATCACTGACGATACTCAATGCACCATCGGGGAATCGCGCCAAAATACGATACTCATATTCAACGCCTTGCGACAGGTTGGAATCGGTGTAGGAAGTCGAGGAAACATTGTTCAAAGTGGCAATGAGCTGGTAACCCTCGCGGATGCCCGTTTCGCATTCGTCTGGCACATAACCCTCGCAGCCAGCCTTGCGATAGATAAGCAAAGCCACAGCGTTTGGACAAGGATATGCCGACCACGAAAGCGCAACATCATGGCCGTACAAGTCGGCAGCGAAATTCTTCACTTTCGGAGCCATCACATTGATAGTCACCGTTTTCACATCTGTCAGGCTGACGGGCATATCATCGTCCTTGGCATGAATCACCACCTGATAAGGCGTGTTGCGAATGTGGGCATAAACGGTATTCCACAGGAACTCCATCTCAGGTTGCAGCCCGTAAGCTGACTCAGGGTTCAGCACAGCTGGACTGACCGCCACCTCGAAAGGCGCACCCGACGCAGTCAAGGTGACATTGTCGCCATTTGGATCGGAGGCCAAGATGATGAAATCAAGTTGCTCGCCCGCCACAATGCAATATGGGTCGTCGCAATAGATTTGGGGCAGGTCGTTGTCGCAGTTCAGGATAAGAATCTGCATATCACGCACCACGGAGCCGATTTTCACACCGTGGCGCCACTCCTCCACCATGATGGCCACGTTGTACTCGCCTTTCATAAGTGGCACATCCCAACGCAAATCACCAGTAATCGGGTCAATTTCAAAGGATTGTGAGGCTTGCGGAAGCGTGTAGCCCGCAATCTCGATACCGTCCTGGCCTTTACAAGTCACTAATTTATAACTCAAGCTGTCGCCGTCTGGGTCGTAGGCCGAGGGATTGTGCAAGTAAAGTTTGCCCACGCAGCCCTTATCGACTGGCGCATTCAACAGTTGCACGGAGTTGTTGTAACCCAAGAACGGATTGATGACCAATTCCGTCTCAATGTGCATGGGCACCATCACCGAATTGGGCACATTGATAACGCCATAGTTGCGGTTGGCGTCCTCCATGCTGATGGTGTATGTCCCTGAGGATGAATAGTTATGGACTTGTTTGTAAACATTCAACGTGTAGTCGTCGCCAAGGTTTTGCAGCACCACACGTGGCACATAACTTTCCGAGCCGTCGCCCCATTGCATCAGCAGGGAGTCGCGTTGCAGGCCCGCCAGACTGGGTGTGTAAGTGTAGCAAGTAAGCGTAAACTCGTATGCATTGCCGCCGAGCCAAGTGTAGGTAATCTCAGCCGCGCGCTGGTGCGTCGCCATGGCGGAGAAAGCGAGGCAGAAGAAAAAGCCTAATATGAGTAGTAGTTTGCGCTTCATTGCACTACCAATTGAGATTGCAAATGTAGTGTTTTTTGAGAAAACGGCGATGATTTCAGAAAAATGGATTATTTTTGGCTATTTGGATACATTTTTATGGACAGATAGCCAAAAATAATATCAAAACAGATCATCTAAAGTAATTTCTTGTCGAACATAATTGATTGAATATTTATTCTTTACAAGTCCATTGGAAGTCACCATTGCAAAAAACAAGGTCTTACGCTTGAAGTAATTTTGAACCTCGTTCAAGCGCGTTTCTATCTTGTCCCATTCCGCTTTCGTGATGAGGTAAGGCCGCTCCGAAAATTTCATCTCGCACACCGTAACGGCCCGGTCGGCACGATCGATAACCATATCGACTTGCGCTTGTCCAGAATAATAAGAACAGGTTTTGGTCAGGATGCCAGAGATGCCTAATTTCTGCTTAATCTGCTGTAAGTGAGCAAAGCACAATCTTTCAAAAGCCAAACCTCGCCATGTAGTGCAAGTGTTCGTCGTCAGCAAATGCATCCACGTCTCATGGTCGGAATACGCACCGTTTTTCAGGAACTGGAAATAAAACAAGGTGAAGCTGTCCGAAAGCTGATAAAGATAAGGCACCTCACCAATGGTCTTGTATTTTCGGATGAAACCGCACTGTTCAAGAGCGATGAGTTTCCGCGTCAAGCCGCCGCCATTGCTCAGTTTGGAGCCTTTGGCAATCTCATCGCGAGTATAGCCTGATTTCTTCTTCGACAAGGTCTCCACAATGCGAACATAATCCTCTGATTTCGTGAAAAGTGAATTATAAAGATTGTCGAACTCATCGGCCAGAAGTGCCGATTCTGCGAAGAAAAGCCTGTCCACATTTTGGGCCAGGCTTCGGCTCTTGTCAAGCAGATGCAAATAATAAGGTATGCCACCGAGAATCATATAACACTCCGCCACACTCATATTATCCCACTTAAACTTTTGGCTTTCAAGATATTCCTTGGTCTCAGACAAGGTAAATGGTAGCAGTTTCATCTTGCAAGTCAAGCGGTTATGCAACCCACCGTGATTGTTGATGACCTTGTTGACCATCCACGAGGCCGCCGAGCCACACACCACAAGCACAATGTCGTTGCGCGCCGAAGCCCATTCGTTCCAAAACAGTTCCAAGGCCTTCAAAAACTCCGATTTCTGCGTATCCATCCACGGCAACTCATCCAGAAAAATCACTTTCCGCTTCTTTTTTGATTTCGCGACCAAAGTCTCAAGCCTTTCAAACGCTTCAAACCAATTGAAAGGCACGGCCTGTTCGTCAGGCGAGCCATAACGAATCAGTCTATTATGAAAATGGGCCAATTGTTCTTTCCGGTTGCCACGCGCCACCCCTGTAGCATAATACACAAAATTATCTTGGAAGAACTCCCTAACGAGATAAGTCTTCCCTACCCTGCGGCGGCCATAGACCACTACGAACTCAGAACTCGCTGAATCATAGATTCTTTGCAGTTCTTTTATTTCTTCTTTTCTGCCTACTATTTGCATTGTTTCAGAATTATTTCTGGCTGCAAAGGTACAAATTTTTCATTCTATAGCCAGAAATAAATATTATTTTTGGCTATTTGAATGAATATTTGCGGTCAGATAGCCAAAAATAAGGACGCACCTCTATCAGGCGCGCCCTATTCTTTTTCAATCTGTCTGAAACAATTACTTGTTCTTCAGCAGGTCGCGAATCTCGGCAAGGAGTTCTTCTTGCGTCGGGCCAGCGGGAGCGGCAGGCTCGGCAGGCTTCTCTTCTTCCTTCCTCTTCAGTTGGTTGATGCCCTTGATAACCATGAAGATGGAGAAGGCGATGATGATGAAGTCGAAGATGACTTGCAGGAAGTTGCCCCAAGTCATGGTCAATGCCGGTTTGACGACGGTCTCCCCGTCCATGACGGCTTCGCGAATCACCCACTTCCAGTCGGTGAAGTTGAGGCCACCCGTTACGGCACCGATGAGCGGCATGATGATGTCGGACACCAACGAAGATACGATTTTTCCGAACGCTCCGCCGATGACCACACCGACAGCCATGTCCATGACGTTGCCCTTCATGGCAAACTCCTTGAATTCTTGCATAAATTTACCCATAGCGATGATGTTTAATTGTTGAATTGTTTGTTGTTGAATTGTTGAAGTTGTTATCACCGCAAAATTATGGAAATATTTCTTTTCTTGAACACGAATTTCCATGAATTAGACACAAATTTTCAAAAATTATAATTTATGAATCAATTTATGAATAATTTATGGTCATTCGTGTTTACTAAAACTCCGAAGTGAAATGGAACTCAATGTCGGGGTATTTCTCCATAGCCATCTGAAGGGCGTAGGGCGACTCGGCCAAAAACACGTCGCGGCCTTCCTTGTCCTCGGCAAGGTTCAGAGCCTTGCGCATCTTGAAATCAGCCAGTTGCGCCTCGTTTTCGCTGGTAATCCATGCGGTCTTATAGAGCGAAATCGGCTCGTAACGGCATGAGGCATTGTACTCATGCAGCAAGCGGTATTGGATGACCTCAAACTGCAACTCGCCCACCGTGCCGATGATTTTCCTACCCGTCATCTTGCCCGTAAACAATTGAGCCACACCCTCATCCGTAAGTTGTTCCAAACCCTTGGCCAACTGTTTCGACTTCATCGGGTCAGCGTTCTCCACATAGCGGAACTGCTCGGGCGAGAAACTCGGAATGCCCTTGTAATTAAGGATTTCGCCCTCGGTCAGGGTGTCGCCAATCTTGAAGTTGCCGGCGTCGTAAAGGCCCACAATGTCGCCAGGATAGGCCTCGTCAAGGACGGATTTCTTCTGCGCCATGAAAGCTGTCGGGTTCGAGAACTTCAGCTCACGGCGTTGGCGCACGTGGAAGTAGTTCTTGTTGCGCTCGAAGCGGCCCGAAACCACACGCACGAAGGCGATGCGGTCGCGGTGGTTGGGGTCCATGTTGGCGTGAATCTTGAAGACGAAGCCCGTAAACTTCTCCTCCGTTGGCTCAATGCGGCGTTCCACCGTGTCGCGACCAATCGGCGTGGGCGCAATCTGGATGAAGCAATCCAACAGCTCTTTGACTCCGAAATTATTCAAAGCCGAACCGAAAAACACAGGGCAAATGTCACCTTTCAGATAAGCCTCGCGCGAAAACTCATCATAAACGCCTTGCACCAATTCCGTTTCGTTGCGCAAAGTTTCGGCATCCTCGCCAATCATCTTGTCCAAATCGGGATTGTTGAGGTCATCGAAAGCGATTCCTTCCGTAATGTGTTGTTTGTCAGAGTTGAAGAGATAAAGACTCTTGTCGTAGATGCTGTAAACGCCCTTGAACTTCGGTCCCATGTTGATAGGCCAACTCAACGGCGTGAGGCGGATGTGGAGTTTCTGCTCAATTTCGTCCAATAGTTCAAACGGGTCCATGCCCGGACGGTCCATCTTATTGATAAACACGATAATGGGCGTATTGCGCATACGACAGACCTCAACAAGTTTTTCCGTCTGAGACTCAACACCTTTCGCGGCATCGATGACCACGATAACGCTGTCCACTGCCGTCAAGGTGCGGAAGGTATCCTCAGCGAAATCTTTATGGCCAGGCGTATCCAAGATGTTGATTTTGATGTCCTTATAGTCAAAACCCATCACGGATGTCGCCACCGAAATGCCACGTTGCCGCTCGATTTCCATCCAGTCGGACGTGGCCGTCTTGCGGATTTTGTTCGACTTCACGGCACCAGCCACCTGAATGGCACCACCGTAAAGCAGCAGTTTCTCGGTCAAAGTGGTCTTTCCCGCGTCGGGGTGGCTGACGATGGCGAAGGTTCTACGCCTGTTGATTTCTTCAAGAAAAGTCATGTCTGACAGGTTTCAAAAGGGTATAAAAAAAGCAACCGTTGGGTTGCTCATTTGAGCGGTCCGGACGGCGTGACAGGCAGGCATTCTAACCAAGCTGAACTACCGGACCAACCAGAAAAAGAACTCTATTGCTTTGCTTTGCGGGTGCAAAAGTACAACCTTTTTCGTTACCCGCAAGTTTTTTTTCGCATTTTTTGAAACTTTTTTCGCATAAAAATTATATCTCTTTGTTTTACAATCTGTTACAAAAATCACAATTGCACCTCAAATGCACCCTCGCCGATGTTGACATAAGGCACACCCATTTCCTCGGCTTGCTTGATCCAACGCTCGGCCAAATAATGCGGAACAGAGCCATCGATGAGAAGCGTCTTGGCATCGTATCCGTTCACAATCAACTGTAAATCAGGTTTTTGTTTTCCAGTAATAAGAAAATAATCCACGGGTATGCGATACGGCAAGCTGTCAGTAACGGCAAGGGCATCGTCCCAAAGTGCCAACAATTTTCCGTCAAAAGAGACGAGGTTTTGCCGTTTGCAAAATGTTGGGGTTTCAAAATCTTCCTCCAAACCAACTACTTGCGGATGCAATTCGAGACTTCTTTTGGCCCAAGCGTCCTTCAGGCTATAGTCAACAGTGGACTCGTCGGCCATCAAAGTACTGTCGGCCAAAAGGATATGTTGGTTTCCCACAATAAAATCAACGGCTGTGTGCTTGCGGAGACTGTAAAAAGTAATGCCCTTTTGATTGTCAGTAGAATAGATTCTCATTGTCAACGAAACCATGAAAAGCAGTAGTGCCGACAACGTTCCAATCAGCATTTTTCGGTTCCTCGAAGCGAAAGCAACAAGCAGAAGAAGAATCGCAACAAGCAGCATAAAGAACTCAAACTCATTGACATACAATCCTTTGAGAAGCGAGAAAGGCAAGCCGTCGATGGTCAAGGCAATCCAATTCATCACATATACCATGCCCCAAACGAGTTGGCCTAACAACACATTGACAAACGGAATCCATGACACCATCAGGAGCAACATGCCGCCCATGACCACAAGGAAAGAAATTGGGGTCATAAAGAGGTTGCTCAACCAGAAATAAGAAGTGAACTGATTGAAATAGAACAAGGTAAACGGAATCGTAGCAATCTGAGCGGCCAAGGCCACCGTCGTAATTTCCCATGCCTTATCGAGTATCTTGCTTTTCACATAGAACAGGTTGTAGAGGGGTTTTTGCAGCACCACGATGCCGATGACGGCGGCATACGACAGCTGAAAACCTACTTCAAACAAGTTGTTAGGGTTGATGCAGAGCAAGATAAACGCCGATGCCGCTATCGAATTGATAACGAACCCCTTGCGTCCTATCATCTCGCCGATGATGACGAAACTAATCATCATGGCAGAACGCATAATCGAGGGTGTGAGTCCAGCGATGAGGGCATAGAACCAAATGAGGGCAAGCAAAATACCGTGTTTCAAGGTCTTGTGCCATTTCTTGCGTTTGAGGAAACTCAACAAGGCAGAGGCCACCAAATAGATGATGCCGACATGCATACCCGACACGCAAAGGATGTGCATCGAGCCGGCTGCGGCATATTTCTTGCGCACATGGTCGGCAAGGCTGTCGTCGTAGCCCAAAAGGACAGCAGCCGCCACGTCAAACTCGTCGCCGTGAAGTCCGCAGCGTTGCAGCGAGGCCAACAAAACATCCCGAAAATGATAAGAAAATGCGTAAATCGGATTGGCCTTATTAATCTGCAAATCAATCCAATCGGTGTCTTTCAAAAAGGTTTGTCCCGTGATGCCCTTGCGGTGGAGATAAGCACGATAGTCGAACTCGGCGGGGTTTTTCGGGCCTTGCACCTCCCCTACCGGCGCGTCAATGGCGATGAGGTCGCCATAGCGTAACGCAAAAGCCTGGTCAGACTTTTGGAAATAGGCCATCACCTTACCCGTCACGGCCCTTGAAGGCAGGCTGTCGCCAAACTGCCACTCCAACTGAAGCGGCACACGAATGGTGTTCTCACACTCTGTGGGATAGTCGCAAACCCTTGCCACATAGGTTTTTGCATCCGAATCATAGTTGCGGAAATAGTCCTTTTTCACCCAAGCCTCGTGCGAGCAGGTCAGAGCATAGCCGCCGAGGAAGAGATAGCAGCCCATGATGGTGCCGAAAATCCAATTGAGACGAAGGGTCTTCACGGTGATGCTCATCGCCACAGCCACACCAAACAATGCCAACATAATGACAATCAAGGTAGACCAAGGCAATCGGAACGAGGCAAAAAAGGCAGCGCACCAAATACCCAATGCCATGGGAATCAGCATTCTGACAAAGGGATATTTGCTCCAATCAGTCATCCTGAAAACTGCTTCTATACCTGATTTTTCCTCATAGCCGCCTTGTAAACGGCTTCAGCCGCCATCTCAGAAGCACCCGCATTACCGAGCCGTTCGCAAAGCTCGTCGTAATCCTCCAGAATCTGCCGCTGTCGTTTACCGTTGCGTAAAACACTAGCCAAAGCCTTGGCAATATTGACCTTGTTCATCTCATTCTGAATCAACTCCTTAACCACCTCTTTGTCCATCACTAAATTGACCAACGAGATATACTTCACTTTAATGAGCCATTTGGCGATGAGGTAGCTGAGATAATTGGCCTTGTAGCACACCACCTCAGGCACCGTGAATAGCGCCGCCTCCAAAGTGGCCGTTCCAGAGGTGACCACCGCAGCACTGGAGTTTTGCAGCAATTCGTATGTCTGATCCTCGATAAGGAAAGCATCGGCATTGCCCATAAGGTTTTTGTAAAAGTCCTTCCCAATAGACGACAGACCAGCTATAACAAATTGGTATTCAGGAAAATCAGGAATAACTTTAAGCATTTCAGGCAACATTCGCTTCACCTCTTGTTTGCGACTGCCCGGCAGCAAGGCAATGATTTCACGCTTTTCGCCGAGGCTGTTGCGACGCAGGAAAATGGAACGGTTGGCCGTACCAAACTTCGCCAATTCGTCCAATAGCGGGTTGCCGACGTAGGTCACATCGACACCATAGTTCTTGTAAAACTCTTCCTCAAACGGGAAAATGACCAGCATCTTGTCGACCGTCTTCTTGATTTTCAAAACACGGCGACGTTTCCATGCCCACACCTGCGGCGAGATGTAATAAAGCACCTTGAAACCCTTCTCATGGGCAAAATCGGCAATGCGCAGGTTGAAACCCGGATAATCCACCAAGATAAGGACATCAGGCTGATATTCAAGAATATCCTTCTTGCATTGGGCGATATTGCGAAGCACCTTGCGCAAGTTGACCGCCACCTCCACGAAGCCCATGTAGGCCATCATGCGGTAATGCTTCAACAAGTCAACGCCATGCGCCTTCATCAAGTCGCCACCGCAGCCGCGAAACTCCGCCTTCTTGTCCTTTTTCTTGATTTCAGCAACAAGGTTGGAAGCGTGCAAATCGCCTGAAGCCTCTCCCGCTATGATATAGTATTTCATTGGTTCACAATTTATTACACAAGAAAGAACACTAATAGCATCCCCACGATAGTTACTGCAAGCACCCCGCGACCCATCTTGTCAAGTTTCCACTTCACAAGCATCATCCTGAACAGTACAACCCCCGGAATGAAAGCCAAAAGATAAGGCGCACGGTTAGAAAACGCTCCTAACGACGCCCAATTGATGAGGCTCAACAAAAGGAAAAACAGCCCGAAAGAAGCCGCTCCAGTCAACAATCCAAGCCAAAAGTTATCCTTGATTTTCATGGTTTTACATTTAAAAGTTCGTAATTCTTCATCGGTTCGATGCAGGCGTGAGCTGTCCAGTCGAAACAAGTCGGCACTACCGAAACGTAATTGTTCTGCAAGGCCCACAAATCCGTGTCGGGCGTGATGTCGTCGCTCTCGAAAGTTCCTTCCAAGTTGAAATAACGCTCGCCGTTCTCATCATAGAGGTCATGGAAATACTCCACCCAGCGGCAGGCCGCCTGACGGCACACCTTGATGCCCTTCAGAGGCTCCTCACTGCGCTTGGGGAAGTTCACATTGAGGCAAACGCCCTTGGGTAATCCCTCTTTCAGCACCCGTTTCGTGATTTCGAGGATGGCCGTGTCCAAATGGTCGAAATCCGCATCGGGATTGAGGCTGAAAAGGCTGAAGCCGATGGCGTCCAATCCGTTCATGCAGGCCTCGATGACCGCGCCAATCGTGCCGGAATAGACCACCGTCGTGGCAGCGTTCATCCCATGATTGATGCCCGAAACGACCAAATCTGGCGGCTCAGCCATCAGTTTCTGGTAGCCTAACTTCACACAATCGACGGGCGTGCCGTTGCATCGGTACTCCTTGAAGCCCTTCTCCTCATGCACGAGGCATACATACAGCCGCTCGCGAATGGTGCAGGAATGGCTTTTGGCCGACATCACCTCGTCAGTGGAGATGAGCACCACATCGCCGAGCGTCCGCATCAGCGAAACAAGTTTGCGCAAGCCCTTGGCCGCGTGGCCGTCGTCGTTGGTAATCAATATCGAAGGGCGTTGAGAGAACATTTCAGAAACCACCTATTTTATTTGACTGCAAATTTAGAAAAATTCTTTGTTTGCTCACATAAATGAGCCACGAATTATCCATTTAATTATTTTTGAATAATTCGTGATAAATTACTGATAATTCGTGTTTATAAACCAAATCAGAACTCCTTCAAGCACTGGTAAAGCTTTCGTGTCGGCAGGCCCATCACATTGTAGAACGAGCCTTCCAATCCGCTGATGCCCACATAGCCAATCCACTCTTGGATGCCGTATGCACCCGCCTTGTCGAAGGGCTTGCAATGCTCGATGTAATAGTCGATTTCGTCTTGCTCCAAGTCAGCAAAGGTCACATTGGAGCGCACCGAAAACGACTCTGTCCTTTCCGCCGAGCGCACCGTGACACCTGTCACCACATGGTGCGTCTTGCCCGAAAGCATTTGCAACATACGGACGGCATCGGCCTTGTCTTTGGGCTTGCCCAAAATCTCGCCTTCACAGATTACCACTGTATCTGAAGTGATCAGCAGATAATCATCGGGCAACTCATTCTCATTGAAGGCCAAAGACTTTTGCAGACTGAGGTATTTCGGCACTCCGTCCAAGGGCATCTCGGGCGGGAAACTCTCATCGGTTTCCTTGGTCAAAATGGAAAACTCCACGCCCATGCCGCGCAACAATTCCTGCCGGCGCGGGGATTTGGAGGCTAAGATGATTTGATATTTTTTTAGGTTGGAGAGCATATATTAATAGGTGTTTTTAATCGTGAATCAAATCAGTCCTTTAAACTTCAGCCACAGGGCAAAAAACTGGTCATACACCGAATAGACATTCCTGTCTTCAGTGATAAAATCCTTATCTAACAACCCTTTCAAAGCAGAACTCACACTACTGGCCGAATTGAGTTTGTTCCTTTTGATAAACGCCCCACTTGTGATCTCTTTAGCTTTCCCTTCTCTTGCAATTGCCAAAAACAAAAAGCGTTGTTTCTCAGGCATTTGATAAAACAAAGATTCGTATGTGTCGGAAGAGAGCCTGATGATGAACTCGATGGCCTCGTCCACCATGGAAACATCACAAGTTGTCCCCTTGTCTGTTTTAGAAAAAAGCACATTCATCACGCGGTGCATATAGCTGGTCACCGCTTCGAAACGCTCATAAAGCAGTGCCACCACAGCCGCGTCAAGGCGTTTTCCCGCCTCCTCAAACTTATTCACACAGAAATCAGTGTAAACACCCAAATCCAAGGGCTGAAGGTTAATGATAGTAACCGCTTGATAGAACGGGCGCGAAGGTGAAGTGAACATCCCATTCATCATGTGGCGTTGGGAACCTGAGAAAATGAAATGGGCATTGGTGCAACGCTGGACGTATGTTCTGATGGTCGCCTCAATGGTCTCGTCCCCATATCGGGTAATCTGTTGAAATTCATCAATGGCCACTAAACAGGGCTTATCCGCTTTTTCCATGTAGGTGAAAATCTCATCCAAGGTAACCGTCGGATTTTTAATCGAGCCGAGTCCTACGCCCCAGACAGGCAATCCACTAATATCAAACGAGATTTCACTGCGCAACGATGCCACCATAGTCACGAACTTTTCCCAAGCCTTCCTTCCTTTGGGACGAAGTTCATCAATCAACGCTTTGCCTAACATGTTCACAAAATCACTCAAATTTTTTGTAGCATAAATGTCGACCACAAAACAATGGTAGTCCTTCTGAATCTCGGGGTCATCGAACACATGCCAAATGAGATCCGTCTTGCCTATTCGTCGGGGAGAAATCAATGCGATATTGTTCTCATTGAGAAGAAGTTCACGCAAAATATCGGTCTCCTGCGCCCGGTCGCAAAAATACTCAGCACCAGCATAGCCATTGGTAACAAAGGGATTCTTCATGGATTTGATTTGTTATTTGCCCGCAAAAATACAAAAAAATCGATTACTATAAAATGATTATCATAAAATAGTAATCATAAAATGGGAATTTGGATGCAGTCTACGAAACCTGCCATAAAAAAAGGATAGCGGAAACATCTCGTTCCCGCTATTCAAGAAAAAAATCAGACTGTTCGAATCATTCATTCCTCTTCCTTCACCAACCTGAAAAAGGCCGAAATCTCCTCTTGGTCGATGATCATGCGCACGTTGTATTCCTTCTCCTGCGGGTGGTAACCGTCCTTCTCGCAGCGCAGGACAATGCGCACGTCACCCGAGGTTTGGTAGGTGAGACCCTTGATGTCTAACGATTTGGTGGCCTCGTAAGGTGTGGTTTGCAGGTACTTGTTGTTGGTGCTCTTCACCTCGGGTGTCTTGCTCACCACGCGCCCGAAGATGTCGGCACCTTGCGGGCGCGACTGCACATCCCAACGGATGATGGTGTTCTCCAAAGCTGTTTCTCCATAGCCCTGCACCTGATTCTGAGGCTCGTCTTTGGGTTGTTGTGGTTGAACCTTAGGCACATCTTCTTGTTTTTTAGCCATTTTCTGCATAATTGAGAAATCAATTGTGTTATTAACATTATCATACCCACTTCTTCCGTCCTCATCCACACAGGTTATTTCCACTGGTTTTATAACTATCCTAACAAACTTTTTATCGCCAGCATTCAAAGAGAAAGTCTTTGTAAAGGAAGCTCCATTTTGTTTTGCTTTCTCATAAGTCATCATGGAACCGTTATAATAATTAAGAACATAAACACCAGGATCAACATCTATTCTAATGCAATCTCCACCCTTTACCTGACCTAAATAAATGTCATTTAGTTCCATATAATGCACCCATGCCGCGCCAACAAAAGGAGGTCTTTTAATGTAAATGGAAGCTTTATTGGCTGGAATAGCACTCACTATCCCTTTTTTTGTTCCACAACTTGACAAACCAACAGCAGCAACCAAAACCATAGCCAAAATTAGTAATTTATTTTTCATTTCTTGTTCATTTTTAATTGTTTATGATTATTTCTTCATCGCGCCAACCATTCAGACATACACACAAAAAAAGCGTGGCACTTTTTTCGCCTTCATCGGTCGTTCTGAGGTCTTGCACTACCTACAATCTTCCAATTACAACGAGTAAAGCCCACGCCAAAAGGCGGGAGCGTCGTCGCTTCGTTCTGGAAGATTGTTTGAAATTGTGCAAGTTTTCAGAACAACCAGATTAAACTACTTCGCTTTTTCCTATTCTATGATGTGCATATCGCTTGAAAGCGTTATCTCATAGGCTAATGTTTTGGTTTATAATCAGTTAATTCTTAGTCTTTATAATCATCAATAAGATGGTCTATCATCGGTTTGAGTTCAGGGATGTCGGTCTGCACCGTTTCCCACAATTGGTCAGGGCGAATCTTATAGTAGCCATGTACCAACACATGGCGCATCCGCTCTATATCATCCCAATTGACTTCATTATGTGCTTCTCTATACTCTTTTGTCAGCATGTAAACCGCTTCGCCTATGATTTCTATGTGCTTGACATAGCCATAGAAAATGATGGGGTCAGACACCACTTCTTCAAAAGTATGCGTGTCCTTACGCTCCATCAACACATTTATCGCGTTCTGAATATGAAGCAAACGTTCTTTATCTCTAATTCTCTCTCTCATAAATCAGTATCTTATCGCGATTGGCCGTCTCTTCAGCAAAGGGAAGCAGACATCCCTCCTCTACAAGGTCAACTTTCCGATGAAGGATTTTTTCAAGCACACCCATTAGATGAGAAATGTAAAGAAGCGAGATTTTTGCATCATTATCATACCTGACAAGGATGTCAATGTCGCTCTCTGCCGTTTCCTCACCCCGTGAAAAGGAGCCAAACAGCCACGCTTTTTCAACAGGTACCGTCCTGAAGAAATCCGCCGTCTTTTTTGCTATTTGCTTGCTGTCCAGATCCATATAAAATAGGTGTGCTCAAAATAATCACAGCAACTTCTTCTTCAAAGTCTCAATCATATCGACCGTCATCTTGTCGAGGTCGTATTTGGGATTCCAGCCCCATTCCTTGCGGGCGCAGCTGTCGTCCATCTTGTTCGGCCAACTGTCGGCAATGGCCTGACGAATCGGGTCAAACTTGTACTCCATCTCGAAGTTCGGATAGTACTTCTTGATGGCGTTGTAGATGATTTCCGGATCGAAGCTCATAGCCGTCACGTTAAATGAGTTGCGGTGCACCAACTTGCTCGGATCGGCATTCATAATATCGACCATGGCGTCAAGAGCATCGGGCATGTACATCATGTCCATATAGGTGCCTTTGCTGATGGGGCAATAGAACTTTTCGCCCTTCACTGCAGCATAGTAAATCTCCACTGCGTAGTCGGTGGTGCCGCCACCGGGCAGTGTGAGGTTAGAAATCAAGCCCGGGAAACGGACGCTGCGGGTGTCCACACCAAAACGAGTAAAGTAATAGTCGCTCAACAACTCACCCGTGACCTTGGTCACACCGTAGATGGTGTTCGGGCGTTGGATGGTATCCTGAGGTGTGTTATCATGCGGCGTTGAGGCACCAAAAGCGCCGATGGATGAAGGCGTGAAGACGGCGCAATTGAAGATGCGGGCCGTCTCAAGGCAGTTCACCAAGGAGCCGATGCCGACATTCCAGCCCAGCATGGGGTTCTTCTCGGCGGTGGCCGAAAGGATAGCGGCGAGGTTATAGATGGTGTCGATGTTGTAGCGTTTCACCACATCCACAATCTGCATGATTTGCGTGGAATCAATTCTTTCAAATGGACCGCTCTCGGCGATCTCACCAGTCAAAGGGCGAAGGTCCGAGGCCACAATGTTTTCGTTTCCGTATGTGGCACGGAGCTTCTTCACCAATTCTGTTCCGATCTGTCCGCCGGAACCAACAATAAGTATTCTTTTCATTGTTATATCCTTGTTTAATTCGGAATGTTGAATGCGGAATGCGGAATATCGCGATGCGACGCTGGGCTTTGCCCCTATTCAGCATTCCGCATTCCTAATTCAGCATTATTTCAGCACGCGGATACGAGCCTGTCCCTTCGGCACCACAGGATAGTAGAATCCCGTGACGAAGATGCCTTCTTCCTGCAACTTGGCGGCAAACTTCTGCGACAGCGGGGCATCGTAGAGCATCACGGCGCAAATGGCGGATTGCGAAGGCTTGCAGTCGAAGCCGGCCTCGGTCATCTTCTTGATGAAGTATTCGGTGTTGGCGTGGAGCTTGTCTTGCAGCGTGTTGGTCTCGCTCATCATCTCGAACATGCGGATGCCTGCGGCAACGAGGCCCGGAGCCATCGAGTTGGAGAAGAGGTACGGACGGCTGCGCTGACGCAACATGTCAATGATTTCCTTACGACCCGTTGTGAAGCCACCCATAGCACCGCCAAAGGCCTTGCCGAGAGTGCCGGTCAGGATTTCAATCTTGCCACGGAGGTTGAAGTGCTCGGTCACGCCGCGACCAGTCTTGCCGACCACGCCAGCGGAGTGGCTTTCGTCCACCATCACCATGGCGTTGTATTTCTGGGCCAATTCGTAAATCTTGTCTAACGGGCAAACGTTGCCGTCCATCGAGAACACGCCATCGGTGACGATGAGGCGGAAGCGGCAGCCTTGCGCGTCTTGCAGTTGCTTCTCAAGGTCGGCCATGTCGGCGTTGGCATAGCGGAAACGCTGAGCCTTGCAGAGACGCACGCCGTCGATGATGGAAGCGTGGTTCAAAGCATCGGAGATGATGGCATCGTCGGGACCGAGCAGCGGCTCAAACACACCGCCGTTGGCATCGAAGCAAGCGGCATAAAGAATGGTGTCTTCCGTGCCGAAGAACTCAGCAATCTTGGCTTCCAACTTCTTGTGGAGGTCTTGGCAACCACAGATGAAGCGGACCGAAGCCATACCATAGCCACGGGCATCCATGCCGTCCTTGGCAGCCTGAATCAGCTCGGGATTGTCGGCGAGGCCGAGGTAGTTGTTGGCGCAGAAGTTAAGGCACACCTTGCCGCCAACCATGATTTCAGCGCCTTGTGCGCTCTCGATGATGCGTTCACGTTTATAAAGGCCATCGGCTTCAATCTGAGCCAATTCCTTCTTCAGGTACTCTTGAAAATTTGCGTACATATTAAATAAAGTTTAAAGTTGTTCTTTGGCCGCAAAGGTACGAAAAGGATTGATAGGTTGGAACGAAAAACTGTGATTTTTTATCATGAGCTGTCAAAACGTTTTATGCCCGAAACATTACAGGAAAGGAGTCATATAAAGCGGCAAAAACACAATACCGTCTTCCGTTTTCAGATCTCCCGTGTGCAACACATACGGTGTCGCCAACTGCCGGCCAAACTTTGCAATACATTTTTTAAGCGATGTCAAAGCGTAACCCGTCGCCGATTTCACCTCAATAGGTGAAACGTTATGCCGACTCGTCACTGTTGTTTTTCTAACGAGGAAATCCACCTCCATACGGTCTGCCGATTCACGCGAATAATGGGAATAGAAGTACAACTCGTTGCCTGCCGCACAAAGCATCTGTGCCACCATATTTTCGACAAGCATCCCCTTGTTGATTTCCAACTTGTCGAACATCATTTTCTTGTAAATCTGCTCATTCTGAATATCCCGCTCGTTAAAGGCCAAAGAGATAAGCAGTCCTGTGTCCGCCAAATACAATTTCAATTTCGCTTCATCACGGTTCAAATTCAGTCCAATGCTCGGTTCAGTGGTGGCATAACAGATATTGACCACCCTCGATTCCTCCAGCCAAAACATAGGAGCGACATAATCCCTCATCCGGGCGCCTTTGGCTACCGCTCCGATGCGGAATCGCTTTTCGTGCCGCTGTAGTTGGGATGGTATCGCGTCAAAAATCTTCGTCACTTTCTGCTCGGCACCAAAAGCGTATTTGCTGACGTCGGAACGGTAGAGTTTGATGATGCTCCGCTTGATTCTATCCACCTTGACGAAATCGCGCGACTCGACGTATTCAGCCACCGCCTGCGGCATTCCGCCGACAATCATATACTGTCTAAACAGTTCCATCACTTTCCGATGCAAGTCAATGCCAAGCGGTTGCCGTTTCTCGAAACAATCCCTGACAAACGGCATCAACATATCATCACCCATCGCCCAAAGAAACTCCTCGAAATCCATGGGAAACATATCGATGCGCTCCTCCTCAGAAGGAATAACAATGCCTTTCACATTGCGATTGATGCTGACCAACGAGCCCGTTTCAATATAGTCATAACGGCCATCTTTCACCAAGTACTTAATGGCTGCACGCGCCCGAGGAAACTGCTGAACTTCATCAAAAACAATCACAGAATCACGCTCATAGAGTTTCACGCCCGTATGTAAACTGAGACGCTGGAAAAACACATCCAAATCTGACAGATAGTTCTCAAACAAATTCGTGATTTGCTTCGACACATTGTTGAAGTCAATCAAAATGTAGGACTTGTATTCATTTTTGGCGAATTCCTCCACAATCCAACTCTTCCCGATTCGCCGTGCGCCATCCACCAAAACCGCCGACTTACCATTCCATTGGTTTTTCCAATCCAGTAACTTATTGTATATCTTTCTTTTCATACTACTTTATTCACCTTTCCCAAGTATTTATGATTCCATAATTTTCACCAATCCTAAGTATTCATAGATACAATAATCTACACAAATCCTAAGTATTCTCGGCAAAAATAGTACAAATTTTCGATTCAATCGTAAATCTGTACGGGAAAATTATCGCTTCACAAATTTCCGGACATCCCAAACGCCGTCCTGCTCCAACCGAATGACATAAACACCCGAAGGCCATTGCGACACATCAATAGTGGAAGACGAATTTACATTGTTTCCGTAAAGCATTTTCTGGCCCATCACATCCATAACAACCCAACTTAAAGGCTTGTCTTGCAAAGCCTCAGAAAAACGAATAGTCACAAGGTCGGTAGCGGGATTGGGATAAACCTGAATCTCAGACTCCTCCGTTTCGGGAATCGAGATCGGTAATATCAGGTGCTGGAATAGGAAGTCGCGGGTGATGCAAAAGCAGGCATCGAATTTTTCATCATTCAGTGTATAAAGCACTGGAACATAATAGAAAGCGTGCCCCTCGCCCTCAAACGGATGAAATTCGTAATCGGTGATGCCGATTTCATCAAGTTGACCAACTATGGCATGGGAGCCGTACATATAAGGCATCACACCAGGGAGAATCCCATTGTAGCAATACCCCGAATCGTAAGGCACGGTATTGTCGTCGGTGCCGTGAATCATGCACAGCGGCACATATTCCTCTTTGTCGATGACATCGAGGCCATTCACGCCGCCCCAATGCGGAACGGCTCCGGCCACCGCTGGCGAGAAACCTGCATATTCGTCGAAACCTGAGCTGTGCATCGAACCTAAATCAGGCTCCACAAAAGTCTCCGCTGGACGCTCATCCTCGTCCATGAAAAGCTCACAAAAGATTGCAATCGAGCCTGCCGAGTTGCCAAGCAGAAAGACCTGTTCCGTATCGATCTTGTATTCGGCGCAATGGTATTTGAAAAACCGAATTGCAGCACTGACATCCTGAGCCGCCATGTAGGCAGTGCGAATCAAGGACGTGGCATTGATGTTCCAAAATGATAGCAATCGGTAGTCGATGGAGGCCGCCGCGTAGCCATGCTTGGCCAAGCGCGTGCAATACTCTACCATGTCGGCATAATCGCGGCTGCCGGCCACAAAGGCACCACCGAAAACGGTAATAACCAAAGGGCGCGCCGAAAGGGTGTCGCCCTCTGGCTCATAAAAATCAAGATACAAAGTCGTGGGCGACGTTTCACCCTCCTTGATGGCACTGCTGAAAGGGATGGCCGTGGAAATGCTCACTTCGTCAAAGACGGGCTCGGCATAGCGCACACCTTGTGCCATTGCCATATTCGTGAACAAGCCATACAACAGGCCAATTACGGCTAAAAATCTGGTTGTTTTCATTTTATTCATTTGCTTGATGTTTTGGATTTCACGGCAAAATTAGAAAAACAAAACCAGAAAACCAAAGTGTTTTTTAAAACGTCTGTTTTTGAGGGTACAAATTTTCAATATCGTAAATCTGTACAAAAAAAATTGTAGGGCTATCGTACCACGGCAGCCGCATGATTGTTTCGCTGTGGGCGGCTGCCACGGTGGGACAGTCCTACAAGACCATCATTGGAACATTATACCTAACCGAAAACCAAACGGATTAATACTTCACAAAATAGACATTCCATTTGCCACCAGGACCATCCTCAAGAACTTCATCATTATCAATATTGTGATATGATACTTCACAATAATAGTTTGTACAATTTATTCTACCTTTCAAAATGCCATCTGTAAAGTTGAGATTAATATCACACTGTAAATCTTTGAGAAAAGTACCCTCTCTTTTTAAATGTTCGTTAAACAAACAGGATTCCTCTTGATGAAAACGATATGATACTATGCCATTTTCTATATCTGTATCTTTTAAGTCCACATCTATTGATCCTTTGCCATCGGGTGTGTATCGAGGGAAACTTTTTATGGTACCATTACTGCTATTGAAATGAATATCGCGGATATAATTTACGGTATAAAACCCCATGTTTTCACTGATTGCCATGTCATATCTTTCATCCCTTTCGCCAGAAGCCTTATAGCAAGCCCATCGCCCAATCAATACTCTTGGATCAAAAGCCTTTTGTTCCTGTTCCATCGATTCGATTTCGCTCATGTCAATGGTTAGAGTGCGACCATTCTCGGATTGCAAAGTGATTTGGCTTTCCGTGCGGTTGGTTATCGTTCCTCGGGCATCAAAACCGCTTTTCAGATGAATGACATCTATGGTTTGCGCATAAATTGCTGATAATGACAAGCAAAATGCGATTAATAGGATTATTCTTTTCATGGTATAATGGTTTTTAGTACTTTACAAAATAGACATTCCATTTGCCACCAGGACCATCGGCATGCACTGTTCCACACCCGTGCTCGATTGCCGAAGCTACGGATTTATAATTAGAATTACCAAGCGCAAAAAAGAAATAATAGCAATCAATACTACCTTTCAATTTGCCATCTTTGTATTGAAGACTTATGTTGCAATCACATATCTGTTTCTTCATTTGTCGTTCTCTGTTAGTTCCAATATTTTCAGACACAGATTCAACATTATGAAATTCAAAGGATATTTGACCATCTTGAACTTCTATGTCTTCATGTTTTTCTGCATTATAAACAAGAGTATGATTTGAATTATCATATTCCATTATCCAGTCGTATTTCACCGTATAAAATCCTTCGTTTTCTGATATTTCTATATCATACATTTTATCCCTTTCACCATTAGCTTTATAGCATGCCCATCGCCCAATTAATACTCTCGGGTCAAAAGCCTTTTGCTCTTGTTCCATCGATTCGATTTCGCTCATATCAATGGTAAGAGTTCGTCCGTTCTCGGATTGCAAGATGATTTGGCTTTCCGTGCGGTTGGTTATCGTTCCTCGGGCATCAAAGCCGTTTTTCAGATGAATGACATCTATGGTCTGTGCATAGATTGCTGATAACGATAGACAAAATGCTATCAATAGGATTATTCTTTTCATGGTGCTTAATTTGGTTCGTTACTGCCTTATTTTGCCACTGCCGTAACATCTTGGACATGTCGTCTCTGTCGACCATTTGTCCACGCCAGTGCCACCACAAGCACCGCATTTTTCCGTTCTCGGAGTTCTTACTTTTCCTTTATTGCAATAAGGGAAATTGCAAGGAACTTCAATCAAATTTCCATTTTTGTCTACATCTTTCATTTTTGTAGTTCCTTTGCATTGGGGACATGTCTCTATGTAATAAACTATATTGGTTCCCGTTCCGTTACAATCGTTGCAACGCCTTTCTTCTGTTACACGAACTTTTCCGCTGCCTTGACATTTAGGACATCTTACTTCTTGTTGTGCAAACAAAGTGGCCGAGCAAACGACCAATACCATAGTTAAAAATATCTTCTTCATTTTTTTTCTTTGCCCAGTTATATCCCATTAGGCTCGTCGGTTTTGTTAGGTTAAGTTTTTATGATTCAACAAAATATAGTTTTAACTCTGATATTTAATGTCCTTTCCTGTATTTCTCATAATCCGATTCCTTGACCACCACTGGAACTGTGTTATAGGTGCCTACCACTGTTTGATAAGTATAATAATCAACACAAATGAAGTTCCCTTGTATTTTTTCCCCTCTAGAATAGTGCTCTCCGAATGTGATGATTTTTACCGCATCTTCAAAATTGTTTTTTCCATTTCCAGCTAATATCGCATTATCACTAAGTTGTTGCATAAGAATAACATCCAAATATCTACTGTCGCCAATAGAAAGTCTGTTAGAAATAGCACAAGATGACAACAATAGTGTAAATGAAAACAATAATAGTAATGGCCTTGATTTCAATACCTGTTTTCCATTTGGAGTTTCTATGTTTTTGTTGCTTTGCATTTTATTCCTTGCCCTGTTATATCCCATAGGCTCGTCGGTTTTAGATGATTTATCAAACGCAGCAAAGATAACAATACAAATTGAAAATCAATCTATTATACCGTCATGGATTGTTTGACAAATCGTTTCAAATCCTTTGACAATTTGTCAAACATCTTTTGACACTTTTTTCGTTTTTCGGTAATCGGAATAGCATTTAAAAAAATCATGGTCGAGGGCATCACTAATTTTCAGCAGCAAATCGGTATAAATGAAACTTCGATTAAGCAAGTAATACATGTTCTGACGCGAGCATCCTATTTGTTTCGATAACCACAGTGTACTCCGCCCTTGCCGAGCGAGTTCTTCTTTAATAAGGTGTCCGATATGTGGTGCATCCTGCGCGGCCATGTCCTTGAGTTTTAGGTATAGAAAAAGCGTGGAATCAATTCCTTGCTTGACACTCAGGGTTTCCACGCCCATTCCTCTAACAAGTATTCCACGCCGTACCATGTACGGCATTTGTAACTTGTCCTTGAGGAATTGCCTCGTAAAACGGGGACTGGTGGAAAATTTGAGTGTCAAGGACAGCAACAAGTGCTATCTGCTAATATGTAAGTTTCTGTTTATCTTGTTCTTTTCGATTATTCTTTTATTAGTTACTTATATTATTGATTTTCATTTTGTTATATTCAATTACATACCATCCAAATCAGCACTTCATATTCCCAAATCCTCAAACAATTCATCAACATTGGAATATGTAGTTAACCTACCTTCCTTTTCTTCTTGAATAGCTGTTTCTAATGTTGCTTCCATCTCCATCCTATAGATTTTATGCCTGCAAATATAAACATTTTTTGAATCAAAACGCCGCAGCAATTTTCCTGATTTCGAGAAGATGGCGATTTATTTTTCTGTCAGTTTTGGCAACTTGAAGATTATAGTCCGCCTGCATCTGTATCCAGAGTTGGGCATCAATGCCCAAGACGGCCTCCAAATAGAGGGCATACTCAATCGAAACCGGACGCTTACCATTGAGAATTTCATTCAACACCGAATAGGAAACACCCATCTGTTGCGCCAGTTGCTTCTGCGAGATTCCACGATATTCAATCTCTTCCTTCAACAATGTCCCAGGATGCACAGGTTCCGATGGCATCAAATTGTTGGCAATCATTTGAGGGTCAATATTTTGCATTTCAATCATAGTATTCTCATTTATAATGGTTTGACAATTCCAAAATGTTGCAAATCGTCACAAATGGCTCTTCAGCCATATTGACGGTAAACTCAATACGATACTTGTCATTGACCCGTATCGAAGAAATCCCCGCCTTGTCACCGCTCAACACCTCATAGTTCAACGACTTGATTTGGTAAAGCGTTTCGATGCGCGGCGCACTGACCAAAGTTTTGATTCGTTGCTGATATCTTTTTACAATATCTGGCTGAAACCGATGCTTTTTGTCACTGGTCTTGCCTTGTTCGTACAATTCCTTCAAATATGTTTGTTCAAATGTGACTTTCACGCCGCAAAGATAGACATTTTTTTGAAAAATTCGCAAAAAATCGAATTTTATTTTTCACATATTTTCTTCTCTCACAACAATATTTTGTACTTTTGCAACCAAATCAAACCATCATATTAAAATGAACAACGCCCTATACATTTATAACAGCCTCTCGCGCTGCAAGCAACCTTTCAAGCCATTGAACGCCCCGCATGTGGGCATGTATGTCTGCGGTCCCACCGTTTATGGCGATGCGCACCTCGGTCACGCGAGGCCAGCCATTACTTTCGACTTGGTTTTCAGGTATTTGAAACATCTTGGCTACAAAGTCCGTTATGTGCGCAACATCACTGACGTGGGCCATTTGGAGCACGACGCCGACGAAGGTGAGGACAAAATCGCAAAGAAAGCCCGCCTCGAACACCTTGAACCGATGGAGGTGGCGCAATACTACACCAACCGCTATCACGCCGCAATGGACAAACTGAACGTGCTGCGCCCCTCGATTGAGCCACACGCTTCGGGACACATCATCGAACAGATTGCGATGGTACAGAAAATCCTCGACCACGGCTATGCCTACGTCGAAAACGGCTCAGTGTATTTCGACATCGAGAAATATAACAAGGAGCACCCATACGGCATCCTCTCGGGACGCAACTTTGAGGAAATGCTCAACACCACGCGCGAACTGAGCGGCCAAGAGGAAAAACACAACCCCGTCGATTTCGCTTTGTGGAAAAAGGCTGAACCTAAGCACATTATGCGCTGGCCTTCGCCTTGGAGTGACGGTTTCCCGGGCTGGCACATGGAGTGCTCGGCGATGGGCTGCAAGTACCTCGGCGAGACCTTCGACATCCACGGGGGCGGCATGGATCTCATGTTCCCTCACCACGAGTCGGAGATTGCGCAAAGCGTGGCGGCCAACGGCAAGCAGCCTGTCACCTACTGGATGCACAACAACATGATTACCATCGGTGGGCAGAAGATGGGCAAGTCGCTCGGCAATTTCATCACTTTGGATGAGTTCTTCAACGGCAGCCACATCAACGCCAAGGGCGAGGAGATGATTGCGCAGCCTTACAGCCCCATGACCATCCGCTTCTTCATCTTGCAAGCCCACTACCGCAGCACTTTGGACTTCTCGAACGAAGCCCTGCAAGCAGCCGAGAAAGGTTACAACCGCCTGATGGAAGCCGTGAAAGCCGCTAAGAGCCTGAAAGCCACCGATGGTGCACAACCGCTTGACATCCAAAAGATCGTGGATGCCTGCTATGATGCCATGAACGACGACTTCAACAGCCCCATCGTCATCGCGAACCTCTTTGAGGCCGTGCGCATCGTGAACACCATCAAGGACGGCAAGGCACAAATCAACGCCGAGGAATTGGCTTTGCTCAACAAGTTGTTCCAGGATTTCGTCTTCGACATTCTCGGCCTCGTGGAAAGCAATGCCTCCGACGGCAGCGGTGCCCTCGTCGATGGCCTGATGCAGACCATCATCGACATCCGCAAGCAAGCCCGCGCCAACAAGGACTGGCCAACTTCAGACAAGATTCGTGACGAATTAGCCAAACTTCACATCACCTTGAAGGATGGTAAGGAAGGCACGAGTTGGGTGATAGATTAGTTGGCTGTTAGCTATTAGCATTTAGCTGTTAGCCTACGAGTTATCAAGCTAATAGCTAACTGCCAAAAGCCAATTGCCAAACAGCTTAAATACAAGAAAAACAACATAAATCGAACATCATGGCATACAAATTCAAGAATCTCGTCTTTGAAGGCGGCGGCGTGAAGGGCATCGCTTACGTGGGTGCCCTTGAAGTGCTTGAGAAAGAAAAAATCTTGAGCAAAATCAAGCGCGTGGCAGGCACCTCGGCGGGTGCAATGGTTGCCGTCTTGGTTGGATTGGGCTACACCTACGAAGACTTGAAAGAAATCCTTTGGAACCTTGATTTCAAGAATTTCATGGATGGTTCATGGGGGGTGATACGCAACACGAAACGCCTCATCGAGGACTATGGCTGGTACAAAGGCGACTTTTTCCGCAATGTGATGGGCGATTACATCAAGAAAAAGACCGGCAACAGCGAATCGACCTTTGCCGACATCGCCAAATTGATGGACAAGGACAACAATTTCAAGGACATCTATCTGATTGGCAGCAACTTGTCGACAGGCTTCTCCGAGATTTTTTCATACGAGCATACCCCCCGTATGTGTGTGGCCGACGCTGCCCGCATTTCCATGTCCATTCCGCTGTTTTTCGCCTCCGTGCGCGGTATGCGTGGTGACATTTATGTGGACGGCGGCCTGTTAGACAACTATGCCGTCAAGGTTTTCGACCGTGCCAAATACGTAAAAACCAACTTGGTACGCACCGAATATTACGAAAGAATTAACGAATCTCTCAAAAATAATACGCGCAAGATCTCGGATTATGTCTACAACAAGGAGACTTTGGGGTTCCGTTTGGACAACGAAAACGAAATTGCCATGTTCCGCGACAACGCCGAACCACAAATTCGCGAAATCGACGACATTTTCGACTACACTTCTGCTTTGCTGAACACCCTCATCGACTTCCAAAACAATGTACACCTGCACAGCGACGACTGGCAACGCACCATTTACATTGACACTTTGGGGGTCAATTCCATCGATTTCAACATCGACGACAAAACGAAACAAGCCCTTGTGGAATCAGGCGAGAAGCACACTAACGAATATCTTGAATGGTTCAACAACAACGAGGAGAAAGCCAACAAGTAGGCTCGTCAACCTTTTATCTGAATCACGAAACCCTCGTTGAGCAGCGGCTTGACGAGGGCTTTCATTTCCTCGACGGTGAACTTCTGCAAGCCTTCTTCAGGCGTGGGGCGGTCGATGGTGTAGACCATGATTTCGCGTGGGCGCAAAGTGCGCACAATGTCCATCCAGCCATTCAATACTTCAGGGCTTGACGAGTCGAAATCCTTGCTTTTCAGGAACATGGTCTGCAAGATGAAGTCGCCGTTGAACTGCTTCAAAGCTTCAACGACTCGATGGATGTCGTAGCCTGGTGCCGGATGGTTTATTTTCTCTGCCAATGCGTTGGTCGGGGCATCGATTTTCATTGTCGGGTTGTCTACCTTGCGCAAGGCGTTGAAAACCTGTGGCAGATGCACCCGTGTGGAATTCGACAGCACCGTCACTTTAGATTGGGGATAATACTGGTCGCGAAGGCGGAGCGTATCGTCAATGATTTGTGGAAAGGCAGGGTTAAGGGTCGGCTCACCGTCGCCGCTGAAGGTGATGGAGTCAATCGACACCTGATTGGCCTTGCATTGTTTCAGCTTGGTTTCCAAGGCATTGCGCACTTCAGCAGCTGTGGGCAACTTAGTGTCGCCGTGGCCGTCCTTGTTCCATCCACATTCACAATAGATGCAGTCGAAAGAACAGATTTTGCCCTTTTCGGGCAATAGATTGATTCCCAATGAACTACCTAAACGGCGGCTATGGATTGGACCAAATACGACTTCTTCTCTAATCATAATTTTCCTTTTTCATCAATGGCTTATGACTAATAGCCTATGGCAAGCCGCAATGTGTGGGCAAGCCATAGGCTATAGGCTATCGGCCATTTATTATTTACTTTGCGTATTGAACGGCGCGGGTTTCGCGGATGACCGTAATCTTGATCTGGCCAGGATATGTCATCTCGGTCTGAATCTTCTTCGAGAGGTCGTAGGCGATGCGGTCGGCGTCTTGGTCGGTCACCTTGTCGGCACCCACGATGACACGCAACTCGCGGCCTGCTTGGATGGCGTAGGTCTTCACCACTCCCGGATAGCTCATGGCCATTTCCTCCAACTTGTTCAGACGCTGGATGTAAGCCTCCACCACTTCACGGCGGGCACCAGGACGAGCGCCAGAGATGGCGTCGCACACCTGCACGATGGGCGAAATGAGGTTGTCCATCTCGATTTCCTCGTGGTGGGCACCGATGGCGTTGCAAATGTCGGGCTTTTCCTTGAGGCGCTCGGCCACCTTCATACCGAGGATGGCATGTGGCAGCTCCTCCTCGTTGTCGGCCACCTTACCTATATCGTGCAACAGACCAGCGCGCTTGGCTGCCTTCGGGTTGATGCCCAATTCAGCGGCCATAGTTGCGCAGAGCTTGGCCGTCTCGATGGAGTGCTGTAGCAAGTTCTGTCCATAGCTGGTGCGGTACTTCATGCGACCCACCATCTTGATGAGTTCAGGATGCAGGTTGTGGATGCCAAGGTCGATGGAGGTGCGCTTTCCGATTTCGATAATCTCCTGATCCACTTGCTTTTCCACCTTGTGAACCACCTCTTCAATGCGGGCGGGATGGATGCGACCATCAACGACGAGTTTCTGCAACGAGAGGCGGGCAATCTCACGACGAATGGGGTCGAAGCCCGAAATGAGGATGGCATCAGGGCTGTCGTCGATGATGATTTCGACACCTGTCAAGGATTCGAGAGTGCGGATGTTGCGGCCTTCGCGTCCGATGATGCGACCCTTAATCTCGTCATTCTCAATGTTGAACACGCTGACAGTGTTCTCGATGGCCGTCTCAGAAGCCGTGCGTTGGATGGTTTCCAACACGATTTTCTTGGCCGTCTGTGCTGCGCTCATCTTGGCATCTTCGGTGATTTCCTTGACGTAGACCATGGCTTCGGCTTGGGCGTCTTCCTTGACAAGCTCAATGAGTTGTTCCTTGGCTTCCTTGGCCGAAAGGCCGCTGATGGTTTCCAACTTCTCCGATTCCTCTTTGTAGATACGGTCGAGGTCGGCCTTCTTTTTGTTGAAGCCATCCAATTGTGCGTCAAGCTTTTGTTGAGCCGATTGCACTTCCTTGGCTTTACGATTGACCTCTTCCATTTTCTTGTTGGCCTGTTGCTGAAGCTGGTTGGCACGATTCTCCACATTTTGTGCTTCGCGCTTGCGCTCGTTGCATTCCTTCTCGTTTTCGTCTTTCATTTGGAGGAACTTCTCCTTGGCTTGCAGGATGCGCTCTTTCTTGATGACTTCAGCCTTTTCCTTGGCTTCTTCGAGAAGGGCTACTTGTTCTTTAATGACGGCTTTTTTCAGCAGTGTGGACGTGATGAAATAACCAACCGCAAGACCCACGACCAAAGTCGCTGCGATAATACCAATCAATAATGGTGTTGAAATGGTGAGTAATAACATTTTAAAAACTTGTTTTTACCCGATTTGCGAGGAAAAGAAAAAAGAAACTGCCTGCCTATGGGAAATGTGTAAACCCCAAAAGATACGCTTGTGGCCGCCGCGTTGCGCAAACGTCCACCGGCACCAATGGTGCTTCCCCGAAGGGAATGAGGCCTGTTTTTGCAGTGCGCGAGTCGACCGATTAATGTGTTTTTAATGTTGAGTTTACCAGTTGCGATGAACAGGCAGTTTCAGATCTTCAAAGAACCAAAGGCCGCTTTGTGTTGCGACTTATGCGAGTTGGTCACTCAGTAAGGCATTCATTTCGTTCAACTTACGTTCCAAATGCTGATCCTTAAAGGCAATGTCATTCTCATTCTTGACAACCGTGGCCGCCAACTGCAAGGCTGTCATGGCCAAAAGGTCTTGGTCGTTCTTGTAGGCGTAGTGCTTGGCATAGAACCTCACCCTCTCGTTGATGAGTGCCGCAGCCTTACGCACCTTCTCCTCGTCAGCGCGAGCCACCGACAAGCGATAGGGCTTGTCCATGATGTTGATATTGATGGTTATTTCATCCATTGCGCTGAATATCAAGTATTTGAGTTATTCCTTACTGTTCAGTATCGAAACGCATCGGTCAATTTCCTTCACCAATTCCTTGATGAGCTTCCTTCCTTCTTCTATCTCTCCCTCGTTGTCGAGTGCGTTAACAATAGTAGATTTATTTATTTTGTCCTGCAACTCCGCTGCGGATTGGCGCAAAACCCGATTTTCCTGTTCAAGTGCTGCGTTTTCCTCCGCAAGCCGCTGGTTTTCAATGGATAACTTGTTTTTTGCATCAACTAATTTCCTCAATTTCAACTCGATTTCAGATACTATGACGCTCAAGTCGGCCATTCTTGCAGACGGTTTGGAATTGTGCTACAAAAATACGGAATTATATGTTACAGCACCCTTTTTAGAGAAAAAATTTCCCCCGATTTGTCGTACATGGCTGAAAAAGCCGTAATTTTAGCGCATTAAATCTTCAACCTCATGAAAACAAAAATCGTGTTTATGACCCTTTTGACTGCAATGCTCGCCTCGTGCGCACCCAAGGAAACCATTTTGACCTTCATTGAAACCACCGACACGCATGGGCGTTACGACGAGTTCGCCAACGATGCTTTCCTCATCAAAAAGATGAAAGCCGAATTGGGCGACAAACTGATTCTTTTGGACAACGGCGACAATGTGCAAGGCACGCCGTTCCAATATTGCTCCAACCAAGACGCCGAGCATCCCAATTTGGTTTCGGAAGTGCTCAATTATTTCCCTTACGATGCGGTTTGCGTGGGCAACCATGATATTGAGGCTGGCCGCAAGGTGTTCGACCGCGTGTATGCCGAAACCAAAGTGCCCGTTTTGGCCGCCAATGTCATCGACGAAACGACGGGCGAACCGTATTTCACACCTTATATCGTCTTGAAGCGCGACGGGTTCAAAATCGCGGTGCTTGGCCTGCTAACACCCTACGTAGTCACTTGGGTACCAGACCGTTTGCGCCCCGGATTGCGTTTCGAGCAACTCGAAGCCGCCGCCGAAAAATGGGTAAAAATCATTCAAGAGAAGGAACATCCTGACTTGATGATTGGCCTTTTCCACTCTGGCTGGGAGCCACAGATGCAAAACCTGCCTCCCGACCATCCTTTGGGCCGCGAGAATGCCACGAAATGGGTGGCCGAAAATGTGCCCGGCTTCAACCTGATTTTCTACGGCCACGACCACCGTACCCGTGCCGAAAAAGTGCTGAACATCAACGGAGAACCAGTTTATGTGCTCAACTCCGGCAACCGTGGACAAGGCTTGGCCATTGCCGAAGTCACCTTGAAGAAAGGACAGAAGCCCAAAATTTCCGTTGAACTGAAGCCCACCGACGGCGAAGAGAAAGACGAAGCCTTCCTTGCCATGCTCCAGCCCTACATCGACCGCGCTGAAGCCTATCAAAACCAAGAGGTGGCCGAACTGCCTGCCAGCATCAGCAGTTCCGAAGCCTTAAACGGACCTTCGCTTTGGGTCGACGAGATACATCGCTGCCAATTTGAAACCGTCGAGGCCGAAGGCATACACGCCGAAATTTCCATGGCGGCACCGCTTAGCGGAAGCAAAAGCCTCGAAGCGGGAATGCTGAAAGTCAAGGACTTCTTCACTTGGTATCCTTTCGAGAACTCGTTGGCAGTCATGGCTTTGACGGGCAAGGAGGTGAAAGCCTTCCTCGAATACGCCTACGAGATGAAAAGCCCGATTTACAATTTCGACTGCGCTGCGGGCATCATTTATGAAGTGACCGACAAAAACCCGATGGGCGACAGAATCAAGATATTACGCATGGCCGACGGCACACCTTTCGACATGGAGAAGACTTATAATGTGGTGATGAACTCCTACCGCTCGATGGGCGGCGGCAACCACCTGATGAACGGCATCGGCTGGGCGCAAGAGGACATCAAGAACCACGTCGTTTGGCAAAGCGACCGTGATTTGCGTTCGCTCTTCATCGAATGGGCCTCGAAAAAAGGCGTGTTGGACATGGAACCTTTGAATTGCTGGAGAATTAAGTAATCACAAAACCTACAAAACAATGCAAAACATCAGTATTAAACAACGGCTCCACAACCGTGTCGCCGCCGAAAAGGAGCCAGTTGGCGACTTTTCGCAACAAAGGGTTTTGAAAGTTTTGCAAGTTTTGTGACAAAAAAGAAAGATGAGAGAAGAATTCCTATATTACCTTTGGGAAAACCGCCTATTGAACAACGACCTGCAAACCACTGAAGGCGAGCATGTTGACATTGTCGCAACAGGCTACCGCAATACCAATTCGGGACCCGACTTCTTGGAAGCCAAAATCCAAATCGGCGACAAACTTTGGGCCGGCCATGTGGAAATCCATGTGAAAAGCAGCGACTGGAACCGACACGGACACCAAACCGACAAGGCCTATCAGAATGTCATCCTCCATGTGGTATACGAAAACGACACCAAGGCCAACGACCTCCCGACCTTGGAACTAAAAGGCCGCTTCAACGAAACTTTGTTCTCTCAATATCAAGCGTTTATATCCTCAAAAAACTGGATTCCCTGCGAGAAAAGCATTGACCGAGTGCCCGTTTTCACTCGCCTTTCGTGGTTAGACCGCATGGCTGTGGAACGCTTGGAAAGCAAGTCGGGAAATGTCACCAAAATCTTGGAATCCAACCAATTCGATTGGGAAGACGCGCTTTACAAACTCCTGATGCGCTATTTCGGCCTGAAAGTGAACAACGAGGCTTTTGAAACCTTGGCCAACATCTTGCCTTTCAAGACCTTGCTAAAACATGCCGACAACCTATTGCAGTTGGAGGCCATGCTGATGGGCTGCGCGGGATTCCTTGAAACGGACTTCACCGAGGACTATCCCTTGCTGCTCAAGCGCGAGTTTGCCGTTATGAAAGCCAAATTCAACCTCCTGGCCATGCCCGCCGAGCGATGGAAGTTCATGCGGATGCGTCCGAGCAACTTCCCGACCCTCCGCCTCGCGCAAATGGCGCAATTGATTCACAAAAACGGCTGTCTTTTCTCCAAAATCCGCGAGGCGAAAAACGCTGCCGAGGTCAAGGTTCTGTTTGATGTGAAGGCATCTGAATATTGGGAAACGCATTGGCGGTTTAATCCCCCTGCCCCCCTTAAAAGGGGGACTCCTAACCATATCCAAAAACCGAAACATTTGGGCGATGCCACAGCAAATATTTTGATTATCAATGCCGTGACACCCTTGTTGTTTTGCTATGGCAAACTACATAAGGACGAATCGGTGTGCGAGACGGCCATGCAGTTCTTGGAAGAGACTGAGGCTGAGGACAATGCCATCATCCGGCATTTCGCCTCATGCGGCATCAAGGCGGAAAACGCCATGCAGACCCAAGCCTTGTTGCACCTTTATAATATGTATTGCAAGCGCAAACGGTGTTTGGAATGTAGGATTGGGGCTGTGCTGCTGCGGTGATCCTTAATTGGAAAAGTGAAAAGAGCCTAATAAGTGCTATCAGAAGGTGCGCGACCGCATGACGGCACAATTCCAGGCGTATCAGATGCTGTAATACGTTTGTTGAAAAAATTGTATATATTTGCAGCGTTAAACGAAAAGGAGGGAAACATGACAGCAATAGAAATGAAATACTCTTTGTTCAAGGAAATTGACTCGATTGAGGATGAGTCGGTGCTGTACCAACTGACAGCCTTCATCAGGAACTTGTTGGGTGCCTCGAAAAACAAAACCACTTCCGAGGTGAATAAAGACGGGATTCCGGAGTTCATCCGCAACATGAGCGTAAAGACGGACATGACCGGCGATGAGGACGTGAAGGAAACTATACACAAGCACTGGGAGGAGAAGTATGGATAAACTTTTTCTTGACGCAAATGTCATAGTGGATTTTCTCTGTGAACGTAGCGATTTCTATCTGCCAGCAGCCAAGTTGATGGTTAAGAGCTACAACAAAGAAGTCGAATTGTGTTGCTCTACATTGACATTGGCAACGGCAAGTTATTTCATGGAAAGAAGTAAAGTTAGCCAAGCTGACATATTCCATAAAATATCTGACATGATTAGCATTTGTGAATTAGCCGATGTTGATAGATGCGTTGTGGAACAGGCTTTGTCGTCAGGGTTTACGGACTTTGAGGATGCCTTGCAATATTTCTCTGCAAAGAAATGGGGTGCCGACATTATTATCACACGAAACAAGAAGGATTTCTTGAAGTCCCAGCTTCCGGTTTATGAGCCGATGGAATATCTGAAAGTGTTTATGGATAATGCCTGATTATCTGCAAATCGACCGACAAGACCGTTGTGGAATGGTCGTTGCGCGACATCAACAAGCCGCTGGGCGTGTCCACCTACCAGCTTGAACAAGTGGTGGAGCGCACGGTGAGGGAACTGGAACTGAAAAAAGAAAATTCGCGAAAATTCGGAACTTCCTAATAGAACTCTTCCCACAATATACTATCATCTTTACTTTGAACCAAACACCAAGTGCGGCCTGTTTTCGTATTGATTAAAAACGAATCAGCAGCAGCAATACCTCCCATAAAAACTTGGTAAGTAGGCTCTGTGTAAGTTTGGGTATCCTTGGGATAGATTGTCATTTCTTCCCAAGAATAGCCGCCCGTCCTGGTCTTTACTAACTGATAGACCTTACCTTCAACCTTGTCAAGATAGAAGGTGTATTTGCGGACAATCGTGTTTTGAATGACTTCAAAACGGGCGTTATCCATTTTGGTAGCAACGGCCTGATGTTCCTGTGCAAAGATATGGACGGAGAGGAACAATACAAAGAATAATAAAACTACTTTTTTCATGTCTTTTAGGTATTTGATGAATAATTATGAGGCAAAGCTATGAATTTTAGCAAATGGAAAGTGATTTTGTTTATTGTTTTTATCATCATAAGTATAATAGACTTTCGTATCATAGGTTTCGGCAATGACAGCATACGCCCATCGATCTTTAATCTCATCTACCGAGGTCCCATATTTCAGAACAATATCTACGATAAGCAAGTCCTTGGGGTGTCGGAAATTCTCTTTTCTACGGCGGCCACGGACATTGATAGAAACAGAAATGTCTTTGCCTTCAGACTGACTTTTTGAAAAGAGAAGGTCGCACTTGAAACCTCTGAACTTGGTATGAACATCGCAAACATCATAGCCTAATTCCCTTAAATCAAATACGACATCTGTATTGAACATTGAGAAATGGCTTTCATACTGCTTGTAAGGATGCAAGTAAAGCGTATTTTCGTCAAAGATTTTTTTAAGCATATCTCGGGCGACACCGTACACTGGTTTTCTGGTGGTTGAGTAACAGATTGATGCTTTATCCGATTCATTCTGTACTAATGGTAACGGCTTAACCCATTCCCTGCATTCATTGGATTGTGTTAGAAACTCGTATAGTTCGGCTTTATCCAATGCCAAAAAATTGATGTCAATCTCAATGCACTTTAGATGGTTGTCAATTATGACTTGTCGCTTTTTCTCATCTACCTTATGGCTAACAAGAAATTCGATAAACAAACGATCGCCGTTTTCCATTATGCCTTCGGCATCAGGTTTAATGCGGTAATGCTCGTCCCATTTCTCAATTTCTATGTTGTGGATTTTCACCAAGCCTGACGGGAAAATGGTATCTGAAGACGGCGGTAACATAATTTGTCCGGCTTCCTGAAGTATCTCCTTGGCCAAAAGGTGCAGAACTGTTTCGTATGCACCTTTGCAATTATGATCATAGGCGTGTGAAAAGTGGTGAGCCCTAACTACTCCCTTTCTTGCATATAGGGGTTTGCCGCAACTTGGGCAAAAACAGCCACAGGCTTTGCCCTTGGGTACATTATCGACATGGACGAGAACGCCGTTCCCATCCAACGCATAGTTCAATAAAGGTTCCATTGCTAAAACTTTCTTTCGATGAATTTTAGCAATTCACCATCAAGATACTTGATGCCTTGGGGAGCGCGTAAAAAACCGTGCTTTAGCAGGTTTTCTTCGGTAAGTTTGCCCGAATGTGATTCAGCTACTAAACGGAGAAGCGCATACTTGGTTTGCGATTCATCCTGAATGCGTTCTTTATCAACCCAAAACTCTTCCTCCTTAGACATCCATCGGTCATATAGTTCATTGATCCGCTCGACCGTCATCTTATACTTTATTTCGCGCTCTTCGGAAACATAGACATAAACGATGTCGCCAATATTGATGTTAAATCGAGTCTGCTGCCAATGGAACTCGCCGTATTTGGCAAGGCATTCGGCCAAACGGAAAGTTGTGTTCTTTGCAGTGATGAGGATGCTTCTATGCTCTTCAGGCACAACATTCATGGAACAATTAACATGATAACTAAAACGCATTGCACCATTAGGAATGATTTCCACCGAGCAATCCATCGCAGCTGCGATTTTGCAAAGCACATCAAGTCCAGGAGAATATTTGCCTTTTTCAATACGTGAAAGGTTGGAAGCATCAATATCTGCATACTGCGCCAGTTCTTTTGCTTCCAAGTTGCGTTCTTCTCGAAGTCGGCGAATTTGGGCTCCAATACGTTCTCGTTCGTTGTCACGATCAGGACCCACCCAATATGGCGAGGCCCAACATCCCATTTTTAGCATTTCACGGTATATGGGGCCCATAACCACGGAGAGATCTCCAGTATAATACTTGTCGAAGAGATAAGCAATGACTTTAGCATTTTGCTCCTGAAGTCCAATCGGGACTACTCCACTGAGTCCCATCGTGAAACGCTCACCTTGAGGCGTTTCAACTGTCACCTTATTAAGGCTGACGAATTTTACTTTAGTTTTAATTTCCATAATTCAATAATTTGCGACAGGGAATACCCTTAATATCAAGTGAATTATGGCGCAAAAATAGAAATAATAATTCAATTGGCAAATACATCAAGTGAATTAATTTTTGATTAACAGATTGTTTCTATCTTTTTCTATGACTTCGGGATATATTGTATTCTTTACATCGCATTGATTATCATTTTGTTATAAGAAGTCGGCTATACAAATATTTCTATTGCTTTGAGCTAGGCAAATACAGCTATAGCGCCATCTGGGGCAACGGAATGGAAGCCCCAAAAGGCGAATCAAACAATGACGACATTAGTTTTTCTATTGATATATGGATGCCAATTATTTAATTGGTGTTGTGGGATAAAAGCCTGTTCGCTTATGTCCTCAAACCTCCGATAAAACGGTTTTTCATAGTTTTTGAAGCATACTCATGTTTTTTTATTACTTTTGCAGTGAGAAACAGGAACTTTATGCTAAAGAGTACGACCAAGAGAAAGACCGAGCAATTGATGATATTTGTGGCTTCTTGTGTGGAATCAGCAGCAAGGGCTGAAAATGTGTCGTCATCCGACATGTACAGAAGAATGAAGCGAGTGGGGCTGATTGAGGGCTTTATCATCAAATGCTACGAAGGCCTTCACACCCAAAGCCGACAACATGTCACCGAAGACGTATTGGGTGCCCTCGCCATTTGGGAATCCAAGAAAGGAGTACGCGCATGAGAAAGGTGTTCCACGGCGGCATTGAAACGATTGAGCAGCCCTTGGTGCATATTGGTCGCGACAATCTTGATTTTGGCAAAGGTTTCTACGTCACTGATGTCTTAAGCCAAGCCAAGACCTGGGCAACGACCAAGAGCAGATATTACATGGATGCTGTTGGCTTTATCAACCACTATCTCTTTGATTTTGACAAAGCCGTTGCTGAATTTCGATATAAGAAGTTTGAACACTACGATGCCGAATGGCTTCATTTCATCGTGGATTGCCGTAGCGGAAAGACGGTTTGGAAAGACTTTGACTTCATCGAAGGCGGAGTGGCCAATGATAGTGTGATTGATACAGTCGAAAGTTTCATGGCTGGTCTCATTGACGAGGGAAAAGCCTTGGGATTGTTGGCCCAACATCGACCCAACAACCAAATTTGCATCCTGAACCAAAGGATAATCGACACTTGCTTGAAATTCGAGAAAGCTGTCAAAATGAAAGGAAAGTGATATGTTAAGCGATTTGTTAATGTGGAACAAGATTGGTCGCATCGTTACCCTGCTGGCCGAACGCCTTGATGTCTCTGGCGAGCGTGCCTTGGACATTTTCTACACATCAAAAACAAATGAACGGCTTCACAATCCTGCAACACTGTTGTACACTTTTGGGGACTTATATATCGTTGATGAAGTAATTAGAGAGCTTCAAAAGTGAGTTCCTTGTGGAATTGCTCGTAAGCTATCAACAAACTTATTCGTATTTTTGCAGGCGCAAACGATGTTTAGAATGTCGTATCGGAAATGTAATGTAACACAAAATCAATCAAATACCATGAAGAAATCCATTATTACCCTGATTCTTGTCCTCGGTTTTAGCACCTTGTTCGGCCAATCCGACGGACTTCAACATGTCATCGTCATGATGGCCGACCGCTATGACGATGCCCAACTTTCGCAAAAAACCGCACTGATGACCAAAGAGCAACGCCGCGATTTCGTCATCGCCGAAAGAAAAGCGTTTTGTCAAGCCTCGCAAGCCCAAGTGCTTGATTTTCTTGAAGGTTACAAAAATGACAACTTGGTCAGCGAACTGAAAACCTTCTGGTCGTTCAACGGCTTCAGTTGCTCGGCCAATGCCGAAGTCATTGCACAACTTGCTCAGCGCAAGGACGTTGCCATGATTATTCCTGACGAAATGCGCCCTATGATTCCCCAAAACGAGAAGATTGGCCCTGCCACAAGAGACAAAGCCTGGCATGTGGACAAAATCAACGCGCCTGCGGTTTGGAACTACGGCGGCACGGGCTACACGGGCAACGGCATCATCATCGGCCTCATCGACACGGGCGTCAACTACAACCACATCGACATTGCCAACAGCATGTGGGACGGCGGCAGCGAGTTCCCACACCACGGCTATGATGTTTTCTACCAAGACCTTGACCCCATGGACGACCAAGGTCACGGCACACACACCGCTGGCATTTTGGCGGGTCAAGGCACGGCTGGCACCCAAACGGGTATCGCCCCGGGAGCCAAAATCATGTCCATCAAGGTTTTGGGCGAAGATGGAGAAGGCGAAGCCACCCACCTCATCCAAGGCGTTGAGTTTGCTTTGGAACACGGTGCCCACCTCCTCAGCATCTCGCTCAGCGATGTCGGGGCCGGTCCCTGCTACTACTACCGCGACGTTTT
The DNA here is from genome assembly GCA_902782455.1 of uncultured Bacteroidia bacterium. Classification (GTDB taxonomy): domain Bacteria; phylum Bacteroidota; class Bacteroidia; order Bacteroidales; family F082; genus Limimorpha. The sequence goes on along the minus strand of CACZNA010000022.1, from coordinate 40,439 downwards.
CGCCACCTGTTTGGATGCGGGCGTGGCGGCTGCCGTGGCTTGCGGCAACGAAGGCCAAACGCAATACACCTACCCTATTCCCTTCAACATCAGCGCCCCGAGCAACTGTCCTCCGGCATGGCTCCATCCCGACCAAAGGAACCTCATCGAAGGCGGCCTGACCTCCGTCATCAGCGTGGGTGCCACCGACTCTAACGACGAGCATTGCGGCTTCTCCTCCGTCGGTCCAACGACTTGGGCTTCAGGCGCGAATGTCGGCAACTACAACGACTATCCTTACGAAAACGGCGATGTCAACCAGCCCGGCTTGATTCGTCCCGACATTTCGGCTCCAGGTGCCAACATCACCTCCTTGAACTACCAAACCACCAACAACTACATTGAGATGGACGGCACTTCGATGGCTACGCCTTGCGTGGCGGGTGTGTTGGCCATGCTGCTTGAGGCCAATCCCGACTTGAGTCCCGCCGAATTGGACTCCATCATCGAACTCACCTCCGTTAGGGTAGGCAACACCATGAAAACCAACCGCGTAGGCTCTGGCCGCATTGACGCTTTGGCCGCCATCAACGCCTTGTTCCATCATGGTCCCACCAACCTCACCGCCGACTTCGACGGCGAGCAAGTCATCCTCAACTGGACCGCCGCTCCCGAAGGCATTTCCTACGACGTTTACCGTGACGGTATGCGCATCGCCAACAGCCTGACGACGACCACCTATACCGACCACATCAACTATGCGGGTTCTTACACCTATTATATTATTGCCCATTTGGAAAACGACCTGACCTCGCTTCCTTCCAATTACCTCACCCTGACGAAAGCGGTCGAGATTGAGGCCGAAGTCATCAACAATATGCGCGTGTCGCTGTCGTGGAACCTGCCTGCGGGCGTTTACGACGGCTTCGAGTCGGGCGACTTCTACCAAAACATGTGGATTAATGACGCCACCAGCCCTTGGGTTATCACCACCACGCAACCCAACGAAGGCAGCTATTGCGCCAAGTCGACCAATACAGGCATGTTCACCAACAGCAAGATTTCATTGGCGGTCAACCTGCCTACATCGAGCGTTGTAAGTTACTATGCCCGAGTCAGTTGCTTCCCGCTCAACGGCTGTGGCTTCTTCATCGACAATGTGCAGTATGGCGAAACTTTGAAAGACGAAGTGCCGTGGACGCGCTACACCGTTGCCATTGGTCCCGGCAACCACATTCTGGAATGGAAATACGCCAATCAACTCGCTGAAGGCGAATACGATAACGCTTTCTATATCGACGACATCACCGTGGGCACGCCTTTTGAAATCTATCGCGCCAACTGCGACGGCAGCAACAGCGTCATGATTGCCTCCAACGTGGCCCAGCCGAATTATGTCGATTACGGTTGGGATGCCCTGCCGATTGGACAATACAAATACGGCATCAGCACCGATGGCGGAAACACCATTTCGTGGTCGGAGTGCTTGGAGAAGGATGTGTTGGGCGTGAATGAACTGGATGGATTGGAAGCCAATGTTTTTCCCAATCCCGCCAATGACCAACTGACCGTGGAATGTGTTGGTGCAAAGCGTGTTGCCCTCGTTTCCATGACGGGAGAAACGCTTTATGAGGCTGAAGTTGGTGCCGACATAATTGTCTTGTCGCTCAGCGAGTATCCTTCTGGAATGTATTTCGTTAGAATTCAGAATGATGAAGGTTGTTTCATAAAGAAATTCTGTATTGTTAGATAAATTCCGCACGCAGAATACGCAGAACTATGGGAATCGCAATGCGACGATCAATCCGCGTCCGATAGGCTTCTGCGTATTCTGCGATTTCTGCGTGAGACATCAATCCGTTTCTTCCAAGAAGAAAATCTCCTCCACCGGTTTCCCAAACACCTGCGCTATCTTCAAGGCCAAGACTGTGGAAGGCACATACCGCCCTGACTCGATGGCGTTTATCGACTGACGGCTCACACCAATAAGCTTGGCCAAATCCTCTTGCGTGAGGTCCTTTTCGGCCCGCGCCACTTTCAAACGGTTCTTCATTGCGCGCCTCCTTTGTTGAAGCGGAACAATGCTATCTTGAATTTAATCACGAACAGCAGGAGAAACACAAAAAACACCAGATAAGGGATATACATATAGATGAAGCCGTAAATCAGCAAGGTGCCAAGAATGAACAATCCCGCCGAGACGTATGTGGACCAAATCAGACTCTGCGAACGAATATACTGCACAAATTCATCTTCGACCTTTTCCTTGGAAAAACCAATGAAAATCAATGCGATAATCAACAAAGGCATGGCTATGGAGTACACACTCGTTTTGACCATGCGAAAGAAACCATCCTCATTGTCATCATCAAAAAAGACATCCACATAAAGTGCAGGCATACGGATTGTAATATCGTTAATCACACCCAGTAACAATACCACAAAAGAAACAATGGCAATCGTCCATCCAATCCATTGGAAATAGTGGGGAAACAAATAGTTTTTCTTCATAGTTTTTTTGTTTTTTGCTATTAGCCTTTGGCCATTGGCTCTTGGCAGCTTTATGAAAAGGGTAATACTTCAACTCTTTTGTTGAAGCTGCCAATGGCCAACAGCCAATAGCATGATTATTATTTCTCTAACAACTCCATCAAATCCGCTTCCAATTCTTCTTCCATGCCTTTGCCGAAGCCGATGTGCATCTTCGCTATCTTTCCCTCGCGGTCAAGGAAATACAAGGTCGGGTAGCCCGAAACGCGGTAAGTATCAGACAGTTCGCGCTCAGCGAAAAGAATGGTGTAGGTGATGCCGCGCTTGGCCAAGAAACTGGCCATTTCGTCCTTTTCGGGGTCGTCAATCGGGTCAATGCCAATCATCATAAAACCCTTGTCCTTGTATTTCTCGTGCAGGCTTTGCAAAATGGGCATGGCGGCACAGCACGGGGCGCACGACTTGTAGAAGAAATCGAGCAGCACGACCTTCCCTTTCAGGTCGGCGAGGCGGATGGTGTCGCCCGCCAGCGTGGGCAGCGACCATTCCGGCGCGGGCGAGCCTTCGGGAAGCGGTTCGGGAGCCTTGTAAGGTTCGTAATCCTTCAAAATAATATTCTCAGGAATGGATTCCAAAGTCAGTTTCGATTCGTCCACATTCGGGTCGAAGGAAAGTAACTTGCATTCCTTATATTGATATAAGGTATCCTGTTGTTCCACGACGTCAAAGGCCGTGGCAAATTGGATGGGCAAAAAGTCTTTCTTGTCAATCCAGAAGTATGTCTCTTGCCGAATGGTCATCATGCCGAAAATGCTGTCAGGCTCCTTATCGGCAGGAGCGAGAATATCAATCAAATAGCAAGGTTTCCCATCCAATCGGGTTTCCGAAAGGGAATAGGAATAGGTGCTGTCGGCCAACCTTTCCTCATTCGGAAGCGGATAACTGCTTAGATGTGTCAATACGGAGTAGAACGTGCGGTTGTGCCTTGTCGCGATGATGTCGGCAGCCCAAGGGTCGCACGGCATAATGGTTCCTGTACTGTCATCATAGTTAACGAATTCGTTTCCTGTATAAAGAAAATGACGGCTGTATTCTGAGTTAAGGTTTTCCTCAAACATGGCGAAAGCCCTGTAATACACGGTGTCGTCAGGGAGTTTTTTGAAATCACAGGCATAGCGGTAATGAGTCGTGTCGTTGCCCGACATGTATTTCATCCGCTCTTCCATTTCGTAATGCCCGCCTTGTATGGACTGGCATTTCTGGTAGGATTTCCGAAGGACTTCTTCGGCAGTGGGCTGGCTGTTGCAGCCCGCAAGCACGACCGCGACGGCGGCCCATGCCAAAACAGCTTTGATTGAATGTTTCATTTTGCGTTCATTTTAAGTTTGACGCTGCAAAAGTAAAGCAAACTTTCCATATAGACAAATTAATTTGTCATTTTCTCGCAAAAAAATGTAGAAAGTAGTTTCACGCAGAATCCGCAGAACTCGCAGAACCTACCGGACCCAAGCTTTTCGTCGCTTTGCGCTTCATAAGATTCTGCGGATTCTGCGTGAGAAAAAAACACTACACAAAATATCAAACAATCATTTATTTTCCTATTATTGCAATTCATTTCCGTTGATATTTCAAACATTCACTATATGGAAAACGACCAATTCAAACTGCCCGAAAACGCGCAACGCGAACTGAAACCGGGCGAAGAGTATGAACCCATACTCTCGAAAAACAAAAAGTATCAAGAAGTTACGGTATGGTCGGTGTGCATCGGCCTGCTGATGACCATCCTGTTTTCGGCTGCCGCCGCCTACCTCGGCCTGAAGGTCGGGCAGGTGTTTGAGGCCGCCATTCCCATCGCCATCATCGCCATCGGCCTGACGGGACTGACGCGCAAGAACGATGCGCTGTCGCAAAACGTCATTATCCAAAGCATCGGCGGCTGCTCGGGCGGCGTGGTGGCTGGTGCCATCTTCACCCTGCCTGCGCTCTACATCCTGCAAGGCAAGGGCTACCAAATCGAAATCAACTTCTGGCAGGTGTTCATTGCCTCCTTGCTTGGCGGCATCTTGGGCATTTTGTTCCTCATCCCCTTCCGCAAGTATTTCGTGAAGGAACAACACGGCAAGTTCCCCTTCCCCGAAGCCACGGCCACGACGCAGGTTTTGGTCAGCGGACAGAAAAAAGGCAAAGATTCGCTGCTTTTGGTCGTCAGTGGATTGATTGGAGGTTTGTATGACTTCATTGTTTCCACCTTCGGCTGGTGGTCAGAAACCATCACCACCCGCATGATGGGTTGGGGCGCGGCCTTGGCCGACAAAGCCAAGCTGATGCTCAAAGTGAACACGGGCGCAGCTGTGCTTGGCTTGGGCTACATCATCGGCCTGAAATACGCCTTCATCATCTGCTGCGGCTCCATGCTCGTGTGGTTCATTATCATCCCGGGAATGAACCTCATTTGGGGTGACCAAATCATCGACCTGATGAACGCAGGCATCACCGCCACCATTGGCTCGATGGCACCCGAAGATATTTTCAAGAACTATGCGCGACACATTGGCATCGGTGGCATCGCCATGGCGGGTGTCATCAGCATCATCAAGTCGTGGGGCGTGATTAAGTCGTCGGTGGGCCTCGCCGCCAACGAGTTCAAGGGCAAGAAAGCCTCGGTGGAAGCCGTCGACCGCATCCAGCAAGACCTCTCTATGAAGACCGTCGTCATCGGCATCGTGGTTGTTTTGATTATCACCTTCTTGTTCTTCTGGTTTGGCGTGGTCCACAACCTCGGCCACGCTTTGATTGGCATTTTGGTTGTGGCCGTCATCGCCTTCCTGTTCACGACGGTGGCCGCCAATGCTATCGCCATCGTGGGCAGCAACCCCGTGAGCGGTATGACTTTGATGACCTTGATTTTGGCCTCCTTGGTGATGGTCGCCGCTGGATTGAGTGGCCCGCAAGGTATGACCGCCACATTAATTATAGGTGGCGTGGTTTGCACTGCTTTGGCCGTGGCCGGAGCCTTCATCACCGACCTGAAAGTGGGTTACTGGATTGGCACAACACCCAAGAAACAAGAGATTTGGAAGTTCGTCGGCGTGGCCGTGGCCGCTGCCACCGTCGCAGGCGTGATTATGATTCTTAACAAGGCCTACGGTTTTGTTGGCGACGGAGCCTTGGTTGCGCCGCAAGCCAACGCAATGAGCGCTGTCATCGAGCCGATGATGTCGGGCGGCAGCGCCCCGTGGTTGCTCTACGGCATTGGTGCCGCCATCGCCTTGATTCTCAACTTCTGCAAGATTCCCGCCCTGCCCTTCGCTTTGGGTATGTTCATCCCGATAGACCTCAATGTGCCGCTGCTCATCGGTGGAGCCATCTCGTGGTTCGTGAGCACCCGCAGCAAGGACCAGAAACTCAACGATGCCCGCTACAACCGTGGCACCCTCATCGCCTCGGGCTTCATCGCCGGCGGTGCCTTGATGGGTGTGGTGAGTGCCATTCTCAAGTTTGCCAGTGTGGATGCCGTGGCCAAGACCGCCAACGGAACGCCGTTTGCCGAGCTGCCCGTGGCCGGCCTCATCGCCTTGGTGATGTATATCGCCATCATCGTGTATATGATTTGGGACTCGAAGCGGGCGAAGGTTGAAGAGTAAATTCTTCAACGACAACCCGTTACCTTAACCATGACCGCCTCAATATCCTTTGAGGCGGTTTTTGTGTGAAAAAATGTTGAACATGAAGATAATTTTTCTAATTTTGTAGGCAAATAGAACAACACATAAAACCTAAACGATATGAAAAGATTTACGATGATTTTGGCATTGCTGCTGATGATAGCCATGCCAATGATGGCCGAACGCGTTTCGCCCAAAACTGCCCAAAAAGTGGCCCAAACATTCCTGAACAACAACGGTGCAAAGGCCACCCAATTGACTGACCTATCGAAGATTGCTGGTTTCCAGAACCTCTACATCTTCACCGCCGAGCCAGGCTTCGTGGTGATGGCCGCCGACGACTGCGTCCAGCCCATTTTGGGCTATTCGCTGACGGGGAAGTTCCAAACAGAGAACATGCCCACAAATGTGCGTGGATGGCTGGATGGCTATAACGATGAGATTCAGTATGCCATTGACAACAAAATGAAAGCCACCGTCGAAACCTCAAAACTATGGAAAGACTTGATTGATGGCAAAAGCAAGGCTGCAAAAGCAACGATTGTTGTAGATGCATTAGTAAGAACTCAGTGGGACCAAGATCCGCTTTACAACAACTTATGTCCTTACATTTCTGGTGAGCAGACCGTCACAGGCTGCGCGGCCACCGCTATGGCACAAATTATGAATTATTGGGAACATCCAATTCATGGCATCGGGTCACATTCCTACAATTGGAACGGACAAACCTTAAGCGCGAACTTCGGAGCCACCACCTACGATTGGGACAATATGACCTTTTCGCTGAACGGTTCATCCTCGCAAGCCCAAATCAACGCCGTGGCTACTCTGATGTACCACTGCGGTGTGGCACTGAATATGCAGTATGGTCTTGCCGTCACGGGAGGCAGCAGTGCCTATCCTTCCGATATTCCTTCTGCGTTAATCAATTATTTCAACTACAAATCCTCAATTACAATAAAGGCTAAATCCTCTTATAGTAACAGCCAATGGTTAAATTTGCTAAAGACCGAACTGAATGAAGACAGGCCTATCCAATACAACGGTTGGGGACCCAACAATAGCGGTGGACACTCCTTTATTTGCGACGGTTACGACAACAGCGACTATTTTCATTTCAACTGGGGATGGAGCGGCAGAAATGACGGCTTCTACTCATTAAGCAACTTAGTCCCAGGGAGCGGCGGATCAGGTGGTGGTGGCTATAATTTCACCTACGACCAATTGGCCATTTTCGGCATCCAGCCCAACACGCCTTCCATCAATCCTCCAACCATTGCAACGGCTGTCGATGGCACAAATGTCACTATCACTTGGAATGAAATCAGCGATGCCGATTCGTATAGACTCTATCGTAATGGCAACCTGATTGCCTCCTCCTTGACCACCACCAGCTATATAGACACCGACCTCCCTTATGGCGAACATGCCTATCATGTGAAAAGCGTAAAGTCTGACGGCACCATGTCGCTGAAATCCAACATCTCTGTGGCCGTTGTCTCTTTCGACGGTCCAGTCGCCACCGACCTTACCGCTTCCTTAAATGGCAACACCGTAAATTTGTCATGGACAGCACCTGCTTCAGAAAGTGCCATACTGCAATATGGAAGTGCGAATCCATCAGGCTATATTGGATTTAGTGGACAAGCCGCATTTTATTGGGCTCAACGCTATCCAGTTGCCACCTTGGCTTCATATGCTGGAATGGCTATCGACAAGGTTTCCGTCTATTTCGGATATTCAGGCACTTATACGTTGTATATCTACAATGGCGATGAAACTGGGACATCCGATTTGATGTATCAAACTGATTATACGGCTTCATCAACGGGTTGGAAAGACATTGATGTTACCAATATTGTGCCCCTTGATTATACAAGCGATTTATGGGTGGTCATGTATGCGCCCCAAAGCATTGCATACCCAGCCGGCTATTGCTCTTATTCAGGCAGTGGGGCGGAGGACGCCGCTTATTATTCCAGTTCAGGAAGCGGCTGGTATTCAATGGGAGATAATACATCATGGGTTATGAAAACTTACATCTCCGATGGTACTTTTACTTACAACCTCTATGATGGGACGAACCCGGTCGCTTCAAACATAGAAGGCACCAGCTACACCGTCAGCAACATTGCCGACAACGCTGTACACCAATACACCGTGAAGACCAACTATTATGATGGCGAGTCATCTGCCTCCAATTTGGTAGGTTTTGCTGTTGGCACTGCCTCCATCGCCTCGCTTGACATGGCCGCCAACGACCAAATGACCATCACCGAAGGCAGCCAACTCACCGTCAGCGGCACGATGAGCAACGATAATGCCGAAAATCTCATCATCGAAAACGGCGCACAACTCGTCCACAACACAGAAGGCGTAAAAGCCACCGTGAAAAAGACCATCGAAGCCTACACCGCCGACGACAACGGATGGAACTTCATCGCCTCGCCCGTCACCGAAAGCATCACACCGGACGCCAACAATGGCTTCATCACCAACAATTACGACCTTTACTTGTTCGACCAAAGCGAAGACAAGGAATGGCGAAACATCAAAGCTGGTTCTTTCTCCAATATTGTCCACAAAGCCGGTTACCTCTACGCCAATAGTGGTAACACGACCTTGACTTTCGCAGGAACGTTAGTCGCCACAACCGAACCTACCCCTCTGGTTTATAATGCCGACGTTTCACTGAAAGGTTTCAACCTCATCGGCAACCCCTATCCTTGCAACACAACAGTTACCAATGACTTCTACATCATTGATGGAAACGGGGTAACTTTGGCGGCAACTGGTAGCATTATTGCTCCGTGCGAAGGCGTTTTCGTGAAAGCCACGGACACAGACCAAACTGTAACCTTCAGCAAAGCCAATTCCGCAAAAGACACTAACTCAAAGGATTGCTTCGATTTGGTCGTCACCCAAGGCAAAGCCAACATCGACCGTGCCCGTGTGCGCTTCGGCGAAGGAATCGGCATGGAGAAGTACGCCCTCGACAGCGACAAAGGCTCAAAAATCGCCCTCTGGCAAGAAGGACAAGACTTCGCCGTGGCCTATACTAATAGCCAAGATGAAATGCCTATCAACTTCAAGGCCACCCAAAACGGGACGTATTCCATCAGCATTGAAGCCAACAGCCTCGATTTGGATTACCTCCACCTCATCGACAACCTCACGGGCAACGATGTAGATTTGTTGGTAACTCCCAACTACACTTTCGAGGCCAAAACCACAGATTATGCTTCAAGATTCAGGCTGCTGTTTGCGCCTGCCGAAGAAATTGAGGCCGCCACGGACGGTTTCGCCTTCTTCTCCGATGGTCATCTCCACGTTTTCAGCCAAGGCAATGCCCGCCTGCAACTCATTGATATGACGGGTCATATCCTCCTCGCCGAAACCCTTCAAGGAAACCTCGACAAGGCTCTTGATTTGGTTCCCGGCGTGTATGTTGTCCGCCTCATTTCCGAGAATGACACCAGCAGCATGAAGATTGTCGTCAACTGAGGTTGACGATTCAAATATTGTCAAAAACATTGTGGCTCGATATGGTTTGTCGAGCCACAATTTTTATTGGCTGCCGTAAGTTTTTTTTCGTAATTTTGCAGCCCGATTTGAAAACCAAGAAATCACATTGATATGAAAAGACTTACGATGATCATGGCCTTGTTGTTGATGGTGACAATGCAAGGTTTATCTCAAGACTTTAATTACAGTAAAATCACGACTGACCTTTTGGAAGAAATCAATGGAAGCACAAAATCCAATGAATTGTTTCAGACCATTATTGTTTTAGATGAACAATTTGATGCACAAAAGTCGACTCGTCAAATGCAGCATCTTAACAAAGTTCAACGAAAAGAATATGTAATGAGTGAACTTCAGCAAGTTTCCAGAAGCGGACAAACGGCAATTCTAAAAGATTTGCATCAGGGTCAAAAAGCCGAGCTTGTTAAAGACATTCAGTCGTTTTGGATCATCAATGCCATAAGTTGCTCCATGACAAAAGATATGGTGTATGCCATCGCGGAGCGTCCCGATGTGAAATATGTAATGAAAGATTTTGAAATTCATATAGCAGACGGTAAAGTGTCCGATAACAACCAACAAGACCGAAGCGTTAACCAATGGAATATCACCAAAGTAAATGCTGATGCCGTTTGGGCTATGGGTTACACAGGCGCTGGTATTATTGTAGCTGTCATCGACTCGGGTGTCAATTACAACCACACCGACATTGCCAACAACATGTGGGATGGTGGCTCCGAATACCCCAACCACGGCTGGGACTTCATAAACGATGATAACGACCCAATGGATAACCAAGGTCATGGAACCCATTGCGCTGGAACCGTATCAAGTTACGGCACAAACGACAAACAATGCGGCATTGCTAAAGACGCCAAAATCATGGCCCTAAAAACATTAAATCCAAAACCAAACGGAAGTGGTGCTTCTGGACCAACTTCAGGCGCTTGGGCTGCAATTGAATTTGCAGTTTCCCACGGTGCCGACATTCTCAGTATGTCAATTGGTACGGCAGGAACTGGAGGCAACTGGGCTTACAGGAACATAATGGAAAACGTACTCCATTGTGGTATAGTCGCTGCCGTATCAGCAGGCAATTCAGGTGGTCAGTTATCGACTTATCCCCGTCCAAACAACGTTAGTTCACCTGGCAATTGTCCTTCACCTTGGAGACATCCTGACCAAACATTGGATGGTGGTCACTCGGCAGTCGTAACAGTTGGAGCAACAACTAAGGAGGATAAACATTCCAGTTTTTCTTCTTACGGTCCATCTACATGGGCGTCAGGCAATTATATTGGGTATTTTAATGATTATCCATGGGACAACGAAGACCCAACTAAAATCGGTTTAATCAAGCCTGACATTTCAGCCCCTGGAAGCGATATCTGGTCATTAAGTCACTCATCCAACACTGGTTATCTTAGCATGGACGGCACCTCAATGGCTGCGCCTTGCGTAGCCGGAGTGATGGCCTTAATGCTTTCGGCCAATCCGACATTGACACCCGTAGAAATCGATTCTATCATTGAGACAACTGCCGTAGCCTGCGATGGACAAACCACAAAGAACAACACCTTTGGCTCAGGTCGCATCGATGCTTTGGCCGCCATCAACTATATGTTGAACGCCTGTGCCGCACCGTCCAATCTTGTTGCAACCGTAAACGAAGCTGACGTGACTTTAAATTGGAACCCTGCGGAAAACGTCAGCTCCTATTGCATCTATAGAAATGGAACAATGATTGCCCAAACCGTTTCGGATACCATCTTTACCGATATGAATGTCCCTGCAGGAATCAACACCTATTTCGTGAGAAGCAATAGTGCGAACCATCAAACCTCTTTGCCGTCAAACCAAGTCACCGTAGAAATCACAACCAATGCCGTAATCGACGCACCAAGTAATTTCACAGTTTCGGAAATCAACACAGGAAGTAGTACGGTTACTTTGCATTGGGATGCCCCTGCCACACGAAAAGACACTCTACGTTATGTTTCTTCAGGAACAGGCTATTATGCACCCGAAAATTTGGCCATCGCTGCCCAAAGATTCCCATCATCCATGCTCCAACCATACGCAGGAATGCAAATTGAAAGCATCTTCTTTTCACTTGCAAACTCCGATGCAACTTGCACACTAAATCTTTATGAAGGTGATGAACTGTTTCCTGGAACACAAGTTTTTGAAGGCAGTTTCACGACCACCGAAGCACAACAACAGGTAAATTACCACTTGAACACCCCAGTTGTCATCAATCCTAACAAAGATTTATGGCTTACCATTACCACTTCAGACCAACTTGCCTATAACAATTACGATGGCGACATCAACAATGTTCTTTTGTTTCAACTTTCAGGAGACCATTTCTGGGTCTCGTATGATTTTGGAATAGCTTGGGCATTCCAACTCGGTTTGAGCGACAAGGAGTACACCTATAATGTATTACGCAACAACATTGCCATTTCGTCAAATCAAAATGAGACAAGCTACACAGATTCTTACATTAACGGCATGAACGAATACAAAGTTACGGCCATTACAAACAGCTATGTGTCACCAACAAGCAACACACTTATGATTGTCGACAACACATCGGTTTTGGATAGCTTGACACTCAACAATGATGACAAACTTATCATTTTGCCTAATAGCACCCTTTCTGTTACTGAAAAACTTATCAACTCCGACCCAGCCAACCTCATCCTCGAAAACGGCGCACAACTCTTTCATAGTGGCAGTGATGTCTACGCTACGGTGAAGAAGGATATTGCCGCCTACACAACCGAAAAGAATGGATGGAACTTCATCGCCTCGCCCATTGCCACTCAACTCGAAACCGCTACCATCGATGGTCTTATCCCAGAAAATGAAGAAACCACTTTTGACCTTTATAAGTACAATGAACCTAATCACAAATGGTACAATTACAAGCCTAAAACCGACAATGCGGAACCCGGCTTTGCAATTGATCCCAAAACTGGTTATCTATACGCCAGCAGCGAAAACACGACCCTTAGTTTTGCTGGCAAACTGCATTCGGCAAGTTCCGTCTCCAGCAACACGTTGAGCTATTCTGCCGATGTGTTGAAAGGCTTCAACCTCGTGGGCAACCCGCTTCCATTTAACGCATACGTCAGCAAGAGTTACTACAAAATGAACGGCACAAATATAGAAGCCGTGACGAGCAACAGCGAAACGGTCGCGCCCTGCACAGGAATCATAGTGGAAGCCACTGGAGAAAACGAAAGCGTAGTTTTCAGTCAGACACCAATGCAGTGGTCAAATCGAGGCCAATTGCAAATCGCTGTGGCAGAGAACAAACTGGATAGAGACGGCAGTTCAACGAGCGCAGTACAGGTCGACAATGCCATCCTCAGTTTCGCTGAAGCCGAACCGCTTCAGAAATTCGTTTTCAATGAAGACAACTCCAAACTTTACATCCCTCAAGGTGATGGAGACTATGCTATTGCCTGTGCCAACAACCGAAACGAAATGCCACTTAACTTCAAACCCAATCACAATGGCACTTTCACTTTAAAGGTTCAACCTGAGTCGGTGAAGATGGGCTATCTCTTCCTTATCGACAACATGACCGGCACCCATATCAACCTTTTAACTACACCAAATTACACCTTCGAAGCCAAGACGGGCGATTATGAATCACGATTCAAGTTGCTGTTTGCTGCTGCAAACGAAGAAACAGAAACCTTTGAGAATGAGAGTTTTGGCTTTATCATCAATGGACAATTCCAATCGATTATTGGTCAAGGCCTACTGCAAGTCATTGACTTGAACGGAAGAATTTTGAAAAGTGCAAATGAAACGGAATGCATTGGACTTGATGGATTGACTGCTGGCGTGTATGTGATACGATTCACCACCGCCAACAGTGTGAGAACACAAAAGATTGTTGTGGAATAAATTCGTATCTTTGCGCCACAATTTCAAGAACCGTGGCAAGCATTACGAACCAACCCTATAAAAACAATGCCCACATCGACGCGATAGTCAAGGCTTTGCGCGATGGCGGGCATTTGCTTTGTTCCAATTTGGCGGCCTCGTCGAAGGCTTTTGTGGTGGAAGAAACTTTCCGGCAGATGGGCGGGCAACACCTCATCGTTTGTGCCGACAAGGAGGACGCGGCCTATTTCTACAACGACCTCGAAAGCCTCCTCGGCGAGCGTGGGATGGACTACAGCAAGAAGCAAGTCCTCTTCTACCCCACTTCCTACAAACGCCCCTACGAGCCCGAAAAACCCGACAACACCTATATCCTCTCAAGGACGGAAGTCTTGCAGCGCGTTTCGACATCAGAGCGCAAAACATTGATTGTCAGTTATCCAGAGGCATTGAGCGAGAAGGTTTTCACGCGCAAGTTGTTGGCCAAGAATACCTTCAGAATCAAGGTAGGCGACAAAATCAACCTCGATTTCCTCACTGATTTGCTCTACGAATACGAATTTGAGAGCGTCGATTTCGTGGTGGAGCCGGGGCAGTTTGCCATCCGTGGCGGTTTGGTGGATGTGTTTTCTTTCGCCAATGACTACCCTTACCGCATCGAGTTTTTCGGCGACGAGGTCGATAGCATCCGCAGTTTCGACATCGCCAACCAACTCTCCATCGAGAAACTGAAACAGATTGTGTTGTTGCCCAACATGCAGGAACGCGCCTTCATCGAGGAACGCGAGGCCATCCTGCAATACCTGCCCGACACGACCACCGTCTGGCTCACCGACATGGCCTTTTTCGCCTCCCAAGTCGATAAGGAATACGACCGTGCCATTGAAGGTTTCGAGAAACTGCAAGCCACAGAGGAAGAGGAAGTTAAAGCCTTGAAGCCTGGACAATTGTTCAGCAAGTCCGAGGAACTTTTGGCCTGCCTGAAGAAACGCCGCACCGTGGAATTTGGCACTTCCAGTCAGCTAATAACTGATGGTCTGGATTGCTTCGTTCCTCGCAATGACGCGAAGCGAGTCAACCAAAGCCCTGAAAGGGCGGCCCAAACAGAAACGGGCGATTTCAATCCCCGTTCAAATGTACGGCTGCCACAGTGTGACAGCCCTACAACTGTCAACTGCAAACTGACAACTATCAACTTCAAGACCAAGCCCCAGCCCATCTTCAGCAAAAACTTCAACCTCCTCATCGACGACATTGCCCAACACAAGGAAGAAGGCTACCGCGTCATCATCTTTTCCGAGAGCAGCAAGCAACTTTCTCGCATTCAGGCGATTTTGAACGACATCAACCACAACGAAGAGCTTCACCGCGATTTTGAGACCGAAACCATCGCCATCCACGGCGGCTTCATCGACGAGGATTTGAAGGTGTGTTGCTACACCGACCACCAAATCTTTGAGCGTTACCACCGTTTCCACCTGCGCGACAACTTCTCGACCAAGCAGGCCATCACGCTGAAAGACCTCTACGAACTGAAGCCCGGCGACTATGTGACCCACATCGACCACGGCATCGGGCGCTTCGACGGCCTCGAAACCATCGAGAACAACGGCAAGCCGCAAGAAGCCATCCGCCTGATTTACAACAACGGCGACCTGCTTTATGTGAGCATCCACTCGCTGCACCGCATCGCCAAATACAGCAGCAAAGACGGCACCGAGCCGCATTTGAGCACCCTCGGCAGCGGCGCGTGGAACCGACTGAAAAACAAGACGAAAAGCAAGGTCAAGGACATTGCGCGTGAACTCATCAAGCTCTACGCCGAGCGCAAACGCACGCCCGGATTCCAGTTTGCGCCCGACAACTACCTGCAAAACGAGTTGGAGGCTTCGTTCATCTACGAGGACACGCCCGACCAGCTGAAAGCCACCAACGACGTGAAGCGCGACATGGAAAGCGAGCACCCGATGGACCGCCTCGTGTGCGGCGACGTGGGCTTCGGCAAGACCGAAGTGGCCATGCGCGCCGCCTTCAAGGCCTGCTGCGACTCAAAGCAAGTGGCCGTTTTGGTGCCCACCACCGTGCTGGCTTTGCAACATTACCACACCTTCACAGAACGCTTCAACGGTTTCCCCGTCACCGTCGAATACCTCAACCGATTCAAGACCACCAAACAACAGACCGAAATCCTGAAAAAACTCGAAAAAGGCGAAATCGACATCATCATCGGGACGCATAGATTGACAGGAAAAGATGTGAAATTCAAGGATTTGGGATTGCTCGTCATCGACGAGGAACAGAAATTCGGCGTAGCCGTGAAGGAGAAACTGAAAGAGATGAAAGCCAACGTCGATACGCTGACTTTGACCGCCACGCCCATTCCGAGAACCCTGCAATTCTCGATGATGGGCGCGAGGGATTTGAGTGTCATCACCACGCCGCCGCCCAACCGCTATCCCGTGCAGACCGAGCTTCGCGGCTTCGACGGCGAGCTCATCCGCGACGCCATCCAGTTTGAACTCGCCCGCAACGGTCAGGTGTTCTTCATCCACAACCGCATCCAAAACATCATGGATGTACACGACTTCATCCTGAAATACGTGCCGGGCGTGCGCATCGCCGTGGCCCACGGCCAGATGGAAGGCGCTAAACTTGAGGACATTATGCTCGGTTTCATCAACGGCGACTATGACGTTTTGCTCTGCACCACCATCGTGGAATCGGGCTTGGACATCCCCAACGCCAACACCATTATTATTAATGAAGCGCACCGCTACGGTCTCTCCGACCTGCACCAACTGCGCGGGCGCGTGGGCCGTTCCAACAAAAAGGCCTTCTGTTATCTTTTGACGCCGCCATTGAACACCCTCACCCAAGAGGCCCAAAAACGCCTCCGCGCCTTGGAGGAGTTTTCCGACCTCGGCGAAGGCATCAACATCGCCATGCGCGACCTCGATATTCGTGGTGCGGGCAACATTCTCGGCGCAGAACAAAGCGGTTTCATCAACGACATCGGTTTTGAGACCTACCACAAAATCCTCGACGAGGCCATTCTCGAACTGAAAGAGACTGAATTTCAGGATATTTTCGACAAGGAAGAGGAAAAATCATACGTCACGGACTGCACTATCGAGACCGATATGGAGGTGCGTTTCCCCGCCGACTACATCAACTCGACGCAAGAGCGCGTGAGCCTCTACAGCGAACTCGACCGCACCAAGACCGAGGAAGCATTGATGAAGTTCACCGACCACCTCATCGACCGCTTCGGCCCGATTCCAAAGCAGGTGAACGACTTGCTCAACACCGTGCGCCTCCGCTGGATTGCTAAGGACTTGGGCTTCGAGAAGATTCTGTTGCGCCACCATAATATGACGGCCTATTTCGTCAGCAACCAAGAGTCAAGATACTTCGAGAGCGCGACCTTCCAAAAAGTCATGCAGTATATCATGAGCCATCCGAAACGCACCGCCGTCAAGGAGGCCAATGATAAACTGCAACTCACTGTCAAAGAAGTAAGCACGGTGACGCAGGCGTTGGATTTGCTGCGGGAGATGCAGAATTAATCTCACGCAGAATGCGCAGAAATCGCAGATTCGATGAAGTCAATTATGAGAAGCGCGAAGCGACGATAAATTTACGTCCGGCAGGTTCTGTGAGTTCAGCGATTTCTGCGTGAAAAAATTCATTCCGCGTGACGCGATTCCCAAAAATCCGCCCCCTTCACACCGATTTCCTTCGGGTCGAAAACTGGCTCCTTGCCTTCCTTTTTCTGCCTTTCGTAGGATTTCAACGCCTTGAACGCCTGGCGCGAAAGCAGCAAAATCACGATGATGTTCACCCATGCCATGGTGCCCACGCCGATGTCGCCGAGATCCCACATCGCCTTGGCCTCATGCAAAGAACCGAAGAACACCATGCCGACCACACCGATACGCAGCACCCAAATCAAGACATGTTCCAATTTGCCCTTGCCAAAAAGATAGACAAGGTTGGTTTCTGCATAGTAATAATACGCCATGATGGTCGTGAAGGCAAAGAAAAACAGGGCGTATGACACGACGACACCGCCAAAATGGTTTCCCAAAAGCGTACTCAAGGCTGCTGTGGTATAGCTGACATCGGGCGAACCCAATTTTACACCCTCGGCGGCAAAAAGGATGTTGCCCGAAGCGTCGAAAACATTGTAGGTCTTGCAGGCTAAAATCATCACGGCAGTGGCGGTGCATACCAATAAGGTGTCGATATACACCGAAAACGCCTGCACCAGTCCCTGCTTGACGGGATGCGACACCTTGGCCGCGCCCGCCACGATGGCACCCGTGCCTTGGCCGGCCTCGTTGCTGTAGATGCCGCGTTTCACGCCCCACGCGATGGTCGAGCCGAGGATGCCACCCAAAGCCTCATTCATGCCAAACGCGCTTCGTATCATGTCCATAAACACGTCTGGCACTTCGCGGATATGGAAAGCCAACACGACAAGCGAGAGCATCACATACAAAACCGCCATAAACGGTGCCACGATTTGCGCCACGTTGGCGATGCGCTTCACGCCACCCATCACCACCAAGCCGATGAGCACGGCGACAATAGCGCCAATCCATGCAGCATCGATATGATAGGTGTTGGCAAACGACATCGCGATGCCGTTGGACTGCACCGGCGGCAAGAAAAAGCCCGTGGCCAATACCGCGCACACGGCAAAGACCACAGCCAACCACTTGCTTTTCAGTCCTTTCTCGATGTAATATGCCGGTCCGCCACGAAACTGGCCTTTGTGTTCTTCCTTATAGATTTGTGCCAAGGTAGCCTCGGCAAAGGCCGAACCTGCGCCCAAGAAAGCGATAATCCACATCCAGACGATGGCTCCTGGGCCGCCATAGCCGATGGCCGTAGCCACGCCCACGATGTTACCCGTTCCCACGCGCCCCGAAAGCGCCATCGAAAAGGCCTGAAACGAGGTGATGCCTGTCTTCTCGCCCTTTTCCGACGAAAAGAGCAGTCGCGCCATCTCGCGCAGGCGACGCACCTGCACGAAGCGCGTTCCGATAGAGAAATACAAGCCCGCCAAGAGGCAAATGGCCACAAGTGCCGGACTCCAAACGTAGCCGCTGATTGTTTGAATGAGTTGTTCCATAGTGTAATCTCTTATTTACTGTTTTGAAGTCTGAAAAACTCTTTCTGCTGTTCAATTTCGCGGCGCAGTTCTTCTTTGGTAGGCATATAAGTCAGGTATTTCGCCGCAAAAAGTTGGTCATTGCCGTTCAACACGCTATAGTGGGCCACATCCTCGTCGGTGTCGGCGCAAAGCAAAATGCCGATGGTGGGATTATGCCCTTGCGGTATCATCATCTCATCGTACATCTTCACATACATATCCATCTGTCCCACATCCTGATGACGAAGTTTTGTAGTCTTGAGGTCAATCAACACGAAGCAACGCAAGTTATAATTGTAGAACACAAGGTCGATATAATAATCCTCTTTCTCCGTATGGATGCGTTTCTGACGGTCTGCCAGCGTAAAGCCTTTACCCAGTTCCATCAGAAAAGGAATCAGGTGGTCAATGATACGCTGCTCCAGATCGCTCTCGGTGTAGTCAGTATTGTTCTTGAAGCCAAGAAACTCTGCCACTACAGGATTCTTCAAATACTCCAACCTGTCCTGTAGCGGTTGGGTCAATCGCTTCATTTCGTCACGGACCAACTCCTTGTTTTGCGATTGCAGCAAGCGATGGTAGTATTGGCTGCTGATGTTGCGTTGCAACGTGCGCGTGCTCCACATTTCATTGGCGGCTTCTTGCTCATACCAAGCGCGGGCTTCTTTGCTGTCTTCCTGCAAGATGATGGCATAATGTGTCCAAGACAACCTTATGGGTTTTTCTGATATAATTAAGCTGTAAATGTCATGTTGCTCAAATTGTCCCGTCACTGCTGGGACTTTTTCAGATTGTCCCGTCACTGCTGGGACAATTGTATCTCCATCCTCAAATTGCGCAATCAGAGACTGCAAAATCCCATCCGATGAAAGTCTGACATATTTTCCACTCGCTGAATGGAAAATTTCGGGAAATGCTTTATAAAACGAAACATACCTATATAAGTTGTTGCGAGAATAACCCGAGCCAAACCGTCTTGTCAGTTCTTTTGCAAGGCCTTTGACCACCTGTTCTCCATATTCCGCCCGTTTGTCTTCGCATACCAAGTAGCCAATTGCGCTTGATTAGCACTTCGTTCACGGCACGGTAAGCCATTGCTTGTGCCTGTTCAATGATAGTACAGGCATCTTGATACAATTCTCCAGTTTCCTGCACAACGGCACGAGAATCTTCGGGAATGCTCCTATTATCACTCATAATGAAATGGATTATGGCGCAAAAATAGGTTTTTCCCTTCAATTATCAAATTTTTCAAACAAAAACCGCCTCCGCCATCAAATCCTTCCGCCCAAGCAAGCTGAAGATGGTGATTACCCTAATTGGTTTTGTTTTGATTATGCAAGCATTAAAACAAATTTTCGGTCGTTTGTGGAAATTTACCGACCCGTCACCTTGTCAAGCAAGCATCTGCGGATTAACTTCTTCGCTCATTGTCAACTGCTTGCAATATGCCACAAAAAGTCTATTGTTCGCTGATTTGGGAATGTTTTGTAATAAAACGCATGTTCAAATAGCAATTACAAACTAATACCAAGTTTTTCTATTGCTTCTTCCTTAAGTTCTTTGAGCTTCTCAAGGTCGTTTTTGTATTTGCCGAGCCTTCCCGTAATGTCGTTGGCAACAGCAACTTTTTCCTCATCGGGAGCGAACCTATCAGGATGACATTTTCTAATAAGTTCATCGTATAATGCTTTTGCTCCAAACGAACTTGCAATTACATTTCCAAAGTTGATGTCGCCTTCCTCTCTGACCTGTCTCTTGATGCTTCGTTTCTTATCGTCGGTCTTGCCTTTTGACAATAACAAAACAACGATAATTACCAATTCGACGATGGCAATAATCATCCACCAATTCAGCGAGTTTCCTTGCTGCGAAGCCTGCGCAAGGCTATCGGCAGCCATTTGTAAAGTGTCATTCATCGTCTTGTCCTCCTTGTCCTATCATAATGAAATCATGCAACTGCCATTGACAACCATGTGAGCCGACATCGCTGTGTACTTCAAGCGTGTCGAAGCCTAACACCACCAAACGGCGTATTAACAAGTCGTTCGACAATACCACTTTGCCAATATTGATAGTGTCGTTTTTCGATAACTGATAACCAGCATGAGCCTTGATTCTAAAGCCACTATTAAACGAGTCGGAAAATTGGTGTTTATACGCTCTATTCCCTTTTGAAACTCGCGCTTCAAGAATGACTGGCGCATAGCCGTTGACAAAGGCTTCTTTTGCTGACTTGTTGAATCCAAGCAGAAGCCGCTTACGGTCTTGCCTGTCTTGGAACCATTCCACAATTCTTGACCAAATGTTTGCAAATGATGGCATAATCTTTTCTTTTTTAGTTAATTAT
Source organism: uncultured Bacteroidia bacterium (assembly GCA_902782455.1). GTDB lineage: Bacteria > Bacteroidota > Bacteroidia > Bacteroidales > F082 > Limimorpha. The sequence continues at coordinate 19,366 of CACZNA010000022.1, read as the reverse complement.
CTTCTTTCTTGATTTCGTCCCAATCCGAGGTGCTGCTCGTGTTTGTTTCTTTTTTCGACACTTCGTCAAAGTCTTTTTTGTTTCTCTGTTTTGCATTGCCGATACCTCTTGAAATAGCAACTACTGCATATAAGAAAAGGCCAGATAATGCACCTACAACAAAGGCTTCACCAGCGCTTTGATAGTTCTTCAGTAATACAAATATTATTTCCATAGTTATTATTCTGAAAACGCTATTGCTACTATAATAATCACAATAAACATAAACCCAACAAAAGCAAGAATTCTATTAGAAATAATATCGTTCTCTGCATCAATTTGGTATCGTCCTTGGGGGTATTGTTTTAAATAGGTTTTTGAGCCTTCATATAATAAACATTTTACCTCATCTATATGTTGTCCATTGGGATATTGACGAAGATAGTCAGATGCAGACATTTCCCGAAAAAACACCTCTTCTTCGTCCACAATAGTATTCTGCTGAAATCTTTTCTCTTCTTGAATGAATTCATCTGCGTCTAATTCTAACTTTTCCAACGCCTGAATGTCATCTGCTTTTTTCAATAATAGGTCATACCAAGTACCTGCTTCACTAACCCTCTGCCCATCATATGGCGTCCTATTTATATAGATTTCAGGATCAAAAAATGATTTCAAATAACTGAACTTCTTCTTCGTGGAAATGTGAATTTGTAATTCTCTCATAGCCTGATTTCGCAAAGCAATCAAAACGGCTTCCGGAATATTGCTTCCTCCTGATTTCAATTGTGTATATATCTCATTTGCGATATTGAACCTATCAAGTCCAACAGATTCTATCTTAAACCTGCTCGGATTACACTTATCAAGTAGTTCATCGTAAAGAGAATCATATTCCTTTTCGATCTCTTTAATAGGCTTCGGTTTTTGAACTTTTCCCCAATCCAAATCAGGCATTTGCTCAAATTGTATGTTGTCATCTTCGTTTTTCATCTCGTTTACGATTTTACACAAAAAGTTAAGCGCGAACTTCTTAGTTTTCATCGGCACTTAAGGAATCTGGACTACCTGTACTAACCAACTACAACCGAACAAAGCCCACGCTTACGCATGAGCATTTTGCTTTGTTCTTGGTTAGTACATTTACCTTAAAAATGTCCAGTTTTTAAGTGCCCAAGATTAGCGTAATGCTATATGATATGTCTAATTATCGTTGTTTTAACTTCTTGTCGTTTATGCGTTTTGGTTAATACTCCGTTAATCGCCTGCAAAAATAGACAATGCCCCAGCAATTTGCAAGGACAAAGCCATAAAAGTTTTCAACAAGGAGAAATCATAAAGCCTCCGCCATCAAATCCTTCCGCCCAAGCAGGCTGAAGATGGTGATTTCGTTGTCCTCGTTGAGGATGCGGAGCGTTCTCAAAATCTCGTTCAAGGTTGAGCCACTGGTGGTTACATCGTCGATAATCAGCACATTCTGCTGGCGGATGGAGGCGCAAAGTTTTTCGTCCATATCAGGATTGAGAATGTCTTGAACTTTGCATAATTTCGGCTGTGCAAACCTATAAATATAGCGCAGCATATATTGGTTGACCTTGCTCGACGACTCGGGCATCACGACAAGGTTGTAATCGTACAGGTTTATTTTCTTGCTGAGGTTATCGATGGCGTTTTTGATGAAATCTGTCAAATCAGGGTTGTCTTGCAGGTTTTTGGCGAACTTCACATAATTAATAAACGCGCTGCGCACATTGCCGTCAACCTGCTCCGAAAACTCATAACCATAATAGAAACACCTGCCGAAAGCCTTCACCTGATAGCCGTCTCCCGTCAGGTTGATAATGTCTTCCTCGCCGTCGTGCTCAAAATCGAACACGAACATCTGTTTCTCGCTATCGAATATCACGCCCATAGTTTTGCCTTTTTATGAGCGCAAAGATACATTTTTTCTCACAAAACTCTCAAAAACCCCTCAAAACTTCACAAAAAAGCAAGGCTGCCTACCCAAACGGGTGGCAGTCGGAAAGCCGCCGGTTGGCAGGCTTTCCAACGTTAAAATAAGGTTTTGCAAGTTTTGTAGGTTTTGTGACAGAACAATCACCTCGTCAAGCAAGCATCCAAATCCTTCACCAAGGCTTCCTTATCCAAATGCTGCCCGATGAAGACGAGTTTCTGCATTCGATCGCCGTAGGTGTCGTCCCAGTCGCGGCGGAGGGTGGGCTCGCGGTCCATAAAGGCTTCCAACTCGTCAGCGGGCATAGTGGCAAACCACTGGCCGGCATCGCGCAATTGCACCTGCTTGCCCGCCTGCTCAAAGATGTAGCAGACGTCATATTCGTTCTTGAAGTAGCAAATGCCCTTCACGCGAATGACATTCTTCGGCATCTTGCGCGCCACAAACTCATCAAAACGCGCCATGTTAAACGGCTGGCGACGGTAATACACAAAGGTGCCGATGCCGTATTCCTCCACCTCGCCGCCTTCGTGGTCGTGGTGATGGTGGTGATGGCCGTGTTCCTCTTCATCGTCATCATCGTGGTCGTGATGATGGTGATGATGCTCGTGTTCGTCCTCGTCGTGGTCGTCATCATCGTGATGATGGTGTTCTTCTTCCTCCACGGCACCTTCCACTTCCTTAATCCAAGTGGCGGAGGTGGCTACCTTGTCGAAGTCGAACATCTTGGTATTGAGGATTTTGTCGAAATCAACATCGCCATAGTCGCAAGTAATGATTTCGGCGGTGGGCTGCAAGGCGCGGATGATGCTCTTCACGCGGCCCAATTCCTCTGGCGTGACTTCCGAAGCCTTATTCAATAAGATGATATTGCAGAACTCAATCTGCTGTATGACAAGGCTTTCCAAGTCGTCCTCGGCCAAATTTTTCTTCATCAGGTCGTCGCCGCAACCGAACTCGCTCTGCATCCGCAAGGCATCCACCACAGTCACGATGCAGTCCAGAATAGGAATACCATCCTTGGTGAGTTGCCACGCCATATTGGGGAAGGAGCAAATCGTCTGGGCAATCGGTTCCGGCTCGCAGATGCCGCTGGCCTCGATGACGATATAATCAAATCTTTGCATGACGATGATGTCGTGCAGTTGCTGGATCAAATCCATCTTCAAGGTGCAACAGATGCAGCCGTTCTGCAAGGCGACCAAACTGTCATCTTTTTGGCCGACCACGCCGCCTTTTTCAATCAGGTCGGCATCGATGTTCACTTCGCCTATGTCGTTGACAATCACAGCGAACTTAATGCCCTTGCGGTTGTTCAATATCTTATTGACCACAGTGGTCTTGCCGCTGCCGAGGTAGCCGGTGAGCAGCAATACGGGTATGTCTTTCTTCATTTTTCGTGCAGTTTTTAAATGAGGTGCAAAGGTAGGAAATTTTCAGGATTTAAAATTTAAAATTTGTAGATTTAAAATTCCATTTTCGCAGATGGAAAAGTGATTTTTGTATGAAATTTCGCATTTGGAAATGCGATTTTTATATCAATTTTCGCAGATGGAAATGCGATTTTTATATTAAATTTCGCAGATAGAAAAGTGATTTTTATATTAAATTTCGCAGATAGAAAAGTGATTTTTATATCAATTTTCGCAGATGGAAAAGTGATTTTTTGTATTTTTGCAGCGTTAAAATAGAGAATCATGGAAGACGAAATCGTAAAACCCATCACTGACGCTTACCGTATGAGGCTTTCGGCTACCGACCTGAAATTCAAGCGTTACCTGTACGACAAAATCAACTGGGAAACGAGACTCATCGGCATAAAAGGTGCTCGTGGAGTCGGGAAAACAACGCTGATGCTGCAACACATCAAAGAACATTTCCCGAAAAAATCAGAAGCCTTGTATGTTTCGTTAGACAACCTGTGGTTCAAGACCCACACTTTGGAAGAATTGGTGGCCTACGAATACGCGCACGGCGTGACGCACCTGTTTCTTGACGAGGTGCACAAATACCCCGACTGGAGCATCAGCATCAAGAACCTGTACGACACCTACAACGACCTATACATTGTATATACAGGCAGTTCGATGCTCGAAATCGACTATTCGAAGGTGGATTTGTCGCGACGGCAGACGCTCTACACGCTGCACGGCCTCTCATTGCGCGAATACATGGAGTTTGAAGGCGTTATGACCACTGAGCCTATCGCCTTGGACGACCTCTTGAAGCGCCACATCGACATTGCCTTCGACCTGTTCCAGAAAACCAAGGTGCTGAAACACTTCTCTAACTATCTGGAAAGCGGCTACTATCCCTTCTACAAGGACGCGAAAAAAGACTACCTGCTGCAACTCGCCGAAGTCGCCAATTTAGTGATTGACACCGATTTGCCCGCCGTCGAAGAAGTCACTTACAGCACCGTGAGGAAGACCAAAACCCTGCTGATGCTGATTGCGCAAAACCTCCCGCTGATGCCCAATGTCAACAAACTGACCGTGCAATTGGACACCAGCCGCGAACTTTGCCTCAAGATGCTCTACGCCCTCGACCGCGCCGAGTTGATACAACTTTTGACCGAAAACGTCAAGGACTACAAACACATCATCACGCCGGAGAAGATTTACCTCAACAACACCAACCTTATGCGGGCTTTGGCTCCGAGAAGCGAAATCGGCACCGTGAGGGAGACCTTCTTCGCCAACCAAACCTCGGCGGTGGCCACGCTCACGATGCCGAAAAAAGGCGACTTCCTCCTCAACGGCACAAGCCTGTTTGAGGTGGGCGGACAAGGCAAGAAATTCGACCAAATCAAGGACATCCCGAACAGTTACCTCGCCATCGACGAGACCGAAATAGGCTACGGCAACAAAATCCCGCTCTGGATGTTCGGGTTCCTTTATTGACGCGGGACATAGGACTAAAGACACGGGGACAGCCCCCGTCACGAAGTGACGACACTTTTATTAACCCCACACAAGCACCGCGCAGTGTGGGGCCACAAAACAAACAGATATGGACAAAAACGAAACCTACAAACTCCTCCTCGCCCAAGTGAAGGCGATGGTGAAAGACGAAAGCGACCCCGTCGCGAATATGGCCAACGTGGCCGCGCTGATACAAGAGGCCTTCCACTTCTGGTGGACGGGCTTCTATCGCGTCATCGGCGAGCAATTGGTGCTCGGGCCGTTCCAAGGGCCAGTGGCCTGCACTCGCATCGGCTTCGGCAAAGGCGTGTGTGGCACCTCTTGGAAAGAACGCAAAACCCTTGTGGTTGAAGACGTTGAACAATTCCCAGGCCACATCGCTTGCAGCAGCGAATCGAAGAGCGAAATCGTTGTGCCTTTGATGAAACAAGGCGAGGTCATCGGCGTGTTGGACATTGACAGCGAGCGGTTGGCCACCTTCGACCAGACCGACAAGGAATGGTTGGAGCAGATTGCCGAGGCGACTGCCGCCGTTTTATAGTTTCAGGTAATCTTTCTTGATGGTTTCGTCCCACAACTCGAATGGGATGATGGTCTTGATGGACTTCACCACGATGTTCATAATCTGCTCGTGGATGTAATCTTTCCTGAAAGCCAAACAAATCGTCCGCTTCGGCTCGGGGTTGACGATGGGTTTCAGGCAAGCCCGAATCGGCTCGGTCAAAAACCTGATGTGCGTTTCGGGAATGATGGTGACACCGCCGTTTTCGTTGGCGATTTGAATGAGGATGCCTACCCTGCCGCCCTCGTACATTTTCTCGTAAGTGAAAGTTTCGTCAGGCCGCAGCATGGAACGGTCGAACAAACGCACGCCGTCCCTCATAATCCAAACGGGATGGTCGAGCACATGGTCGCGCTCGATGCTATCTTGTTGCATCATAGCATCTTCTGGCGAAACATAGACAAAGAACCGTTCATGGTATAAAGGAATCTCAAGCAGGTCGGGGTCGTTGACGGGCGAGGCCAAGATACCCATGTCAATTTCGGCCTTTTTCAGTTTGGCCAAAATGGTGCTCGTCATCAATTCCTCCATTTGTAGCCGCAAGGCAGGATAATGCAGTTTCGTGAACTTGAACATGCCCGCCATCAGCACTGGCGCCACTGTGGTAATCATGGCCACGTTCAAGTCGCCGGAGCAGAGTTCCTTTTCGGAGCGTGTCAGCTCCGTCAGTTGCTTTGCGTGATAGACCACTAACTTGGCCTCGTCGATTACCTTTCTCCCGATTTCCGTCACCGAAACGGGGTGCGTGTCGCGGTTGAAAATCCTTACGTCAAGTTCCTCTTCCAATTTTTTCACCATTAGGCTCATCGTTGATTGCGTCACGCCACTGGCTTCGGCAGCCTCCACAAAATAGCCGTATTCCTCAATGGCGATAATGTATTCCAACTGTTGCAGGGTCATCTTTATTGATTTTTATCAATGCAAAGATAAGCATTATTGTATTGACCCATACAAAACGCCGAAATATTTTTGCCGCCATATTTCAAAATCGAAAGCAAATGAAAAAATGGAATATTACCCTACGTTATGCCGGAATCTCCCTGATTGGAGTCTCGCTCCTGATGTACTTGGCCGCGTTCATCGCCTTTAGGAACAACAGCGACGAAAGCCTCGACCCTTTGGTTTTCTCCGCGATGGCAGCCACACTTTGCGGCTTCTTCGCCATCATCAGAACGCAACCGCAGGAAAACATGAGTATCGAAGAAGGCTTCTGCATCGTCACAGGTTGTTGGATTGCGGCTTGCGTTTTTGGTGCGATTCCATTTATAATGTTCGGCGGCGAGTTTACCGTCATCAACGCCTTTTTTGAGAGTGTTTCGGGATTCACCACCACGGGGGCATCCATTCTCAACGACATTGAAAGTTTGCCCAAAGGTCTGCAATTCTGGCGCATAGCAACGGCATGGATGGGCGGCATTGGTATCGTCACCCTTGTTTCATTGGTCATTTCAGCGCAACACGATCGCCATTCCGTCTTGGCCAGTGCAGAGCTTTCGGACCTCGCTAAATCCTACTATGGCGGACGCAAGAGAAATTTCGTCTATCGGATGATAGCGGTCTATTTGATTATCACTACAGCATCGGCCATCGCACTGAAACTCACCCAAATGCCGTGGTTTGATGCCGTTACTTTGGCCATGTCGGCTTGCAGCACCTGCGGCTTCTGCACGAAGAACACCAGCGTTGCCTTCTATGATAACGTTGTCGTGGAATCCATCCTCATTGTGGCCATGCTGATGGGTGCCACCAACTTCAGCCTTATGTTCTCCACCATTTGGCCCGACAAGCGAACCCACAAGAACCTTTTCAACACGCAAGTCATCAGATGGTTTCTTGCTCTCGTCGCAATCGCCATACTCGTCGTTACAGCCGACCTCTATTTCAGCGGATATTATTCCACTTTCACAAGGGCGTTGCGCATGGCGGCATTCCAGGTTTGCTCACTTTCAACAACAACGGGCTTTGCCACCGTCGACACCAACCTTTGGCCAAGAGGCAGCATGGGAATTCTTTTGCTTTGCTCTTTGATTTGCGGTTGTTCGGGTTCCACCTCGGGTGGCATGAAAATGGATCGTCTTGTCATCGTCATCAAGAGCATGAAAGACCTGATACGCTCGCTCGTTGGGGTCAATACTGTCAGTCAAGTCAAGATTGACGGTCAGGTGAAAACTGAAAAAAACGTCACTTCGGTGATTACTTTCATGGTCACTTATATGCTCATTATCGCCATCGGCACGATCTTCTTCGCCATCAGCATGGACTTCACCACATCGCTAACGGCTTCCATCGCCTGCATGGGCAGTGTCGGCCCTGGTTTTGGCGAAGTCGGCTCAATGGGCAACTACGCCCATCTTTTAGGGTTCCAAAAGGTGGTCGCCATGATCATCATGCTCTTGGGCCGCGTTGAGATTTTCCCCATGTTGATTGCCGCGAAAAGCCTTTTTAGTCGGTGAGCCTTGCGAAATTCAAGAATTTTATTGTTCTTTGCACGAAATTTATTCCACAGCAACACGAAAAACGCCATTCACCCATGAAGTATACACTCAGAAAAATCCTCGTCTACCTCAGGTCGCTCATCCATCTTTCGGACGAAATCGATTACGAAAACGCCAGCATCAGCATACGAAAAAACATCGCCTTCCGTGGCACCAATGTGTTCATCTTGGCTTGCGCCATCATCATCGCCTCGGTCGGACTGAATGTCAACTCCATTCCCGTCATCATTGGTGCGATGTTGGTCTCGCCCGTCATGGGTCCTATCTTGGGTTTCGGCTTGGGTCTTGGCACCGAGGACAACGACTTGGTGAAAAACTCGCTGAAGAACTTCGGCGTGATGGTCGGCATCAGCATCATCGTTTCGGCCTTGTTTTTCCTGCTGAGTCCCTTGAGTTTGGCCAATCCATCGGAGCTGTTGGCACGCACCAAGCCCACCATCTACGATGTGTTCATTGCCCTGTTCGGCGGCTTGGCGGGCATCATCGAGACCTCGCGCAAGGACAAAGGCACCGTCATCTCAGGTGTCGCCATCGCCACGGCCCTCATGCCGCCACTTTGCACCGTGGGCTACGGCTTCTCCATCTGGAATGGTCAGGTCATCTTTGGCGCGCTTTACCTTTTCACCATCAATAGCATCTTCATCGCCTTGGCCACCTTTGCCGCCGTGAAATATTTCCGCTTCCCCATTGTGGCCTCTGACGAGCAGCAACGCCGCCTGCCCAAAAGCGCAGTCTATTTCATCCTAATCATCGTCATTGTGCCGAGTATCATCTCCGCCATCAGCGTCATCAAGGAAAACAACTTCGTCATCCACGCTGAGAGAATCGTGTCGGAAAACAGGAACCTCGGCAAGTGCTTCATCTATGACCACAAGGCAACCTATTCGCGCAGGAAGCAAACCTTGGACCTCTTCCTCGCCGGTGAGACACTGACCCCCGAAGCAAGGGAAAGTCTCTATAAAAACGCGGAAAGTTACGGCATCAAGCGCAGCCAAATCGTTTTCCACGAAGACGCCACCAACACGCCCGAGGACCTCTCTGAAGCCGAAATCATCAAAGGGATTTACGAATATAACGAAAAGCAAATCAATCGGTTGAACGACAGCATCAGCAAACTGGAAGCCTTAATCAACGACTACAAAGGCAAGGAAATTCCTGTGCAAGCCATCTCGAAGGAACTGTTTGCCCAATATCCTGACATTACCAGCCTCAGCCTGACAAGAGGCTCTGCGATAGATACTTCGAACACACACCCCACCGAGCAGATTGTGGCCATCATAACCAGCGACACGCTCATCAATGCCGACATCAATGACCGCATCGGACGTTGGTTGAAAGTACGCTTAAACAATGAAAATGTGATTGTTGTGAATGAAAAGAAAGAAAAAGAGGACAATTAGTACAGTGCTTATTTATCCGTAAAAGGATATTTTTGTACCTTCTTCATCGACAACCTACCTAAAACATCTCACATTGATAACGACTTACGTCCTGACTTACAATGAGTTTTTCGGGCAGATTCAGATGTTGGTCAAGATGGATGATTTGTTCAAAGAAACACGGTAAGAGTTTATGCCAACTCGTCAAAAAAATCAAGTGGCACATTCATTTCACCACCTGCCGAAATCCTGTCCAAATCAGTACCTTTCTGCCACAATTTGGGCAAGGCTTGACCACGAAAGGCCGTGCCTTGGCAGACGCAGGGTCTGTCTTTGTGCCCTCGGACAGGGTAAATAGCTTGATTTCGGTTTGGCAGCGGGGGCAAGAACGAGTAAGTGTCATATTATCATTCATTTCAAAACCCTCCAATGGCCGCCTTTGGTTGGGCCAATGTGTTGGATGTAGCCAAGTCCACGCAATTTAGCAAGTGTTTTTTTATCGCACTTGGCGAAACATTCAATTGCAAAGCCAATTCATCACGAGTGATATTTTCATTATCCCGAACCAACTCCAATACATCCAAAGAAAGTTTTGGAATTTCTTCTTGAATAATTTCTTGGTTACTTTCTTGGGTACGCGCTCGCCAATACCTTCCTCTCAAAAGCAACCTGAAACGGCAGTCCGACCTCTTTCCAAGTCATCCTTACGTTGAGACAAACTTTCAACTCATCATGAATAAGTGCCAATCCATTGCCCAACTGGTCGATAAAGCCCAAACGCTTGAAAACGGGAGCCAAAACCTTATTGCGCACGTCCGACCGCCTACTCAACATGTCATTATAATCGATAGAAGGGGGCAACAAGCCAATCGGCGTCCTTCCGCCATTTTCTGCAAATCATCTAATGTCATAGCCTGTCTTTCAAATGATTTGCAAAAATAGCAATTCTTTCCAATCCAACCCGATATTCTGTTTCAAAATCATTCTGCGATTTCTCTCCCTCCCACCCAAAACAGCACCCGCTTTGGCATTTTGGGATGGGGGCATTATTGAAATCACTCTTCAAACATTTCCATTTCGTCCCGAAGTTCTGTCAGCAATTTGCCATTGTACGAAAAAAACTTCGGGTCTCAATATGCATCCGAGGTGTTTCGTTTGTCATCAGGCATGAATGTAGAGGCAAAATTCGACAATGTGTAAATCTTGCCTTCAAATAACGGACTAACTTTGCAGGTTTTATGCATAGAAATATCTCAAACCAAATACTCCAAATAATTTTCCGGCGTGACAACCACAGTTTCCTTCACGGGATAAGCCTCCAAGAAAGCCTTGGGGAAATGGGCTTTTTTCGCCGGATTCCATTTCATCTCAAAGGCGGTCATTTGCCCGTCCGTTTCCTCAACCAAATCAATTTCCTGTTGCTGGTTGGTGCGCCAAAAATAAGTGTTGCAGAAATGTTGCCCGTAATGGTTGCGCTTCATCCGCTCTACGATGAAAAAGTTCTCCCATAGTGCTCCCATGTCACCACGCAAAGCGACAGGCGCAAACTGCTGAATGACAGCATTCCGCACACCCGTATCGTAAAAATAGATTTTCTTGCTCTTCTTGAGTTCGTTCCTCAAATTCCGATTCAAGCCACCCAAACGGAAGACCACAAAACATTTTTCAAGCAAATCAATGTACTTGTCAATGGTTTTGTTGTCGGTTTGAAGCATATTCGCCAACTCATTGGTGGAAACTTCACTCCCGATTTGAAATGCCAACGCCTGTACCAATTTCTCAATCAAATCGGGCTTGCGAATATCGTTCAACGAGAAGATGTCTTTATACAAGTAACTTTGTGTCAGTTCGGTAAGATACAAACGTGCCTTTTCAGGATGAGTGACAATATCGGGGTAACTTCCGTATATCAACCTGTTTTCCAAAGTCCGTTTCTCCTCAAGCAATCCGTAAGTCTGAATCATCTCGGCACTTGAAATGGGAAACAGTCGGTACTCCAATTTGCGCCCTGTCAAAGGTTCGTTCAGCCGATTGTGCAACTCAAATGCCGACGAGCCTGTTGCCACCACCTGAACCTCCTTGAAATTGTCCACAATGAGTTTCAGCGTCATTCCAATGTCATTCACCTTTTGGGCCTCATCGATAACGACTAATTTGGCACCGCCAATCAGAAGTTGAAGTTTGGCTACATTTGTCTCGCCCAACAATGCGCGAGTTTCTGGTTCATCACAATTCAGCCATAAGACAGATGGTTCACTCTTTTGAGCCAATTGGTTCAGCAAAGTGGTCTTGCCCACCTGGCGGGCTCCAACCAACACAATGGCCTTACCATTATAAAACTGGCTTTCAATAACTTCCTTCAATTTTCTTAGTATCATACCCAATGCTTTGATACTGCAAAAATACTAATTTTATAGACTATAATCCAAAAATAATGCTGATTTTTTGGATTATAGTCTATATTTTCCGTTTTTTTCACTAAAATATTCACAATCTTCATAGGCACATTAATCACTTTGCGGATCCAATTAGCTCACTAAGGGGTAAAAGACACTTTCGTCGTGAAAGGCGACATCAAGGCAATGAAAACAACTTCCCAATTTGGCATTTTTGCAAAAACTAACCGATAATCTGCTGCTAAGTCCCCCAAAAATCGACTTAGCAGCATGTTATCTCACATTTTTTGCAGATTATATGCTGTTAAGTGCAAAAAAAATCGACTTAGCAGCAGATAATCCGAAATAATTTCGTTTCTTTGCAACATTGAACGAAAAAACGACATCCTTATGCTGATTGGACGCAACGAAGAAAGAAGAGAACTCCTTGAACTGTTGGAGAAAGACGAATCGCAATTCTGCGCCGTTTACGGTCGGCGGCGCGTGGGCAAGACCTACCTCATCAAAGAAACTTTTGAGAACCATTTCGCGTTTTACCACACGGGCGTGGCCAACGCCGACAAAAAGGAACAACTGACCGAGTTTCGTGAGTCGCTGCGCCGCGCCGGACTGAAACGCTGCAAGATGCCGCGCACTTGGTTTGAGGCCTTCCACCTCCTTGAAGCGGTTTTGGAGCAATCGCCCGACAGGAAAAAAGTGGTTTTCTTGGACGAACTTCCTTGGATGGATACGCCCAAGTCGCAGTTTGTCAGTGCATTGGAACATTTCTGGAACGGCTGGGCCAACATGCGCAACGACATCGTCCTCATCGTTTGCGGCAGTGCCACCTCGTGGATCATCAAGAAAATCATCCGCGACCACGGCGGGCTGCACAACCGCCTGACCGACCAAATCTACCTGCGGCCTTTCTGCCTCGGCGAATGTGAGCAATACGCCCAATCGCTGCAAATCAGTTTGACGCGCAAAGACCTCACCGAAGCCTATATGATATTGGGCGGCATCCCGTATTATTGGAGCCTCTTGCGGCGCGGCGAGAGTCTTTCGCAAAACATCGACCGCCTGTTTTTCAGCGAAAACGGTCGCCTCTCCCACGAATTTGAGGCTTTGTACGACTCGCTGTTTAAGAAGCCCACGCCCTACATCAGCATCGTCACCGCCTTGGCGACCAAAAAGGTCGGAATGACCCGCAAGGAACTCCTTGAAAACACCAGCCTCGACGACAACGCCGTCTTCATCCGCACCCTTGAGGAATTGGAACAATGCAACTTCATCAGAAAATACCAAATCCTCGGCAAGAAACAACGCGACGCGATTTACCAACTGATGGACAACTTCACGCTGTTTTATTTCCGCTACCTCACAAGCAACATAAAGAAGGACAACCACTTCTGGTCCAACAACTTATCCTCGCAACTTCACTCCACTTGGGCAGGCTTGGCTTTTGAGCGCGTCTGCCTATGGCATTTGCCGCAAATCAAAGAGGCTTTGGGCATTGGCGGGGTGGTCAGCACGGCGCAATCGTGGCACACCGAAGCCACCAAGGAACACGATGGCGCACAAATCGACCTGCTCATTGACCGCAACGACGGTGTCATCAACCTTTGCGAAATGAAGTTCTCAAACGATACCTATCAGATTGACAACGAAGAAGATAAGAACCTCAGAAGACGCCAATCCGTGTTCCAGCAAGTCACAAAGACCCGCAAAGCCATTCATACCACGATGATCACCACCTACGGCGTGGCCCACAATGCCTATTGGAACAACATCCAATCCGAAGTGAAAATGGACGATTTGTTCAAAGAACACCGATAATCTGCTGTTAAGTCCCTAAAAAATCGACTTAGCAGCAGGTTATCGTGCATTTTTTACAGATTATCTGCTGCTAAGTCCTTAAAAAATCGGGTTAGCAGCAGATAATCGGATTTTTTTGTGGAAAAGAACACTTTAACGCCTATTTCCCATACTCCGCCATCACTTCTTCCCGCTCAATTTGCTTCTCTCCCCAATCGTCCATCAGGGCTTGAAGTTCCTCTTTCTTCTTGCCGTAGGCCCAATACCAATCATTATCAATCGTGATTTCAGGGTGTTGTTCAGGGTTGGCCATGATGGTGTCTTGTTCGGCTAATTCGGCTTCGAGTTTGCCAATGGCCTCTTCAAGACGTTGGATTTCCTTGTCGACTTTGCGCAACTTGGCATCAATTTGCTTCTTGCGCTCGTAGTTGATTTTGTTTTGTGAAACGGGTTCGACAACGACTTTCTGAGGCTGTTGCTTGGCGGCTATCTCCAACTCTTTCAGGTGGTTGAGGTTCTTCTGCTCCAAAAAGTCATAAATATCGCCAATGTATTCCTTGATGTTCGGCTTGCGGAACTCATATACTTTATTGGTCAAACCTTGTAAGAAATCACGGTCGTGGGAAACGATGATTAATGTGCCGTCGTATTGGATTAGGGCGTTCTTCAGGATGTCTTTTGAAAGCATGTCCAAGTGGTTTGTCGGCTCGTCCAAGACCAACAAATTGGTCGGGAAAAGCAGCATTTTGGCCAAGGAAAGACGGGCTTTCTCGCCGCCGGAGAGCACTTTCACCTTCTTGTCGATGTCGTCGCCACGGAAGAGGAACGAACCCAGCAAAGCCTTCACCTTCAAGCGCATATCGCCCACAGCCACATCGTCCAAGGTCTCAAAAACCGTCTTGTTCATGTCGAGCATATCCTGCTGGTTTTGGGCGTAATACCCAATCTTGACCTCGTGGCCAAGTTTCACCTCGCCCTCGTGGTCGAGCACGCCGCAGATGATTTTGGAAAGCGTGGACTTGCCCTCGCCGTTGCGCCCCACGAAAGCGATCTTTTCCCCTCTCGGAATCAGCAAGTTAATGTCTTTTAGGATAACTTTGTCGCCGTAGGATTTGCCCACATGGTTCAATTCGAGCGTCACCTTGCCAGAGTGCGGCGCAGGCGGAAACTTGAAGTGGATGGCCGTGCTGTCGATGTCGTCAATGACGATTTCGTCCATTTTTTCAAGGAGTTTCACGCGGCTTTGCACTTGCTTGGCCTTGGTCGCCTTGTAGCGGAAACGCTCAATGAACGCCTCGATGTTCTTGATTTCGCGCTGCTGGTTTTCGTAAGCCGAGCGTTGCATGTCCACACGTTCCTCGCGCAGACTGACGTAATCGGAATACGGCACTTTATAATCGTAAATCTTGCCGTTCGAGATTTCCACCGTGCGGATGGTGATGTTGTCCAAAAAAGCGCGGTCGTGCGAAACCATCAATATCGCGCCGTAATAGGCCTTCAAGAAGCCTTCCAACCACTGAATGGACTCAATATCAAGGTGATTGGTCGGCTCGTCGAGAAGAAGAAGATTTGGTTTTTTCAGCAGTATTTTGGCCAATTCCACACGCATTTGCCAGCCGTTGCTGAACTCGCGCATGGGGCGTTGCATATCCTCGTGACCAAAACCCAAACCCACCAAAATCCGTTCCGCCTCGCCCTCGATGGAGTTGCCGCCGAGCAAAGCCAAACGGTCATTGAGGTTGTTCAACTTCACGATAAGTTTCTCATATTGAGGGCTTTCATAATCCGTGCGCTCGGCCAACTCTTGTTGCAACTTCTCCGCATTGCGCTCCAACTGATGGTATTCGTCAAAAGCGGAAAGCGCCTCGTCCAAAACAGTTTTGGTACTGTTCACGTTCTTTTCCTGTGGCAAATATCCGATGGTAACACCCTGTGGGACAATCACATCGCCTTTTGAAGGCTGCTCAATGCCACAGATGAGTTTCAAGAGCGTGGTCTTGCCCGCGCCGTTTTTTCCCACAAGGCCGATACGGTCTTTTTCGCGAATCAGGAAGGAAATGTCGGTGAAGAGGTCTTCACCCGTGAAGTGCATAGTCAGGTTTTGGATTGAAATCATGGCTTTCCGTTTTGGGCGGCAAAAGTAAGGCTTTTGCTATCATTAACATAATAAGATGTCCATTTTTGTAACATTTGCGTCGTATCAATGGTAAAAACACTTAGGTAATATCCATTATGCCTATGTTCGATAAAAACATCATTGATTTGAGCTGACATTATTCTTTGGCCCTCCCTATAAGCCACAATAGAACCACTGCTTCTATATATGCTGTCAATTGTGTCTGCCGTCAAACCACCACTGCCCTTCAAAAAATAATACCGTTGCTGAATTATCTCATACTTGCCAACTTTTTGAGCCCATTCCCAAATAGATTTACAAATAACTGTTGTGTCAATACAACCGTACATTTTGTCGCAATAATACGCTAAATATATTGTATCATTGGAAACGGATTTGATGATTGGTACCACTGGATCTGTGTCGAGTCTTGAAACATAAGTGGAATCAGAATCTTTACACATAATATATCCTTCTTCATGCCAAACATCCTTTATGAACGTATATATTGTGGTAGTGGAATCAACAATAAAAGTTTGATATGGAATTTTCAAATCAGGCTCTTTTATTCCATGTTCACAGCCCACTTGGAATATAAGCATCATAATAACAATTACTTGTTTGATTAATCTCCTTGCCATATCTCAGCGAATCCATTAAACTTTTTGAACCAATGTGATTATCGGGAAATAACGAAAGACCTAACCATTGCTCCATTTTGCGACATCACCTTAATCAAGTACAAACCGTTCTCAAAGCCCGACAAATCGAGTTGCACCATATCGCCAAAGACCACTTTATCGAGCATGACTTGACCCAAAGCATTGAACACGCTAACCTGACGCAATTTTGGTGCTTCCACAACAAGAAATCCATCCGTGGGATTGGGGTAAACATTGAGGTTTCCCAATTGGTTTTCAGGAAGTTCCCAAGCATCGTCAACCACGACATAATCTCTGTCGGGATGCGACAACGAAGCAGCAAAATCAGACTCGCACTCCTCGTTTTCATCCGAAAGATAAACCGCCGTCAGCTTGTAATAGAAGCGGTTATGGGTCTCGTCCACCAAAACGTCGCGATATTGGTAAAACTGCTGTCCCTCAATTGAAGGAACTTCCGCAATCTTTTGATAATCAGCATTATTATAGGATCGATACAGGTTGTAATGCTGCAAGGAGTAGCTTTCGCTACCAAGTGGCATCACTTTTCCGAAACGGTCGCTCACAAAGGCACGCAACATCCACGTATAGTGCATGTTATAAGTGTGCAAATCGGTCCAGTCAACACCATTGAGCGAAACCCAACGACCGTCGGTGTCGTCCATATCGGCACACACCGCTGCCGGTCGACTCAAACCTTGTTGCCCGATGACCACCCAAACAGGCTCGTTTTCAGGAACTTCAATCTGCGGAACTATGCTTTCCTCATGCCAGGCATTGGAGCCGGAAAGGGTCATGTTCTGCGAATGGATTAAGGTGCGCGGAGCCGTGTCGCCACCTTTGTAAATCCACAGCTGATAACTGCCTGCCCCGACATCGAACAAAGCAATCTTTCTAAATGTAGTTCCTTGAAAATCAGCTAAATCTTCCGCATCAAAACGAATACTCCAAAAGATGACAGGCTCATTGCCACCACCCACCGCATTCTTGTACTGGCCGTTGTCGTAATGCAGCCATGCTTCAACGGGTTCGGGACGGTCGCCCCACGACACCAAAGCACCGTACTCGTCATTATCGTCCAAGTAATTCTCAGCATAAAGCTTGGTCGGCGGGTCACAAAACGCTGGGAACGTTATACTTACATTTTCCTCGCAAGCCATAGAATAATAACTTCCGACGGCCTCACCATTGTAAACCATCCTAAGGCCATATTCCGCAACACCTTGCATTTCAACGGTTTCGTCCAAATAGCTGTCAGCCTCGACAAAACCCAGGAACTCACCACCACGATACAGAACTGCTCCGATAACGCTGTCGTTTGCAGGATAATTCCACGAAAGAAACACGCCATTGTCGCGAATCACGCCTGTCAATCCGCTTGTAGTGGACTGAAAATCAGCGCAGGAGCGATAGACCCACAAACAATCACGCCATTCGCAAGTATCAGACAGATAGACGGGGCGCACTTGAGCCATACAACTATCGCCAGGATTCAAATGACTTACATCGAATTGGAAAAACATTCTTTCTGTTGAGCCGACAAGCTCACCATCTAACTGAATTTCAAAGTATTGCAAATCGCGATAAAGTGTATCGGAAAGTTCCCAGATGGCCCAACCCGTCGAAGAGACATACAAACTATCGACTCCTTTGACCGCCTCGCGCAACTCAACTTCATACTGGGTCGGCTCCATCACCGAAACCAAAGTATCGGAAACATAGTCGACAAAACCATCCAACTGCACACTGACAAGGTAATTGTCGCGATAGACATTAGGCAAAGCCAGATGTCCGTTACCATCAGCAACACCTTGATAATCATTGCTTTCAGAATGTAATACAACTTCTGCCCCACTCGCTGAAAGTCCCACGTTGGTGGATACAGAAACCTCAAAAACGGTGGTCATGTCCTTGTCCAAATAGGCCGACCAAACCGTATCCGACATAACCCGATTGCCCTCGTAACGGCAGCTCACGCCCCACTGGTATTTGCCCCACGGCAGGCCGTTCCATCCCATTTCCATGAACACCGTGTCGGTGAGATGTGAAGCCAATAAAGTCGGCTCCTCGTCGAAACGACGTCGGAACAGGTCGAAATACTGAAATGAGCGCTCGGCCTTCAAGCCTTCTTCCACAAAGAAATGGATGTCATCGACATAAAAGCAGTCGTCGCCATCGTCGTTGGTGGCATCTTTGATGTATGCCCAACGGAACAAATGCTCGCCCTCAGTGAGAGCAAAACGGTGTTCCTCCCAATCCGACTCGCCTGAACACTCCAACATTTTCACGTCATCAATATAGAAATAGCCTCTGTCCCAGTTGGTTTCGGATGAAATCTTACTATGGAAACACATCTCACCCGACCAAGGCACATACACTGAGACCTCAATTTCGGAACGACCCTCCGCCTGCCCCTCACACGTAGATTTCATGCAATAAGCACCCTCGTACGCATGAATTGTATCCACCGTCCAAGGATATTCGGAAAGCGTATTGTCCCAATTGAAACGGCTAAAATCGCCCGACTCAAAGTCCTCATACAGAAGCGGTTCGTTCATCGACCAAGACAAACGCACAAAGTCGTTGATGAAATGACGCGCCGCCACATAACGCACCGGCACATAGATTTCATGCAATAAGAAATCAACATCATCCCATATTTGCCCATCTTCAACAAACAGAGAATCAGAAAGAAAGACCGTTTGATAACCCACTGCAAAAGCCGAAACCGCATAAGTGCCCGCCTCCATTGTCGCCTCATAATAGCCCAAAGTGTCGGTCAAAATCTCGACTTGCAAAGTGTCGCCTGCCAGACTATAGCCCGAAAAAGCAATCGTAGCGCCTTCAATGGGCACAATGCCGTCCTGCTCGTACACATGCCCCGACACCACCCCTTGACCAAAGGTCGCGACGGAAACCAAAAGCATCAACACTATCCCGATTATCTTTTTCATTATCAATTAAGTATGTATTCAAAATTAAACTGCAATATCTTTTGACTTCGGGACACGCTTCGCGTCATCCTATGTTTGCAGCGTCAAACGAAGGAGCGGCAAAGATAGGGAAAAATTGTATATTTACGGCCACAAACAATTAACGGAATGAATA
>CACZNA010000021.1:0-45244 GCA_902782455.1 uncultured Bacteroidia bacterium | reverse complement strand
TAAAATCAGCGCGTTTACCGTGTTACAATACATCAACAAAACAAACAACAAACCTATTGGTCAAATTAAATATGCGCTACTTTAATTCCGCCAACGAGTAATCTATTCAATAAGCGGAACTCTTTTTTTGCTATAAAGAGCCCTATTCCAATTCTGCAAACTGGTAACAAGGTAACCAAGTGCTTTTAATGCTTTATACAATGGAGTTTTTGCATCATCTGCATAAATCATCTTTTGGTCAATAGCAGCTGTAACCCGGTGAACAATGTTCGCACCTTTCTGCCCTTTAATGTTTTTCAGAAACAATTGCATATTGCTTTTATTGTCGTGAAAAATTCGAAGCAATTCAGGGTTGTATTTGTATTCCACATCCATTCGTGAAAGCATTTTATCATTCAACAGCTTAACTCTATCAGCACATAAATCCATGTAAGTCAACATGTCTCTATTGTTTTTACCCCATTGACTGAACAATTCCATATATTCCATTTTCGCATCGTTCAAAATCAAGTCTATCCATTCTATACCATTGATTTCAACCAAATCAGAAAACATGATATACAGGGCACTGGGGAGCCAATACAAAAACCTCAAATCGTTAAATCGCCTAACCCAATATTCATCGGTATAGTAATAATCCTGTAAATCTCCTAATAGTTCTTCGGGTAATTTATTTCCTTCCATCCTATTATTAACACTTTTCTTTATTTCTTCTTCAGTTATCGTACCTATTATGCAACTAAATTTCATGGTTTCGTTGATGATGATTTCATTGCAAAGCCTTTTCGACTTTTGTGTGGCATTTATTCTCATATCATCATGCCATGTCATTGTATAATAAGGGTTGTCTCTCATTTGTAGGATGTGCCAGTTCCAAACCTCTGTCATAATAAATGATTCCTGAATCAATCTGTAATCTTTTATTCCAATATAGCCTTTATCTTCTATAGCGTTGTCAACTTGCGCGTAAAATTCTTGGAAGCCGTCAAAAACATACCGGCCAAGGTCTTCTTCTGAATATTCAGGGAACCAACTGCTATTTTTGATGTAGTGTTTCATTATCTCATTTGTTTTAATATGTATCAGTTTTAATTATTCCAATAGCATGACAGATTCCTTCTTTACATCGTCATCAAAGTCAAGATAACGACAATTGATTCGGATATTGCCTTTGCTTTTGTAGTCATGCTTTCTCCTCCAATACCTTATTAACATCGCTTTCTTTATAGCGGACTTTGTTGCCCACTTTCACCCTTTTGAGAATCCCCTCTTTGTTCCACCTCCAAAGTGTCGGTTCCGTCACTCCTAACAGTTCCGCCACTTGTTTAATGGTCAAAAGCTTTTCTTCTTTGGGTTTGGTGTGCTCCTCAATTAAATCAAACATTTTCTCTATTCTCTCGAATTGTTCAGGGGTCATCTGAATTGAAATAACCGCCTGTTGGGTTGTGGGTTGCTTAAACATGTCTTTGTTGTTTTAATGAAATTTGATGCAAAAGTAATATAATGAAATATGGCAAATTAAATAATCAACCTTTTTCAACCTTTTTCAACCTTTTTTCAACATAATGTTTAACTTTTCAACAAAAAGAAACGCGGCCTTTTATACCGCGTTTCCCTTTCCCTATAATGATATATGCAAACTTAGACGTGTTCGAATAATCCTTTTTTCTCATGAGTCATCAATCAATTATGTTCAATTCACTATCCACTTTATAAACAGGTTGGTTGAATGCGCTGCACCATCGCGGGAACACATCGCGAAGCCAATTTGAAACATAACGGTCAACTGCTTTTGAGCCGTTGGCATGAAGTCCCGAAGCGTTGTCCTCGGTGCTTTGCAGCCTTACAAGGTCGTTACAGGTTGTCCGACAAAGTTTGCTGCTTGCAAGTTCATATAATGGTAGGTAGCTGTTCTCTCCTTTTTCTTCATCATAGACACTGCAAAGGCGGTCAATTTCACAATATTTGAGTAAGTTCTTAATCTTCACATTGTAGCCACATTGTCCGCTTACATATTTCAAAATTGGCATATTGAATCGGGTGCGTTTGATTATCTCCAATCCATACTGCATAATCGGGGCGACAAATTCAGAATGTTTTTGTTTCTTGGTTTTGTCCGCCAAATAATGAATGTAGGGGATTCCGTCCTCATCAACGGCAATATTGGCCATTGTCATTTTCTTGAAATCGCTAATTCGTTGGCCAAAGTTGCATTGCAGCAAAAAAGCGTCTTTTGTGGCTTTCAGGGTTTCGGGTACATCGGTTTCCATGATTTTAAGCAATTCCTCTTTGCGCAAGATTACGGGTTCGTCATACTGTTCTTTTACGGCCAATTGTCGGTTGGCTTTGCCTAACTTCCTGAATGGTGACTTGTTTATTTCGTCCGAATCTTCAAGGCTGCTGAAAAAGGCGTTCAACTGTTTCATTTCGGTTGCCACGGTGTTAAGGCTTCGCTTTTCTTTCGGTTTGCTTCTTTCGGATAGACCATTATAGATTTTTTTGTACTTACTAACATATTTGTATTCATCGAAAAGGAATAAGCGGAAACTCATTACATCGTTTGCGGTGAAATCGTTGGGCGTTATGACTGTTTTCCCGTTGATGGTCAAGAATCGTTGAAGTTCCTGCAAAAGGATTTTGTAATGTTTCAATCTGCTGTTGTCGAAAAGTCCGTTTTCATACGAGGTTGAAACATAGATTTCAAGTCGTTCCAAAAGGGTGCTTTGTTTTGCTCTTTCGGCTTGTATCGGGTGAAGTTCCTGAAACACCATCTTTTCAAGCACTTCGCTTGTCAGGTCGTAGCCCTCTTGTTTCATTGCACTGTATGCTCTTTTCATTGCGTCAATTTCATTGGCAATCTGTTTGAGTAATTCAGCATTGAAAATTTTTGTTCCTGGCCTTAGTGTGCCATCATCATTGAACTTGGATAGTTCTTTCAAGTCGGCTTGGATTTCGCTTTTGTGTGAAAGGTCAATCGCTCTACCATCTCGCAAACGAAAACGCAAGCGGATTTGGCCACTTGTTTTGGTGGTCTTTTTTGATAATAATGTAATCCGTTCCATAATTGAATAAATGTTGAAAATAAATGTGGGGCAAAAATACAAAATTTGCCCCACCAAATTGCAATATAGCGCAATAAACCTATTATCCGATTTAATAAATAGTCGGATATATTACTGAAATACAATTAAATAAAATAATAAAAATATGTTGCAAAAATAAATATTATTTCCCCTGTTCGGGGCACTAAAGAAAAAAGATACCCTAACTGACTGGCAGTTAGGGTTTTTCTTTTGTGGTTTTGGCTTGGATTGAAGAAATTGCTGCAAATTTCGGCGATTTTTTTTGTGTTTCAAGAGCGAGACTTGTATTTTTGCAAGTCGAAAATCGGTTTAGGATATGGAAAAGATTGCTTTAGAAATAGTGAAGTTTCTTGCGGGAGAAGCCGCGTCAAATGCTTTGCAAAGACTTCTTCCTACCAAGTCTCTCGAAGAAAAAGTGGAACAGGCTTTGGGTGATGCCTTGGATAAGGTGGCGCGCGGCAATGAAATTTGGAAAGACATGGTAGTCATACAAAAAGACGATGTCATTGAAGCCTTGGTTTGGATGGTGGATTCTCCCGATGCTTCAATTCCTCTGACAAACCTGTTTGACAAAAAACTCTTGGACCAGTTCAAAACAGAGTTGGAGAAGGATGCCAACACTTGGGCATATTTGCAAATCTTGCTGTTGAATCATAGGGTCAAGAAATCAAATGAGAAGAATGAAAAGGAAATACGAAGATTGGACGACAAGATTAAAGAATTGAAACGAAACATAGATGATAATATCCGTTATTTGACTTCCGTTCCCGCGTGGGCCGACTCTTCCACCGTCATTGGCCGTGAAAAAGATTTGGAAAAACTTTGGGAGATGCTTTCCGAAAAGAAGCACGTTATGCTTTCGGGCTTGGGGGGCATTGGCAAGACCAAATTGGCCCAACTCCTGTTCCATAATTACAGGGACCGGTTTGATGAGGTGGCTTGGATTGGCTATAAAGGAAGTTTGAGGCAAAGTTTCCAGTATCGCATTGAGGATTATCGGGATAGGAACGACCCTTGGGAAGCAATGATGAACGATTTGCACAACGACGGGAAAACGAAACTGTTCATCATTGACAATGTGGATGATGACACCGACCAACGCCCGTTAAACGACAAGGAATTGCGAAACTTGACGGGATGGGAAAACACCGCCATTTTACTGACTTCGAGATTGAAGGAGGATTTGCGCCCCTATTCCCGATATGATCTGAAAGCATTGGACAAGGACGATTGCATAGCGGTGTTCAACCATTATTATGGAAGCGAAGCCGACTCTGAATGGGTGGGCAAAATCGTTGCATTGGCCCATTACCATACTTTTACCATCGAACTGCTGGCCAAGGGCGCGAAACGGGAAAACCTTGCAGCCTATTATAGGAAGATTAAGAAAGGGTTTGTTGAGTTTGAGAGAGAGGTTCACTCAGATTATGATGATGAAAATGCGACCATTGAATGGCATTTGAGATGCTTGTTCGATATACAGAAACGCCCGGAGGCCGACAAGAAAGTGCTGAATGGTTTTGCCGTGCTGCCTGCGAATTGCGAGTGCTCCCTTGAGGAAATAGGGCGATGGTTTGGCTTTGAAAACAAAGATTTGGATAAGTTGATACAAGACGGTTGGCTGTCGTATGACGAAGGCAAGCAAGCCTTTTCGATGCATCCTTTGGTGAGGGCGATTGTCCGTTTCGATTTCGTGGAGGATGCGCAAGGCCACAAGCAAACCATTGCGCCCGAAGGAACCACGGATAAGATTTTGGAGTATTTTTCTGGAGTTTCTTTCGATATTGGTGATGGCTATAAATCTTT
This sequence comes from uncultured Bacteroidia bacterium, assembly GCA_902782455.1. GTDB lineage: Bacteria > Bacteroidota > Bacteroidia > Bacteroidales > F082 > Limimorpha. The sequence goes on along the minus strand of CACZNA010000021.1, from coordinate 40,355 downwards.
GCAACGAAGGATAGATATTGCTGAGTCTGTAATAAGTGCGGTTGCGCAAGAAGAAACGGAACTTATGGCTGATGTTCTTCTTAGAATTGGTTATGGCTATTATTATATGAGCAACTATGCCAAGGCATTGGAGTATGACGGGAAGGCATTGGAAATATATAAGTCCAAGTTGGGCAAGGATCATCCCGACATGGCCTTGACCTACAATAACATTGGAGAGGTGTATAGAGCCAAGGGTAACTATGCCAAAGCTTTGGAGTATCATGGGAAGGCATTGGAAATAAGTGAGTCCAAGTTGGGCAAGAAGTATCATCTCTACAGGGGCGCGACCTACAATAACATCGCCTCGGTGTATCAAGCCATGGGTGACTACGACAATGCTTTGGAGTATCACGGAAAGGCCTTGGAAATCATAGAGTCCAAGTTGGGCAAGTATCATTCCTCAACAGCCGCGACTTACAACAACATTGCTTTTGTGTATAAAGCCAAGGGCGACTACGGCAATGCTTTGGAGTATTACAGAAAGGCATTGGAAATAATAGAGTCCAAGTTGGACAAGAATTATCCCGACACAGCCACAACTTACGACAACATCGCTGGGGTGTATTTTGCCAAGGGCGATTTCGACAAGGCTTTGGAGTATTACGGGAAGGCATTGGAAATAAGGGAGTCTAAGTTGGGCAAGGACCATCCCGACACGGCCACGACCTACAACAATATCGCCTTGGTCTATGATGCCAAGGGCGACTACGACAATGCTTTGGAGTATTACGGGAAGGCATTGGAAATATACGAGCCTAAGTTGGGCAATGACCATCCCGACATGGCCACAACCTACAACAATATCGCAAGGGTCTATGATGCCAAGGGCGATTACGACAAGGCTTTGGAGTATTACGGGAAGGCATTGGAAATATACGAGCCTAAGTTGGGCAAGTACCATCCTAACACAGCAATAACATATGACAATATTGGGTCGGTATACTTGGCCAAGGGCGACTACAGCAATGCTTTGGTATATATCGGGAAGGCTCAAGAAATATTTGAGTCCAAGTTGGGCAAGGACCATCCCGACACGGCCACGACCTACAACAACATTGCTTTTGTGTATGAAGCCAAGGGCGACTACTACAAGGCATTGGAGTATTTACTGAAAGCACTTAGGATATGGCTAATCAAAATCAAGAACCATCCAAATACAATAAGGTGTTTCCAAGGTCTTGCCTCCTGCTATCAAGAAGCCAATATGGAGAAAGATTTTGGGGAATGGTTGAAAGAACAGTTGAGTGAGAAGGAGTGGGCGGCTTTGTTGGAATTGATAGCGTCGTTAATAACCTAAACCTTTTTCAAACGGTTGCAACCTAATAACCTGTGTTTTCGCTTGACATGTGCGAATTGTTTGCTACTTTTGCAGAGTATAAATCTAAATTCAAACTCATGGAAATCTATCAGTATTGGCTTGTTGCCGCAATTGTTCTGGTCATCGTCGAGATTTGCACCGCCTCCTTCGGCTCCATCTGTTTCGCTGTTGGGGCGGGCGTTGCCACCATCGTGGCGGCTCTTGGCGGAAGCTTCATCTGGCAAATCGTTGTGTTTGCCGTCGTTTCAATGCTCACTTTCATGTTCTTGAGGCCCATCGTCATCCGCTGGCTCGACAGTAGGTCGAAGGAAGTGAAAACCAATGCCGATGCGCTTGTGGGGCGCAAAGGCATCGTCTCTGAGCGCATCGACGCTGCCCAACATACGGGTCGTGTGGCCATCGATGGCGACGATTGGAAGGCGGTTTCACAGGATGGCTCTGTCATCGAGAAAGGCGCGTCTGTCGAAATCCTTAAAATCGATAGCATCATCCTGACAGTCAAGAGCCTGTGATTGGGCATTCCGGTTGATAGTCAATAATATACAATCATTAAGCGGATGAGTAAATTTGGTTTACATAAGAGACTTCGGGACTCCGAGACTTCGGGACTGCGAGGCTGCGGGACTGCGAGTTTACGGGACATTGGGCTATCTCGAAGTCTCGAAGTCCCGTGTCCCGAAGTCAAAAGAAATTACTTTTTAATCTTGAACAGTTACAAATAAAAACATAAACCTATGAATTACGTTCTTATTGTCTTAGTGGTTCTCGTCGTGATTTACATCCTTCGCGGAATCAAGATTGTGTCGCAATCGGAAACGATGATTGTCGAACGCCTTGGCAAGTACAACCGCACCCTTAACGCGGGCATCAATGTCATCCTGCCTATCGTGGAGCAGGCTAAGGAAACCATTGTGCGCCGCCAGAACGGTGCCATCACCCGCACTTCGCGCATTGATATGCGTGAGCAGGTGTACGACTTTGATAAACAGAGTGTTATCACCAAAGATAATGTGATGACCGAGATTAACGCCTTGCTGTATTTCCAAATCGTCGACCCGATGAAGGCCGTCTACGAGATTCAGAACCTGCCTGTCGCCATTGAGAAGCTGACCCAAACCACCTTGCGTAACGTGGTGGGTGAGATGGAACTTGACGAGACTTTGACCTCGCGCGACACCATCAACTCGAAGCTGCGCAACGTTTTGGACGACGCCACCAACAAATGGGGTGTGAAGGTCAACCGCGTTGAGTTGCAGGATATTACGCCTCCCGAAAGCATCCGCCGCACCATGGAGCTCCAGATGCAGGCCGAGCGTAACCGTCGTGCCGAAATCTTGAAGGCCGAGGGTGAGAAGCAGTCGCAAATCCTTAATTCTGAGGGTGAGAAGCAGGCCGAAATCAATGCTGCCGAGGCTGAGAAGCAGGCCAACATCCTGAAGGCAGAGGGTGAAGCCCGCGCCAAGGTGCTCCAAGCTGAGGCTGAGGCCGCTGCCATCCGAAACATCGCCGAAGCCGTCGCCGACCGTGGTGCCGACCCGGTCAACTACCTGCTCGCCGTGAAGTATATCGAGACCCTGAAGGAAGTGGCTGGCGGTCAGCAGAATAAGACCGTCTATCTTCCTTACGAGGCCTCCAACCTGCTCGGCTCGCTTGGCGGCATCAAGGATATGTTCGGGAAATAAGACGATACAAACAATCGCATTGGGCCGTCGCCGTTCAGGTGGCGGCTTTTTTTGTTGTAGGGTTCGGAATAATTCCCTACCTTTGCCGACGCAAAAACGTGTCTGATGGAATTGCTCGACTTATATGACAAGACGCTGAAGCGCACGGGGAAGACCATTGAGCGGGGACAGCATGTGCCTTTTGGTTACATGATACCCATCGTTGCGGTATTAGTGTATAACGACCAAGGGCAATATTTGATTCAAAAAGTGGCGGCTTCGAAGGGAAACTATTATGCTTCCACCGCTGGCCATGTCCAAAGTGGCGAGACCGATTTTACCAAGGCCATGCTTCGTGAAATGGAAGAGGAAATCGGGCTGAAGGTAAGCAAGGAAGAGCTTAAATTAGTGAAAATCAGGAGATATGAGTATAAGTTTACTTTCCTTTATCTGCTGCGGAGCAATGTTAGGATTGAAGACTTGCGCCTACAGGCAGAGGAAGTGGAAAGCATACAATGGATGAGCATCGATGAGATTGAAGAGCTTTGCCGTCAGGGGCTTTTTAACCGCACACATTATGAGTTGATTTGCGATTGTGAGAAGAACAATCATTTCATGGAGTGACAATCAGTTAAGATTTTGTATATTTGCCGAAATTTGACAATCAAACCTTAAAAACATGATAGCAAGAGAATTACTTGACCCGAAAAGCATCGTGGTCGTTGGAGCCTCCGCCGACATCCATAAACCTGGCGGAAAAGCCTTGTTTAACCTCATGAACAGCCCCTTCAAGGGACAGATTTATGCCGTGAACCCAAAAGAAGCTGAGGTTCAGGGTGTTAAATGTTATGCCAAGGTGGATGACCTGCCGCAAGTGGATTGCGCGATTTTGGCCATTGCCGCCAAATATTGCCCTGCCACGGTGGATACCTTGGCATTGCAGAAAGGCACGAAAGGCTTCATCATCATCAGTGCAGGCTTCTCGGAGGAGAGCCACGAAGGCGCTGAAATCGAGAAACATATCGTTGACACCATCAACTCCGTCGGCGGTTCGCTCATCGGACCCAACTGCACCGGCTTCCTCAACGTGAACTATGCCGGCTGCTTCGACACGCCCATCCCGCCGCTCGACCCCAAAGGCGTCGATTTCATCACGGGCAGTGGTGCCACCGCCGTGTTCATCAAGGAATACGGTATGAGCAACGGCCTGAAGTTCAACAGCGTTTGGGCTGTGGGCAACAGCGCCCAGTTGGGCATCGAGGACGTGTTGGAGCACTTGGACGAGACCTTCGACCCTGAGAAGTCGTCGCGCGTCATCATGCTTTACATGGAAAAGATTGGCGACCCGCAAAGGTTGCTCAGGCATAGCCGCAGCCTCATCAACAAGGGATGCCACATCGCGGCCATCAAGAGTGGAGGTTCGGCTGCCGGCTCGCGTGCTGCTTCTTCGCATACGGGCGCTTTGGCTACCAACGATGCCGCTGTGGATGCCCTGTTCCGTAAGGCGGGTATCGTGCGCTGCCAAAACCGTCAGGAATTGACCACCGTTTGCGGCGTGTTCATGCACCCCGAAATCAAGGGCAAACGCTGCGCCGTGGTCACCCACGCGGGCGGTCCCGCCGTGATGCTCACCGATGTGCTCTCCAATGGGGGTATGGAAGTGCCTTCGCTCAAGGAACATCCTGCCAGCAAAGCCCTTTTGGAGAAGCTCTTCCCCGGCTCCTCGGTTGGCAATCCCATTGACTTCCTCGCCACTGGCACCGCCGAACAATTAGGTTATATCCTTGATGCAGTGGAGAATGACTACACCGACATCGACTTCTCGGTCGTCATTTTCGGCTCACCTGGACTTTTCTCTAACAAGGAGGTCTACGACCTGCTCGACCGGAAGATGCACACCTGCAAGAAGCCCATCTTCCCCGTGCTGCCTTCCATCATCAACGTGAAGGAAGAGATTGAGGATTTCATCGCCAAGGGCAACATCAACTTCCCCGAGGAATGTGTGCTTGGCAACGCTATCTGCAAGATTTACAATACGCCCAAACCCAAGTCGAGCATCATCGAGAATCTTCCTATCGACAAACTTTTGGTGCCTCCCACCGATGAGCCTGGCAAGACTGAGGTGGACGAGGTGGCCGAGTCCATACGCGAACTGGGTTTGCTCACCCCGATTACCGTCAGCCCTATGGAGGGAGTCTATCGTGTCGTGAGCGGTGCCAAGCGTTTGCGTGCCGCCGCTTTGGTTGGCATGAAAGAGATTCCAGCCTACGTCCAGGAAGGCGCTGTGGCTGCCGACCAACCCGAAATCGACGTTGTGCGTATCCGCAGAACCATTGACCGCTGCAAGGACGGCTACCTTGAAATGGCCGATTACAACGAACTGCTCGACGCAGCTGGTATCAGCCGCAAGAAGAGCGTGGAAGTGAGCAAGAAAGAGGATGCCTTGGCCTTCGCGAAAGAGGTTGGCTGCTCGAAAGACGTGCCGTTGGTGATGAAAGTCGTCGGTCCGCTGCACAAGAGCGATGTGGGCGGCGTCACTCTCGGCGTGAAGGACCTCGACACGGTAAGCAAGGAGTTCGACCGCCTCATGGCCATCAAAGACACCTATGCCGTGGAGATGTATCCCATGCTCGACGGCACGGAGGTTTACGTCGGTGCCATGCGCGACCCGAAATTTGGCCATCAGGTATTCTTCGGCTTGGGCGGCATCTTCATCGAGGTGCTGAAAGACGTGGAGAGTGTGCTCGTGCCTACCAGCAAGGAGGAGGTACTCGACAAGCTCAAGAACCTCAAGGGCTATAAGATCCTGGAAGGCGTGCGTGGTCAGGCAGGCGTCAATCTTGACCTCTACGCCGAACAGGTGGTTCGTGTGAGCGCTTTGGTGCAAGCTGCCCCCGAAATCGCCGAGATGGACTTGAACCCGCTCCTCGGCAATCCGCGTTATGTGACGGCTGTGGATGCACGTATTAGAATTGAGAAATAATCATCGGTTTGTAGAGACGGTGTAACACCGTCTCTACCACCAAACATTAGGATTATGTTTTTATTTGTAGTATTAGATGAAGGCCTATATTATCTAATATACGGAGTCTTAGTCGCCATCACCTTCGTGATAGACAATGTGTTGCTGAAAAAGACCGACAAGACCAGCCGAACTATCGGCTACATCCTCAGTATTATTGTGGACTTGGGCATTTTCGTCTACGGCATTTACCTTTACAAAGCCAAGGGCGAAGACCAAACAGGCTTCGTGCTCGGTGGAATTCTTTGCGGTATCTGTCTGCTGTGCTTGTTGGGTCGTTATTGGCAGAACAAGGAGGCGGATAAAAGGAGGAAGAGGGAATGAACCGTAGGGTTGCCATCGTGTTGGCAGTTCTGTTGCCGCAGGTAATGCTGGCACAGGGCGACCTTGTGACTTTCTCCAAGAATGGAGGGTTCTATGAGGACAGTTTCGAGTTGGCTTTGGATTGCAATGCTTCCTACCACATTCACTATACTGTGAATGGCAGCACACCCACTTCACAGTCGGAGTTGTATGCTTCGCCTTTGTGGTTGGATGAAACATTGTATTCAAAATCAAATATTTATACAGTCCAAACTGCCAATGATGAGCTATTTTATGCGCCCGAATCGGTGCAGCATTGCATTACGCTCAGGGCGGCGGCTTTTGATGACGAAGGGCGGCGGGTAGGTTCTGTTGTGACCCAAAGTTACTTTATTCGGTCGTTGGGCTGCGATACCCATGACTTGCCCGTGATGGCCATCAGTGCTGATTCGTTGGAACTATTTGATTATGAGCGAGGCATCCTCGTTCCAGGCGCGCATTTCGACCCCGCCGATCCCTATTGGACGGGAAATTTCTACCAGAGCGGCAGGGAATGGGAACGCCTTGTGAATGTGGAGTTTTACGAGCCTTCCGACAACAGCGGCATCAACCAGCAGGCTGGATTGCGTACACATGGCGGGACAAGTCGCCGCCAGACGCAGAAAGGCTTGAAGATTTATGCTCGCGACGAGTACGGAAAGAAGCGCTTCAAACACAAGTTTTTTGAGTCCATTCCGAATGAAAGTTTCAAGCATTTGGTGATGAAGCCGTTCAGCTACCAATGGTTTAACTATGGGATACAGGATGACATCTGCAACCGCATGGCGGCCAATCTTGACGTGGAGTCCATCGCCTCGCGTCCCATGGTGCTTTTTATAAATGGCGAGTATTGGGGCATTTATTACCTCAAGGAAAAGCCTGATGCCCATTATCTTGAGGACCATTTCGGGAACGAGGACACGGAGTATAATGTCGTCAGTAATTGGTATGGCTATCAGGTGGATGGCGACACGACGGGATTCGTTGAGATGATGCGCTGGGTGAAGGACTGCGACCTTACCCAAGAGGAGCAATATGCCCGCATCAACGAGATGATTGATGTTAGCAGTTTCATCGACTACTATTGCTTAGAGCTGTTCATCGCCAACAACGACTGGCCCGCCAACAATATGCGCTGCTATCAGTTGGACGACGGGATGTGGCGTTGGATTTTCTATGACGGAGACGATGCGCTCCACGACAGTGAGTTCGATGTCTTCGACAATGCCACTTCATTGCTCAATTTAGGCTGGCCCACTGATTCGCAATCTACCTTGATGTTTAGAAAACTGCTTGAAAACGAGGATTTTAAATTCCTTTTTTTCAATCGTTTCATAGAACTCATTGCCACAGAGTTGAGTTATGCCGTGACGAAGCCCTATTTTGATGACGCAGCCGCAATGGTTAGGGCCGAGGTTCCTGCCCAATCGGAGCGCTTTGGCTTGCCCCTTAATTTGAGACAATGGGAATACGACATCTCTTTTGTCGACCGTTTCCTGCAACAGCGGGTTCAGGATATGGAAAGCCGCATCGCCGTATTCTTTTCGTTGGGTGAAAATACGCTGGCTTTCAATGATTTGTACCCGAATCCCGTGGTTGATGATATTCATCTTTTGGTTTGGAGTGATGGCCTTGCAGTGGAACATGTCTCGGTGTTTGATGTCATGGGGAGGCAAATTCTCACTGCCAAAGTCGTTTTGAAGATGGGTGAAAATGAGGTGCGGTTGCCTTGCCTGTTTGCTTCGGGGGTATATTTCCTTCGAATTAGAAATCAAATAAAACGCTTTGTAATACAATAAGTTAAAACAATGAAAAAATCCGATTTTATCACTATCGCTATTGTGGCCGCCGTGGTGTGCGGTTTTGCTTTCATACCAGGAGCCTGGGATTGGTTCAACACGACCACTGCCAACCACGGCCTGCTGATGAGTTTCTTCAAGTTTGCCATTCTCGGCACTTTCGGCGAGATGTTGGCCTTGCGCATCCGCGAGGACGTGTATCTCAAGAAAGGCTTTGGCTTGTTGCCTAAAATGCTGGTTTGGGGCGTGTTGGGCGTGGTCATCGCCTCCGCCATGACCATCTTCAAGACGGGTACTGTGAAATTGCTTGATGGTGGCTTCCATCTCAACGGCAAGGCTGCCGAATGGTTTGCTGGTGATTTGAGTTGGGGCAAGGCTTTCGTCGCGCTCTGTGTCAGTGTGTTGATGAACACCTTGTTCGCGCCGGTCTTTATGACCTTCCACAAAATCACTGACATCCACATTGCCGAAACGGGTGGGACGCTGAAAGGTTTCTTTAGCAATCCGCTGAAAATCAGGGAAACGCTTTCGAAGAAAATCAACTGGGACATCCAATACGGCTTTGTCTTTGCCAAGACGATTCCGCTGTTCTGGTATCCAGCGCACACCATTACTTTCTTGTTGCCGCCTACGCTTCAAGTGCTGTTTGCGGCCTTCCTCGGCGTAGCTTTGGGCGTGATTTTGAGCATCAAGAAGTAATCGTCCACTTCAATAATCAAAGAACCTTGACCAAAACTCCGATTTTTTTCGAGTTTTGGTCAAGGTTTTTTTTGTGTTTGGTCACAAAACATTCAAAACTCACAAAACCATTTTTGCAAGGAAAGTCGCCAACTGGCTCCTTTCCCAGTCGCTGTTAGGCGGCGTCGCAACGGCGACCGGTTGAGAGCCGTTGCCTGTATTATCACCTCTGTTTTGAATGTTTTGCAGGTTTTGTGACAAAAAAAATCGAAAATTTTCAAAAAAAATCACTTTTTCTCTTGACAGTAATGAAAAATGTTGTACTTTTGCAGCGTACTAATCAACTAATACACTATAAAACACGGACAAACAACAGTTAAACAATTCAACAATAAACAATTCAACATGATTACAATCAACAACTTAGACTTTGGCTACAAGAGTCAGCCAGTCTTCAGAAACATCAGCCTCGGCTTCGAGAAGGGCAACATCTACGGGCTGCTTGGCGAAAACGGAGTGGGGAAGACCTCCCTGCTGAAACTCATCAGCGGTTTGCAAAAGCCGACCGCCGGCACCTGCGAGGTGGATGGCATCGCGCCCTTCAACCGCCTGCCCGAAACCCTCCAAAAGATTTACTTCATCTCGGAAGACTTCGCCATCCCGGAGGGCACACCTATTAATAATGTACGCGAGTTGGGTGTGTTTTATCCAAATTACGACGAGAGTCTTTTCTTCGAACTCTGCAAGGAGTTGGACGTTGACCCAACGCGCAAATACGCCGAAATGTCGTTCGGACAGCAGAAGAAATGCCTCATTTCCACCGCCTTGGCCCTCAACACGGACTATCTGCTCCTCGACGAACCCACCAACGGCCTCGACATCCCTTCGAAGACCCTTTTCCGTCAGGTCATCGCTAAGCACGCTAACGACAACCGCACCATCATCATCTCCACCCATCAGGTGAAGGATGTGGAAAACCTCATCGACCCCATCATCATCCTCGACCATGACGAAGTGCTGCTCAAGGCCTCGTTCCGCGAAATCACCGACCGCCTCTACTTCGACTACGGTATGGAGAAGGACGACACCGCGCTCTACAGCGAGATGATTCCCGGCGGCTTTGTCAATGTCATTCGCAACCCCGAAGGCTTAGACAGCAAAGTCAGCATCGAGGTGCTGTTCAACACCGTGATGAAAAACAAGCAAACCATCAAACAAATCTTTAGTTAAATAGCTTCTCTTGCTTCGCTTTCGACGCGCTTTGCGTCATTGCGAGGCACGAAGCAATCCAGAAAACAAACTAAACATAGGAGAAATAAACCATGAATAACACATTCAGTTTCAACCGTTTCAAGAATCTCTTGCTGAAGGACGGCAAGATGTATGTCCGCAACTTCGGCACCTCGCTCATCGTTTGGTGCAGCCTGAACGCCATCTTTTGGATTTTCAACCTGCTTTTCGGTTCCGAAACCATGCCACCAATCCGTTTTGGAATGTTATGCACTTGGACGGCATTGGCCATGTTGATGGTGCCTTCCAAGGTCTATGGCAATGCCAACCTTTCGCGTGAGGGAGTGGGTTTCGCCATGATGCCTGCTTCTTCCTTGGAAAAGTTCGTAAGCATGTTTCTCTATTGCGCCATCGTGACACCCGTTATTGTGTTCTTTGGTGGTTATTTGGTCGATACGCTGCTGTCGCTCTTCCCCTTTGGTGGTTTCGACAAGCCGATACGCCTTTACACGCTCAACGAGATTGTCTCCCGCATGATGACTGATAATGAAGGTGTTGTGCAAATGGGCGAGTTGAGCATCTCTGCTACGACTTTGTTTCCCATTGGTGTGATACGCACTTCCCTTTATATGGGCATCGTCCAATGGGCTGCCCTCTTCATGCTCGGCAATATGCTCTTCAAGAAGCACAAGGCTGGCAAGACCTTCGCTTGCTACCTTGGCATTTCCTATCTGTTTTCAATGCTTTTCGGCCTCTTAGTCGTTTCGAGTGACCGAATTGAGCAATGGTTAGAGAGCCTTGAGGATCTTCCCGCTGAAGAAGTGGTTCGCCTTTGGCACAATGCCACCATTTGGGGCATGATCATCAGCATCGTTATCACCGCCGTGCTGCTCTACTTCACCTATCGTAAAATCAAGACACAAAAATACTAAGCTATGGAATTTAATGCACACAAACCCATATACTTGCAGATTTGCTCGCAACTCTATGAACAAATCCTGCGCGGCGAACTGAAGGCCGACGACCGTATCCTGTCGGTGCGCGACTACGGCATCAAACTCGGCGTGAACCCTAACACCATCATGCGCTCTTACGAGACCATGACCGTTGCGGGCATCATCTACAACAAACGAGGCATCGGCTATTTCATCGCGCCCGAAGCCAAAGACATCGTTCTCAAGCAAATGCGCGAGGAGTTCCTCGAAAAGGAACTGCCCGAAGTGGTCAAGAAGATGAAACTCTTGGGCATCGGCCTCGACGAGATAAAAAAATCGTATGAACTGTAACTTTTTCGGCGGAAGTACGTATTACTATTAAACACGCTTTGCGTCATTGCGAACGGAGTGAAGCAATCCAGATAAAGGACTGAAACAATAGATTGCCGCGCTTCGCTCGCAATGACGAAACAGACAGAAAAACAAATAACTAAATAGTTCAACAACAATGAAAAGAAACATCCTAATCATCGCAGCAGTCATCATCAGCATGACGCTCAATGCCTGCACCATCAATATGGATGGTGAAACACTCGGCGGCAAAACCATCAAAGGCGACGGCAACATCATTACCCGCAACATTGATGTGACCGCGTTTAACGAAATCTCGACTTCGTTGCCGGCAACAGTCAACTTCACGATTGCCGACAATTACTCCTGCACCGTCAGTGTGGACGAGAACCTTTTCGACTACCTCGACATCAAAGTGAAAGACAATGAGTTGCTGATGGGCAAACGCAAGGAAGACAAAAACACAAGTTTGAGAGCCACGAAATTCGTCATCGAAGTAACGGCACCGAGTTTGAAAGACATCAATCTTGCGGGCAGCGGCACGTTCAATGCCAACAGTCCTTTGGAAGCAGAGAAATTTGAAGCCAATGTTGCCGGTTCGGGCGACATCGTTTTCCACAAAACGGTCACTGCCGAGAAAGTCGAATTGAATGTGGCTGGCTCGGGCGATTTGGTTTGCAATGAATTGATTGCCGACAAGTTAGACTGTAACGTTGTCGGTTCTGGCGACTTGAAAGTCGTTGGCGGCACGGTGCGTGAAGCCGAGGCTGGCGTGGCCGGATCGGGCGACATTGTTCTTACCTGCGACATCGAAAACCTTGATGCCAATGTTGCTGGCTCTGGCGACATCAAGGCGCGGGTCAACGGCAAGCTCACCTACGGCATCATCGGTTCGGGCGACATCGGCTACTATGGCAATCCTGTCATGGAAGGCGACAAAGCGGGTCGCGGTGGTGTGACACGCCTCGGCGACTGACCACAACGAAAGTAAATCACTTTTTCATATCCTTGTAATTGGCGAGGCTGCGACATGGCAACCTCGCTTTTTTCTGTCACCCCTGCGGGGTTCAATGTAATTGTGGTTTCGTTTTTCGGCAGGGGCTCCATAGCATTTCACCCCTGCCTAATATCCATCGTCACTCCGTGACTTTGCTGCACTTGGGAACCCCGTAGGGGTGAAAGGACAATAGGCAGGTGGTGGAGCCTTATGCGCCTTGGCGCATATTACGGAACCCCTGCCGAAAAAAATATCCAAAATGAGAAACGGCTGGCCAAAAAGACCAGCCGTTTTCTTTCGTTTTTACACGAATTGCCACGAATTATTCACGAATTTTCCATGAATTTCATTAATGACAATTCGTGTTCAATTGATGATAATTCATGTTGAAAATCATCTGATTACACTAACACGCTTGGCACCAATACCATTCTCCGTATAGATGCGAATCAAGTAAACACCTACACCAAATTGACTCATATTCAGGATAGTGGTGCTGTCGTTCATTTCGGCATCATAAACCACCTGACCCAGTTCGTTGACTACAGTGAGGTGTTGCATACCTTCAACCTCGATGGTGACATTGCCGTTGGTCGGGTTGGGGTAGAGATTGGCTTTGATGCCAAATTCGTTCACGTCGGTGGAGTTCTTCACGGTGACGGTCATTGTTCCGTTGCCGTTGTTGCACTCCGAAACGGGTGCTGCGGTCAAGGTGGCTTCACCCTTGTAGGTGTCGCTCCAAGTGACCATCACCGACTTGCCATCGTTGGCGGGTGTCAGCGTTCCGGCCTCCTCAGGCTCTATGCTGTAGCCGACTTCCACGTCGTTGGCGATGGTGTAGGTTGTGGTGGGCGTGAGGCGCACATCCAGTTCAGCATCGCCGCTGATTTCAGGCTGGGCTGCCACAGGATTCACCACCACGTTGATGGCTTGTTCGAGAGTGGTCTCGCAACCGTTGGCGTCGGTAACCTTGGAGAAGTTGGCGTTGACAGTAGCGTCTGGAGTGAGTGTCAGGGTGAAGCTGTCGCTTTCAGCCGTGAAGCTGTCCATGCCTGTGGCTTCTACGGTGAATGGAGCCACACCAGTGAAGTTGAATTCGATATTCACGCTCTCGCCTTCGCAGATGCTTTCGGGCACTTCGCTGATAGTCAGTGTCGGAGCGGCATTCACTTTGACAGTGAAAGTGAACTCACCTTCTTCATAGTCAACATGGCAGCCTGAATTGGTGCCTATGTATAAAATGTTGAAAATTTTCTCGCCCACTTCAAGCACTCCGAAATCAATGGAAGTGGAGCTTTGTAAAAGCTCGTAAGGTTCTCCATTGATATTGACAATGAAATCGTAGTCTGAAGGAACACCCCAAGGGTCGGGAGCATAGCCATCCAAAGTAAAGTTCATAACGGCGTTTTCGCCTTTGCAGATTTCGATGACATCGGTAGCTAAAGTCATTTCAGGCATTGGATACATCTCAAACGGATAATCGTATGTGACGGTGCCGCAGCCTGGTGTAACGGCAAAGGCAGTAATGGAGACACCATTGACAAGGTCTTGCAAACCAGGTGTATACGTGGTTTGCAAAGCCGTTGCATCTTCAAATTCGCCATCACCCGAGGTCAGCCATTGGAACGAGACATATTCGCCAGAGATGTTGACAGCAATTGTCTGTGGCTCATCAATAGCACAATGAACTTCGCCATCAAGGGCAGGAAAGATTTCAGCTCTTTTAATGACAAACACTGTCATCTCATCCGTTATGGTCTCGCCGTCGCCGTTGATGGTAAGGGTCAATGTGGCTTGGCCGTTTTCAATGTCTTGTTGCCCAGGGGTGTAAATCGGCATGGCAATGTTGGCATTGTCGAAACTGCCATCGCCAGAGGTCGTCCATTGCAGGTTGTCGTAATGGATGGCGTAGCCCACGATTTGTGCTTCGCTGTCTTCGCAAACGGTCACATCGTAACCGGCGGTGCCGGCCATCACGCGCTCGGTGGGCAGTCCGATGAAGTCAATCCATACACAGTCGCTGCCACCAGTAGTGTATTGGTCTTTGGAGTAAGTCCACTTATAGGTGTGTCTGCCTGGGCTGACGGGGTAGTTGGCTTTTGTCCAGCCAATGCTGCCCGACCAATTGCCCTTTTCCTGGTTGTCGATGTAGAAGTGCAGCTTGTCGAAGCCGTTTTCCGACGACACCTTATAATAGAAGGAGATAGTGTCGCTTGAGCCTGCTTCGTGGGTCAGAGTCAAAGAGGTGCTGGCATTGTTGCCGATGTTGCCCGACTTTACGCAATGGGTGCCTTCGTAGGGGTCTTCGCTGACGATTCTCCAAGGATGAGCGCCGTCGTTAGTCCAGCCTTCGCCAAACTCGCCACTTTCAAAGTCCTCAATGATGAGGCCGACCTTGGCGGTATAGTCCTTTTGTGCATTGTATTGTCCTGAGGTGACATTCAGCACTATGGGACAGCTGTAGCCGATGGGCGTGTTTTCGTCGATGGTGACGTTGAAGCTGGCCGTTTGGTTTCCGCCAGCGACAAAGCTCTCAAAGCTGACGGTGTTTTCCTCGATGAGGATGTAAGGCGAAAGCATTTGCAGATTGGCAATGGTGGCGGCAGCATCGGCGTGGCCCTTGTTCTCGATGGAGAAATTCAGGATGGCAGTCTCGCCGGCATCCAAGCGTCCGTTGCCGTTACCGTTGATTTCGGTGACGGTCATGTCGCCAAGGTCGAAGACGGGAGCGTATGATTTCATTGTCAAGTTGCTGACAAATTCGTCGTCGCCGTTGGTCACGGTGATGGTGAACAGGTTGCTCGTGTTGTCAGGCACGTTGTCGGCCACGGTGAACGAGAAGGCATTCTCGATGGTTTGCAAGGCGTTGGGATTCATGCTCTCGTATTGCGCTGTGCCGTTGTCGATGGTGATGTATTCCGAAGTGGTTTCTAATACTGCCTCAAAAGCGTCCATGCTCTCGGAGCCGACATTCTTCAAGGTGATGTCGAGGTTGATGGTTTCGCCGAAGTCGAGCTGACCGTTGCCGTTTTCGTCGTTGATGAGCTTGTTGTCGAACACGATGTAGGGACCATTGGCAGGAATGACAGCCATGACAGCTTCATAGCGCAGGTAGTTCTGGCCTGTCACGACAAGGTTGATTTCGGTCGGAGGAACTTGGGGGTCAAAGGTGATGGTTTGTGGGTCGCCAGTGGCTTCGGTTACGGCGAGGATGTACCATCCGCCTTCAGGGTTTTCTTTCACCAAGCTAATCATGCAGCCTTCGGGAGCGGTGATGCTGACTTCGCCCAAGCCGGCGAGTACCTCTTCAGGATGGACTACTTGCATCTCTTGAGGCACTTGCGTATAGATGCGCAGGAAAGCGTCGCAGTGGGCAGTGAACATGGTGTAAGTGATGTCTTTGTTTTGGGCGTTGTATGGCCAAGAACTTTGTGCCAAGAAATACTTACCAGCCACGTTGCCGAAAGCAGGCATCCAGTTGCCCGTGTTTTCGGCGAATGGACCGTAGGTAGGCATGAAATCGCCGTCAAAGAGGTCATAGACACCCCAAACGTATGCGTCGTTGACGAAAGAGTAGGAGACATGGGTCGGGCAGAGCAGACCTACAGCGCCGGCATTCTCACCGTTGTAAGTCCGACGCATCCATTTCTCTGCGAAACAGTTGCCGTTTGATCCAGAATAGTCGAACATACCAGTTTGACAGTTGATAGACATCACAAAGGGCAACTTGCCAACATTGTTCATCTGATCAATATGGCTGTTGCGTACAGCAGGCTCTCCCCAACCGGTTTCCAAACCATGGTCACGATGTTGTACCCAGAAGGAGCCTTCGTTGACAGCTTGCACCACGAGTTGAGGAGTGCCGTTGTTCCAATCACCCAATTCGCTCGGAGAGGCGGGAATATAACCTACACCATTGGGACCAAAGTAGTTGACCACCATTGAAGTGTTTTGGTTGCTCGACCAAATGCTACCAGGTGTACCGTCAAAGATGCAATTGATACGGTTGGTGTCATAACCTTTTTGTCGCATATAGCCGCCAAATACTTCAGAGCAAAGTTGGAACCAGCGCTCAGTTTGCCATCCCAAAGCAGTGATGGGTCGGGAATAGAACGAGGGATTCATGTTGGGGTTGGTGTATTCGTATTCGATTTGTTTACCGACAAAGACAGGCAGTTCGCTGGCATTCTGCGCAACAAGACGAGAGAAAACCATGTCGGGTAAGTTATCGTTGCCGACCGCATCAGCATATTTGTTGTCGGTGATGCAGTTGCCGTAATAATCAGAGTGATAGGTGGTTTCTGCGGGAATGTTTTGTCCCAAGTTGTTGCCATGGTCTCCAAGTAGACAGACAGCTACTGGGGCAATCTCCCAAGTGTTGTAGGCATTGTGGAACCAAGCCTTCAACTGGGAGGTGTTGTTGGCAGGCATCTCATCCAAACGATATACTTCAGTGAGGATGCCTTGGCGTGTGCGGTAGTCCCTCAGTTGGTTGGCGTATTCGGCCCAAGCGTCGTTGTTGGGCGTGATGATGAGGTATTCAGCGCCTTTGTCACCGTCGCGCAGCCATTTTTGCATTCGAGCCGCATAGTCGATGACGGGCAGTTGGTCATAATTCATCAATTCGGCAGTGAGGATGGGATCCCAATAAGGTGAGCGCAGACGGTCTTCGCCGAAATGACCGTTACCGCCCTCGAAGGTCACCGAAAGTTCAATGTTGGTGAACACTTTCAGCTCCTTTGTGACGGGGTTGTATTGGAAGGGTGTGATGGACACAGTGACGGCATCGACGCCACGGATGTAGGAATTGCCCATCACGAAAGGCTCGGCAGGATAGAAGGCATCCTTGCTGTAGATGGCCATGTCCTTCACATAGTTCATGTCAGGCTCTTCGCTCTCTGCCTGAATGCGTAGGGCGGGGGCGATGTTGACGTTGTGGATGGTTTCCGTCTCAAAACTGATGACGTTGAGCGTGGCAGTGGCGCCATGAGGGATGGCCATCATACGGCTCTCGGCAGGCAGGTTAGGGTGTCCTGCGTTGTTGGGCATCGAAATGGCGGGGATGCTTACCTCGCTCATCTCCTCGCCACGGTAGGTGAGTTGGTTGAGCGTGACTTGCCCCACGTTGTAGCTGATGTGCAGTCCGTCTCGAGTCTTTTCAGTCAGGCTGAAGCCCTGCTTACCTTTCACGGGATAGTTGAAGGTTTGTGCCATGCAGAAGGTTCCTGTGAGGACAGCCAAGGCGATGGCAAGAAATGTAGGTAATGGCTTTTTCATTTTAGAGTTATTTTGATTTGACTTATTTGTTCGTTATACTGGGTTCACCCAAAGTTCTTGAAAAGGTTGTTGTAATAGAGATTGAGCGAGTCAAACATCAAATCCCAATTCTCGCCCCATACAAGGTTGCCGTATTCAATCTTGTATTCAAGGAAACGGACTGGGTCATGATAGCGGTCGTATTGTGGATGTGGGCGCTTGATAAAATAAGGCTCAAAATCAATCACATTGCTTTTTCCATCTGCAAATGTGACTTGAAGTTTGTAATCACCGCAAGGCTCAATTTCTATAACGTTGTATGGATTCATGGCATTAAATCATTTTGTTGATTTTTTCACACGTGAGTGTCTCCTTCAAAATATAGAACCGATACCATTTTTCCGCAATTTGGTTGGCAAATTCCTCAACAAAAGACAAGGCTTGTTCCATCTTGGCTTTTGGAAGATGTGGTTTGCCGCGCTTCTTTCGGGTTTTTATCTCCTTGACCTTACCGTTCTCAAAATGGATTTCAAAGATAGTCTCGTATTCCCCGCTGATAGCATGTGCGTGGATTGGCTCATGGTCATTGGGATAGAGAAAGAAGATGATTCCCAAATATTCGTATATCTTTGGCATCGAAACAGGTTTAGTTTATGCCGCAAAGATAATAAAAACTTCAAAAACTAATAGAATTTTCTCATGACGCAAAATATGGGAAAAAACAGGCACCAAGCCGAAACGACCCAGTGCCCAATTATGCTTTCCGATGGCTGAACAAAGGCAATTAATCATACTCGCCCCATCTCATGCAAGCGCCTTTCAACTGCTTCTTCAAGGGGAACATGATGGTGATTCTCGCGGTGGCATCGGTGTTGAGGCGATAGCTCATCAGATAGGGATCGATATAGCTTGCGCCGATGACGTGCTGCGACTGGCCTTGGATTTCCTCGTCCGAGAACGAATTGACCGCAGTGCTATGCACCGAGGCGTCGGCCTTGATGAGAAAATAATAGTTGTTGAAATTGATTCTGAACATTACGCCTACGCCGGCCACAAGACCCACATTCCACGGACGCATGTTCTGCGCAGTCATGGATAAGGTGTCGTAGGAGACGTCGGTGTATTGTTGTTGGGCAGTACCATAGTCCTGGATTTCCTTTTTCTGCCAAGTCATCTTGCCCGACAATGGCAAAGTGAATCTTGGCGCAGCATAAACGAAAGGTTGGATGTTGCCTTGACCAAAATAATAGGTGAACGGCACCTGCACGTCTACTTCTGTATAATTGGCGTCCAACTGGCGGTAGAAGTTCTTGCTCTCAGTGAGTGAAACGGGCAGATTGAGCACTTCGTAATTGAGTTGGGTGTTGCGCATGGCATAAAGACCTTCTATGCTGACACTCAGGTTGCGTTGCAGTTTGTATTCGAGGGAGAGACCACCGACGATGCCGAAGTTGAAGGGATGTTTGTATTGGGTTCTGGTGCCGCCAATATGATACCATTGCGTCATGGTGGCGCCTCCGATGAGGCCGATATTGTATTTGGCTTCGTTAGAATAGAACTGCGAGCGGTTCGACAAGGGTTTGTTGAACTGGGCCTTGGCGGAGATGCTGCCTATAAAAAGGGCGGCCAGAATCAGGAAATATGCTTTTTTCATCTTTGTAAGTGTCGGTTGGAGGGTTAGTAGTTAAATTCGCCGTGACGCACGTCTTGGGTGCTGCGGATGACGAGCGCATCGCCCGAGTTGGGCAGGTAGCCGAAGCGCAGCAGCTGTTCGAGTGTGGGACCTTCTTTGTAGTATTTCATGGTCTCGATGCCCCACCGCAAGTCTTTGATGATGGGACTCACGATGGTGTCGTTCTTTTGGGTAAGACTGTCATAGACGATGATGTTTTCCTTGTCCATCTTGCCGGAGATGATGACGGCGTTGAGGGGCTGTGTCCCTGAACTGATTTTGCGAATCTCATAGAAATAGGCAGTGAAATAAGGATCGGTGCCCATGATGTAGATGGTCTGGAAGTCCTCGTTGCGGTGAAATCCGTTCTTGAAATACACCGGAGCGATGGTGTCGTTGGTGAAATGCCCGATGTTATTCTTAATCAGATGAAAAGTGGTGTCGTTGCTTGAATACTCGCAGAAATAGCCACCATATTCGGGGTGCTCAGGGTCGCCATGGGGAGCCTTGAACTCCAATTTGGCAATGCCTTTGTGCTGTTCGGTGATTTTGAAGTAGGCCTTGTACGACAAAGGTCCCAACTCAATCATGTAGGCACTGCTTTCACCCAACACTTTTTTGTACAAGTCGAGGGCCAAGGCTTCATAGCTGCCTTCAATCTTGGGCGGTTCGTCGCCATAGTTCAGGTATTCATTACCGAAAGCCTCAAGCAGACGCTGCGGCATAAATTCGTTGATGTTCGGGATTTGCTGATAGCCGTAATACACGGTAGCATTGTTCTTCGGGTCGTCCTTCAGGCAAGAGGTGAACATGACCATGCCTGCAAGAAAAAGAACGGTGTGCAAAAGGTGTCTTTTCATATAATCGATGTCTGTTGAGGTTGCTTTGACTTCTCGTTTTTATTAAACTTGCAAATGTAATGAATTATTTTATTCGTCAAACTTTTGCCGTTATTTTTTTTAACTTATTGTAAATTATTTTGTTATGACGATTTTCTTGGTGATGATATTTCCGTTGTAGTTGAAAACAAAGAGGTAAATGCCACTCTTTTGGCTTCCCAAGTTGTAATCGAAGAGGCTTTTTGGCGTGGCCGTGAAGCTGAAACGGTCGATGTTTTGCCCTTTCATGTCGTAAATCGCGACATCTACGCGGCCTTCCATTTCGCCTAAACTGATGTGCATGTTGCCACTGTTGGGATTGGGAATCACATCGAGGTCAAAAGCCTTTGAATCGTGTTCATCAATGCCATAGAACGAGCAGACAAACCAATACCGCCGTTCTGCGCCCTGCGGGTTGCAAAGGTTGTAGGCTGTGGCCTTGAGCCAAATGGTATCTTCCACATAGTTAAGCACATATACCTTGCATTTCTTTCCAATGGGGTCGGTGGTGCTGTCGGGTTCGAGCAGCCAAAGGATTTCGGGGTCTTCAAACTCCCAACTGACTGAGTCCCAATGGCATGTGTTATTGTTGTCCCAAAACTGGTATTCATACGAGTTGATTTGGAACTCGGTGGCCGTTACTACCCAGTGTGGATAGATATTCTCAGGGTCGGTTGGGAAAATCTCAGAGGGGTCGGGCGACAAGTTGATGGTGAGATCGAGGTAGACGGTGCTGTCGCAACCTAATGGTGTGGAATAAACGTGTGTGTAAATTCCTGTTTCTCTATAGATTGAGTCTTTCCATTCGTATTCGTCGCATGATTCAATGGTTGTGGTGGTGCCTTCCACATTGCCTCCTACGTCCAAATGGCAGGTTACGATGCTGTCGCAGCCGTCCATCGCGGTGTAGTAATGGGTGTAGTCGCCGGAGGTGTTGTATTCGCTCTCGTCCCAAACGAAAGTGCCGCAAAGGGTGGTGTCGAATTCTATGGTCTGTATTTGCCCCATGGTGAGATGCAGCGTGACGATGCTGTCGCAGCCGCCCGAAGAAGTATAGGTCCAGTCATAGTCGCCGTCGTGGTCGTAGGTGCGGCCGTCCCAAACGTAGCTGCCACTGCACTCATAGTGACTGAAACTGTGGCTGATTTGGTCGGCTACGGAGAGTGTCAGTACCACGACGCTGTCGCAACCTTGTGCAGTCTGTAGGTTGAGGGTGCGCTCGAATGTGCCCGGCCCGTCGTACTCAAAGCTGAAGCCATAGCCGTCGTAAATGGCGGGTGAGCCTTGCCAGCAGCGGCTGTCGCTGATGGGGACGTGATATTTGGGCCTTGCCGTGACGTAAAGCAAGAGGCTGTCCTTGCATACAGGATTGTCGGGGTTGTCCTGCAAACGGGCGAGGATGGTGTCATTATTAATAAGGATATTGTTGAACCCATAGCCCGAATACAATTCACCGGCACAGGTCTCGACGTTTTCAGTGACGTAATGCTGGGTGAGGTCGACGTAAAAGTTCAGTGTGTCGGAATTTCCTGACAAACAGCCTGATGCGTCTGTTTCCACATATAGGTAGGCATTGTAAACTCTTCGGTCGTGGTAAACGTGTGTTGTGGGGTTGTCGGTGCTGGTGGTGCCATCGCCGAAATTCCACAAGATGCTGTATTCCTGAAAGTTGACATCGGCGGAGAAGGTTACAGGCTCTTCAATGCAATATGGGTAAACTTCCCCAGCCAATACTGCTATGTCATTGATGGTCAGGTTGGTGCTGAGGTCTTTGGCGTTGGAGCCGACGAGGTAAGCGTAGCCTTTGGCTTGACCGAAACCGTACACATGGGCATTGAAACCATGGTTGCAGCTGATTTGATGTACGCCGTGCGAAATGTTTTGACGGACAAAACTATAGTCGTTGTTGCCGTTCACGCGGGTGAAAAGCAAGGGTGAAATCTGCTCTCCATCTATGTAAACATTGTTGATGTCCTCCGTGTTGACGATGATGTTGACGCTGTGGACGGTAATGTTGATGCTCGAATTGTTGAAGGTGGTGAAAGTGATGTCGTTGATTCGTTGCTCCACTGGGGCTATCCACACCATCGTGGGGTCGCCCAATCCGCCCAAGGGGTTCTGGTCGTAGCTTGAATTGTTGTAAAGGTAAACGGCGCAGGGTTGCGAGGCCGCGATGAAGCACGAATGTTCGTCTTCCGCCATGGAGAAAGTGTACGATTCGTAGGCTTGCAGGGTCGTCAGCGGATTGCCGTTTTTGGTGATGACGTTGTTGTTGGCCGACGAGGTAATTTTGATGAAATCGCGGTTGCGGTTGAGCGAGTTGGTCACCACAAAGTTCTTGCCCCACGAGCGCAAAGGCATGGCCTGTTCCACGATATGGTCGTAGCCGTTGCCCATGTTGATAGGGATGCACGTCAGGGTGTTGCCGTTGAAGACAGCGATTTTCTTGCAATCGGCAGCCACCACGTGGGTGCCACTCAAGTCACGGTTGGTGCCACTTCTGGTGGAACGCACTTGATAGGTCTCGCCTTGGTTCAATGTGATGGAGTAGGCCTGGTTCGCTTGATGTCCGCCCAATGTGGCGCAGGTGGGGGTAATCTCGATAGAGGTGTTGTCTTCAGTGGCAACGATTAGAAAGGCACTGGTTTCGTTGGTCGTCACATAGTCATTCATGCTGCCCGCAGTCGACTGGTCGTAGCTTTGGATGATGTATTCGTCACCCAAGCTCTCTGTCGGCAAAACAAAGGAAGCGTCAAACGAAACGTAGGCGATGTTGGTGCAATACACCGAAATGGTGTCGGTCGAGGTGACTTTGATGGCTTTGTGCGTGACGGTCTCATAGTCGCTCTCGCCATGATAGCCTTGCGCCTCGGGAATGTCGACGGTCGTGATGTTGTTGGCGCGAACATTGAACGTCTCCGACCATCCCGTCAAAGGATTGGTGACGACGCCTGAGCAGTCGCGCTTGGCACTGATGAGCACCTGAGTTGTAATCCAATAGCCTTGAGGATGGTTCCTGAATCCATTCTGCATGAACGACAGCCAAAACTCCTTGCCTTGCGTGGAGGTGTTTTGGGCCGTCGTTGGCAAGGCAAGGCAAATGAGGGCTAAAAACAGCGTTAATGTCCTTAATCGCTTCATTTCGACAAATGATGTTTATCTTCTGATGACAACCTTTTTCGCCACGGTTCCTTCCTTGCCGGTGGCCACGAAGAAGTAAATTCCTTCGGAACGATGGTGCATATCGTATTGCATCCTTTCGGGACCGCCGATGCTGTAGGTGTTGAGGTGGTCGATGAGGTTGCCCGTCATGTCGTACACTTTCAAGTCAATCTTGCCGGTGAGTTTCTCGAAGTTGATGGTCATCGTTCCGTTGTTGGGATTGGGCACCACACTGAAGTCGGCAGTGGTTTCCTGTTGCTCCTCAATGCCATAGAACGAGCAGACGAACCAATAACGCTGCACCATTCCTTCAGGAGCGCATTTGTTGTAGACTGTGGCATCAAGCCAAACGGTATCCGGTGTGTAGTTCAGGACATACATCTTGCAGTTCTTGCCCACGGGGTTGGTGTTCTGGTCTAATTCAAGCAGCCAGCGAATGTCGGGGTTTTCAAAGGCCCAGGTGATGGAATCCCAATGGCAGGTGGCAGGATGTCCTTCTTCATAAATGCTGAAGTCATACGAATTGATTTGGAACTCGGTGGCCGTCACTACCCAGTGTGGGGCAGTGTTGTTGGCGTCGACGGGATGAATCGCAGTGGGCTGTGGGGTGTATTCAAACTCCATGTGGCTGTGAACAATGCTGTCGCAGTCGGCTTGGTTCTTGTAGGTGCGGGTGTAGTCGCCTGTGGCATTGTAAACTGGGTCTTCGTGACCGTGGTAGTCGACAATCGTATGCCCCAGTGGATCCCAGAAGTATTCATCACATGCATTTACGGTAGGTGTGTTGGTCACGTCATGGTCGTTGATGGTGAGGTAGAGCGTCACCTCGCTATTGCAGCCGTAAATGTTGGTGTAGTGGTGCGTGTATGTGGTGCTCTGTGTAAACTCCATGCCGTAGACTTGGTATTGGTCGCTATTCCAAATGAACTTGTCGCAGCTTGTTGTCACCACCTCGTTGGTGAAACTGGGTTTCAATTCAAGGTTAAGCACAACGGTACTGTCGCATGAGCCTTCGTAGTGTAGCGTGTCGTAGTAAACTCCCGACTCATAGTAGGTGTGTCCGTTTGACGACCATGTGTATTCCGTGGAGCAAATCGACACGTTGTAATATTTAGAGTTGTATTCCGACTCGTTGACTTGGATGATATAGATGCTGTCGCAGCCCGCCGCAGTTTCGTAGGCGATGGTGTAAGGATAGGGGCTGGGTTGCATATACTCTCCGTCGAAATAGTAGCCAGGGCCGCCTTCGCAGGTCGATTCGGTCATGTAGAAGGTATAACTTGGGTCTTCAACGAGGTTGAGCCTGATGATGCTGTCGCAGCCGTGCACTGTTTCCAAAGTGTGGTAGTAGGTGCCTGCACTGTTGAGTTCTTGGCCATAGAAAGTGTATGAATCGCCTTGGCAATAGTGGCGGGTGATGGGCGTTTCATACGTCTCGTGGTATGTGAGGTGCAGGTGGATGGTGCTGTCGCAACCGTGTTGCGACTCTATGGTGTGGTCGTAAGTGCCTTCTTGCGAGAGAATCTCACCGAAGAAGTTGTAGGTTTCGTCGGGGCAGATGCTGGCACTGATGCTCGATTCCACGTTGGGATGCACCGTGATGCTGACGTTGACGCTTTGGTTGGAAATGCCATCGCTGACTTGGCAGGTATAGGTGGTGACACCGACGGGCGGCGTGGCAATAGGATTCTGGATGTTCGGGTTGTTGAGCGTGTTGGCGGGTGACCAGCTGAAGGTGTAGTTGCCAGTGCCGGCAACGGGATGGGCATGGAGCGTCGTCGATTCGTTCTCGCAGATTTCATATTGGTCGGCGGTGGCGGTGGCAGACATGTTGGAGCCATCCATCGGGACGGTGATTTGCGTGGAGCCTGAGCAGTTGCCTTGCGGGTTGGTGACGGTGCAGGTGAATACTGTCGTTTCAAACAATTGGACGGTCTGCGTGGTCTGGTTGTTCGGGTTGACTACCTTGTCGGATGGTTCCCAATGGAAGTTGAACGTGCCTTGTGCACCAGGATTGGCGGTCAGGGTGGCGATGCCGCCATAGATGACGGTGCTTGGAGTGACCGAAGCCGTTGGGTTGGGCGACGCATTGACGGGTACGCTCTGCGTCCGAGTATCGGAGCACGAGCCACTGGTTTGTACGGTATGCGTCACTTGGTATGTGCCGGCTGCAGCGTAGGTGTGGCTCACGGTTTGCCCCTGTCCGGTCTGGCCGTCGCCGAAGTTCCATTGATAGTTCGTGATGTTGTTGCCTGGCGATGAGGTAGCCGTGCTGGTGAACTCCGTGGCAGTGCCTTGGCAAACGGTGGTGTAGGTGAAATTGCACGAAGGTAGCGCATACACAGGCACGCTCTTTGTGATTTGGTCGGTGCAATGTCCGCCCGTCGATACGGTAAGTGTCACTTGGTATGTGCCTGGGTTTTGGTAGGTGTGTGTCGCGTTTTGTCCTTGTCCGGTTTGTCCGTCACCGAAGTCCCAGCTGAAGAGGTTGATCTGCTGTCCAGATGGGTTGGTGGTGGAGGTGCTGTTGAAGGAGGTGGCATTGCCCACGCAAACTGAGGTGAAATTGAAGTTGGCGGTGGGCATGGGGTAGACGACGACATCCGTGGTGGCGCTGTTGGATTGGTTTCCGACAGAAATGGTGCAGGTATAGGTGCCGGCCATAGCCATGGTGCAGTTGGGACGGACGGGGTTTTGTTGGGTTGAGCTGAAGTTGCCTGGACCAGTCCAGCTGTAGGAAGCGCCGGCTTGTCCGTTGGCGGTCAGATAGATGGTTTCGCCCACGCAGTAAGGACCATTGTTGTCGACCAAAGGAGGCAAAATGCCGCAGTCGGTCTCGCCGTTACCTGCGTATTTTTGGAAAGTAATGTTGCCACTGCCTCCGTTATAGTTGGTTATAAGGAGTATAAAGTATTGACCTACTTGTCCGTTCACGACGTGTGCATATTCGTATGACTGTGCACTAAAACTGCAATCGTGAAGGTTGCCGGAGGGATAGAAATTGGGGTCTGTAGTGTTGTTAGGGCAACTGGAGCAATTCGCAGTCAGCAGTCCGGTTTGTCCCGCCTGTGTAGGACAAGGATCGGTTTGGTTGCTGAAGGGTCCCCAAAGGGCGAAGTCGACATCGAATGGAGCTTCGATTTTGATGGTGATGTTGCCCGCCACACCAATTCTCATGTAATACCAGAAAGAATGCTTGTTAGTGGGAGAGGTGCCTAAGCATCCGTAGTTCGGCCCCGACCATGAATAGCCACTGTTATTTGAGGGGAAAGTATAAACATCTGAGGTGCAGAAGGGTTCTGCATCCATGCAATGGTTGGCGCGGTCAAGATGGTCGGAAATCAGGAAGTTATAGTAGTCGTCACTGATATTGCGCGCCCATGAGTTGAAAATCTCAGAAAACTCTTCTTTTGGCAACAATGAAGCTGCTTCGTATTCTTCCCGCAGTGTCGATCTGAGATAATCGAATTCGGCATAAAGCGGGATGTCGGCGTTGTAGCTGTTGGGCCTGATGAACAACTCGCCAGGATTGTTTGTAGGGTTGCAAAGCCAGATGTCGCTCGTGGCAAGTGCCGATGCCATCTGAACACGTTCCTCCACGTTTTCAATCTCAAAAACGTTGAAAAGGAATCCGTTTTCATAATCCCTATAACCCTGAGCCCAAATCCTTGCGGGGATCACCGACAATAATAGGGCAAACGTAATCGTCTTGACTAATCTATTCATTGTTGCTTAATTTATTGGTTATCAATAATATATTATAATTCTATCGTTGTTTTTGGGCAAAAAAGACCTGACTTTTAACCGAGCAAATATAGAAATTATTCCAAAATAATAACATAAAACTGAAAAAATAGACCAAAAAAGCGGCCTAAGCCGCTTTTTTCATTGTTTAATGACCACTTTCTTGGCCACCGTTCCCGCTCGTGACGTGGCTACAAAGAAATAGATGCCGTCGGCATGGCCTTTCATGTCGTAGTCAAAGGTATCGGTGCCGCCTGCGCTGTAGGTGCTGAAATGGTCGATGAGATTGCCTTTCATGTCGTACACTTTCATGTCGACTTTGCCGCTCACTTTCTCGAAACGGAGCGTCATCTGCCCGTTGTTGGGATTGGGAATGATGCTGAAGTCGGCAAAGTTATGTTCTTGTTCCTCGATGCCGTAGAACGAGCAGACGAACCAATAGCGTTGCGACTTGCCTTGTTGGGCGCATCTGTTGTAGACCGTGGCGTTTACCCAAATGGTGTCAGGGATGTAGTTCAGTACATAAATCTTGCAGGTTCTGCCTGCGGGGGAGGTGGTGGTGTCGGGTTCAAGCAGCCACTCGATATCGGGGTCTTCGAAGCTCCAACTGATGGAATCCCAACTGCAAGTGAAAGGATGCCCTTGCTCGTAGATGCCGAATTCGTAGGTGTTGATTTGGAACTCGGTGGCCGTCACGACCCAGTGGGGGAATTCGTTATTGGGGTCAGTGGGGTAGATGACGGAGGGGTCGGGCGTGTAATCCAAATCGAGATGCATGGTGACGGTGCTGTCGCAGCCCTGCATGTTGGAGAAGGTGTGCTGATAGATGCCTTTGGTGTCGTAAATCTCGCCAGCCCATTCGTATCTGTCGCAGACTTCATTGGCGGAGACGTAGAACTCGGTTTCTTGCACAGGATTGACAGTGAGGTGCAGGTGTACAACGCTGTCGCAGTGGTATTGCGTTTGCAGCGTGTGGTTGTAAGTGCCTGCTATACTGAGGTTTTGTCCAAAGAAGTTGTAGGTTTCGCCGGAGCAAATCTCAGCGTATGTGTCCGATTCCTCGTTGGGATGCACAAGTATGGTGACGCTGACTTCTTGGGTGGTCAGGCCATCACTGACTGAGCAATGGTAAGTGGTTGAGCCTAAGGGTGGTGTGGCTATGGGATTCTGTATGTTGGTGCCGCTCAGGGTGCCGGCGGGCGACCAGCTGTAGGTGTAGTTGCCGGTGCCGGCAATGGGGTTGGCGTGTAATGTCGTTGAGCCATTCTCACAAATCTCGTATTGGTCGGCGGTGGCTGTGGCGGTCAGGTCGGAGCCTGCCATGCTGACTGTGACTTGTGTCGAGCTGGTGCAGTTGCCTTCCGTGTTGGTGATAGTTACCGTAAAGACCGTCGTCTCTTGAATGGGCACGGTCTGGGTGGTCTGGCTGTTGGGATTGGTGACCATGTTGGCGGGTTCCCAGTGGTAGGTGAACGTGCCTGGCACACCTGGGTCGGCGGTCAGGGTGGCGACGCCGCCGTATTGCACGGAGGAAGGATTGACCGTAGCGGTGGCCACAGGCATGGCGAGGACGACTACATCGAGGGTGACCTCGTCAACACACCGACGCCCGGTCTGGACGATATGGGTTACCTGATAGGTTCCGGCTGCGGCGTAGGTGTGCGTTGGGTTCTGCTCTTCACTTTCCTCTCCATCGCCGAAGTCCCAGTGGTAGGCGGTGATTTCATGCCCGGTGGGGTTGGTGGTGGAGGTGCTGGTGAACTCAGTGGTCTCGCCGAAGCATACGGTAGGAGCCTGGAAGTCAGCTATGGGTTCGGCAAACACCACAACATCGGTGGAACCAGTGGTGGTTTGTCCGTCGACGGTCGTGACACAGGTGTAGGTGCCGCCCATCTCGTAGGTGCAATTGGGAAGGGTGGGGTTCTGTACGGTGGAAGTGAAACCGTTGGGGCCTGTCCAACTGTAGGTGGCGCCTGCTTGCGTTGTAACAGTCAGTTGGATGGTCTCGCCCACGCAATACGGGCCGCCGTTGGTGGCAATGCCGGGCAGGATGCCGCAGTCGGTGGTGCCGGGGCCGGAGCCTTCGGTCTTGGTGAACGAAATGACGCAAGGCTCACGCGAGTAGTTGGTAATCATCAGGATGAAATATTCTCCTGTTTCGGGGGTGTGCTCTGTGATGGTGCCGTGGCTCGAGCTGTGCACATGTTGGCCTTCGGGATAGCCCAAATAGATGTCTTCGGAATAGGAGGCCGAATAGTTGCAGTCGATGATTTTGGCTGTCGTAAGTTGGGCAACGCAAGGGTCGGTCGGATGCTCGAATGGTCCCCACATGCAAAAGTCGATGTCTCTTTCTGCGTAGGACTGCGGGTCGTGGCCTTCCATGTGGATGATGAACTGCCCGCCTGTGTTGATTCTCATGTGGTACCACGATGGGTTGTAGGATGAGCCAATGCAGCCGTCGTCGAAAACGCCAGGTGCCTCAAGTTGGTCGGCGGTTTGGCTGGTGTTGGCCGCATTGAAGGTGATGACGTCGGACGTGCAGAAAGGGTCTGAATCAACGCAATGGTTGTTCTCGGTCATGGCCCGGTTGAAAGCCAAATCCATGGTGATTGAGGTGAAAAACATGGCCGGAACGCGCTCTTTCCATTGTGGAACGAGCCTGTCGAGGTCCACTTTGTCAATCATGCGGAAGTTGGTGGCAGCGTTGTTGTAGAACGACTCGAATGCCTCAAAGAAATTGCCGTCGAAGTGGTCTTGGCTCGGATTGACGATGAATTGTCCGTACTCGTCCTCCTGAAGCAGCGAGAACCTGTCGTCAAGCCCGATGTTGTAAAGCAGATACAAACGAAGGTCGGGGTTGCCGATTTCAAAAAAGTTGAGCATGATGCCGTCGTCGGCATATTGCCGGTAAGGGGTCTGGCCGAAATGCTTCATTGGGATGAGGACGACCATCAAAATGACCAGTAAAAATTTGGTTGTGTTTTTCATAATGATTTGTTTTGAAAAAAGTTCTATTTATCAATTGGTGAAAACTCCATGTAGAATTTGTAGCTATCGCAGGCCTCGGCTTCAAAAGCACTTTCATCGTGCTTAATAATAATAAGGTGTAGCGTCACGATGGAGCCGCAGCCGTCGCCTGTGCTGTTGCTCTCAACGAAGAGACCCTCTTTTGGGGCTGTATTGTCGAAACCGAAATCGCGTGTCTGTGCGTTCAGGGCGAAGGCTGAAAGCAGCAGGATAGCGATTGCGAGGTTGCGGAAAGAGAGTTCCATCGGTTATGAATTTGCTTGTTTGTCCAATGTTTTGAAAAAATCGCGTAAAAATAGGCATTTTTGGGAATATGTTTCCAAATAATGTCCTAAAAGTGCAATTTTTTGCTGTTTTGGACAATTTTGTAGGGGCGGACCCATGTGTCCGCCCTTCAAATTCACGTTTCGTATGTTTTGCATGGCGGATTCGTGTGTCCGCCCCGACAAATTCACGTTTCGTATGTTTTGCATGGCGGACCCATGTGTCCGCCCCCATACACGTGTCCGTTCCCCTGTATTTGGTTGACTGTTTTGAATAGGGCGGATCCATGTGTCCGCCCCCATACACATGTCCGTTCCCCTGTATTCGGTTGACCTTTTTGCATAGGGCGCACACATGGGTGCGCCCCTACATTTATTCAATCATCATCTTCTGTGTTTTCACGTCGTTACCCTTGATCAGACGAATGACGTACACACCCTTGGTCATTTCGTCCGTAGAGACGCGATTCATCACGTTTCCTTGATAAACGAAGCGACCCATAACGTCAACAATCTGTAACGTCGCATCTGAAACGCCCGTTGTAATAACAATGTCCCCATTGTTGACAAAGGCAAAAGGCGTTTCATTATCGCTGTCAGCGTCCCCGCTGACGAAAAACACGAGGCGGAAACGGGAGGCATAGTCAGTCGTTTTGGCAGTGAAGGTGTAAGTGGCGGGTTGGAAATCCTCCTTGCCCCCTTTGCCAAGGGGGAGCAGGTCGATGTCGGTGCCGGTTAGGTTGTCAATAAGGTGCAGATAGTCAAACTCCGCGTTCTCGGCTTTGATGCTGATCGTGTATTCCCCGTTCTCCGTGGCCTCAAAGTTCAGCGGCATTTCGCCCTGTTTCTCGGCGCAGGCAATGGCATACTCTTCATTGCCTTGCGGAATGTAGAGTTTCGCGTTGTCCTTGTTGAAAACGAACTTGCCCAATTCGTCACCTTCGTTGAAACTCACGATGGCCTTGTCCAAAATGGCTGCTGAACTTGTCGAAGCACCGCGTGTGTTGGCTTGCGCAACCGCGATTTGTAATGAGCCGTTGTTTTGGCCTTGCGTTTCGGGTGCGGTCTTGCTGAAGGTTACAGACTCGCCCGTGTTCTCCGCTTTCACCATTACGCCCGTGCAAGCGGGAATGGCCGTTTCCATTGAAACCGCAACCGGCTCAATGGCCGAGCCGTCTTCGTTCATCGTGTAGTAACTCTTGTTGGCGTAGGCACTGACGGGGAACGGATTGCCCACCAAGTTCCAACCTGCAAAGTTTGCATTGGCATCATAGACAAGTCCCACATTTTTCGTTTCGTCCTCATTGAACGTGCCTTTAAAAATGAGGTTCACATCTTCGGAATTGGCGTAGAGGTAGCCTTGGCCGTTCACAAGGTTGAAGTTGTCAGCCTTATAGTTTCTCCATTCGGCATTTTCGGTTTGATCGAAGAGGTAGAGGTCGTAAGTGCCAGTAGTAGGAAGCATATCGTTGATTTCAGTTGGGGCTGTGTTTTCTACAAGTGGTGAGGCGATAAAATTCCATCCACCGTTTTCGCTATGGGCTGAGATGGTTTTGTAAGTCATAGGGAAAATTCTGTTTTCGTAACTACTCCAATTAGTGGCAGTTTGATAATCATTTACTGACTCGTATGGAACGTAAATTGGAAAACTTGAAGAAATAAAAACACTACCTCCCAAGGATGGCGGAGTAGTTCCTAACATTAATGCTTTTGTCAGACCACTGCATCCTCTGAATGCACAACCGCCTATCGTGGTCACGGAATTGGGAATGGTCAGATTACCCGTTAAACCAATACAACAATCAAATGCATTAGAGCCTATGGCTGTTACAGAGTTTGGAATGTTCAAATTGCCAGTCAAGTTACTACAATCAAAAAAAGCGCCATTGCCAATTGTGGTCACGGTATTTGGAATGACTGTGTTTTGACAACCAGCAATCAACTCATTTTCGTTTGTCTTGATAATTGCATTACAATTTTCTCTTGAATCATAGACAACATTGCCTGAATCCACTACGATTTGTTCCAATCCTTTGCAACCAGAAAAAGCATATTGGCCTATCATAATCACAGAAATGGGGATGTTCAAACTACCTGAAAAGCCGCTGCAACCTTGGAATGCTTCATTACCTATTGTATTCACAGAATTTGGAATTACCAACTCACCGGTAAAACCACTGCAAGACGAAAAAGTCCATTCGCCAATATAGATCACAGAGTTACCAATACCCAGATTGCCCTTAAATCCATAACAATTAAAAAATGCACGATTCCCAATTGTTGCCACAGAATTGGGGATGTTCAGACTGCCCGTGAAACGACTACAATTTTCAAAAGCAGAATTGCCAATCGTGGCTACAGAATTGCCAATGGTAAGATTACCTGTGAACCCCCAAAGACCATAAAAAGCGAAATTGCCAATTGTGGTTACAGAATTGCCGATGGTCAGGCTGCCCGTGAAGCCATAACAATTGTAAAAAGCATATTCTCCTATTGTGGTCACGGAATTGGGAATGTATAGACTACCAGTAAAACCACTACAATTATAGAAAGCATAACTGCCTATCGTGGTCACGGAACTACCAATTGTCAAAAAGCCTGAGAAACCGCTTTTATATTGGAAAGCATTATTAGCAATTACTGTAACAGGATAAGATGTACCGTTGTAAGCAACTTCATTAGGAATCACAAGCGAACCCGAAGCAGAAACGCCTTGAGCAAGTCCATTTACAGTTACAGAGACACCATCACTATTGACAGTATACCTCAAATTGCCCACGGTAAAACTTTGTGCATACCCATTTGTCATCCCCGCCACTCCCAAAAGCAGCGCAATCATCACGGCTTTAGCCGTCATTCCAAATTGTAAAAATCTCTTTTCCATTTTATTAGTGTTTAATTGTTATTGTTCATTTTCAACCGACATAAAAAACAGCGTGGAATCAATCCCTTGCCTGACTCACGGGTTACCACGCCCACTTCTCTAACAAGTTTTCCACGCCGTAGCAACTACGGCACTTGTAACTTGTTCTTGAGAAGTGTCCTCGAAAGGACAAAGTGGTAAATTGTGAGTCAAGAACAGCACAATTGCTATTTTTTTAATATTTCTATTTCCGTCGGATGCGCCCGATGCGCTGTAATCATTCGTTTATTGTTTGGTTAGACTTTCGTTTGTGAAGGCAAAAGTAGGAAGAAATTCGTTTGCTTGGCACGAACTGGAAACAAATCTTCCAAAAATCTGCCGGAAAACCGTTGCCGTCGGGAGAATATTGTTACTTTTGCGGTCGGAAACAAAAAAATGCTGGATTATGACGACATTTGCACTGAACAATCTTTGGACCTACCTGCAAGGGCTTTCGCTCTCACGAAGCGAGCGCGAATGGTTAGTGGGAAAGCTCTCCGAACCGGTGGAGAAGGTTTCCGACATGGCAAAGGAAGACACTGCGAAAAAAACATACAAAGCGATTCCCATATCGCCAAAACTAAAATGGTTGCGCATACACATTGCAGCAGCTCCTCAATGGAACCGTCAAGAAGCGTGGAATCGCCTGACCGACAAACAGCGCGAAGAAGCTACAAAACTTCATTTGTCAGCTGAAGATATGGACGAACGAACATTTTACATTATAGAAAAGCACCTGAGATGAAGCACGTATTTCTTGACACGAACATTCTGCTCGACCTCGTTCAAAATCGTGAAGGTTTCGGCAATGCCGCAAACATTTTGGAAGGTGCATTCAAAGGCCAATACTCAATTTGTGCCTGCACATTGTCTTATGCCAACATTGCTTATGTTTTGCGTAAAGAGTCCAAAGAGCGGCGCTATCAATTACTGTCACTGTTGGCAGAAACAGTACCCATGTTGCCGCTGATGCCCGACGATGTCAACATTGCCATTGCCAATCCTGTAAACGATTTCGAGGACATGTTGCAATACCAATGCGCCAAAGCCAACGGTTGCGATGTCATTATTACAAACAACGGGAAAGATTATGCCGAATTCTGCGACTTGCCCTTTATGACCGCCGCCGAGTTTTTGAAGGGATTATGATACTTTCATTTAATTCTCCGATACTTTCCCCCTTTACATCTTCACAATCTTGTGGCTCCATCGCTGTCCGTTTTGCTCCACGACGAAGTGGTATAGGCCTGACTTTTGGTCTTTCAGTGAGATGACTTTGGCGTTCTGCATCTTCATGATGAGTTTTCCGCTTTCGTCAAAGACCTGCACTGTGAAATCGTCGGGCTGTTCCATTTCAAGGGTGATTTGGTCGGTGGTGGGGTTGGGATGGATACTCATTGGAAGGTCGGGCCGCTCGGCAGTGGCATCCAAGTGAATTGGCAGCATAATGTAGTCAATCCAGGCACCATCGAGGCCGCCGTCGACACTGTGGTCTTTTAAATACGTCCAAGTGTAGGTGTGCTCTCCGGCGCTTACGTCGTAGGCATGTTCGGCCCACCATTCCTCGCCCGACCAACGTTCCATCTCTTCTCCGTCGATGCTGAAAATGAGGAAGTCGTAATTCGGCTCCGATGATACGGTGCTGAAGAAAGAGAAGGAACCGTCGTCAACGCTGTTGTAGATGAAGGTCAAGGTTGAGGTCTGGCTGTGGTCGATGGTGTCCGACTTGGCACAGTAATGGCCGTCATACGGGTAATATCTTTCATCGATGACCCACGGATGTTCGGGGTCGTTGGTCCAATAGGACGGGTTGAAAATGCCTTGCTCAAAGCTCTCCACAGAAAAACCTATCGGGTAACTGAAGTTTTGGTCTATTTGGAGGTTGCCGATGGTGGAACGCAGTATCAAGTTGGCTTGGGTTGACTCACCGGCAAGGTATTCAACATAAACTTCTATGCTGACCTCAGCCGTATCGCCAATCTCCATGTCGTTGAGGGTCTGTTGCGGAGTGACGACACGGATGTAGCCTTCGTCGTTGTGCAATGAAATTTGGGGCTGTTCGGCACGATAATGGCCGCAGTTGGTGAGGCGGAAGGTGAGGGTGGCATATTCGCCTGGGTCGAGGTATCCATTGCCGTTGCCTGCTGCATCGTCGAGGCTGATGAGTTGCGCCGTGATGTCGGGCGAGAGTACGGTGAGTGTGAATTGTTGCTCAAAACTTGTGCCGCCCGATGGGGTAGTGATGGTAAACGGCACTTGGCTCCCGTCGGGGATGCCGTCGCTGAGGCTGAAACGGAATGCGTTCTCGATGAACTGGCTTTCGCTCGGCAACAAAGTCGCAAATTGGGCTTGCCCTTCCGCAATGGTCAGGTAGTCTGAGTTGGAGGTCAGGATGGCAGTGCCGCCGTTGCTGGTCTCCCGTCCTACATTGGTCAGGTTGATGTCGGCGGTGATGGTCTGGCCGTAGTAATGAACCAAGTCGCCACCATTCAACGCGAGGCTGTCGACGACGACAAAAGGCCCGTCAACGGCACTTATCCAAAGGTTTTCTTCGTGCCGCAGGTAGTTCTGTCCGGTAATGGTCAGGTGGATGGTGCTCGCGGTGATGTTTTCCATGACGGTGAGCGTCTGTTCTTGTCCCGTCCCGGTGGCGGTGGCAAGGATGCGTGTCTGCCCGTTTTGGTTGGCGGTCAGGGCGATTTGCGTGCCTTCGGGTGCGGTGATGTGGAAAGGCCTGAAGCAAGTGATGGTTTGGTCGTGTGTTGGATTGATGAGTTGGGGCATCTCAGTGAAAATCCGCAGGAAGGGGTCGCCGTGGGTGTGGAAGGTGTTGTAAGTGGTGACGCACATCTCTTCATTGGTTCCAGGGAAGACGTGGGCCTCCAAGAAGTATTTGCCTGCAACGTTAGCGAATGAAGGCAACCACGAGTCGGTGTGGTCGTTGAAGGGGCCGTAGTCGGGGAGGAACTCGGAGTCGAAAAGGTCCCAAACGCCCCAAAGGTAGATGTCGTTGGCAAAAGAATAGGTCTGTCCCACTGGCGCGATGGCACCCACGATGCCGGCATTGTGGCCGTTGCGCCTCATGCGTATCAGGGATTCGACGAAGCAGGTCTGCGAAGCGTCGTACATGCCTGTCCGGCAGTTGACGGAGATGAGGTAGGTCAACTTGTTCACGTTGTTGATGGCATTGAAGTCGGTGGTGTAGATTTCGGGCTGGTACCATTTCGTGTTCCATCCGTGGTCGCGGTGCTGGATGAGATAAGTGCCGGTGTTGATGGCTTGGATGACTTGTGCCGCCGTGCCTCCTGTCCAGCCGCCAAGCTCTTCGGGGGTGGCGGGGATATAGCCGAGACCCTCAGGGCCGAAATACGACACCACGGCGTTTGTGCCGTATGCCGTCGACCAATTAGGCACGAGGTCGCCACCATAAATTTCGTTGATGCGCACGGGCATCTTGCCGTGTTGCGACAAGTAGCCGCTGATGGTGGCAATGGTGATTTGGAACCAGCGGATGTCTTGCCAGCCTGCTGCCGTCAAGGGATGGGTGTAATAATATAGGTTCGAGACGGGGTTGGTGTACTCATACTCAATTTGTTTGCCGATGAGGATGGGCAGGTCTTCATGGTTTTGTGCGATGATGCGCGTGAAGTTGATGTCGGGCAGGTTGTCGTTGTTGACGTCGGCGTATGGGTTGTCGGAAGTGACAGTGCCATCTTTTGGATGCAGTGTGGGGACACCTGGCACGAAGCGCGTCAGGTCGGAGCCGCTTTCTCCAAGCAGGCAGACGGCCACGGGCGGGATGTCCCAGCTTTGGTAGATGTTCCTGAACCAAGTGAGAAGCATGTTTGAGGTGCCGGCACCCGTTTCCGACATGCGCATCACACGGGTCAGGATGCCTTGCCTCGTGCGGTATTCGGCCAATTCTTGCGCAGCTTCCACAAAAACGTCGTCGTTGGGGGTGAGGATGAGGTATTCGCATCCCGTCGGGCGTGTGCGCGACCATTCCTGTTTCCGTGCATCGTAGTCGATGGTGGGAAGGCAGTCGTAGTTGAGGATGGTGTTCTTGAGGATGGGGTCCCAATAAGGCGAGCGCAGGCGGTCGTCGCCGAAATGCCCATTGCCGCCTTCAAAGCGAATGTCGATGTCCATTTGGCGGTGGACGGCGATTTCCTGCCTCACGGGGTCGAACTGCACTGGGCATAGACCGAAATGAATGACATCGACGCCACGCAACTGTTGCGGCTCGGCCATGCGATATGGCTCTGATGGATAAAGCCCCATAGTACCGTAGGTTTTGCTGTTCTTATGGAAGGGTGGCTGCTCGTCGTTTTCGCATTGGCTGCCGAAGGAGGGCGCGATATTGATGCCCGTCATGCGTTCATTGCGCGAAGTCCTGACCTCAACGACAGCTCTCGCCCCTTGCGGGATGGCAATGAATCGGTTGAAGGTGGGCAGGTTAGGCTGGCCATAGTCGTTGGGAGCAACGATGCCCTTGGTCGATATGGTGTGCATCAGTTCGCCTTCGCAACGGACGGTATCGATGCTGAAATCAGTGAGTTCGAAGCGCAAACTGATATGTTGGCTGTCCGATTCAAGTATGGTGAAATTCTGCCCAAAGGAGAGCAGGGGAAGGACAAACAACAGGATGAGAGGAAAGAGACGATGTTTCATATTGTTGAGTATTAAATTAATATGACAAAGAAAGCCGTAAAAATACGGCTTTCTTTGAAAAATCAACGAAAAAAATGCACAAAATGTGATTTTTTCCTTTCAGAATGTCTTTACACAATCCCGGTAAATCCCATGAACGCCATGGCGAGAATGCCTGCGGTAATCAGGGCGATGGGGGTGCCTTTCATGCCCTTGGGCGGTTCCATCAGGTCGATGTGCTCACGGATGCCCGCGAAGATGACCAAGGCAAGGGCAAAACCGAGGGCGATGCCCACGGCATAGACGACCGACTCGCCAAGGTTCAACAGTGCGGCGGCCTCGCCTTCAACAAAGGAGAATTCCTTGGTGACAACGGTCAGCGAAACGCCCAAGACGGCGCAGTTGGTCGTAATCAGCGGCAGGACACAAGCCAAGTTACCAAGGTGGCCAAAGTCAGCACGAAGATGACGGCGGCACCCATACCCAAGGCTGTGGAAGTCTTCTTTGAAGTGCCAAGGAAGGGGCAAATGCCCAAAAACTGGCTGAAGATCACATTGTTGACCAAGATGGTCGATAGGATAATGATAAGGTATTTCATGGCTTAGTGACTTTCTTTTTTGAATTTGTTGACGATAGCGATAAGGAATCCGAGGCAGATGAACGCGCCCGGAGGCAGGATGAAGAGCAGCATGTTGGCCGTCTCGGGCAGGATGCGCAGCGAGAAGATGGTGCCGTTGCCCAACAACTCACGGATGCAGCCCAAAATGGTGAGGGCGAAAGTGAAGCCCAAGCCCATACCGGCGCCGTCAAGGATTGAAGGCCCAACGGGGTTCTTCGAGGCGAAGGCCTCAGCGCGACCTAAAACGATGCAGTTCACCACGATAAGCGGGATGAACAGGCCGAGGGTTTCGTAAATGTCCGGCACGTAGGCCTGCATCACCAATTGTACGATAGTCACGAACGAAGCGATGACCACGATGAAGCAGGGGATACGCACCTTGTCGGGGATGAAGCCTTTCAGCAACGAAATCACCAAGTTCGACATGATGAGGACGAAGGTGGTGGCCAAGCCCATCGACATACCGTTGATGGCGCTGGTGGTGGTGGCCAAGGTCGGGCAGCAACCCAACAGCAGCACGAGAATCGGGTTCTCTTTGACGAGGCCTTTGGTAAAGGTTTGCAAATTGTTACTCATTGTCTAATCCTCCTTTCATGAATTTTGACTTGTTGGCTTCGAAGGCCTTGTAAGCCTTGTCGACAGCCTTGCTGAAAGCGCGTGAGGTGATGGTGGCCGCAGTGATGGCATCAACGTTGCCGCCGTCCTTGGTGACGCTCAGTTTGTATGAAGCGGGATTCTTGTCCACAAACTGGTCCTTGAATTTGCCGGTCATGTTGGCGCCAAGGCCGGGTGTCTCAGCGTGTGACAATACCGAAGTACCCTTGATGGTGCCGTCGGCGAGAAAACCGACCATCATGTCGATTTTGCCGCCAAAGCCGCCTTCGTAGGTCTTGATGGCGACGCCTTTGAAGTTGCCGTTGGCATCGTAGGCAAGGTTGCAGGGGAAGTTCATGGTGAGGCCGTCCGCGGTATATTGCAGTGTGTCAGCCTTGTAGGTGATTTCACCTTCCAAAGGCAACACGGCCTTGATGGCAGCCTCGTTCTTCTTTTGGTCGACTTCGGCGATGGCGTCTTTGGTCATGCCATAGACGAGGCCGAGAAGTCCGCCCGAAACCGCCGTGATGACGAGCAGGGCGACGACCATATTAATTAAGGTGGATGGTTTCTTTGCCATGGCGTTTACTTTTTAGAGGGTTTGACGACACCGAAAACATACGGCTTGAAGGCCTTGTTGATGAGCGGCGTGAAGGCGTTCATGATGAGGATGGCGAACGAAACGCCTTCGGGATACGTTATCAAGCCCACACCGACACCAAACAGGATTTTGCCTCGAATGGTCATGGGGGTGGTCACCATGTCGGTCGCCATGAAGAAGGCACCGAGGATGAGGCCGCCATACACGATGTGATACCACGGTGCGATGAAGTTGGCCGGATTGACGAGATGGCAAATTCCCGTGAAGATGAACACGGTGAGGAGGATGGTCAAAGGTGTCACGAATTCGATGACGCGGCGGGCTAAAAGGTAAATCGCACCAAGCAACAGGGCGATGGCGCAAACCTCGCCAAAGGCACCGCCACGGTTGCCGAGAACCATGTCAAGGAACTGCATGTCGCCTGTTTCGGCCAGCGAACCCACGCCGGATTCCTTCAGTATGCCAAGCGGGGTGGGACCCGTGACGGCATCGGCGAAGAAGCCTTTTTCGAAAATGGGCTGGGCTTGCGGCCAAGTGGTCATCGCGGTCGGGAACGACACAAGCATGAACACGCGGCCTACCAAAGCGGGGTTGAAGGGGTTTTTGCCCAAA
>CACZNA010000020.1:0-46018 GCA_902782455.1 uncultured Bacteroidia bacterium | reverse complement strand
CAGTTCAGTGCAACCACCAAACGGGTTTGTGCCAATGTAAGTCACCGCGTTGGGAATGGTAATACTCGTCAAGCCAGTGAACCAAAACGACCAGCCGCCAATTTCAGTCACCGTGCTGGGGATGGTGATGGAAGTCAGGCCGCCGATATGGCTAAATGCATCCTCGGCAATGGATTCAACCCCATTGGGAATGGTTGAATTCTTGCATCCAAATTTCAGCTCATTACTATAAGACGAGATAACAGCATTGCAGTTGTCACGCGAGTCGTAATCCTCGTTGGCGGGGTCCACCACAAAGCCCTCGATGCCATCACAGCCATAGAAAGGCGTGTAGCCAATCCATTCCACCGAAGCAGGAATGTTCACGACACCAGTAAAACCACAGTAAACAAAGGCATCGTCACCGATTTCCTCAAGGGTGTTGGGGAGAACTAAAGTGCCTTCAAGCCCTCTACAATAGCTAAAAGCATAGCCATCAATAATGGTGACAGCGTAGTTGTTTCCATTATAAACCACATAGTCAGGAATGGTCAATGTACCCGTAGCATCGGTGCCATCCACGTGTTCCAAAACGGTTACGGAAGCGCCGCCGTAATTGACTTCATAAATCAAGTCGCCATAAGTGAAGGTTTGGGCGTTCAATTGGGTCAGGCCAAAAGCCAACAAGACCAGCAAAACAACTTGTTTCAAGTAATTCTTCGTCATAATTCAAAGGTTTAATGGGTGATACAATGTTTTTCAAAGGGACAAAAATACAAAATCCACGCAAATCGCGCAAAAATATTTACCTTTGCAGCCTGAAATCAAAGACACGAGACTTCAAGACTCGGGACAAGGGACTTTTTGACCCTCGCCTCGCGTCCCGCAGTCCCGTAGTCCCAAGTCAAAAGGAAAAAATATGATTACCCAAGACCAACTTAAAGACTTATGTAAGAGGATTGATGCCTTGAGGAGGTATCTTTGACGTCGATAGACGTACCATCGAAGCACAGGAATTAGACGAAAAGACCCAAGACCCGCAGTTTTGGACCGACCCCAAAGCCGCCGAAGCCACAATGAAAAAGGTGCGCGAGGTGAAAGGCTGGCTCAACGGCTACAAGGAAGCCTCTGATGCCTACAACGACCTCGCTGTGCTGTTCGATTTCGCCAAGGAAGGCGAGGCCACCGAGGAGGAAGTGGACGAGCAATACAACGCGGCCATCCAAATTGTGGAGAACTTGGAGTTCAAGAATATGCTTCGCGAGGAAGCCGACCCAATGAGTGCCGTGCTGAAAATCAACGCGGGTGCGGGTGGCACCGAAGCCCAAGACTGGGCACAGATGCTGATGCGTATGTATATGCGCTACGCCGAAAACCACAAATACAAACTCACCATCTCGAACCTTCTGGAGGCCGACGATGCTGGTATCAAGCAGGTGACGATGAAGATTGAAGGCGATTATGCATACGGCTACCTGAAAGGCGAAAACGGCGTTCACCGCTTGGTGCGCGTCAGCCCTTACAATGCCCAAGGCAAACGAATGACTTCCTTTGCCTCGGTGTTCGTCACTCCGCTTGTCGACGACACGATTGAGATTGTGGTCGAGCAGTCGCGCCTGTCGTGGGACACCTTCCGCAGCGGCGGTGCAGGCGGCCAAAACGTGAACAAGGTGGAGTCAGGAGTGCGTTTGCGCTACCAATACAAAGACCCCTACACGGGCGAGGAAGAGGAGATCCTCATCGAAAACACCGAAACCCGCGACCAGCCCAAGAACCGCGAGAATGCCTTGCGCCTCCTGAAGTCGCAACTCTATGACCGCGAGATGCGTCACCGTATGGAAGAGCAGAACAAAATCGAGGCGGGCAAGCTGAAAATCGAATGGGGCAGCCAAATCCGCAGCTATGTGTTCGACGACCGCCGTGTGAAAGACCACCGAACCAACTACCAAACCTCTGATGTCCAAAGCGTTATGGATGGAAACATTGATGCTTTTTTGAAGGCATATTTGATGGAATTTGGAGGGAAGAAGGAATAAGCTAAGGATTTTTGGTACGGAATTTGCAAAATAGGTTTCATTTACCATATTATTATTAACACACAAAATTAACTAAAAATGAAGAAATTAGGCATTATTACAGCATTTGTCGCCATTCTTTGCTTTGGCATGACTTCGGCGATGGCGCAAAACAACAACAGCAACCCGGAAATCACCAAGTTTGTTGGGCAGTATTTTCCCCAGGCCAACATCCTTTTGGTGAACTCTGAATGGGACGAGTACGAAGTGAGGCTGAGCGACGGCACACAAATCGACTTTACTCGCAAGCCCGAATGGAAAAAAATCGACTGCGAACATTCCAACGTCTATACAAGTGTTCCCGCAGAACTCGTCCCGACGCAAATTGCCTCATACGTGAGCAGTAATTTTGCCGGCGCGGAAGTCATCAAAATTGATAGGGACCGCAGGGATTGGGAAATCGAGTTGAACAACGGCATTGAAGTCAA
Organism: uncultured Bacteroidia bacterium; assembly: GCA_902782455.1. Lineage (GTDB taxonomy): Bacteria > Bacteroidota > Bacteroidia > Bacteroidales > F082 > Limimorpha. The sequence continues at coordinate 43,536 of CACZNA010000020.1, read as the reverse complement.
GTTCAACAAAAAATTTGCTGTAATCGAAATCGGTGATTAAGCTTGATTTCAAATGAATTATGACAAAAACGGACGACCGAAAGGCCGTCCGTTTTCGCATCAAGTAGTTTGCAAAGATAAAGTTCAGTCCACGTTGTCGTGGAGGAAAGAGTTTTGTCCGCATATACCGCTTCCCGAGGCTGAGTAATGCGAAAGGTCGTTGTCGGCTTCGCTGTTGATGTCGACGTCGCGGCGCAGGTAGGCAGGCTGGTTTTCAAGGGTTTCCAAGCCTCGTGCTGTGCGGTAGTTCATGCTCAGGGCACGGAGGCGTTGTTTGCGCAGCTCTTCCTTCGGGTCGGTCTCTTTGGCTTTTTTGGCCTCAAGGACGGCGACTTCTTGGGCAGCCTTTGCCGTGACTTCCTCCTGCGTCATGATGCGTGAGGTGATTTCAAAGCCTTCGTCGTCGTTGCTTTGGTGGAAGGGGTTGTCAAAAATGCGCACCACAGGCTTCTCATCCTCGCGCGGTATAAAGGTTGTCCTTTCGGGTTCGGGCGTGAAAGAAGGCGTGTTTTCCACAATCAACGGCTCGTCTTCAATGGGTTCTGGTAAGCTTTCTTCAGTGTCGAAGAGGTTATGGATGACGCGCTCTTCCGGCAAAGATTGCGGCTTGTTCACGGGTTCGGCAGGCGTTTCGTTGACGATGGGTTCGGGTGTGGTTTCGGGCACGACGGTTTCAACTGGCTTTTCTTCCTTCACTTCGCCGCCAAGGGTGTGAACCGTTTTCTTCACTTCGGCCTTGGGTTCGATGCCTTGCACGGGTTTGTTGACCAATACATTGGGTCTTGGCTCGTGGTTGAAACCTGTGGCGATGAGGGTGACGCTGATGGCGTTGCCGAGGCTCTCGTCGGTGCCATTTCCCCAAATGACGTCGGAGTTGTTGCCGCAGGCGGTCTGTGCGATTTCAAGGATTTCGTCCACCTCGTCCAACGACACCTCATCGGTGCCGGAAGTGATGTAAAGCAGGATGTTCTTCGCACCTTCGATGTTGGAGTCGTTGAGCAGGGGAGAGTGGATGGCGGCGCGGATGGCTTTTTCGGCGCGACCTTCGCCCTCGGCGATGCCGGAGCCCATGATAGCTTTGCCGCTGTCTTTCATCACTGTGGTGACATCTTCGAAGTCGACGTTGACATAACCCGGCACAGTGATGATTTCAGCAATGCCTTTGGCGGCGGTGCCCAACACATCGTCGGCCTTGCGGAAGGCTTCGGAGAGTTTCAGGTCGCCGTATTGGTCGCGCAGCTTGTCGGTGCTGATAAGGATGAGCGTGTCGACGCATTTCTTCAGCTCGTCGATGCCCGACAAGGCTTGCATTTTGCGGCGGCGGCCCTCACGTTCCATGGGCAAGGTGACGATGCCGACGGTGAGGATGCCTTTGTCCTTCGCAAGTTTGGCGATGACAGGGGTGGCACCGGTGCCAGTGCCACCGCCCATTCCAGCGGTGACGAAGAGCATTTTGGTGTTCTCGTCAAGGAGTTTCTCGATTTCGTCCTTGCTCATTTCGGCGGCTTCACGGCCTTTGGCGGGGTCGTTACCGGCGCCGAGGTCGCGCTGGCCGAGGTGCAGCTTGGTCTTCACGTTGCTTTTCATCAAGGCCTGGTAGTCGGTGTTGCAGAGGATGAAGTCGACGCCTTGTATGCCTTCTTCCATCATGTGGTTGACGGCATTGCCACCACCTCCGCCCACGCCGATGACCTTGATGTAGTTGGGCATCTCGGTTCCCACAGGCTTGAACAATTCGTTGTTATCGTATTGGTTTTCCATATCTTGTTGTTTTATTTGATGTTGTCGGGTTTGAAAAGCTCTGAGAGGCGGGTGATGATTTTCTTGCCGAAGCCGAAATCCTCATCGTCTTCCGTTTTTCCTTCAACGGATGTTTCAATTTCAACAGTCTCAACGAGTTGCTTCTTCATCTTTTTCTCGTCTTCCTTTGCCTTTTGGGCGAGGCGTAGACGCTCGTCGTGGTCCATGCGGCCTAAGGTTTCGATGACGAGTCCGATACCGGTCGAATACATCGGGTTGACCATGTCTTTCGGCGTGCCTTGGGCGAGGTGCTCGTCGGGATGCCCGATGCGCACTTCCATGCCGGTGCTGAATTCGGCCAACTGCTGGATGTGTTTCATCATGGCGCCGCCGCCCGTCAGCACGATGCCGGCAATGAGTTTGTTGTCGGAGCGGGCCTTCTGGATTTCCATGTTGACCAACTCGAAGATTTCCTCAAGACGGCTCTGGATGATGCTGGCCAAATTCTTGAACGAGATTTCCTTGGCGGCATGGCCCTTGATGCCAGGGATGGAGACCACCTCGTCGTCACGGTTCTTTTCGGCAAGGGCTGAACCAAACTTCACTTTCACCTCTTCGGCGTAGTGGCGGATGATGGAGCAGCCCGCACAGATGTCTTCCGTGATGATGTTGCCACCAAAGGGAATGACGGCGGTGTGTTGTATCTTGTTCTCCTTGAAAATGGCGATGTCGGTGGTGCCACCACCGATGTCGACGAGCACGACGCCGGCTTCCTTCTCCTCTTCGTCAAGCACGGCTTGAGCGGAGGCGATGGGTTCCAGAATCATGTAGTCCATGGCGAGGCCTGCGTTCTCGATGCACTTCACGATGTTTTTCGCTGCCGAGGTCTGGCCGATGATGACGTGGAAGTTGGCTTCAATTTTGCTGCCGAGCATACCCACGGGGTTGTTGGCCTGCTCGCCGTCGACGTAGGTGTCTTGCCTGATGATGTCGATGATTTCCTCACCGGGCATCATGTTGATTTTGTAGGTGTCGTTGCGCAGCTCTTCCAATTCGGCCTCGGTGATTTCGGTTTCGCGGTTGTCGCGCATCAATACGCCGCGATGTTGCAGACTCTTGATGTGAGAACCAGCGATGCCTACACTAACGCGGTTGATTTCGACGCCCGACTGGTCGGAGGCCTGTTGTACGGCGTGCTTGATGGCGTCGACGGTTTCAAAGATATTCGTGACCACGCCACGTTTCACCCCTGTCGATACAGTTTTGCCGTATCCGAGGATTTCGATTTTGTTGTTCTCTGTCTTGCGGCCCACGATGCAGGCTACTTTGGTTGTGCCGATGTCTAACCCGACGATGATTTTTCCTTCGTTCATAACTTTATCTTTTTGTGCAAACTACTTGGTTTTTATACTTGAGATTGATGTTTTTCATGGTTTTGAGTTCAGCGCTACCGGCCTTTTGCTTGATGAAGATTTCGGCACGGCGCAGCTTGTCGCTGATTTGGCAGGTGTCGCCGACAATGACCTGTGCGTCAATGTCTTTCACGACGATGTCGAAACTGCCTTTTCCGTTGCGGTACACCTGCCCGATGCAGCTTTGCATGAAGGCGTTGCTACGGATGGCTTTGTAGAGGTGCAGAGCCTCGAAAAGGGCTTGGTCTTCGGCGATGGTGTCGTTCAGCGGATAGGAAGTGGAGTCGTTGCGAAGGGCAAAACTGCCGTTGGCAACGAGTACATGGGGCGTATAGAGGCGGTTGGTGGGGATGCTGATGCCGTCTTCGGTGAGATAGACCGAGCGACCGTTTTTGTCGAAAATGCGCAGCACGGGGTTGTATTCTTTGAGATTGATGCAAAGCGTACCGTCTAAGTCGACGTAGGACGTGCTGCTTTCAATCCATGGGTTGCTTTCTAAATGCCTTTGGATGGAAACCATGTTGATTGTACCGATGTTGGCTTGGCCGCGCAGGTTGTTGATGTCGTCCAAAAGCAGTTGCTCCTTGATGAAACCGTTGTCGCCTTCACGCTCAATGTTCACCTTGATTGCCTTGATAGGTGAAGTAAGGTAGTTTTCGCGGGCAAAGACGAACAAGGCGACCAATGCCGCTGCGGAAATCACCCAGGCTACTATGCATAAAATCTTCTTTACCATGTCGTTATCAGTTTTTCAAGGGGTTCAACAAAGCGGTCGATGTCGCCTGCACCCATCGTGACCAAAAGGTTGGGCTTCTCGTTGTCAATCAATGAAATCAGCTTTGATTTTGGGCAGCATTTCTTGTCGTCCAAATTCACTTTTTCGAGCAATGCCGCCGAGGTGATGCCTTCGATGGGCTTTTCACGGGCGGGGTAGATGTCTAAAAGGATAAGCTCGTCGGCTGCGCCCAAAATCTGCGCAAATTCGTCCATGAAATCACGGGTGCGCGAGTAGAGGTGGGGCTGGAAGACGAGGGTCAGCTTTTTGTTGGGGAACGCGCTTCTCACGGCTTGCAGACAAGCCCTTATCTCTTCTGGATGGTGGGCGTAATCGTCTATATAGCAGTGATTTTCGTTTTTCACTCGGATGTCGAAACGACGCTTCACTCCTTTGAAAGTAGACAAAGCTTTGGCGATGTCGTCAGCCGCAATGCCAACCTGACATGCCGCAACGAAAGCAGCCGTGGCGTTCAGCACATTGTGGCGGCCTGCCATCGGCAGTCGTATTTCGGTCTCGTTGCCTTCATCGATAATCACGAAATCAGTGACGCCGCCTTCTGAATTGAGGATTTCGGCGCGATAGTCGTTGCCGTCGCCAAAACCGAAACGCAGGATGCCTTCGCCCTCGATTTCAAGGCCTTCTTTTACGATAAGCTGTTTCTCAGTCAGTTGCGCAAATTCGTTGAAGCTCTTCACCAAATGCTGGCGATCGCCGTAGATGTCCAAATGGTCGGCGTCGATGGAATTGATGACGCTGATGTCGGGTTTCAGGCGCAGGAAGGAGCGGTCGAACTCGTCGGCTTCCACGACCAATATGCTGTCATCGCCATTGCCGAGCAACAGGTTGCTGTCGAAATTGTTGGCGATGCCTCCGATGAAAGCGGTGGTGTTGCAGCCACAGGTCTTGAGGATATGGGCAGTCATGGCAGTTGTGGTGGTCTTGCCATGAGTGCCTGCTATGGCGAGTGTGAAATGTTGCTCCGAAATCTTTCCCAAAGCCTCTGAGCGTTTCATTATCAGTAGGTTGCGCTGACGCAGTGCTTCCCATTCTTGCAAGTCTTTCGGCACGGCGGGCGTGTAGATTACAAAATCAATGAGGGCAGGCAATAAAGCTGGATTGTCTTCATAATGGATCGCCATGCCCTCATTTTCAAGCTGACGGGTGAGCGGGGAAGGGGTGCGGTCGTAGCCGGCAATGGCGTAGCCAAGGCTGTGGTAATACCGTGCCAAAGCACTCATTCCGATGCCGCCGATGCCCAAAAGGTAAATCGTATGTCCTTCTCCGTTTTTCATTTATTCTGTTGTTGTAAGTTGTTGGTTTTCTTCAGTTATGGTAACCGCTTCAAGGGCTTCTTCTTCCATTTCCATGTTGCGCGTCACGCTAAGTATCATGCCGATGATGATGCCTGTGGCCATCATGGAGGTGCCGCCCATGCTGACGAAGGGTAGCGGTTGTCCCGTCACGGGCAGCAAGCCGATGGAAACGCCCATGTTGATCATGGCCTGCATGATGACCAAGAAACCCAAGCCGAATGCAAGGTAGGCACCAAAGGTCAAGGGGCGTTTGAGCATGATGCGCAGCACGCGCGTGAACAGGATGATGTAGAGCATCAACACGAACAAGGCTCCGAAGATGCCGTATTCTTCGACGATGATGGCAAAGATGAAGTCGGAGTAGGGGTGGGGCAGGAAATTGCGTTGCTCGCTCTTGCCGGGACCTTTGCCGAACACCGAACTCGTCGCGACGGCGATTTTGGCGTAGGTCTGCTGGTAGTGGTGTCTGTCGAAGGGGTCGTATCCTTCATCCTTGCTTTCGCCCATGGCCTCGATGCGGTTGATCCAAGTGGCGATACGGGTCTGTTTTTCACGATATTCCGTAGGTTTCCCATCAACCACCATCTCTTGTTCGGCGGCGGTTTTCGCGTGTTTGTTGCTGATGTTGGTGCGGATTACATCAAAGGCGATGTATAGTCCTAATCCCACCACACCAATGCCTAAAATGGCGAGGATATGCAGGAACTTGACACGTCCGATGAACAGCAATACCAAGCAAACCACCAAGAGGATGGCGGCTGTCGAGAGGTTTTCGGGGAAAATCAAGGCTGCCGTGAATAAGATGGGCAGTCCAAGCCAAAGGATGACATCCTTGAAATTCTGTAGGCGGTCGCGCATCATGACGAGTTGTCGCGCCAAATAGGTGATAAGGATGATTTTGGCCAATTCGCTCGGCTGGAACGAGAAGAACCCCAAATTGATGGTACGGTTGGCTTGGTTGAGGTTCTGCCCAAAGAGCAAAGTGTAGGCCAACAGCGCAAGGCAAGGAATGAGCAATAGCCAAGCGGCCTTGGCATAGTGCTGATAGTTGATGCGGTAGAAGATGAAGATCATCACAAAGCCGATGAGCAGTGTGCCGCCGTGTTTCAGCAGGACGCGTCCGGTGTTGCCACCGAAGTTGTTGACCGCCAAGGCACTCGATGCACTGTAAACCACTATCAGTGAGACGATGCCCAACAATAGGGCAACAATCCAGATGACCTTGTCGCCGCGCATTATTTTATTGATGACGTTCATTTTGCAAGGCTTTTACGGATTCAATGAAACGCTGGCCGCGCTTTTCAAAATTCTCTCTGCGGTTTTCGGAATGGCTGGCGGGCGAAAACAGCACAATGTCGTCCTTTTTGGCCAAAAGCGTGGCCACATTGACGGCTTCCTCAAGGCTTTTGGCCTCATAAATTTCGCCAACTGCTTTGCTGAAGGCCTCCTTTATCCGCGAGTTGTCTTTTCCGATGCAGACCAAGGCCCTCACGTTTTCGCGCACGGATTTGCGCAATTCGCTGTAATCGGTGAGAGTGTCGTTGCCGCCGGCAATCCACACCACGGGCCGCACCAAGTTCTCCATCGTGAACCACGTGGCATTCACGTTTTCGGCTTTCGAATCGTCGTAATACATCACGTCGTCGATGGTGGCCACGTATGCCTGCCGATGCCCGACGGTGTCCCAGTCGCTGAGGCTCCGCTTGATGTTTTCCTTACGAATGTCCAAAATCAAGGCGTTGATGCTTTGGGCCATGCTTTCCGAACTGTGTCTCGAATTAGTCAATGTTTCTAAATATGTCATAAGGATTCGATTTATCTGATTTTGAAAGTCAATAGGGTGAATGCGGCCAAAAGTATGGTCACAATCCAGAAACGGATGGTGATTTTCACCTCATGGTGTACCGTGTTGAAACCCTCGCCGCGACCTTTGAAAGTGACGCGGGTGTTGGGATATGCTTTTTTGAAATCACTATAGCTGGTGCGGTAATGGTCGTGGAGCGGAGCCTTTTTCCAAATGCGATGCTTGTGCCCGTTTTTCTTGAAGATTTCAACATCGATGTTGGAGAAAATCTCGAAGAGGAACACGCCGCAAAGCAAGGGCAGTAGTAGCTCTTTGTGCATGATGATTGCTGAAACGGCGATGATGCCGCCTATCGTGAGACTGCCCGTGTCGCCCATGAAGATTTGGGCAGGGAAGGAGTTGAACCACAGGAAGCCGATTAAGGCACCTACGAAAGCTGCCAAAAAGACCACCAACTCTTCGCATCCTGGTATGTACATTACGGTGAAGTGGCTGGCTGTCACGGCATTACTGGATATGTAAGCCAGAATGACCAAAGTGATTCCTATGATTGCAGAGTTGCCCGAGGCCATGCCATCCATGCCGTCGTTGAGGTTCGAGCCATTGCTGACGGCTGCCACCACAAATACGGTAAGCAGGACCAGAAAGACCCACGCAAGGTTGTACATCCATTTTGGGCCAGCCCAACGGAACAGGTCGGCGTAGTTGAGGTTGTGGTTTTTCAGGAAAGGAATGGTGGTGCGCGTCGATTTCACGTCGGGACTTTTCACCACGATTTCCTTGTTGTTCTCGATTCTCAGGTGTACCGTTTCGTTGATTTGCACGGCTGGACTGAAACGCAGTGTCAGGCCTACGATGAGACCGAGCAGGATTTGTCCGCCAAGCTTTACTCTGGGTTTGAGGCCGTCTTTTCTCTTCTTGAAGGTTTTGATGTAGTCGTCGGCGAAGCCTAAAATGCCGAGAATCAAGGTGGTGGCAATCATCAAGAGGGTGTAGACGCTATGGAGCTTGCAAACCAGAAGAACGGGGATAAGTATGGCCGTGATGATGATGACACCGCCCATGGTGGGAACGCCAACTTTCTTCTCGTTGTACGGGTCGATGGATGCATCTCTTTGTGTCTCAGAGATTTTCTTGCGTTTCAGCATCTTGATAAACCAGTTGCCAAACCACACTGCGATGACGAGTGAGAGGATGACAGCCACGGCAGCGCGGAAAGTGACGTAATTGAACATGCCCGCGCCGGGGAAATCGTGCTTGTCTAAATAATTGAAGAGATAGTATAACATGGTTTAAGCCTCCTTGAATGCGTTCGACAATTCTTCCTTGTCATCAAAATGATTCTTGATTCCTTTGATTTCCTGATAGTTTTCGTGTCCCTTGCCTGCCAAGAGGATGATGTCGCCAGCTTTGGCCAAAGCTACAGCGGTACGGATGGCCTCGCGACGGTTGCTGATGCTCAACACTTTATGGCTGTTTGCCGCATCAATCCCTGCTTTCATCTGGCGGATGATTTCGTCGGGGTCTTCGTTGCGTGGGTTGTCTGAGGTGAGGATGACACGGTCGCTCATCTTGACGGCGACAGCGGCCATTTCGGGCCGTTTGGTGGTGTCGCGGTTGCCCCCGCATCCTACTACGGTGATGAGTTGAGAGTTTAGAGTTGAGAGTTGAGAGTTTTTGGTTGGATTTTTGAGGGTTCCTGTTTTCTTCACTTCGTTGATGGTCTTCAACACATTTTCCAAGGCATCGGGGGTGTGCGCATAGTCAACGATACCGATAATGCCTTTGTCGGAATAGACCATGTCGAATCTGCCGTTGGCACCGCGTAGTTTGCTGATTTCCACCAATAATTCATCCTTGTCGAAACCCAAAGCAATGGCCGCGCCATAGATGGCTAACAGGTTGCTGGCATTGAAGCCGCCCACCAATTGGGTGAACACTTCGGTGCCATTCACCTTGAGCATCATGCCGTCGAAGTGGCTCTCCATGATGATGCCCTTGAAGTCGGCGTCATGTTTCAGAGCGTAAGTGAGTTTCTTGGCTTTGGTGTTTTGCAGCATGACCAAACCGTTCTTGTCGTCTATGTTGGTGAGGGCGAAGGCACTTTGGGGCAAGTCATCGAAAAACTTCTTCTTGGCATCACGATAGTTGGCCATCGTTTTGTGATAGTCCAGATGGTCGTGGGTGAGGTTGGTGAAGATACCGCCTGCAAAATGCAATCCAGCGATGCGGTCTTGTGCCACGCTGTGCGAACTCACTTCCATGAAAGCATATTGGCAGCCTTTTTCTACCATCTTGTGCAACAATGCGTTAAGCTCGATGGGGTCGGGGGTGGTATGGGTTGATGGAATCACTTCGGTTCCAACAATGTTTTCTATCGTCGACAGCAGTCCGCACGTATGGCCTGCATCGGTGAAGAGCCTATATAATAAGGTGGCGATGGTGGTTTTGCCGTTGGTGCCGGTCACGCCGACCAAATGCAACTTCTCCGACGGGTTGCCGAAGAAGTTTGACGCGGCCATGCCCAAAACGTATGCTGAGTTTTCCACTTGGATATAGGTCACGTTATCCGCCAAATTCTCAGGCAACGTTTCGCAAACTATTGCGGTTGCGCCGTTCTCTACGGCTTTGCCGATGTAGTCATGCCCGTCAACTTGGGTGCCCCTGACGGCGAAAAACATCATGCCTTCGGTGGCTTTGCGCGAGTCGAAGGTGATGCCCGCGAGGTCGAGGTCTTTCTCGCCTTTGAGGTCAAGCAGGTTGCAGTTCTTTAGTATGTCTTTGAGTTTCATTTCATTGCAAGTTTAAGGTTCATGACGCTGTTTTGTCTCAGGGTGTCGCCGGCGGGCAACGATTGTTCGGTCACCACGCCCTGCCCGTTGAATCGGGTTTCGATGCCCATGCCTTCCAAGAGGTAAACGGCATCGGTGACGTTCATCCCAACCACATTTGGAATGGTCTTTTCTCCGATGATGGCATTGCTGATGAGCTTCACGCCTTCGGGATTTGTTTCCACCATGACCCATTCCGACTGGCTTGATATGTCGTTGAAGTCCTTGTTGAGTCCTTCAAGAAAAGCATGGGCTTGGTCGCTCCTCATGATGACAGGGGAGGTGCTTTGCCCGTGGTCAAATCCGTCTTGGCTGTTGTCGTCCAAGATGCCGTAATGGTGTGCGTACACTTTTTCGGCAATTTCGCGGAATCCGGGGGCTGAAACGCTTCCCGCCGCCCAATGAGCTCCTCGTGCACGGCTGACCACGACAATGCAGCTGTATTTGGGCTTGTCGGCGGGGAAATAACCGACAAAGGTGGTGTTGTAGAGCTTGTGGGGAACGTTTGGCTCGCGGTATTTGTATTTGAGTATCGGGTCGCAATATTGTGCCGTTCCCGTCTTGCCAGCAACGGGGAAGCTGCATCCTATGAATTGCTTTTTTGCCGTTCCGCGAATGGTCACTCCCTCAAGCATGGTTTGCAGCATCTTGATGGCCTCGGGCGGGGCGATTTGTTCGTTAAGCACAACAGGCTCAAACTTTTCGATGACATGGTTGCCGTTGCGTATTTCGGTCACAAACAGGGGCTTCATCATTTTGCCTCCGTTGGCGATGGCATTATAGAGCGTGATAAGCTGCAAAGGCGTTACGTTTACTTCATAACCGATTGACATCCAAGGTAGTGAAACGTTTGACCAGAGCTTTCTGCCGTCTTTCGTTTTGTCGGTGGGATGCTTGATGTAAGGTTGCGCTTCCGAAGCCAAGCCTGTCCCGATTTTCTTGTTCAAGCCCAAGGCGTACAGGCCATCCACGTATTTTTCGGGATGCGCCATAAACGATTTGGTGATGAGCACCGCTGTGCCTTTGTTGGACGACTGCTCAATGACTTCTTGGATGGTGCAAATGCCGGTTTTCGTGAAAGTGTGGTCGTCCTTCATGATGCGGTTTGAGAATTTGATGGAACTCGTGCCGATGTTTACCTTGTCCTCGAGGGTGAGCTCGGGATGATGGTTGAGCAGCACTATCATCGACGCGATTTTGAAGACCGAACCTGGTTCGTATCGGGCGGACAAGGCGAAGTTGTAGGTCTCCTCGTATTTCCCTGTTTTGTCGTTGCGTTGCAGGTTGGCCATGGCACGGATGTAGCCGGTCTCCACGTCCATCAAGATGGCGCAGCCTTGTTGGGCCTTGTTGGTGGTCATGGTGTTGAGGAGGGCACTTTCCACAATGTCCTGAAGTCTGATGTCGAAGGTGGTGACAATGTCTGCTCCGTCTCGCGGGTCGATGTCTTCCTCCGATTCAACAGGCATACTGCCCCAGTGGTGGATGCGCCTGACGAGCCGCCGCCCGTCTTGCCCTTTTAGATATTTATTGTAGGAGGCTTCAAGACCGCCATAATAGGTCGTCCCATCAATCTCGTTGACGTAGCCGACGACGCAACCTGCCAAATCGTTGTATGGCCTGATGCGTTTTGTTTCTTCGTCCTTGGCCAAGCCTCCAGTGTAGATTCCTGTCTTGAAAATGGCGAGTTTTTGCATCTTTCTGAGATTGGGAAGCGTCACATCGCGCGCTATCGCACATTGCCTTCCGTCTTTTCTTGCGTTTTCCAAATACTGTTTCCATTGTCCGGCAGTTCTTTTGGGAAACAGGTGGGCCAATTGTGCACTAAGGCTGTCGATGCCTTTGGCGAAAGTTGTGTCGGCCACCACGCGTGTGTCGAAGTAGGTGTGATAGATGGGTATGGTGGTCGCTATCAGGTCGCCGTTGGCTGCGTAGATGTTGCCTCGGTTGGCCTTCAAAGTGTCAACACGATACTCTTTTTGCTTCGCAAGCTCAATGTACTGCTTGCTCTCTTTGGTTTGGACCAAAATAATTTGCGTGATGATGGCAATGCCAAAAACCAAGATGAGGAAGTAAACCAAATACGTCCTCCAAAGCATGTCTATTTTAGGGTCCATCTTCATTCTTGCTCCTCCTTGTCAACGGTGTTGTCTTTATGCTCAATCCTAATCAGTGGGTCGAGAGATTCCTTGATGCCTGTGCCGTCGAGTTTCTTGATGAGCGCCGATTGCAGCGAGGCTTCCATGATGTTGGCTTTCAACTCTACGTATTTTGCTCGCAAGTCGCTGAGTTGCTTGTTGGCATTGGCGATTTCACGGGTGCGCGATTCGGCGATGTATGTGTTGGTAATCAGCACCATAAGCAATACGGTGATGGTCACCATGAAAGGGAATTGCTTTAAGAAGTTTTCCCTGACCAGGAAGCTTCCGCCCAAGACGTTCATCACCTTCTTGACGCTGTTGCTGTCATTCGATTTCTTCTTCTCTTTCCGTTGTTTTCTGCTCTTTCTGCTCATGTCTCATTTCCTTTCCGCTATCCTGAGTTTTGCGCTGCGGGCACGGCTGTTGCTTTCGATTTCCTCTTCGGAAGGCACCAACGGTTTGCGCGTGATTATTATATAAGGTGTAAGCAGGTTGCCGTAGAAGTCTTTTTCCTCGCGGCCTTCGGCGTTGCCTGTTTTCATGTAGCACTTTATGATTCTATCTTCAAGAGAGTGATATGATAGTACGACCAATCTGCCTCCTGGTTTCAATACGTCGGGGCATTGTGAGAGGAAGGCGGTGAGGGCGTCCAACTCTTGGTTGACCTCGATGCGCAGAGCCTGGAAGATTTGCGCCAAAACCTTGTTTTCCTTGCCTCGGGGCAAACGACGTTGCACGGCCTGCTTCAACTGTGTGGTGGTCTCGATGGGTTCGGCATTGCGGGCCATGACGATGTCGGAGGCAATGAGATGCGCTTGCTGAACCTCACCGTAAAGGCTCAAGATGCGGGTCAGGTCGGCTTGGTCGTAGGTGTTCACCACAGTGGCGGCGTCGTTGGGCGTGGTTTGGCTCATGCGCATGTCAAGCTCACCGTCAAAACGGGTCGAGAAGCCCTTTTCAGGGGTGTCGAACTGGTGCGACGATACGCCCAAGTCGGCAATGACGCCGTCAATCTGTCCACCGTGATATAGTTGGATGAAATTCTTGAAGTACCTGAAATTCTGAGGGATGAAAGTGAAACGCTCGTCGTCAAAGGCATTGGCGGCGGCATCTTCGTCTTGGTCGAAGGCGTAGAGATGCCCCGTCGTCAGCCGTTCCAAGATGGCCCGCGAATGGCCTCCACCACCAAAAGTGACATCGGCATACACGCCTTCGGGGTTGATGTTCAGGCCCCTGATGCACTCGCCCAACATGACTGGATTGTGATACATCGCGCCGCCCTCCCTTATTTGATGTTTTCAAGGATACTGAAGAACTCTTCGTCGGTGAGCGCGGTGGCGATGGACTCCTCGTAGAGGCTCTTGTCCCAAATCTCCATCTTTGTCGTGACCGAGGTGATGATGATGTCTTTTTCGAGCTTGCCCGTTTCGATGAGGTCTTTCGGGATTTGCAAACGGCCGCTGCCGTCTAATTTGGCGAAGCGCGCTCCGGCGTTGTAGCGGCGCAACACGGCTTCCTGTTGGGCCTTGAACTGTGAAAGTTGCTCGCGGAGTTTGTCCTGCAAGTTGTCCCAATCCTGCCTCGTGTACAACTCAAGACATTTGACGCGCAATCCGGGATGAAGGACGAAACCTTCCTCCACCAGATTGCCTAATTGCTCCTTGAATTCGCTCGGAAACACTAAGCGTCCCTTGGCGTCAAGCTTGCAATTGAAATGTCCTACAGGGTAGCTCATCGTTGTTTGATTTTTCAAGTGCAAAAATAATACATTTTCACCCACTTACAACCACTTTGCTACACAAAGTTTTCAACGGCGATTGTTCATAACTCTGTTCATAACTTGTTAATGATTCGTTAATAGTTTCTGTTACAAACATATATAAAACATCGTTTAGGTGTTGATTACCTTGATTTTGAGTTTTTTGAACAATTTTTTTTCGCTCCCTTCTTTACTTTTTGCTAATTTTGCGGCTCATTGAGTGATTGTCGCTTTATGGAAACGCAAGAAAACAACCTAATCGACCTTAGGAAAATCTTCACGGCCAAGGTGCCGAAGCTGATGAAATGGATGCCCGAATGGCTGTTTCGCAAGATTCAGAAACTGCTGCACGAGGCTGACATCAATGAGATTTTGACCAAATACGGCCATCTGAAAGGTGTCGACTTCATTAATGCACTCATCGCCGACTTTAACCTTGAGCTTGAGTTGAAAGGCGTTGACAATCTGATGAGTAGCGATAGGATTCTTGTGGCTTCCAATCACCCTTTGGGCGGTTTGGACGGCATCGCACTGATTGGCGTGGTGGGCAATCATCGAGGAAAGACGCTCACCCCCGTCAACGACTTCCTGATGTTCGTGAAGCCCCTTGAGCCTATTTTTATCCCTGTCAACAAAGTGGGTAGTGCCACCGCCAATCGCGAAGAAAACATTCAGCTTTTCAACGAGACTTTTGCCGGTGATGCCACCATCTGCTATTTTCCCTTTGGCCTTTGCTCGCGCAAGACTGATGATGGCAAGATTCAGGACTTGGATTGGAAAAAGACTTTCGTCACCAAGTCGCGGGCCTATCAGCGCGACATTGTTCCTGTCCACATCGAAGGACGCAACTCCAACTTTTTCTACAACTTGGCTCGTTGGCGCAAGAAGCTGAAAATCAAGGTGAACATTGAGATGGCTTTCCTCGTCAACGAGTTCTTCAACCAACGCAACAAGAAGCTGACCATTTCGTTTGGCAAGCCCATTCCTTACACGACTTTTGACCGTCGTTTTACCGATGCGCAATGGGCTGAGAAATTGCGCACCTTCTCATACCAACTCGGCAACGACACAGATTTGATTTTCGACCCTCAAAAAGAATACATCGTATGATGAAAGAAATAATTGCACCGGTTCCTGTTGAAGCTATTTTGGATGAGCTGACTAAGGAAAAGTTTTTCCGCAAAACCAACAATGCGGGCAACGAGATTTATATTCTGACGGCCCACGACTCGCCCAACACGATGCGCGAGATAGGTCGCCTGCGCGAAATCAGTTTCCGCGACTCAGGCGGCGGCACGGGCCTCGATTGCGACATTGACATTTTCGACACCCGCGACGAGAATTATTTCATGCAGCTCATCGTCTGGAACCCGAATGACAAGGCCATCGTTGGAGGCTACCGATTCTTGCTTTGCGACACATTGCCACTCGACGAAGATGGTCAGGTCGACACTCCGACGAGTGAATTGTTCCACTATTCCGAGCGATTCGTGAAAGATTATTTGCCCTACACGCTTGAATTGGGCCGCTCGTTTGTCCAGCCTGAATACCAGCCTTCGAAAAACCTTTCCAAGGGGATGTATTCTCTTGACAATCTGTGGGATGGACTCGGTTCGCTTGTTAATGTTTACCCCAAGGCGAAATACTATTTTGGCAAGGTGACGATGTATCCGCAGCTTGAACGTACCTCTCGCGACATGATTCTCTACTTCATGCAAAAACACTTCCCTGATAAGGACGGTTTGGTAACGGTGCGCCCTGAATTGGATTTGCCCATCCTCACCGATAAAGCATGGTTAGAGAGCGTTTTTTGCTGCGACAGCTATCGTGACGACTACAAAATTTTAGTTAAGCAGGTACGTGAACGTGGTTCCGCTGTGCCACCATTGGTGAATGCCTACATGAACCTTTCGCCTACGTTGCGTTCTTTCGGTACGGCACTCAATCCAGGTTTCGGCAATGTGGAAGAAACGGGTCTTCTGGTGACCATCGGCGACATGTTTGAGGAAAAGGTGAAACGCCATCTGACCTATGACAAAGACCAAGTTCCGTCGCATCTCATTCAAATCAAGTGACCGCCATGAACATTAACAAAGCAGAGTTTTTGATGAGCAACACGCGCATCGACCGTTTGCCCAACGACAACATTCCTGAATATGCTTTCATTGGGCGTTCCAATGTGGGCAAGTCGTCGCTAATCAACATGTTGGTGCAACGGCGCGGTTTGGCCAAAACGTCGTCGGTGCCAGGCAAGACGGTGGCCATCAACCATTTCATCGTCAATGATGCATGGTATCTCGTCGACCTTCCGGGCTACGGCTATGCGCAGCATTCCAAGAAGTTGCGCGACGCATGGCGAATCATGATCAACAATTATATCACCCAACGTCGCAATTTGGTGACCACTTTCGTTCTTGTCGACTCGCGTATTGAGCCGCAGAACAATGACTTGGGTTTTATGGAGTGGTTGGGTGAGAACCGGGTGCCGTTTTGCATTGTCTTCACCAAGGCCGACAAGGTCTCAAAGGCAGAGTTGGACAAGAATGTGGAGGCTTTTAAGGCGCGTCTGTCGGAAGAATGGGAAGAATTGCCGCCTATTTTCATCACCTCGTCGGAGAAAAAGCAGGGTAGGGACGAAGTGCTGGATTATATTGAACAACAAAATGCGGTTGTGGCTGATTTGATGAATAGGAAAGGACATTATAATTTAAACTAATCTAAAATATATCATTATGGTAGGAATTCTTGTATCAGTTCTAATAGGTGCGATTGCCGGCTTTATCGCTGGCAAAATCATGAACAAAGGCATGGGCCTTTTGGTATGCATTCTCGTTGGTATCGTTGGCGGTTTCTTGGGCAGCTGGCTTTTTAGTTTGCTTGGTGCCGCCCCCAAAACGACTTTCTGGGGCCAATTGTTGGTTGGCATCGTAGGTTCTGTAGTACTGCTTTGGGTTCTTTCTTTGCTCAAGAGGAAGTAACCAGAGTTTGGCCTATCTGAAATAAACCCTAGTAATTCCCGTACCTCCTGTTTCCAACGAAGCGTCGCAGAAGCGATCTATGTCGCGGTTGTGGCTGAGTTTCTCGCGGATGAGCTTGCGTAAGATTCCGTTGCCCTTGCCGTGAAGGATGCTCACTTCTTTGATGCTCAATAGTTTGGCTTCGTCCAAATATTTGTCGACGATGTCCAAGGCTTCCTCGGCGCGCTTGCCGCGTACGTCGAGTGTGAGTTCGAAATGCTCTGCCTTCTCGCTGAGGTCTTCGGCGATGCCCGCCTGCCAGCGGCGCTGTGTCTTGCGGGCTTCGGCGCGGCTTACTTTGCGGAGCTTGTCGGGACTGGTGCGAAGTTTTACCGTGTCGAAGAGGATGGTGGCGTCGGTGTCGCTAATGGCCAAAATCTCGCCCACCACTTGCATCTCCTCGATGCAGACCGTGTCGCCTATTTTCAACACCACTTCGCCTTCCTCCTTTTTCTTGACTTCAGCCACTTCCTTGGCTTTTTGCGCAATTTCCTGTTTGGTCTTTTCGAGGTTCTGGCGAATTTCCTTGGTTTTTGTCTTCTCTGCCTGTGCCTCCTTGATTTCCTTGATGGTGCGCTCGATTTGGCTGTTGGCCTTCTGAATCAGTTCCTGGGCTTCAGCGGCGGCTTCGCGGAGGTATTGCTTCTTCTTGCCTTCGAGTTCGGCGAGTAGGCCTTTGTATTTCTCCACTACTTCGGTTAGTAGCTGGTCGGCGATGCGCAAGTCTTGTTCTTTCTTTCGGATGGTTTTTTTGTCAACCTCGAGTTGTTGCAGTTGTTTTTCAAACTTCAGGTGTTGGTCGCCAGTGATGTTGGCAGCATCGTCCAAGATTTGTTTTGGGAAGCCTATCTTTTTGGCAATCTCGAAGGCAAAAGATGAACCAGGTTTGCCGGTCACCATGAGGTACATGGGCTGCATGAATTTGGTGTCGAATAGCATGGCACCATTGATGATGCCCTCGTGGTTATCGGCCAAGAGTTTCAGGTTGGCATAGTGTGTCGTGACCATGCCAAAAGATTGCTTTTTATTGAGTTCCAACAAGATGGCTTCTGCAATAGCTCCACCTAATTGCGGCTCTGTACCCGTACCGAACTCGTCGATGAGGAACAAAGTGTTGCCATCGGCGTGTTCCAAAAGGGCTTTCATGTTAATAAGGTGTGAGCTATAAGTAGAGAGGTCGTCCAAAATGGATTGCTCGTCGCCGATGTCGATGAAAAGGCTCTCGAAAAGACCGCATTGCGAGTCGACGCGCATGGGAGGCATAAGGCCGCATTGCAGCATGTATTGGAGCAGTCCGGTGGTTTTGAGACATACCGACTTTCCGCCTGCATTTGGACCACTGATGACGAGGATGCGTTCAGTGTTGTCAAGCCTTAAATCTAACGGGACGACCTGTTTGCCTTGGGCTTTGAGCTTCTGCTCCAAAAGTGGGTGTCGGGCTTGTTGCCAATTAATATAAGGTGTGTCGTGGATTTCCGGTTTCACGCCGCCGATTTGTTGGGCAAGTAAGGCCTTGGAGCGGATAAAATCGATCTCACCGAGCATGTTCCAAGCTTTGCGCAACTCTGAGAGATAGGGTCGTAGCAGCCGTGTGAAGGCCATCAGTATGCGGTGAATCTCACGTCTTTCGGCATATTCCAACTCCTTGATTTCGTTTGAGGTATCAAAAACTTCGGCAGGTTCGATGTAAACGGTCTGTCCTGTGGCTGACTCGTCGTGGATGAAACCTCGGATGGCACGTTTGTCGCTGGCTTTCACGGGTATGACCAAACGTCCGTCGCGGATGGTGATTTCCGATTTCTGGTCGACCCAACCCGCGGTCTTCGCATCGCCCATAATTTGTCGGATGCGTTTCTCGATGCCGCCTTGTTTGCGGCGGATGCTCTGGCGGATATCCAAAAGTTCGATGGAGGCGTTATCGGGAATCTCGCCTTTATCGTCGACGAGTCGGTTGGCCTCCGTGAAGATGCTGCGGTCGATGAAGATGTTCTCAATCAGCGACTTGAGTTGCGGAAATTCATTGGCGCTCTCGGAACGCCCGAAGCGGAGTATGGCCTCCAATACATTCAGTGATGGCTTCAAAGCAAACAAATCCTCTACGCTCAAACATGTGCCTTCGATTTGTATCTGGTGGAAGGCCTCGCGCAGGTCGTGGAAGTCGCGCACGGGGAAGGGTACGCCCGTTTGCAGCAGGCGCAGAAACTCTTCGGTCTGCTCCAAGCTCTTTTCGATGAGGGCTTTGTTGCAGGAAAACGCCATCTCGTCAGCCTTCTCCAAACCCATCTGGCTGATACAGAGGCCAGAAAGCATCTCGCGGATGCGCTTGAAGCCGATTTTATGCTCGTAGTTGTCGGGGTAAATCACGGATTGAGTTTTAGGACGCAAAATTACTTATTTCGCTTGAATTAGCATTTTCAATCCATTTTTTTGTGGACTTTAAGTTTTTTTATTGGAAGGAAAACCCCTACAATTCTTTCGGATAGCAAATAAAATGCTTCACCACAGGCTGCGAGAGCACCGAAATGTTCAGTTGGTCG
The DNA here is from genome assembly GCA_902782455.1 of uncultured Bacteroidia bacterium. Taxonomy (GTDB): domain Bacteria; phylum Bacteroidota; class Bacteroidia; order Bacteroidales; family F082; genus Limimorpha. The sequence goes on along the minus strand of CACZNA010000020.1, from coordinate 24,165 downwards.
GAGGCTTCGCTGATGTCTTTCATTGTGCCGTCCTTGTATAAGATGTTGATGGCCGGCTTCTTGGGATGATAGGCGTGATTGGAGGAAACCCCTTGCACCAGCATGAAGTCGGCTTCTTCCAACGACCAGCCGTAGTATTGGGCAATCTTGTTACGGATGTCCTCGATATAGTTAGGGTCAAACTCCGAGTCGCGCATCTCGATTTTGAACAAATGCCTGTCGGTCAGGCGTCTGCAAAGTTCAGAGAGGACGCGGTCTGGGTCGTCGCGCCAGACTTTCACGGCGGTCATCACATCGTAGTCGTCTAATTGACAGAACTTGTCCAAGACGAAATCGGGGTCGGGATGGCTCTCGAAAGGTTTTTGGTTTTTCAGGAAGAACGACAAAGCAGGGGTGGCAAACAAATCGCGCTCTTGGCTGAGCATCTTGGCACGTTTCAGCACCTTCATCAGCGTGTATTCCGCGCTCAGAACGGCCTTGTGCATATACACTTGCCAATACATGATGCGTCGCGCCACCAAAAAACTTTCCACAGAATAGATGCCCTTCGCTTCGATAGCAAGTTCATTTCCAACCACTTCCATCATTTCCAACAAACGCTCTGCATTCACGCTGCCCTCGGCCACGCCGCTGAAAAAACTATCGCGCTTCAGATAATCAATACGGTCAACGTCTAACTGACTGGAAATGAGTTTGCTGAGAAAACCTTTCTCGTATTCTCCCTTGAACAGTTTGATGGCCAAATCAAGCCGTCTGCCGTGGATTTCGTTGAACTTTTGCATCACTTTCAGCGAGAGTTCTTCGTGCGAAACGCCTTGCACAATGCTATTTTCCAAAGTGTGTGAAAACGGGCCGTGACCGCTGTCGTGGAGCAGAATGGCAAGCGAAGCCGCCTCAAGTTCCTCATCTGTAATGTTGTAGCCTTTGCCGCGCAGCAGTTGTATGGCACGTCGCATGAGGTGCATGGTGCCGAGGCTGTGGGCGAATCGGGTGTGGTTTGCACCAGGATACACCAGATTGGTCATGCTGACCTGCTTAATACGTCTAAGTCTTTGGAAATAAGGGTGTTCTATGATGTCGAAATGCAACTCGTCGGGGATACTGACGAAGCCATAGATGGGGTCGTTGAAGATTTTCTTTTTGTTGGAAAGTGCCATTTGCCACGAAATTTGGCGCAAAAATACTGCTTTTTGTTTCTCGAAAATATAACAAAATGCCTAATTCTGCGTTCTGTTTCCATAAATCTTCAAATTATGGACAAAACGACAATCCTTTGGGCCGACGATGAGATTGATCTCCTGAAGCCCCATATCATGTTTTTGGAACAGAAAGGTTATGAGGTAGTTACGGCCAACAGCGGCTCCGATGCCATTGATTTGGTGGGTCAACAGCATTTCGACATAGTGTTTCTGGATGAGCAAATGCCTGGCGTTTCGGGCATTGAGGCACTTGAGGTCATCAAGCGGAACTATCCCAACTTGCCTGTGGTGATGATTACCAAGAGCGAGGAGGAGCGCGTTATGGAGGACGCAATCGGTTCAAACATAGCGGATTATCTCATTAAACCTGTCAATCCGAACCAGATTCTGCTTTCGCTGAAACGCAATCTTGAGAACCGTAAACTTCGCGACGAGAAATCGACGATGGGTTATCAACAAGAGTTCCGCAAAATCAGCATGGACCTTAACAACAACTTGGGCTTTGATGAATGGGCTGATTTGTATAAAAACTTGGTGCGCTGGGAGTTGGAACTGCAAAAGTCGACCGATGAAGGCATCAAGAGCATCCTCGCTGACCAGAAACAGGAAGCCAACACGCAGTTCACGCGCTATATCGAGCGGAATTATGTGGACTGGATTCAAGGAAAGTCGGAGAAGCCTGTGATGTCGCATACAGTGGTGCGCGACAAGGTGATTCCCCGCCTCGACGACAGCGATAAACCGCTGTTTCTCATCGTGATAGACAACCTGCGCTACGACCAATGGAAGGCCATCCAGCCGCTGATTGAGAACCATTTCCGCGTGGAGGCTGACGACATTTATTACAGCATTTTGCCCACCACGACGCAATATGCCCGCAACTCCCTCTTTGCCGGACTGATGCCCCTTGAAATCCGCCGTCGCTACCCAAAATGGTGGGTAGACGAGGAGGACGAAGGCACTAAGAATCAGTTTGAAGGCGAACTTTTGGGCGAGCAACTGAAGCGCTTCGGCAAGAATATCAAGTACTCTTATAATAAGGTGTTGAATTTGCAGGCGGGCAAGAAACTCTACGAGCAGATGGCCAACCTGATGCCTAACAAGCTGAATGTCATCGTTTACAACTTTGTGGATATGCTCTCTCACGCCCGCACAGAGATGGAAATCATCCGTGAGTTGGCCGACGATGAGGAAGCCTACCGCTCGCTGATGTACTCATGGTTCGAACATTCCAGCCTCTTCGATATGATGCGCTTCATTGCCGAGAAGGGCTGCGACATGATCATCACCACCGACCACGGCTCCACTTACGTTGAAAAGCCCGTTCGCATTTTGGGCGACCGCGAGGTGAACACCAACCTGCGGTACAAGTACGGCAAGAACCTGAAATACAACCCGAAAGAAGTCTTCGAGGTGAAAGACCCCGAAAAGATTTTCCTGCCGAAAGTCAACCTAAGCACGACATACGTCTTTGCAGGGGAGAGCGACTTCTTCGCCTACCCGAACAACTACAACTATTACGTCAGTTACTACCGCAACACCTTCCAGCACGGCGGCATTTCGATGAGCGAAATGCTGATTCCGGTGACGCATCTTACGGCAAAGTGATAATTTTTGCACGCAGAGTTATTTAGCACGCAGAATTCGCAGAATCAAATGAAGCGCGAAGCGACGAACAATTTGTGTCCGATAGGTTCTACGATTTCAGCGTATTCTGCGTGAAACAAAAAAAAGCGTATTTTTGCGGGAAATTACATAGCAATGAATTCCAAAGAATTCCATATCAAAAACGTGGAGGCTTTAACTGAGGTTTCAGAATATCTGATTTCCTTGCGTGACGAAGCCGACATCATAGCCTTTTACGGCGCGATGGGTGCAGGAAAAACGACCTTAATAAAGAACCTCTGCCATAGAATGGGCGTCACCGATGAGGTAAACAGCCCGACTTTCGCCATCGTCAATGAGTATGTCACCGAGGAAGGTGAGTCGGTATATCATTTTGATTTTTACCGCATTAAGAAATTGGAAGAGGCCTATGACATCGGTTACGAGAACTATTTCGACAGCGGCAATCTCTGCCTCATTGAGTGGCCCGAAATGATCGAACCGCTTTTGCCCGAAAAATACATTCGCGTGGAAATTCAGCACGGCGATACGAATGACGAAAGAATCATCACGTGTGAACTGATAAACAATTGATTATGAGAAAATTGTATTTTGTGTTCGGAGTTTTGATGATGTTCTTGTTGTCTTCCTGTTATTCGGTTGATAATCAGAATTTTGCTGAATATAACAGACAAAAAGTTGCAGAAGTGATTGCCTCGCACGACACGACGATTCTCTATTTCATGACTTCGTGGTGCCAGGCTGGGCAGAGCGATTTTGAGAATAACTTGAAGCCTTATCTCGTCAATGCCTCTGAAACTAAAGCGATTATTGTCGTTTGTATCGATGAGTTGGAGGAGGTCATGGGTTTGAAGGGACTCAATGACAATGTGTTTTTGTTCAGCAAGGCATCACGGCAAGGTTTTTTCGACAAAGTTTTCATCAATAGTGAATGTAAAAAACTTCTAAAAGATTATAAACGAGTGAATTATGTTCCAGTTGGATTGGTCTGTAACGACAAAGGTGAGATTCTGAATTGGAACACTGATGAGGAATCAGGTAGAACATACGGAAGCATTTATCCATATTTAATGGGCTGGAAATGAACGATAAGCTGAAACAAATCTTTGACAAAGCCTCAAAAGTTTTCATTCTCACCGATGAGAACGTGGCACCGTTTTGGTTGCCTGAGGTGGCTCATTGGCTGCACTGTGAGTCGGCGGTTGACATCATCATCAAGGCGGGCGAACAACACAAGAATCTGCAAACTATCCAGCGGATTTGGAAAATTCTGATGAAACATCATGCCGACCGTAACGCCTTATTAATCAATCTTGGAGGTGGCGTGATAACCGATTTGGGCGGCTTTGCGGCCTCGACATATAAGCGAGGCATCAAGTTCATCAATGTACCGACCACTTTGCTCGCGATGGTGGATGCGGCGATAGGAGGGAAGACTGGCATCGATTTCGGCGGCGGAAAAAACCAAATCGGAACTTTTGCCGAGGCGGAAGGATTCATTATCTACCCTGTTTTTTTGAAGACTTTGCCTAAAAGGGAACTCCTTTCAGGCTTGGCCGAGATGCTGAAATATGGCTTTATTGCTGATGCCAAGTTGTTGGAAATCAATTTGGAAAACTATCGGCAATTCATTACCCATGCGGGAGAAATCAAGCGAGAAATCGTGAAGCAAGACCCTACAGAAAAAGGTTTACGGAAGATTTTGAATTTTGGCCACACTTTGGGTCACGCCATCGAAAGTTATTGTTTGACAACAGATTACCCATTGTTGCATGGCGAAGCCGTTGCTTTGGGAATGTTGGGTGCTTTGTGGCTTTCCGTGAAGCAGCTTGGTTTGGATGAGACCGTGTTGCAAAACTTTGAGAATCAACTCCCCATGTTGCTTTCAGAAGCGGAAATTTCGCTTTCGGTAGGCAACATTGAGCCGATTCTATCATACCTCGTCCACGACAAGAAAAACAAAGGTGAAAAGCCGCAATTTGTTCTGATTGAGGCGGTTGGAAAACCCGTTAGGGATGTGGAAGTGGAGCCAGAATTGGTGAAAGAATCTTTGCTGTACATATTAAATAAGGTGTCGTGCCAATGAAACTGCACTGCGACATCCAACTGCCAGTCAGCAAGAGCGAAAGCAACCGCGTTTTGATGATTGCGGCATACGGAGGCTTTGTTCCTGATTGCCAGAACCTTTCGGATTCAAATGATACACTTGTTTTGGCCAATGCTTTGATGGAAATTCAACAAGGTCACGCTGTCATTGACATTGCCGATAGTGGCACGGCAGCGCGCTTTTTGACGACCTTTTTGTCCTGTCACTCAGGGAATTGGTTGTTGACTGGTACGGAACGCATGAAACAGCGCCCCATCAAGCCGTTGGTAGAGGCTTTGAGAAGGCTTGGCGCAAACATTAAATACGCTGAAAAAGAAGGTTTTCTGCCTTTGAAAATCGAAGGAAAGCCAATTCAGGGCGGCAAAGTCCAAATCGACATGAGTCAAAGCAGTCAGTTCGCTTCTTCTTTGCTTCTTGCAACTCCTTCGTGGCCTCAAGGTCTCGAAATGGAAATGCTCGGCGACCTCAGCTCTTTACCCTATCTTAACATGACTTTGGCCATGATGAAGCATTTCGGGGCTGATGTGGAACGAAATGGAAGAACGATTGTAGTCAAACCAAAACCTTATCAATCAATGTGTTTTACGGTTGAAGCAGATTGGAGTGCGGCTTCGTATTGGTATGAGATGGCATCGTTTTTTGAGGAATGTGAAATCAAGTTAAAGACGTTGAGTCTGTCGAAAGGACGTGCCAATCTACAAGGTGATGCCATCATTGCCGATTGGATGACTCAGCTGGGTGTCGGCACTTATGTTGAAAACGATGCCATTGTTTTGAGGAAAATTCCCTTCGAAAGACATGCTGTAAGTTTTGATTTTTCCCAACATCCTGACCTTTATCCCACCATGGCGGCTACATGTGCCGGATTGAATGTTGAAGCATCTTTTACAGGTCTTGAAAATCTCGCTCTCAAAGAATCGAATAGGGTAGAGGCCATGCAAACGGAATTGGCCAAATTGGGCAATTCTACTTTGAACTTTTGCGCCCACAATGACCACCGCATTGTGATGGCCTTGGCACCACTCGCAATCCTCTATGGCTCAGTTACTTTTGACCATCCCGAGGTGGTTGAAAAATCCTATCCTGGCTTTTGGGAAGATGCTTCTTTTTTGTCCATTCAGCAGGGATAAAACGCCATTTTCTGAATTAGTTGGATTTAGATTAAAGAAATTTTGTACCTTTGCGCGCTTTTTTACGTCATAAGTTATGAAAGTTGAGTTGTTCGTTCCTTGCGTCATCGACCAGTTCTTCCCTGATGTGGCGGTCAGCACCATGAAGGTGTTACGCCGTGCGGGTGTTGACGTGGACTACAATCCTGAACAAACCTGCTGTGGACGATTTGCCTACAATGCTGGTTATGTGGAAGAAGCGCAAGCTTTGGGCGACAAGTTCCTTGACGATTTTTCGTGTGATGTGCCTTCAGTTGCTCCTTCGGCAGCATGTGTACATTACATTCGCAAACGCTACCCACAATTGTTTTTCAATACCTCCAATCATTTGAATTTCAAAAAGTTGGTAGTCAATATTTTTGAACTGACGGATTTTTTGGTCAACCAGATTCATTTTGATGATTTTGGGGCCGAGTTTCCGCATAAAGTGACTTTTCACGACAGTTGCAGTGCCTTGCGAGGCATGGGGTTGGGCAAGGAGGCGCGGCAACTGCTCTCGAAGGTGAGAGGATTGGAACTGGTGGAAATGAAACAGGCTGACTTGTGCTGCGGTGCCGACCTTTCATTGCAGATGGAGCATGAGCCTATTGCCGTGGGGATGGCTTCCCATAAGGTCAAGAACGCGCTCAATACAGGAGCTGAATACATCGTCTCGACTGACATGACTTGTTTGATGCATCAGAAGTCGTATATTGAACAAGAAAACCTGCCAATCAAGGTGATACACATTGCCGATGTGCTTGCCTCGGGTTGGGAATAAACAGCAAATGGAACAACGCTATTATATACACGAAAGCAGCTATGTCGACGAAGGAGTGACGATTGGCAATGGAACCAAGATTTGGCATTTTTGCCATATCCAAAAAGGTGCCGTGATTGGTGAGAACTGTTCGTTTGGACAGAATGTCAACGTTGGAAACAACGTGCACATCGGTAATGGTGTGCGTGTGCAAAACAACGTGTCGATTTACGAAGGTGTTGAGATTGAGGACAATGTGTTTTGTGGCCCAAGTTGTGTTTTCACTAATGTGACCACGCCTCGGGCACATTTTCCGGTGCATGGCGTGTATGCCAAGACCCGCATCTGTGAAGGAGCATCGTTGGGGGCTAACAGCACGGTGGTTTGTGGCCATACGGTCGGCAAGAGTGCCCTCGTTGCTGCGGGTGCCGTGGTGACCAAAGACGTGAAACCCTACGCGTTGATGGCCGGTGTGCCTGCCCGACAAATTGGTTGGGTGTGCGAGTGTGGTAAGCGTCTGGATGCCTCACTGCATTGTGAATGTGGACGGAAATACCAAGAAAAAAATGGAGAGTTAAGTTTATGCAATTCAGAGATTTAAAAGCACAATATACCGCCTTGAAGGACGAAATGGACAAGGCTATCCTTGATGTGGTCGCATCCTCGGCTTTCGTTATGGGACCGAAAATCAAGGAGATGGAAACGGCTTTTGCCGACTATGTGGGTGTGAAGCACTGCATAGCCTGCAATAGCGGCACCGATGCCCTGCTGTTAGCTTTAAAGGCTTGGGACGTGAAACCAGGTGATGCCGTTTTCGTGCCCAGTTTTACTTTCTTTGCCTCGGCGGAAGTGATTGCCATGCAAGGTGCGACGCCCGTTTTTGTTGATGTCGACAAGGACACCTTTAATATAAATGAGGCCGATTTGGAGTGCAAGATTGAGCAGACCTTGAAATCTGGCAAACTTACACCTCGAGTCATCATTGCGGTGGATTTGTTTGGCTTGCCCGCCGATTTTACTAAAATTCGCCAATTGGCTGACCGTCATGGGCTTTATGTACTTGAAGATGGTGCCCAAGGTTTCGGTGGACGCATCGGTGAGCGCAAGGCTTGTACTTTTGGTGATATTTCCACCACCTCGTTTTTCCCTGCCAAACCCGTGGGTTGTTACGGTGATGGTGGCGCAGTGTTCACCAATAACGACGAATGGGCAACTTTGATGGATTCCTATCACATTCACGGCAAGGGCAGCGACCGTTACGACAATGTTCGCATCGGCATGAACTCTCGCATGGACAGTATTCAGGCGGCCATTTTGTTGGTCAAGTTGAGAGCTTTCAAGGACTATGAGCTTGTCGATGTAAATAAAGTGGCGACACGGTATACGGAACAACTGAAAGATGTGGTGAAGACTCCAATAGTACCTCAAGGATTTTATTCCAGCTGGGCGCAATATACCTTACAAGTTGAAAATAAGGAGGTTAGAAATGGATTGCAATCCGCTTTGAAAGCAGTGGACATTCCTACCGCAATCTATTATCCCATTCCGATGCATCGGCAAACGGCGTTCAGCAATCTGAACCTTGACGACAATCGTTGTCCCGTTTCTGACCAATTGGCGGATACAGTTATTTCTCTGCCGATACATCCTTACCTTTCCGAGGCCGACCAAGACGTGATTTGCGAGGCAGTTCGTGATTTTCTGATGAAATAAAGCGATAGTTGACATGGGTGCAAAGTCATTTTTCAACGACATGATTGCTCGCGACAACTACGACGAGGTGATGGAATACCTTGCCGTAGCCGAGACGCAACATGCCCCGCGTTTTGACTTTGACGATGCTCCTGAGCAGCTTCGCGAACTGGTTGCAGTGGCCGAAACGCCGCGTAGCCCTGAACGTTCAAAATGGCTCAACGACTATGCGAACAAAACTTGGGAAGTGCAAGATGGTAAGGCCGAGGTGCTTTTTGCCAAAGAACATCTGAATGCTATCCGATACCTTAATCGTTACATGCGTATCGCCAATGCCAAGTTGAAGCAGGATGGTTATTTTGTGTGTGCTTTCGATACGTCTCAGAAACGTCGTGCGCAAATTTTCAGCCGCTATCCTAAGGTTATAGCGCAAATCGTTTATTTTTTCGATTTTTTGTGGCATCGTGTGTGTCCTAAGTTAGGATTGACAAGGCGATTCTATTATTTATGTACTCGCAAGGTGAGGATGGTGTTGCCAAGGCCAGAGGTGCTGGGAAGGCTGTATTATTGTGGTTTTGAAGTTGTTAGTGAGCGTTATATTCATGACCGCTATTGTGTTATCGCACAGAAAAAACGCCAACCAAGTAATGACCCCCACACTTATGGTACTTTGATTAGGTTGCGTCGCGTTGGCAAGGACGGAAAACTCTTTAATGTGTTCAAGTTCCGCACGATGTACGCTTATTCAGAGTATTTGCAGACCTATGTTTACGAGAACAACGACCTTGATGTGGGCGGCAAGTTCAGCGATGACTATCGTGTTACAGAGTGGGGGCGTTTCTTGCGTAAGACTTGGTTAGACGAGTTGCCTATGTTTGTCAATATGATTAAAGGACAAATCAAGTTGGTGGGTGTTCGTCCCTTGAGCCAGCAGTATTTCAATTTGTACACGCCTGAATTGCAGCAATTGCGAATTAAGACCAAACCTGGACTGTTGCCACCTTTTTACGTTGACATGCCCGAAACCCTTGAGGAAATCCAGGAAAGTGAAAAGCGTTATTTGGAGGCATATTTGGAGCATCCGTTCCGCACCGATTGGCGTTATTTCTGGCGAATTATGGGCAACATATTCTTCCGTGGCAAACGCTCCAAATAAATTTCTTTTGGTTTATTGATTGTATTTAAAAAAATCCTATTTTTGCAGTTTGATAAGTGCGAAGGGAAAAGTTGTTGGGTTTAATGTAAAACAGAGTTTTGTTGGCTCTTATAAAAGGCAGAAAATTAGTGATTTATATGCTTTTTGATGGGAGTCAGAGCAGCGAAGCTATATAATTTCAGAAAACGACAAAATGGCACAATCTGTTACTGAAAACGAAAATTGGACTACGGTCATCAAGCCTCGAAACAAATTATTCGAGGTGAATTTAAAAGAAATATGGGACTACCGTGACCTGTTGACACTTTTTGTGAAGCGTACCATCACGGTCGCATACAAGCAAACCATTTTGGGACCGTTATGGTGGTTTATACAACCAGCATTTACGGTCATCACGTATATGGTAGTGTTCGGTGGTATTGCAGGCATTCCTACTGATGGCATTCCCCAACCTTTGTTTTATTTGGGTGGTGTTGCTATGTGGAGTTATTTCTCTGATTGTTTGGGCAAGGCATCCAATACTTTTGTTTCTAATGCGGGCATTTTTGGCAAGGTTTATTTTCCGAGGATGATTATGCCGCTTTCAAGCGTTATTAGTAATTTGGTTCGTTTTGGCATACAATTAGGGTTGTTTGTGATAGTATATTTATATTATGTCATCATAGGACAGGCACCGAGTCCCAATTGGTATTTATTGTTGTTCCCATTGTTGGTAGTGATGATGGCTGGATTGGCTTTGGGATTCGGCATCATAGTGTCCTCAATGACAACTAAGTACCGCGACTTGCAGATTTTGTTCTCGTTTTTTGTTTCATTATGGATGTACGCCACCCCTATTGTATATCCTTTGAGCCAGGTGAAGGGAAAGATTGTGAAAGGTTTTGATTTGTATCAGATTATGCGTCTCAACCCTGTGACCCCTGTCATTGAGACTTTTAAACATGGAGCACTTGGTGCGGGTGAGTTCATCGGTTGGGGCTGGTTGGCTTATAGTTTTGTGTTTATGCTAATTGTTCTTTCTCTCGGCATCTTGATTTTCAACAAGGTGCAGAAGAGCTTTATGGATACGGTTTAGTGATTTAAGATTTCATTTGTTTGTTGTATGATGAATCAGCCCTCAATATCCATTGTCATTCCGGTTTATAACGTTGAACCTTACATCACCGAATGCCTTCAGTCGGTGATGCAGCAGACATATCAAGGCCCTATAGACTGTATTGTGGTTGACGATTGTGGCACGGATAAGAGTGTTGAGATTGCTGAAAAGCTGATTTCTGAGTATGATGGACCAATTGCGTTTAGGATATTGCATCATGAAAAAAACATGGGTCTGTCATGTGCGAGGAATACAGGAGTTTATGCTGCCATAGGAGATTATATTTATTTCCTTGATAGTGACGATGTTATTACGGATGATTGTTTGGACGTTTTGGTTTCGCAACGGGAGAAAGGTCGTTTTGATGTGATAGTTGGGAATCATGATTATTTTGGAAACCGTACAGTTGGTGCGAGGGTATTTCCTGAAGAAGGATTAAAGATTTCTGGTGAAGAGTACTTTTTGAAATTTCTGTTTGGGCGGCAAGTTACTTGCGTGGTTTGGAACAAATTGTATAGTCATGAGTATCTGAGAAAAAACAATATGTTGTTCGAGCCAGGCTTGATTATGGAAGACTATGTGTTTACTTTTCGATTGTCGTGTTATCCAACAAGCATTTGTGTCATTAATAAGGTAACGCATCATTATCGATACTACAGAGAAGGGTCTATTGATTGTGAACTAATAAATAATTCTGGTTTTCTTAGAGATTCGCTGGTAAAAGTGTGGGATTGTATAAGAAACTATTGTGAAACTGAAAAGTATAATGAAGTTCATGAGATGGCGCTTCATTGCTATGGCAAAAAAGTCTATACTATAAGCAGGATGCATGGTCTTCTGTATAAGGATGTTTTTGTCCGTTTTAATAAAAGTTATCCATATCATCCATTGTTGATTTGGTTGAGCGGGAAACAAGGCTATAGATGGCTTATTTCCCGTTTGATATGGATGCTGCCACCACTATGCGCTTTTCGTTATTATGAACTAAAGCAGAGAATAAAGGCCATAATTAAATGCAGCAAAGCAATAACATAATTACGGTCACTTCACCATTGCTTCCCGACCTTGATGAGTTTCAAGTTTTATTAAAAGAGATTTGGGATAGGAAATGGATAACCAACAATGGACAATTTCATCAGCGGTTGGAAAAGGCTTTGTGTGAATATTTAGGTGTTGAGTATCTTAGCCTTTTTACCAATGGCACGTTGCCTTTGATTACGGCCTTGCAGGCCATGCACATTACTGGTGAGGTGATTACTACACCATATAGTTTCGTGGCAACTACGCATGCTTTATGGTGGAATGGCATAAAGCCGGTGTTTGTGGATGTTGACCCTTCAAATTGTGGTATTGATCCGGAACGAATAGAAGCGGCTATTACGCCAAGGACTACTGCTATTATGCCGGTGCATTGCTATGGTAACCCATGCGATACGGGACGCATCCAATCTATTGCCGATAAATACGGACTGAAGGTAATCTATGACGCTGCTCATGCCTTTGGTGTAGAGGTAAATGGCGAATCTGTTTTGAAACAAGGTAATATGGCCACATTGAGTTTTCATGCCACCAAAGTATTTAATACGGCTGAAGGTGGAGCGTTGATTATGAAAGATGCCGAGACAAAGAAACGAGTAGATTACTTGAAAAACTTTGGCTTTGTTGGAGAAACGGAAGTCGTTGCACCTGGTATCAACAGCAAAATGGATGAGGTGCGTGCAGCTTATGGCATATTGAACCTTAGACAAGTGGACGAGGCCATAGAAAAGCGTCATCAAATAGCGATTAGGTACCGTGAGGCATTGAGAGGTGTTAATGGCATCCGTTTTTTTGATGACATGCCAGGCGTGAAACACAATTATAGTTATTTCCCCATCTTTGTGGATGCAGAAGAATATGGTATGACGCGTGATGAATTGTATTTCAAATTGAAAGAACAAGGCATCATGGGAAGAAGATATTTTTATCCACTTATCAGTTCTTTCAGCACCTATTGTGGCTTGCCAAGCGCTGCACCCGAGAATCTGCCAGTGGCGACATGTGTTGCCAATGAGGTGATATGTCTGCCTATGCATCATGAATTGAGTGATGGGGATTTGTCCAGAATACTTGACTTAATTGTGGAATGATGCGAAAGAAACTCATGCTTCTTGGTGGTATTCGTTACCTCTTGCCTGTCATCAAGGCTGCGCATGAGCAGGGCTATTATGTCATCACTGCCGATTATCTGCCCGATAACATAGCCCACAAATATAGCGACGAGTACGTCAACGTGAGCATTATTGATAAAGAGGCTGTGTTGAGGGTGGCGCAAGAGAAGCGGATTGATGGTATTATGTCGTTCGGCGTGGATCCTGGTGTGGTGAGTGCTTCTTATGTTCAAGAAAAGATGGGATTGCCTTCTTTTGGACCTTACGAGTCGGTTTGCATTCTGCAAAACAAGGAACGCTTTCGTGCGTTTTTGGCGAAGCATGGTTTCAATGTCCCTAAAGCAAAAGGGTATGCCAATCCCGATGCTGCCTTGGCGGACCAAGATGCTTTCGATTATCCAGTTATCGTTAAACCTACCGATTTGGCGGGTTCTAAAGGTGTGACCAGGGTGGATGATAAAAGCCAATTGAAAGCGGCTGTTGAACATGCTTTTGACAAGTCTTTGGCAGGGCATATCATCATTGAAGATTTCATTGAAAAGCAAGGCTGCTCATCGGATACGGATAGCTTTTCGGTAGATGGCCAGTTGAAGTTTGTTAGTTTCAATGCACAACATTTTGATTTGAAAGCGGCCAATCCATTTACGCCAGCAGCATTTACTTGGCCGTCGACTTATACGGAAGAACAGGAAGCGTATTTGACAGCTGAGATCCAACGCCTCATTTCCCTCTTGGGGATGAAGACCAATATCTACAATATCGAAACTCGTGTCGGAACGAACGGGAAACCCTATATTATGGAATTGACCCCTCGTGGGGGTGGCAATCGTTTGTGTGAGATGCTGCGCTACGCAACGGGTGTGGACATGATTACGGCGATGACGCGTTATATCGTTGGCGATTCGGTTCCTGAAGTTGGACAAAAACCATACAACGGCCATTGGGCTGAGGTAATACTCCATGCGGACAAGGCAGGCTCATTTGAAGGTCTTGAAATCTCCAAGGATTTGTCTGCAGAAGTGATAGAAGAAGACTTGTGGGTGAAGAAAGGCGAGCATGTGAACGCTTTTGAAGGAGCCAATGATGCAATCGGTACTATGGTGTTGAGGTTTGATAAAGCGAACGCCATGTTCAAAGCTATTGAGAATGTTTCTTCGTGGTTGAAAGTGATTGCTTTGTAGAACAATGAAACGGTTTGAAGGAAAAAAGCTTTTATTGTTAGGTTCTAATGTCGGTACATTGGATATCCTTAAATATGCAAAAGAGAATGGCGCATATACAATAGTGGCAGATAATCTTCCTGTAGAAAAGTCATTTGGAAAGCAACTTGCAGATGATAATGTATTGATTAGTACAGCAGACGTTGAAAGCTTAAAGAAATACATCCGCGAGAATAAAATTGATGGTGTTTTTGCAGGTATTAGTGAGTTCAATCTGATGAAAGCAATGGAGCTGTGCCATTGTTTTGGCTTTCCATTCTATTGCACTCGCGAACAATGGGATTTGATAGAGAACAAAGATAGTTTTAGGGATCTGTGTTTAAAATATGATGTCCCTTGTCCTAGAACGTATTTCACAGGTGAAACAGTTCCAACAGAAATGTTAAACACAATTCAATATCCGGTAATCGTTAAACCTGTTGATTCAAGTGCCTCTGTTGGCGTTACGATTTGCAGAGATTATCAGAGTTTGCATAAAGCTATTCCTGAAGCGATTACGAATTCAGAAAAAGGAAGAATTATTATTGAAGAGTTCTTTGAAGGCGAAGAATTTACTGCTCATTATACTATCGCAAACGGTAATATTTCTTTGTCGTGTATTGACAACCGCGTCCCTGTGGCTGTACATGATGGAGACGTAACCACCGTACCTTTGGCTCGCGTTTATCCTTCAGCGTTTATCAGAGAGTATTTAGATCAAGTTAATGACAAAATGATTGACTTGAGCAAATCATTAGCGCTGAGTGCCGGAGTTCTGTTTGTTCAGGGTTTATATAATCGGCAAAGAAACGAATTCTGTGTTTTTGAGGCAGGTTTGCGTTGTGCAGGCGAGGCTCCGTATCGCATTGTTGAAAAAGTTAATGGGGTGAGTTTTATGAACCTTTTTATTGATTATGCTTTGCTCGGTAAAGTTGAAAACTATGACTTGGCAAAGGAGGATCCTTTCATGAAAGGGAAAGCGTGTTGTGTGACTTCGTTCATTTCAAAAGGAGGAACTATTGGACGGATTTGTGGCTATGAGAATATTGAAAGAAAAGTTTCTTCAGTTGTAGATAAGGAATGCAGGTATCACGAAGGAGATGTCACTCCCAATGGGAATACATTACGACAAATTTTATTAAGATTTGTTTTGGTTTGTGATTCGGAAGAACAGTTGATTCGAGATGTGGAGACAATTAATAAGAACGTTCAAGTGTTGGATGAAAAAGGAGAGGATATGTGCTATCGTTTTGATGCTCAAGAGCACTTTAAATTTTAAGAGATTATGAGAACTGTATTGGTCACAGGGGCTACTGGTTTTTTGGGACAGTCTGTGGTATGCGAATTGCTCAAAAATGAAGGATTTAATGTTATTGCAATTGGTGGTAGGCCAGAAGACAAAGTGAATCCTTTGCCTGAGCATTCAAGATTGAAGCTTTTTCATATAGATAAATTATTCACGGAATCTATTGAAGATGTTGAAACTGTTATTAATTGTGCTTTTGCTCGCAGCAATAATGCGGCTTTGTTAGCGCAGGCGTTTGATTTTACCGAAAAACTGATTAAAAGATTAGAGGCATTAAAGGTGAAATCGGTAATAAACATGTCTTCACAGGGCGTTTATAAACGGCTGCCAGTTGGAGAGTTGTCTAACGAGGCATCACCCATTGAACCCATAGATTTGTATAGCATGGCAAAATATGCAACTGAAAAGATGTTCAGTTTGTCATCAATTCCTTGTGTGACTAGTGTCCGTTTGGCAAGTCTTATGATGCCTCAACGATTTTTGTATTTTTTTGTCAAAAAAGCAAAAGCAGGAGAGACGTTTACGGTGACGGCGCCTAATCAGTATGCAACCTTATTAGATGTTAAAGATGCCGCTTCTGGCTTGGCCGCCATAGCTAATCTAATCCCAGAAAATAGAGCAAGAACTTACAACTTGGGTGTAGGAATACAGTATTCTTTATTGAAGTATGCTGAATCCGTCAAGACAGTGGGCGAGAATTTGGGTTATCACGTTTCTTTTGACGTGGCAGACAATGGTACAGATATTTGTGCTGGTATGGATTGCCACAAATTGATGAATGATACTGGCTGGAAACCAGTTATTTTAAAAGATAAAATGATTGAAAATTTATTTAAAACTATACAAGTATGACGGAAATAGAAAGAATTATTCAAAAAGGTGTTATCAATGTGGATTTTTTGAAAGAAGAAGTAAGAAATGATTTCCTCGTCACTACAGAACGGAAAAAACTATGGGCAGTAATATTAGATTTAGTAGTCGAATTTGATCGAGTATGCAGAAAACACAGTATTAGGTATTATCTTGATGGAGGTTCGTTATTAGGTGCTGTTAGGCATGGTGGATTTATCCCTTGGGATGATGATATTGATGTGGCAATGCCAAGAGACGATTATGAAAAATTCATACGACTGACGACAGATTTTAAAGCTCCGTATTTTCTCCAAACTCCATTGACCGATCCCGAGTCATTTTATTCCTATGCTAAAATTAGAAATAGTAATACAACGGGCATAGCTGAAATGTTCAAATATCAAAATTTTAATCACGGTATCTGGATGACTATTTTTCCGTTGGATAAGTTTTCTATTAATAAGAATTGTGAAGAAGCGTATGCTAAGATTTGTCAACTAACTTATGAGAACTCAACATATATGAGGATGAAAAATCCAAATTTGGATGAGAAGAATAGGTTAAGGGTTAGAAATTATTCTGGAAGGAATCCTCTAGATACATATATGGAAATACAACGTTTAGCTTCTCAATTTAATACTGAGGAAACGGATTATTGGGGAACACTAACCATTACATTAAGAGAGTTTAAAAGGAAAGCACTTCCTCTAAAGGCCTATGAGCAGGTTTGTTACCAAAAATTTGAAAACTTAGAGCTGCCTATACCTTTTGACTATGATACGGTCTTGACATTAGAGTATGGTGATTATATGAAAATTCCTCCAATTGAAGAACGGAGTGGACATGATGGAACTATATTTGATGCAGATAAACCGTATACTGAATCTTTAAAATCATAAGTACAATTGTGTGAACTATGGAATAATAGTCGATTTATCTGAACAGAAGTTCTTGGCATTCTTGTTTATCATTCCCAATAATGTTGATGAGGTCGAGCAACATGAGTATTTTCCCATCATGTTCCGCAATATTAATAATCTTGGTACTCAGCTCGACCCAATGGAAAAACCGTCAGTCTCTCTGTTTTTTGAAATCTAAATTTTAAGATTTCTTTGACAATAAAAGATGATGAGATGAAGAAATTAATGATATTTGGTGCTTCGGAGTTTCAGATTCCATTAATAGAAGCGGCCAAAATGAGAGGTGTACAAACATGTGTTTTAGATATTAATCCCAACGCTCCTGCGCGTAATATTTCGGATGAATTTCATGAATGCAGCATTAAGGATTATGAAAAATCATTGGAAATCGCAGAGCAATTTAGGCCTGATGGGATAAGTGCAGGTATGTGCGATGTTGCGGTTTTATCTGTTGCTCGTATTTGTGAAAAGCTGAATCTTCCTGGTATAGACATAGATGCCGCGATAAGGGCAACGGATAAATATGCAATGATTTGTGCATTTGCATCAAATAATGTCCCATCCCCCGAGTATAAGTTATTGAACAAGAATGATGACATTGACAATTTTGATGCACCATGGCTTCCTTTCATAGTGAAACCTATTGACATGGCAGGAAGCCGAGGCATTAATCTGGTAAAGAATATTGAACAGAAAACTGCTCTTATCAAAAATAGTATCTCTGCAAGTGATAGTGGGAATGTTATAGTAGAAGAGTATATGGTTGGTCCAGAGGTCAGTGTGGAAATGGTGGTTATTAATAGTCAACCTACTGTTTTGCAGATTACAGATAAGATTACTTCTGGGGCACCTCATTTTGTGGAATTGGGCCATATTCAGCCTGCAGTATTATCTGATGATATCCGAAAAAGTATTGTCAATGTTGCTGAATCGGCAGTTCGTGCCATCGGACTCAAAAATTCGATAGTACATGCTGAAATGATAATAACAGAGTCAGGCCCTAAAATGGTTGAGTTAGGGGCAAGGATGGGGGGAGATGGTATTCAGCAACAATTGATGAAACTATCAACAGGTATTGATTTGCCGGATTTTGCCATAGATTTAGCTCTGGGTTTGCCTTTAAAGGTTCCAACTGCAACGATAAAAAAATATAGCATGATCCGTTTCATTCCATCGGTTGCGGGGAAAATTGGGGATATAATGATAAACAAAGCAATTTCTCAAATTGAAGGAGTGAAATCATATAAGCTGTTTTGTAAAAGTGGTGATGATTATGAGGAGAGAAATGACAACTCAGGGCGTTTTGGATATGTGTTGGCACAAGCTGACGCTTATGAAGACGTCGTGATGAGCTGTAAAGAGGCTATAGATAAGATTAACATTACTATAAAATAAATAGAGAATAATGCCAAGAATAAAACTAATAGGTGCTTCTTTAGATGATTTTGAAGACTATTATCAAATAAGATGTGAACCTTCGGATATTTATTGGATGGGACATACTTCTCCTCCAAACTATCAGATGATTCGTGGCATTTTTTCTGAAAGATTAGCCCCCAAGGCATTAAAAGAGGAGGGCGATAAGGTTATTTATATGGCAAAAGATGCAAATGGCGATACAGTTGGCTTTGCAATGTTATCTTTGACAAATGATGGTATTGAAATTGGAATCAGCTTGTTACAAAAATTCCAGGGTTTGGGGTATGGAACAGAGATAATATCAGAAATCGTTTCATTAGCAACTGGTGAGTACGAACATTCTTTGTTTGCCCGTATTCGTGATGATAATAAAGCATCACAAAAGATTTTCATGAGAAATGGTTTCAATAGAACCGAGCAATTTGAAATGAAAGAGTATCCCAAGGTGGGATATGTACCATTCAGAAAGTATATTAAGGAGACAGTGCTTTAGCTTTGATTGATAATTCAGTAAAACAATTTTATGAGTTATTATGTAAATCCAGACATAGCAAACACGCCACGTGTGTTCCCAATGCAGAGACGTGCTGAGTTTCATCGCTATGATGCCAATGAGAATCCCGAGGGCTTGCCCAAAGAGTTTGTTGACTCTGTGCTGAAGGAATTGACCCCTGAATACTTGGCTATGTACCCTGAGCCAGAGCGATTCATTGGAAAATATGCCGACTACATGGGCGTTGCAAAAGAAAATGTATATTGCACCAATGGCTCAGACCATGGTATTCGTGTACTTTTAGAGATTTTCGGTGAACCAGGCAAAGAAGTTGTTACCGTGTCTCCGACTTTCGAAATCTATTGGGTTTGCTGTAGCCTTCTTGGGTTAAAGCATAAATCTGTTCAATACAATGCAGATTTTACTATTGATGTTCGTAGTATCCTTCATGCTATTACTGAAGACACACGAGTAGTGGTTCTGCTCAATCCCAATAGTCCTATTGGGAATTTGTATACAGATGAAGAAGTACAAATGGTTGTTGATAAAGCTAAACAATCAAGTGCGATTGTTATTTTGGATGAGGCTTATCACTATTTCCATGACAAGACCTTCCTGCATTTTGCGTTGGAAAATGATAACGTTTTACTATTACGGACGTTTAGCAAACTAATGTCGATAGCTGGCTTGCGTGTTGGAATGGTGGTTGGACATAAGGAACTTATCCATTGGGTGAAAAACTCACGTCTTGCATACGAGATGAACAGTGTGGGGCTTTTGTTCGCTGAACGAATTCTAGAACACCCTGAAATGATAGAAAGCCTTATTGAGCAAGAGAAAGATGGTATGGCATATTTCATAAGGGAATTGGAGAAACATGGCTATTGGTATATGGATTGCCATGGCAATTACGTGCTGATCAAACCTAAACATGATGCTCATGAGGTGGCTAAACGACTGGAGATGGAGAAGAAGACCTTGGTGCATCCATACGGAAACGAGATGTTGAAGGATATGATAAGGGTGACTATTGGCTCTAAAAAGGCAATGCAGTTTTTTGTTAAGGTTTTCTTGGAAGTGGACAATAATTGATTGTAATGAAAAAAGTCATTACCTACGGCACATTCGATCTGTTTCATTATGGCCATCAACGCCTTTTGGAGCGAGCCAAGGCCTTGGGGGACTACCTTATTGTAGGGGTCACAGCCGATGGATTTGATCGTGCACGTGGCAAAATAAATGTCCAGCAGTCGCTGATGGAGCGCATGGAGGCCGTGAAAGCCACTGGCATTGCCGATGAAGTGATTGTTGAGGAGTATGAAGGGCAGAAGATTGATGACATCATGCGTTACGGTGTCGATGTTTTTGCCATTGGCTCTGATTGGGAAGGCTATTTTGATTATTTGAAAGAATATTGTCAGGTTGTATATTTAGAGCGCACAGCTGGAGTCTCAAGCTCAGAGTTGAGGGCTGAAAGGAGCGAACTGAAACTTGGCTTGGTTGGAGAAACACCTTTTTTGAACAAGTTTGAGGCTGAAAGCCATTTTGTGAATGGGGTGAAGATTGTTGGGTTGTGTGCCTCTCCCAGCTTAAGTTCTGGATTGTCAGATACTTTGAAATCTCTTCCATGTGTAACGGAGGATTTCGATACTCTTATCAGCAATGTTGATGCGGTTTATATTGTTTCAAGGCCTCAAGACCATTACGTGCAGATTAAAAATGCTTTGAACGCAGGGAAGCATGTCCTTTGTGAAGCGCCTATTGCATTGACAGTGAAAGAATGGCAGGAACTCAACGCGTTGGCAAAGGAAAAGAATTTAATTTTGATGGATGCCATACGCACCGCATATTCAACGGCATATTATAGGATGCTGCTATTGGTGAAGAGTGGCCGTATTGGCACGGTGATGTCAATTGATTCTTCTTGTACAAGTTTGAGGGACAATGATTTGCCGAGTGAGGAACTAAAGGAAAAATGGAATAGTATATGTTCTTGGGGACCTAATGCCATGCTGCCGATTTTTCAGGTTTTGGGAACGAAGTATTTGCAAAAATGTATTACATCGCATATTGAGGACGAATCTATCATGTATGATAATTTCACCAAAATTTCGTTTGTTTATCCTCATGCTGTAGCTTCCATTAAGGTGGGCAAAGGTGTGAAAACCGAGGGCGAGTTGGTGATTTCTGGTACAACAGGTTATATCTATGTGCCGGCTCCGTGGTGGAAGACCGATTATTTTGAGATTCGCCGAGAAGATCCAACACAAAACAAACGATATTTCTATCAACTTGACGGCGAAGGCATCCGTTACGAGTTGATTTCATTTTTGAAAGCAGTCACATCAGGAAAATCGTTTTCGTATATCGATGACAGAGTTTCGGAGGCGTTTGTGGATACTATTGAGGATTTTTATTTGAAGAATGATTTGATCATGATTTGAATCATGGCTGAAGGCTATACTTTTCTGCTTCGCGCACATTGCTCAACTTATAATCACGTTCATTACATAACCGATGCGCTGAATGGTTTTGTGATGCAGAAAACAGATTTTCCATATGTTTGTACCATTATGGACGATGCCAGTACCGACGGAGAGCAGGAGGTTATAAAGGAGTATTTGCTGGAGCATTTTGACCTACAAGATTCATCTGTTGCATATGATAGAGACACCGACTACGGCCATGTCACCTTTGCGCAGCATAAGACTAACAGAAACTGTTATTTCGCAGTTATTTTTCTTTGGGAAAATCACTATAGCCAAAGGAAAACTAAAGCCCCCTATTTGACAGAGTGGATGAATACCAAATATATTGCCCTTTGCGAAGGCGACGACTATTGGACGGATCCTTTGAAGCTTCAAAAACAAGTGGATTTTTTGGAGGAACATGAAGATTATTCGATGTGTTTTCATGGGGCAAAAGTCAAGGTGGAAGGGGGAAGCACTTCTGAACGTACAAACGGAACTCATTATTCAAATATTGAGAATAGGGAATATGTTTCCACGGAATTTGTAAGTAAATGGATGGTTCCGACTGCGTCTGTCATTTATCGTAAAGAAATGATCGATGGCTTCTCTATAAAGCACCCAGAAAGATTGGTTTTTGGTGATATTTCGCTTGTTTTGAAATGTTCCCATGTTGGTAAGGTGATGGGCATGAATGATATGATGTCTGTCTATCGAATCCAGCCCAATAGTGTCACAAACAACCCCAGGTCTGTCGAGTCATTGATTTTTCATCTCCCAGATCATTATCTTTGTTTACGGGAGAATTTTCCTAAAGTGGAAAAAGGACCTTTGGAATGGAGTATTTCGTATTATCATTATGTGAGGATGAAAAAGCAGAGTGATTTTTGGCTAAAAATAAAGGATTTCGTGATGTTTGTTTGGTGGGATCCAAGGCAAGCAATAAAACGGGTAGGCAATGTTATGAATAGAAGAAGATAAAATACATTGTTTTTCATATCATAAAAGTATTTTTATGTCAACAGCAATAGAATTCGACAACATCAGTAAACTTTACCGTTTGGGTTTGGTTTCGAGCGGCACCTTGAGCAACGACCTCAAAAGATGGTGGCAAATGAATATCCTTGGCAAGGAAGACCCTTTCCTTAAAGTGGGTTCGGTGAATGACCGGTCCACAGCTGCCGACAGCGACTTTGTTTGGGCTTTAAAGGATGTCGACTTCAAGGTGGAACAAGGCGACGTGGTAGGCATCATCGGGAAGAATGGTGCGGGAAAAAGTACGTTGTTGAAGCTGCTTTCTAAGGTGACTTCTCCTACGACAGGAATTATCAGGGCGAAAGGCCGTATTGCCAGTTTGCTTGAGGTAGGGACAGGCTTCCATTCGGAATTGACTGGCCGCGAGAACATCTATATGAATGGTGCTATTCTAGGCATGACAAAAGCTGAAATCACTCACAAATTAGATGAGATTGTGGATTTTTCTGGATGTGAACGTTACATTGATACGCCTGTGAAGCGTTATTCGTCTGGTATGACGGTACGCCTTGGTTTCGCAGTGGCAGCCCACCTTGACCCAGAGATTCTTGTGGTTGATGAGGTGCTTGCAGTGGGCGACGCGGAGTTCCAAAAGAAAGCTATTGGAAAGATGCAAGATGTGAGTAGAGGGGAGGGTAGAACGGTATTGTTTGTAAGTCATAATATGACGAGTATCAAGGCTCTGTGCAAGCGTGGTGTCATCTTAAAGAACGGCATGATGGTGGATGATGGCGATGTTGACACAGTGGTATCCCATTATCTCCGTGGTGATAATGCGATAGATAATTACAAATGTTGGAGTCAGCCTTTTGTGATGAAAAACGGATTGGAATTACTCGAAATAGGGATTCGTAGAAAAGGTGCTGATTATAACGATGTTATGCGTATGGATCAGGAGTTGGAATTGTTAATCCATTATCGGTTGACTAAAGCAAAGGAAAAGTTCTGGATTACTATGCATATGAAGAACGAACAGGGGAATAAAATTTTCTCGTTTAGTGGGTCTGGTCGCTGTTATGACAAGCACCATGAGGTTGGTGAGTATTTACAGACGTGTTTTATACCAGCAAGTTTTTTGAATTGGGGAAGTTATGCCATTGATTTTATGGCATTTCAGCAAATCAATAATATAGATTGCCTCGCTGATGAACACGATATTATATCGTTCACTTTGGCTAACGGACAAGTGGCTATTGGCGGATACATGGGAAAAGAACCTGGTGATGTGACTCCAAGGTTCGCTTTTGTTGAGGAAAAACTGAGATGATTGGTAAAAACAAGATAACTGTTGTCTCTCCCTTGTTTCCAAACTTGACGAGTTTCGTGAACTTTTAAAAGAAATTTGGGGCAACAAATGGTCCTAATAAAGGTGGTTTCCACAAGTGTACGGAAACTACATTGTGAAAATATTTGATTAGCGTTTTCATTAATGGTCCATTGTTACTACTGATGCGATAAATTATCGCAATAATTAATCAAACAAATTCGGTTCATTGACATTATGGTTTTGAATGAGTGTTTCAGAAGAAGAGAGTAGTT
>CACZNA010000019.1:78331-118801 GCA_902782455.1 uncultured Bacteroidia bacterium | reverse complement strand
GGAAATAAGAGACCAGATAAAAAAGCATGGTCTAATGATATTTGACAACATCAACCGAGTGCCTATTTACGAGAAAGCCTACGCATCGCCTTTTTTCGTACTTTGGCTAACGCATCAGGGGCGGCTAAAAAACATTTTTGACAAGCAACAAAAGGAATTCCATCGGCATGACTTTGTCGTGATTCCTCCTGGTCACGTGATGGAGATACAAGAGACGAGCGATGATTATTTGGTTTCATTGCTCGTCATATCTCCAAGTTTTTTCCAAAGCCTGAAGCATCTCTATCCTTTCTATTTTGAGCATGCCGAATATCGATACAATTCCGTTTTCCACCTGAGCGATGAACAATACGAAGGCATGAAAGGGCATTTCATGATGCTCCAAGCCATCAGCCAATTGAACCACCCTGAGCGTAACGAATTGTTGGTCAAGCAAATGGAGATAGGAACGCATTTGATGGAGATATACCTACAAGAAAACGGCTTAACGGCGCCGGAACTCACCCCTGCCCAACAATTGGTTAACCGCTTTAAAAATACCTTTGTCAACCATTTCAAAGAAAGCCGCGAGGTGCAGTATTATGCCAACCTTCTTTGTTTGTCGCCCAAGTACTTTGGCAGCATCATCAAGAAACAAACCGGCATTAGCGCCAATGAATGGATTACGGGTTATATCATAGTCCAAGCCAAATCGCTACTTCGCCACAGCAAGAACCTCAACATCCAACAAATCAGCCAGCAGCTTGGCTTTTCCGACCCAGCTGCATTCACCCGCTTTTTTAAAACGAATGCCGGGATGACACCTAAAGAATACCGAGAGCAACAATAAGCAGGAAATCTTTATCCCACCACGATATTCACAATCTTCTTCGGCACATAAATCACTTTCCTCACCTGCTTGCCCTCAATCCACTTGGCGGCTTCGGGGGCGGCAAGCACGGCGGCCTGCACCTCGTCTAGGTTCATCGTGACGGGCAGCTCCATATTGAAACGCATCTTGCCGTTGAAACTCACGGGATAGTTGAAGCTGTTCTCCACGGTCTTGCTCTCGTCGTAAACGGGGAAGGTGGCGTTCACCACCGAGGTATCGTGACCCAACAAGTGCCAAAGTTCTTCGGCGATGTGAGGTGCGTATGGAGAAATCATAATGGCCAAAGGTTCAAGGATTTCACGCTTGTTGCACTTGAGGTCGGCAAGTTCATTGACGCAAATCATAAAGGCTGAAACGACCGTGTTGAACGAAATACTCTCTATGCCTTCCTCTTCCTTCTTGATGAGTTTGTGAAGGCTTTTCAGTTCGGGCGCAGTGGCGGATTCGTCACTGACGCAGAACTCGTTGTTCTCATTGTGGAACAGCCTCCAGAACTTGCGCACAAAACGGAAGGTGCCTTCAATGCCTTGCGTGTCCCAAGGCTTGGACTGCTCCAAGGGGCCGAGGAACATCTCATAGAGGCGAAGCGTGTCGGCACCATATTTCTCCACAAGGTCGTCGGGATTCTGCACGTTGTATTTCGACTTGGACATCTTCTCCACTTCGTTGCCACAAACGTAAACCTCATTACCGTCCTTGTCCTTTTCCTTGATAAAATGAGCGTTCTTCAGGTCATCGCGCCACTGGCGGAACGCAGGAATATCAAGAATGTCGTTGCGTACCATATTAATATCGACGTGAATCGGGTCGCTGAACAACTCGCGATCAGGAATGTTTTTGGATACGAAAATGATGCCTCTATCGTACTCTTCACCCTCAACGAAAGCAGGAACTTCCTTGCCAGCAATCAAATCCTTGATTTTCTGCTCAACGATATGGGTTCCAGACCGATAATCGTTCAAAACGTCGATGTTGGGCACCAAAAGCAACTTGTAGCCCTTCGAGGCCGCATATTCCTCCCACGGCTCGGCCACCTTCTCAAGGCTGCCCATACGCTTGATTTCGATGAGGATGCCTTTTTCGGGGCAGAAGAAGTCGAACTGACGGCGACCATCCTTGTAGTTCCTAACGAATTCCACACCCAAACGCTTGTCCTTGATGATGTTCCAAACGTCGTATTCACACAACTTCTCCAAATTGACACGATAAGCGAAACTCGAGCGGCCTTGAATCATACCTTGATTAATCATTTTCTGGAATGGCTCGTCCTTGCACGACAAACCAATGTCATACAGGAACTTGCACCAGAAGCGGCTATAAATCAAGTGCCCTGTGGCGTGTTCGGCACCTCCGATATAAAGGTCCACGTTTTGCCAATAGTCGTTGGCTTCGCGGCTGAAATATTCCTTGTCGTTGTGCGGGTCTTCGTAGCGGAAATAATAACCGCTCGAACCGGCAAAGCCCGGCATAGTGTTGGTCTCGATGGGATAGCCTTCCTCCGTGACCCAATTCTTGGCGCGGGCCAAAGGCGGCTCGCCCGTCTCGGTGGGTTTGTATTCGTCGATGGCAGGCAGTTCCAAAGGCAGTTTCGACTCGTCCATAGCGTAAGGCATCCCGTCCTTGTAGTAAATCGGGAACGGCTCGCCCCAATAGCGCTGGCGGCTGAAGATGGCATCGCGAAGGCGATAATTCGTCTTGCCCGTGCCGACGCCCAATTTCTCCAATTCCTCAATCATACGCTCGATGGCTTTCTTGACGGACAGGCCGTCTAAAAAGCCCGAGTTGACCAATTCTCCGTCCTTGGCATCAAAGCTCTCTTCCCATGTGGCGGGGTCGGTCGGCTCGGTGCCTGGTTTCTTCACCACTTGGATGATGGGCAGATTGAAATGGCGGGCGAAGGCGAAGTCGCGGCTGTCGTGGGCAGGCACGGCCATAATGGCACCCGTACCGTAACCCATCAAAACATAGTCGGCAATCCAAATCGGCAGTTTGGCACCCGTGATGGGATTGATGCCGTAAGCACCCGTAAAGGCACCGCTCACCTTGCGCACCTCGGCCATACGCTCACGCTCGCTGCGATTCTTGGTGCGGGCAATGTATTCTTCCACGGCGATGCGTTGTTCGGGCGTAGTGATTTGTGAAACCAACTCGTGTTCGGGAGCCAAGACCATAAAGGTCGTTCCAAACAAAGTATCTGCACGAGTCGTAAATACCTCCAAATCAATGTCTTTTCCTTCAACCTTGAAGATAACCGAAGCACCCATCGACTTGCCAATCCAGTTGCGCTGCAAATCCTTCACCGACTCGCTCCAATCGACCGTTTCAAGACCTTGAAGCAGGCGGTCGGCGTAGGCCGTAATGCGGAGTTGCCACTGCTTCATCGACTTGCGCTCTACGGGGAAACCGCCGCGCACCGAGAGGCCGTCGGCCACCTCGTCGTTGGCCAACACCGTGCCCAAGCCCGGACACCAATTCACCATCGCCTCGGCTTGGTAGGCAAGGCGGTAGTTCATCAACACCTCTTGTTGTTCTTTCTCGCTCATCGCTTTCCACTCGGCGGCGGTGAAGCTCAGCGGCTTGCTCTCGGCCACATTGAGGCCTTCGGTACCTCTTTCCTCGAAACGGGCAATCAATTTGCTGATGGGCTGGGCCTTCTGGCAGCCATAGCAATAGAACGACTTAAACAACTGAATGAAAGTCCATTGCGTCCATTTGTAATAACCCGGCTCACAGGTGCGCACCTCACGGTCCCAGTCGTAGCAGAAACCAATCTTGTCCATTTGTTCGCGATAGCGGTTGATGTTCTTCTCGGTCGTCACGGCGGGGTGTGTGCCCGTTTGGATGGCGTATTGCTCGGCGGGCAGACCGTAGGCATCGTAACCCATCGGGTGGAGCACATTGAAGCCTTTCAGTCTTTTGTATCTTGCATAAATATCCGAGGCGATATAGCCCAACGGGTGACCTACGTGCAGACCCGCGCCCGAGGGATACGGGAACATATCCAAGACATAGAATTTCGGCTTATTGTAGTCAATATCAACCTTATAGATTTTGTTGTCGCGCCAATACTGCTGCCACTTTTTCTCGATTTCGTTGAAGTTGTAATCCATATAATAGAGGTGTTTTTTGCTGTTTTTGAAAGAAGCTGCAAAAATACAGATTTTTAGAATGTGACAGCCGCAAATTCTTGGCCTTATTGATGGATTTGTTGCAAAATCTGTTGTTCTCTTTCTTGGGAAGGCTTTTTGAAGCCATTGATATAGTTATAATTGCCATTAATGCCAAACACAGTCTAATCCTTTGAATATCCGTATTTTACATCACCTTTATAATACAAATAGATACCATAGCCATTCCTATTGTCATCTTCCCAATGGCCATACCATGCATCGCCATTTTTCCATAAATAAACACCTTGGCCATGCCGTTGTCCATTATAAGTCTCTCCTATATATATACCACCACCTTTATACTCTATACATTCAAATTTGTTTTTTGAGTATTTTTCCGTACTTGGATATGTACCAATAGGTTTGTCGTCCGAGAAATCTCCATAATAAATCAAATTGCCGTCTTTGTCATAACACTTCCCCTTTCCGCATTTTAAACCATCACAATAATAACCAACATAATAAGCACATTTAGGGCAATTAGAAACAATCTGTCCAACACGACAAAGATACATGTGTAATCCTTCACTTAAATCATTCATACTCCCTCCAATATCAATAGTGCCACTATTATACCAATACAGGCCCAATCCCTGTCGACGTGAGTACCCTCCTGAAAGAGCAACTTGTCCTTTATATTTATCCCCATTATTATAATCATGAGTTGCATGATCAATACCTTTCCTCATTTGAGTTCTCCAAGCCCCATTGGAAAGGCTGTTTCCTGCATTACTATTGTTATTGGTTGTCTCTTTCTGTTTAGCATTATTATTGACTATCTTAGAATCTTCTTTTATTGCAGTTAAACACTTCCCCCAAATTGATCTTCGATATATACTTGACAATCCACTTCCAACATAAAGAGTTGGATTCGAAGGAAAAACTTCACGATATTCCTCTTCATCATAAGCCGTTTCATCTTCCTCCGAAAAACCAAGTATTTCAGGAGGTGTGTTACAAAACATAATCAATTCTTGTAAACCATTACATCTGAAAAATGCGTCCGACATTATCCATTTAACGGAACCTGGAACAGAAACGCTTGTCAACAAATCACAATCTGTAAAAGTATTGTAGGCAATCATCTCAACTGTATACGACACACCGTTGTATTTAACCTTTTCAGGAATCACCAGCTTGCCTTGAGGCTTATCATATTCTCTCCAAAGGCCATTGCAAATCAAATCCCCTGCCAGTTCATTATAATGTTCCCAATAATAATCTTCACCAACTATGTCTTTATAATCACCAAAAAAATCCCCAAACACATCTATACACTGGGTTTCTGGTGCTCCTACCGCAACACTTTTTGAATCAAGAATATAAAAATAGAGGGTCTGTCCCGTGCTACAAACAACAGAAAAATCACACTTTTGTGTCCCTGTTTTTGCCATCAGACTTACTTCGATTAATAATGCGGTAGCTATAAAAAGTAATCTAAAAAATCTCATAATACACTATTTCGGCATGCAGTTCCATAAGCGCAGGGAAAACTTATCCCATTATTCTTTGATAGATAAGAAGCGTGGAACTGATATGGGTTGGCATAACGCTTCTATAAACCGGACTTGGCGCACCAAATCCGATGGCAAAAATAGCGAAAAATCGGGAAATGCAAGAAGTTTGTGGAAAAATCTTGCGGATGATTATTTTCGCGACAATCCTACTCGAAAAATCCTACATCTAATTAGTTAATCACATGAATATCTCTTTGCGGGAACGGGATAGTGATGCCGTTGGCATTCAATGCGTTGTAGATGACCTCTTTGGCGCGGTCGGTATAGCTGCCACTCTGGTTCGACAGGACGTATTGCTTCACTGAGACCTGCATCGCGCTCTCGCCAAAGTCGCCAAACACCACGCTGATGCCCTTGCATGAATCCACTACGTCACGGCCACTGCTGTCCTGCGTACACAGCTCCTTCATGGCTCCCAAAAGAATGTCGCGCACTCGCTGCATATCGGTGCCGTATGCCACACCCACGTCAATCTTGACAAGTTCGTAGGAAATACTCTTGGATAGGTTGGTGAAACTCTTCTGGAACAGGTCGGAGTTGAGGAAGGAGACGGTGGAGCCGTCAGAGGTCACCAACAAGGTGGTCTGATAGGTGATGTCGGAAACGGTGCCGCGCACCCCGTTGCACTCTACCCAGTCGCCCACTTTCAGGCGGCTCGTCATAAGCTGGATGCCGTAGATGATGTTGTTGAGAATGTCCTTGAGGGCGATGCCAAGACCAGCTGAGAAACCGCCCAGTATCAGGCCCACTGTGCTTGTTGGGATTTGGAGCTTGTCGATGGCAAGGATGGCGTAGACCGTCCAAACCAGCAGGTTGATGATGGTGTTGGCTAACGAGAGGTTGATTGCATTCTTTTCGATGGTACTGCAATTGTTCTTGCGCATGAACCTGACATAGCTGCCATACTGCCAGAGGTAACGCAGAGCCTTGCCGATGTATAGGAAAACGAACACCAATCCCGTCAGCAGGATGAGGCTATATATGGAAACGGATAAGACCATCTCGCCACTCGCGTTCACCAACTGGTAGAAAGGCTCATAGCACAGGGCCATAAAGAGCTGGTCGAAGTCGAACACGTCCAACGAGAGGCGGAGGCAGAACTGAAGCGAGGCAATGCCCGTCACGGGGATCACCACGTCCTTTAGCAAGTCGTAGAGCCAAGTAACACCAAACATGAGTTTCTCCTTGTCGCTGCCATCGATGTAGGTGATGCTCTCGCTGTATGCCTCGATGCGGCTGCTGAGCCGCTTTTCCTTGTAGAAAGAGAGGAGATGCGACATGACGGTCAGGGTGAGGATGAAAGCCAGCTGGAAGTACCACCATAGCAAGACCAGCAGGGCAACGAAAATAAAACCTACCCACGCAATGACGGTGGCAACTACGATGATGCCGAACGAAATCCAGTTGATGACTGCATCAACGCGTTCCATCTTGCTTCGTCGTAGCAGACATATCAGCAACTGCCATACTGAGGCTACAATCAGCAACGGAGGCATGAAGAAGTTCATTAGGTCGTTGGGAAGGAAGAGCACACGACAGCTGACGACAACGGCGGCAGTATAAATGGTGGGCAGGTAGTTGCCGAGGCCGAATTTGAGGCGCTCAGGCTTGAGGCGATTGAGCAATGCCGCAACAAGTGCTACCAAAAGCCACAAGAAAGTATTTGACAAATAGAGGGCACGATCCTCCTTCGGGTTGGAGAGGCTACAGCTGCTGGCGATGGCTATGCAAAACAAACAGGTAAGCAATAGCACGACATAGGGGCGTTGCTCCTTGGCCACCAAGTGCTGCACCACCTTGACGCGACGGAACACGGGAAGTAGCAGCAAAGCCATCAATCCCCACAGGGCAAAGAACCCCACTATGTAGAACAGCACGGCACTATTGTATTTCGGGTCGAAGGAGAAGGAGTCAAAGGCTTTTTTCCAATAAGTCGAGGTGGCTTTGAATATGATGCCCCACGAAATCTGGCCATCCTTCAGGATTTTGCGCTGGAGTATTTTGTAATATTCCTGAACATAGTCGTAGGCATGTTGCATACGGAGACAGGTCTCATAATATAAAGCCGTGTCGGCGACAATGAGCGAGCGGTGGTCGGCGTATATCTTCAGCAGCTCGGCTACGTAATAGAGGCATGAGTCGCGGACTGTCTCGCCTTGAAAATCAAGGGAACGCAGAACGCGAGTCGAGTCGAGCAGCGAGGCCCCGACGATTTCGTTCAACTGCGTCTAAGCGAGCGAATAGAGGTTTTGAAGTGTATCGTTGTCGCAGGTCAGGCTGTCAGGTAATTCAATGTGGGCTTCGCGCTCGGGCGGGATACGTCGCAGCACTTCCACAAGGTTCGCATAGCGTTTGATTTCGAAGTCGAGGTCACTGAGGATTTGATCGACGGATTCCTTGTCCTTGTTGAAGCTTTCGTATTCCTCGTTCACTTTCTCGAAGGCGTAACAGAGGTCGAAGGTGTAGTCAGGCTGTCGCGAATAAAGCATCAGAGAGAGCTCTTCGCAGTCTTCCATGAGGTCGAGCAATTTCTTATGTTGTTCCTCGAAGTTGGTTGTGGTTTTTGCCCTATTGTCTATCTTTTGCTGGTATTGTGCCTTCAACTCGTCTTTCAGCAGAGAAAGCGTCTGGCCAAGATTGCCAGCAAAGGCCACAAGTGCCACAGCAAGCAATATGATGAATAAAACAAAATGTTTGATTCTCATATCGATTTTAGTTGATTACTCAAACAAACTCATCTCCCCCGTAGGCTTAATGTGCATCTTCCCCAAATGCTTGTAAGCCAAATCAGTGCACTCGCGGCCACGGGGCGTGCGCATGATAAAGCCTTCTTGGATGAGGAAAGGCTCGCAAACCTCCTCAATAGTACCAGGGTCCTCGCCCACTGCCGTAGCGATGGTGTTCACGCCGACGGGACCGCCTTTGAACTTGTCGATGATGGTAGTGAGAATCTTATTATCCATGTCGTCAAGGCCATGCTCGTCTACGTTGAGGGCCTTCAGACCGATTTTAGCAATTTCTAAGGTAATGGTGCCATCGCCTTGTATTTGGGCGAAGTCGCGAACACGGCGCAAAAGTAGGTTGGCGATACGCGGCGTGCCTCGACTGCGACGCGCAATCTCGAAGGCCGCTGTGTCGTCGATGGGCACTCGCAAAATGCCCGCCGAGCGTTTCACGATTTTGGCCAAAGTGTGTGCATCGTAATACTCCAACCTTAAATTAATGCCGAAACGAGAGCGCAAGGGTGCCGTCAACAAGCCGCTTCGGGTGGTGGCACCAATTAATGTAAAAGGATTCAGCGTGATTTGGATGCTCCGCGCACTCGGACCCGTTTCAATCATAATGTCGATGCGGAAGTCCTCCATAGCGGAATAGAGATATTCCTCCACCACGGGACTAAGGCGGTGAATCTCGTCGATGAACAGCACATCGTTGGGTTCAAGGCTGGTGAGCAGGCCCGCAAGGTTGCCTGGCTTGTCAAGGACAGGGCCCGAGGTCATCTTCATGCCCACGCCAAGCTCGTGCGCGATGATGTGCGAAAGGGTGGTCTTACCCAAACCCGGAGGTCCATGTAGCAAGGTATGGTCGAGGGCTTCGCCACGTTGGGCGGCGGCCTTCACGAACACGCGCAGGTTGTCAACGACCTGTTTCTGTCCAGCAAAACTGTCAAACAAGTCGGGGCGCAGGGCGTTCTCAAGGTCTTTTTCGGCCTTGCTCAGATGTGAGCCTGATGCATCAAGGTTACTGTTCATCGTTCAAAATTGCGCCACAAAGATACAACTTTCGGTGAAATTTGGGATGTTATCAAAAAAATGTATATTTGCAGCCTAAATGGATTTCCTATGAAACGTTTCATCTGCCTATCCCTATTCGTCATCATGGCCGTCGCAGCAATGGCGCAAAACCATGGTTTCCTGAATGTTGACCAAGACAGCCGCATCGAGAGCTTGATTGCAAAGCAACGCCAATTACAAAGAATCGACAGCTCGTTCAGTGGCTATAGGGTTCATGTTTTCATGGAAATTGGCAACGAAGCCTTACAACATGCCGAGGAGGTGAAAAAACAATTTGAGAAGGCCTTCCCCGACATTCCCATTTACCTTACCTACGTCGAGCCGTATTTCCGCCTGCGCGCGGGCAATTTCCGCAATCGCGTTGAGGCTGAGCAATGCCTACGCCGCATCAAGCCTCGTTTTAAGGAGGCTTTCGTCACGGCGGACATGATTTACCGACCGAAAATCAATGCGAATTAAATAGTTTGGGCGAGCCTGATGGCCCGCCCAAACTGTTTCAAAAAGGATGCTCAGATTAGTCTTCCTTACGTTTCTTGCCCACGAGGTAGGCTGCTCCAAGAGCCGTCAGCACGGCAATGCCAGTGCCGAGGGGAGTGGCATCAACGTCATCGCTGCCACCGTGGCTGCCAGGGAGGATGAATGGTGTGGTTGACTCAGTATTGTCTCTGAAATCTTCATCATAGCCACCACCTTTGCCCAACAAACCGTTTTGAGCGAAAGCACCTATTCCCATCGTGAGGAGGATTGCGATTGTAATTGCTGTCTTTTTCATCGTTGATTTGTTTATTGTTTGATTTGTAAGTTTTCCAAATGAGGTTGCAAAAATACACAAAAAAGCCATACCTTGCATAGAAAAATGTAGAAAATTTGGTTGTTGTCCAAATTGCCTACATTTTTTCTGTAGATGAACAGATTTAGTTATAGACTGCGAGACTGCGGGACACGAGATGAGTTTTGCGGCACTGCGAGTCGTCATTGCGAGGCACAAAACAAACGAAGCAGTCCAAACTATCAGTTTAAAGCCTGGATTGCTTCGTCGTTCCTTCTCGCAAATGACGCAAAGCGAATCAAATGTCAATTCAAGAATTGCATAACATTTTCGACCACTATGCCCAACCGCAACAAAAACGCCTCCTCGGTGGCGAAACCGATGTGTGGCAACATAATGAGATTCGGCGCACTAAACAGCGGATTATCCTGGTTCAGAGGCGGTTCCTTGCCGTAAACATCGGAGGCGGCAGCGGCGATTTGGCCTTGCTTCAAGGCATTAGCCAAGGCCGTTTCGTTCACCACAGGGCCGCGAGCGGTATTAATTAATAAGGAAGTGGGCTTCATCAAAGCGAAATCCTTCTCGGTGATGAAGTCGCGGGTGTCGTTGTTCAAGGCAATGTGCAGTGTGACGATGTCGGATTCCTTCAACAGAGTTTCCTTGTCGACGAAGGTCACGCCCTCGATTTGCTTAGGGGTGCGATTCCAAGCCAACACCTTGCAGCCGAAAGCGTTGGCAATCTTGGCCACGCGCTGCCCAATATTGCCCATACCGATGATACCGAGGGTCTTCCCCCCGATTTCGCGTCCGGGCATGATGCCCTTGCGGTTGCATTGTCGCGTAATCGTATCGTTTTCAAGCACTTTGCGATAGAGGTCAATCATCAAGGCGATGGCCAATTCAGCGACGGCCTCGGTGCTGTAACCTGCCGCGTTTTTCACGACGATGCCACGACGCTCACATTCTTCCATGTCGATGTGATCCAAGCCAGTGAAGGCGATGGAGAGCATTTTCAGGTTGGGGCAAGCATCCAAGAAGTCCTTGCGCAGTGGAATGTTGCTCTCGATGATGACTTCCGCACCTTCAGCGCGGCGTATCAGTTCATCAAGATTTTCGTTGCGATCGGGATAGATAACCACCTCATGCCCAGCCTTTTTCAGGCACTCGCAGGCCGCCTCAATCTGCTCGACTTTCAGGCCGAGCGGTTCAAGAAAGACGATTTTCATTTCGCGGCAATCATTTCGATTTCAACCAAAGCCTTCTTGGGCAGTTCCTTCACGGCGAAGGCGGCGCGGGCGGGGCAGTCGCCCTTGAAATACTTGGCGTAGACCGTATTCATTTCGCCAAAATAGCTCATATCAGCGAGATAGCAAGTCGATTTCACCACATTGTCGAAGGTGCAGCCTGCCGCTTCGAGGATGGCTTCGAGGTTTTTCATGCTCTGTTCGGTCTGTGCGCTGACGCCCTCAGGCATCACACCCGTTTCGGGATTGATAGGCAGTTGGCCTGAAATGTAGACGAATCCGTTGGCTTCAATGGCCTGACTATAAGGCCCAATGGCTCCAGGAGCCTTGTTTGTTGCGATAGCTTTTTTCATTGTTTGAGTTTTTTAATGGTTAATGCGTTGCAAAAATAGGAAAAATGTTACTTTTGCAGCACAAAAAATCGACGCCATTATGACATTCAAAAAAATCCTTCGCAAACTCTATAACCGCTATGTTTTTGTCATCATAGGCTTCCTCGTCCTGTTCCTTTTCGTCGACCAGTTCAACCTTTTTGAGCAAATCCGCCTCCACCAGACACAAAAGGAGCTAAAAGACCAGATCGAATTCTACGAGAAAGAGATTTCGGAAAGCCAAGACCTGCTCAACCGCTTGGAGAAAGACACAGCCACGATGGAACAGGTAGCCCGCGAAAACTACATGATGAAACGCGACAACGAAGTCATTTATCTAATTGAGACTCAGGAATGAAGCCTCAAAAGCGCATATTTTCCCTTCTCTTCTTGCTGATGGTCGCAATGGGGCAAAACCTCATTGCACAAAGCCATTCGGTGAGTGGGAAAATCACCGATGCGCAAAACCGACAACCCTTGGCTTTCGTGAATGTGGTGGTCAATGAAGGACTGAACGGCACGATGAGCGACATTGACGGCCGTTACGAAATCAGCTCCACTGAGCCCATCAGTCGAATCAAGTTCTCATCCGTGGGTTATGAGACACAAACCATTGAATTGCAGCCCAATGCAAAGAAATGCAACATTGCCTTGAAACCCATCACCTTCGAGCTGAAGGAGGTGGTCATCAACGCAGGCGAGAATCCTGCCCACCGCATCATCGACAGCCTATTGGCGCACCGCAAAGACAACAATCCCAACTCTTTGCAAACCTACAGCTATCACATCTACGACCAAATGGTCATCACCATTGATAGTTCCGACTTCGGCAAAGCCATGGCCACCACCACAGTTCCGCAGGAAAGTGCCATGCAAATGTTTGATAGCATCCTGAAAAAGAGCGACTTGATGGTGATGGAAACAGCCTCGGAAGTGTTTTTCCTTGCTCCCGACCGCAAGCTGCAAAACGTGCTCGGCACCAAAATCGCCGGCATGAAGGAACCGACGTTCATGTATTTGGTCAACAGTATGCAGAGCATCAGCTTCTATGACGAGATGATCAATGTGGCCGGCACGGAGTATGTGAACCCCATCAGCCGTGGCAGTAAAACACACTATTTCTTCACGTTGGAGACCGTTGAGCCTATTGGCCAAGGCGACTCGCTTTACGTGATTTCGTTCCACCCGCTCAAAGGCAGCACGTTCAATGGGATGCGTGGCACCATGACCGTCAACAGCGACGGTTGGGCTTTGCAGAGCGTGAAAGCCGAGCCCAACGAACAAGACGGCGTTTATACCGCCAACATCCAGCAGCTTTACCAAAAGATTGAAAACCAATGGTTTCCGAAGCAACTCAACACCAACCTGCGCTTCCCAAGCATGACGGTCGACATCGACGGCAACCAATTCCCCATGGTCGCCATCGGAAAAAGCTACCTCACCGACATTGAAATCAACCCCGACCTGTCGAAACAGCGTTTTTCCAACATGGAAATCGTCGTCGACCCCAATGCCGCCTACCGTGACGAAACCTTTTGGAACCAGCACCGCATCGATTCGCTCACCCAAAGGATACAAGCCACTTACCTCCTCGTGGACTCGCTCACACAAGGGAGCGACATTTTCGACCGCGTTTTGGGCATCACCGACAAGCTTTTGGAGCAGTCGGCATTCCCTTTCGGGCCTTTCGACCTCGACTTTGGCAATTTGGTGAAATACTCAGCCCGTCGAGGTTGGTATTTCGGCCTCAGACTCGTCACCAACGACCGCCTTTCGCGTCATCTGCGCTTTCATGGATTCATGGGCTACTGGACCCGAATGAAGGGCTTCGACTATGGAGGCGGCCTCAAATACTTGATCGACAAGCAAAAGCAGATGGAAATCGGGATAAAATACAGCCAAAAGTCCGAGACTTTGGGTGAATTTGAAGGC
Organism: uncultured Bacteroidia bacterium; assembly: GCA_902782455.1. GTDB lineage: Bacteria > Bacteroidota > Bacteroidia > Bacteroidales > F082 > Limimorpha. Next base: position 105,133 of record CACZNA010000019.1, on the reverse strand, counting down.
TTTGAAGACGGCGGAGGACTGTTGTCGGAAAACTCGTATAAGTACATCTTCTATGGCAATATCGATGTGCGTCGCAGAGCCACCGAACTGGATTTCAGCACCCGATTTGCGAGGTATTTCAAAGGATTTTTGAATCTCAACCTCGCCGACAAGACCTATCTTCTGCCTCCTTTCGACACCTTGCCAACCACAAGATTAGCCACAGCAGAAATCAAGCTACGTTTTGCCTACAAGGAAAAATTCTTAAGTAAACCCACTGGCATACAATCACTTGGAACAATCTACCCCATCGTTTGGCTGTCATACGCGCATTCCTTCCCGAACATTTTGGGCAGCAAATATGAATACGACCGCGTCAAGTTTGAGGTCACGAAAAACTTCTACACGCGCTATATGGGCGTCTCGAAAATCGTGCTTCAGGCAGGTTACGCCTCGGCCACATGTCCCGTGATGGAAACCTTCGATCTTCTCGGCAGCTACGAGCCTTTCGGACTTTACTCGCCGGGAAGTTTCAGCACGATGCGCGAGAACGAATTCTTCTGCGACCGGTTTGTGGCACTCTATCTGAGCCACAACTTCAGCGGAATGTTATGGAAGACCAACTCCATCTGGTTCAAGCCTGAGCTAACTTTGGTCACCAATTTGGCTTGGGGTGACATGTGCCCAGAAAAGGACATCACGGGATTGGGATTCAAAACGATAGACAAAGGCTATTTTGAGAGCGGTTTCGTCGTGAAAGGGCTGTTCAACGCCATGTGGACTAAAGTCGGAGCTGGCGTTTTCTACCGTTACGGGCCATACGCCTTCGACAATGTGTGGCAGAATTTCGCCTTCAAATGGAGCGCGACGTTTGAATTGTAGTAGGGGCAGAACTGTGTGTTTGCACAGTTGAGAGTTGAAAGTTGAGAGTTGAGAGTTGAAAGTTGAAAGTTGAGAGTTGAAAGTTTAGAGTTTAGAGTTATGAGAAAAGCATTCATATTGGTGATGGTAAGTTTGGTGGTTATGGCGTCTTGTGACAAGCAGCCGCAAAAAACCGTCCTTCAAGGCTTGGCGCAAGGCTCCTATTATGCCATCACTTACTACGATGAGCAAAATCGCAATTTCCAGCGTGAAATTGATTCCATCTTTCATGCTGTGGATATGTCGGTCAACCTTTGGGTCGATAGTTCCATCATCTCGAAAGTCAATCGAAACGAGGACGTTACGCTCGACAGCATCTTCATCGGCAACTTCAATATCGCCCAAAAAGCTGCCGTTTTGTCCGACGGCTATTTCGACCCGACCATCTCCCCTATCGTGGCGGCATGGGGCTTCAGCTACAAGAGCGGCGACAGCATCACACCACAACTCATCGACAGCCTGAAACCATTGGTCGACTATCGGAAAGTGCGCATCGAAAACGGAAAAGTCATCAAAGAAATCCCTGACATGACATTGGATTTCAACGCCATAGCACAGGGCTACACCTCCGATTTAATCGCCAGATTCTTGGAAAGCCGAGGCATCAAGAACTATTTGGTCGACACGGGGGGCGAAATCATGGCCAAAGGTGAAAAAGCCAACGGCCAGCCTTGGATTGTGGGCATTGAGAAGCCAGCCGAAAACATGGACTCGGAGCGCATCGTGCAGACCTGCATTGCCTTGCGCGACAAAGGTTTGGTCACTTCGGGAAGCTCCCGGAAATATGTGGAACGTGACGGCAAACGTTATTCCCACTGCATCGACCCGAAAACAGGCTACCCCGTTGAACATCAAGTGCTCAGCGTGACCGTGATGGCCGAAAACTCCGTTTGGGCCGATGCCTTGGCCTCCATCGGCATGGTGATGGGCATGGAGAAGTCGTTACAGCTTTTCCAAACCTTGGAAGGCGTGGAAGCCTATTACATTTTCGTGAATGGGCAAGGCGAATTGGAAACCTTCGCGACAGAAGGCTTCGAAAGTTTGATTATCAAAAACTAATCACTATGAACTGGACGATTATTGTTTTGGAAACGATTGTTTTAACTGCGGCATTCACGGCGATGATACTGATACCGTTAGTGAAGAACCCTGTTTGGTGGATCGCGGACTATCCGGAGGATATTCAGGAAGAGTATTTCAAGACACACGAGCGCATACCATCTAAGTTCTTCACGCCCACCGTGTTATTGAAAAAAGGCATGGCACTGCTCATCGCGCTTGTGCTGTTGCTTGTGGTGGTCAAGTTGGCCAAAGCCTACGATTTTTGGTCGGCGTTTGCAGTGGGTTATGGGATATGGCTTTTCATCGACTGGTACGACTGTTTCTTCTTGGACTGGGTGCTTTTCGCGAACATGAAGTCCGTCCGTCTGCCCGGCACAGAACACATGGACGAAGCGTATCATCAGAAGAAATACCACTTTGTGCAATCCTGTTGGGGAATGCTCATCGGACTCATCCCCTGCCTTGTCGGTGCAGGCCTTTATACTTGGTTGTTTTGTTAAGCAGATGAACAAGTTTGGTTTACATAAAAGACTCGAGACACGTGACTGCGAGACGCGAGACATTGAGCTCGTCCTGTGTCCCGAAGTCTCGTGTCCCGAGTCAAAAGAAAGTACAGTTTAATCTTTGAATAGTTACCTAACCTATATGAATACCGAGACAGCATATATCGAAAAACTTGGTCTGCTCCCGCATCCCGAAGGCGGCTATTATCGTCAACTTTATGGAAATGACGAGACAGGTAAGAAAAACATTTCCACTATTTATTACATGCTGACTGCCAACGACATTTCAGCATTTCATCGGCTTCACAATGTTGTTGAGATTTGGTATTTTCATGCTGGCGCACCTCTTAACATCTATGTCATCGACCCTGATGGAGAACTGGCCATTCACACTCTTTCAACTGAGGTTGAGATGCAAGTTGTCATCATGCCGGAACAATGGTTTGCAGCTGAAATTCCGTCGAAACAAGGTTTCTGTCTTGTTGGCTGTGCTGTCGGTCCGGCGTTTAGCTTCGAAAACTTCGAGTTGGCAAAGAAATCAGAGCTTGCGAAGCAATACCCGCAGCATAAGGAACTGATTGAAAGATTATGTAAGGATTAAACGATGGACGCTGTCTTATACATCCACGGAAAAGACGGGAGCGCGTCGGAAAGCGAGCATTACAAACCGCTATTTCCCGATTGCGAGGTCTTTGGTTTGGACTACCAGACTTTCAGTCCTTGGGAGACAGGCAAGGAAATACACAAAGCGGTAGAAGGGCTGAAAAATCGATACGAGAACATCTTCCTGATTGCCAACAGCATCGGTGCGTACTTCAGCATGAATGCCGACATTGACGAAATGGTTCAAAAGGCCTATTTCATTTCGCCGGTGGTCGATATGGAGAAGCTGAACTGCGTTGAGCTGACGGAGGAATGGCTCCACTATGTCAAGACTCACCCCCTCCATTGGAACGTACCGACACATATCCTATACGGTAGCAAAGACAACCTGATTTCATTCGAAACCGTTAGCGACTTCGCGAAAAGGCACAATGCCACGCTAACCGTCATGGAAGGCGGCGAGCATTGGTTTCACACCGAAGAGCAGATGCGGTTTTTGGATGAGTGGATTTTGACTTGAAAGGGCAAAAGGGGGATGATTTCTACCAACATCGATTTCAACATAAAAAAAACCGCCGAATCAGCGGTTTTTCTGGTACTCCCGCAGGGGGTCGAACCCTGGACACCCTGATTAAGAGTCAGGTGCTCTACCAACTGAGCTACGGAAGCATCGTTTTGCGGCTGCAAAGGTACAACCTTTTTTCGTTCCCGCAATAGTTTTTCTCCGATTTTTTTCTTCTACTTTACAATAAATTGAAAATCAATCTATTGAAAAATCAGTCGGCGAACCACTGCTTGAACTCGCTCACGCGGGCCTTGCTGATGATGATCTTGTCGGGCACTTCCACATTGAGGTTCAAGGCGAGCTTGTTGCCAAACCATATCGACACATCCTTGATGGCGCCGCGCGACACGATGTATTGACGGTTGGCACGGAAAAACGCCGAGGCCTCAAGCTGCTCTAACAATTCATCTAAAGTTTGGTTGGTATAGTAGGTTTTGCGGTCGAACGAAACGATTTTCACCATCTTGTCGTCGATGCAGACATAGGCAATGTCTTTGGCGGCCAACGGAACCAACTTGTCGCGCTCCGGCAAGAGGAAATAGTTCCTCCACTTCGGCTTCAGGTCTTCAATCATCGTAGCGAGAGCCTTGTAGTCGCCATCGGCACCACCCGTGAGCGTGTTGAACTTGTTCATCGCGCGTTCAAGGTCTTTCTTGTTGATGGGTTTCAGCAAGTAGTCGATGCTGTTCACTTCAAAGGCTTTGAGGGCGTACTCGTCGTAGGCCGTAGTGAAGATGACGGGGCAGGTGATGTTCACCTTATCGAAAATGGCAAACGAAGAGCCATCGGCCAGATGGATGTCCATAAAGACCAGGTCGGGCATGGGATTGGACTTGAACCAATCCTTGGCTTCAGCGATGGTTTGCAGCACACCGACGACTTCGGTTTCGGGGCTGACTTTGCCTATCAGCTTGCTGAGCGCCTGTGAGGCCATCATTTCGTCTTCAATAATTAATGCTTTCATATTTAGTCAATTTTCAATCATTTACAAGGGGCAAAATTACGATAAAATTATTACCGTCGTCAAAAATCTGCACTTTTTTGTCCCATTGCAGCCTATATCGTTCAGTCAAATTGGCCAAGCCGATGCCTGTGCCTTCCTCTTCGAAAATTTTAGGTTGCTTTTTGTTCTTGATTATCAAATGGTTGTCATCATCTGTGGAAAGATGAATCGTCAACGGTTGTTTGGCGGAAATCACATTGTGCTTGATGGCGTTTTCAATCAATCCTTGAACGGCCAAAGGCAGAACCAAGTGATTATCATACCTTTCGTGGTCGATGTGATGGTCGAAAACCAAGTTGTCGCCATAACGCATCTTCAACATTCGGCTATAGTCGGCAGCACATTTCAACTCCTCGACAAGTGTGACGACTTCCCGCTTCTGCAAAGTGTAGCGCATCACGGTGGAAAGCTGTTGCACATACTCCTCAGCACTATCAGAGTCGACGGTGATGAGCGATTGGAGCGTGTTCATCGAATTGAACAGAAAATGCGGGTCGAGTTGGTTTTTCAGGGCCTCGTAACGCGAGCGGATGCTTTCGGCACGAAGCGTCTCATTCTCAACCGCTGACTTTTTCTGCAAATAGACCGAACGCAACAAATAAGCCGACAGCACAGCAAAAGCATACAAAGGCAAATCGCCCAACCAACCCTTTACCACACAAATGAACAGCGAGTGATTTGGCCTCCAACTTGGCCACTCAAACCATTGGAAAACAATGCATAACGTACTCATTATTATTCCAACGAATATCGAACCAAAAACAATTGCAAGAAATTCGCCACGTTTTTTCTTAAACATCAAGCTCATGATCTTCCTATCGTATAACAATACGATGAAAACCATGATGAAAGTGAGCGGGATGTTCACCACTACTTTGTACAACCATCTGCCTTTTGGAGGTTCGGGAGGCCCGGGACGATGGTACCGTGGTTCAGGAATTGGACAGGGCTGCATTTCAGTAAGCTGCAACGTATCAGCGTCCAGAGCATCGACATTCCGGTTATCCCAATTTTCCACCTCAATTGGGTTGTCAAACATAGGTCTGCTGAAATAATGCATCAAAACGAACAACACATAATAGGCCAAGGTGATAGCCAACGAGAGCAGCACTATCCGTTTCAACGAAAGGTAATTGTCAACTTTGTTCATTTTCTGCTTATTCATGATTCAAAGTTTGCAGCGACTCACCCTAAAGATCGAAGCCTATTATAGGCTTGAATAACTCGGCGAGAAGGTGTCGCCCAAGCTGACATCGCCAGTGGTCAGTCCTTTCTTGAGCCAGCGCGAGCGTTGGGCCGAAGTGCCGTGGTTGAAGGTTTCAGGCATGGTGCGGCCGTAGGCTTGCTTCTGGAGGTAGTCGTCGCCGATTTTGGCAGCGGCATTCAATGCTTCCTCAATGTCACCGTCTTCAAGCGAGCCAAACATTTTGTTGTCATTGTAGGCCCACACGCCGGCGAAGAAGTCGGCCTGCAACTCAAGGCGCACGCTCACTTCGTTCGATTTGGGCGTGTTGCGGCCATATTGCGCCATCTGCTGGTGCGCCTGACCCAAAATGCCGAGTTCGTTTTGCACATGGTGGCCCACCTCGTGGGCAATGACGTAGGCGTAGGCAAAGTCGCCGTCGGCCCCAATTTGGCGTTTCATGCTCTTGAAAAACTCCAAATCAAGGTAAACCGTGTTGTCGGCTGAGCAATAGAAAGGCCCGCCCGCCGAGGTTGCGTTGCCACAGCCCGAGTTGACGGCATCGCTGTAGATGACCATCTTGGGGGCGTGGTAGGTGCGGCCCATTTTCTGGAATTCGCGCGTCCACACGTCCTCGGTGCCGGCGAGGATGCGCTTGCAGAATGTCATCAGTTCGGCATCCACTTGGCTGTAGTCCTTGCCGTCGTCGACGTATTCTGTCTGGGTTGTCGAACTCATTTGTTCCATGACGGCACTCGGGTCGCCACCAAGCAGACTAATGAGCAAATAAATCACGATTCCGCCGATACCGATTCCACCGGCAGCGACAGCGGTTTTCTTCCCTCTGCGGTCTTCCACATTGGTACTTTCTCTTCTTCCATCTAATTTCATGATGATTCGTTTTTAGTGATTGATGGGGGCAAAATTAGGAAAAAACCAAAACAGATTCCCAATTTTCCGAAAAAACTGTAATTTTGCTTCGTCGCTTTGCGTCATGGCAAGCGGAACGCGGCTGTCCAAATGACAATCTATCTGGATTGCTTCGTTCCTCGCAATGGCGCAAGGCTGAAACAATTAAACGACTTAACAATATGAAAGCTTTCGTCAACGACACCGAGGTGCGCACTTATTACGGCGCAAAAGTGAAATCAGTGGTGCTGGCCTATTGCCGCGCCAAAAACCTGCCGCTCAAGCTCGACGGCATTACAGTGAGAGACGCCTACGGCAACCTCGTCGACCTCGACGGCTCGCTCCGTGCCAATTCAAGAATCTACATAAAACTCTAAACATTATGAAACAACTCGTCAAACTGACTTTGGTGGCTTGCGCCTCCGTGTTGCTCTTCTCGGCCTGTAAGACCCAAGAAATGAAAACCAGGGAGGAAGCTGAGCAAAAGATTTATGTCGTCTCCACCAACGACATGCACGCCAACATCGACAACTTTCCTAAAATGGCCGGATTAATTGACAGCCTCCGTAGTGTCCATCCCGACCTGCTCTTGTTCGGCGCGGGCGACAACCGCTCGGGCAACCCCATCAACGACCGATGCGATGAACCCGGACACCCGATGTGCGAACTGATGAACGCCGTCGGCTTCGACCTTTCGTGCTTCGGCAACCATGAATGGGACGGCGGCCCCATTGCCTTGCGCAATGTGCTCACATGGGCCAAGTTCCCCTTCGTGTGCGCCAATGTTACTTTCGACGACACTTTGCGGATGCCCAATGTTTATCCTTACCGAATATTTGAGCGCAACGGACTGAAAATCGGTGTGATAGGCGGCATCCAAGTGGGCGTGAACGGTTTGCCCGATTTCCATCCGAAAAATGCCGGAGGCTCGCATTTCGTCTCCCTCAATGAGGTCTTGCCCAAATACATCGAAGAACTGAAGGATTGTAACGCCGTTTTCCTGCTCTCGCACTGTGGCTTTGAGGACGACTGCGAAACCGCCGCGAAGTTCCCCCAATTGGATGCCATTTTCGGCGGTCACAGCCACACCCGCGTTGAGAAGAAACAAATCGTAGACGGCGTGTTGGTCACGCAGGCCGAGTCAAAGGTGAAATACGTCACCCTCAGCACTTTCACTTTCCGCAATGGCAAAATCGTCGACAAGGAGATGCAGCTGCTCTCCATCAAGAATTTCCCGAAGCGCAACGCGGAAGTGCAAAAAATGGTGAACAAATACAATAGCGACCCGTATTTCTGCACGGTGGTTGCCAACAACCTAACGCCTGTCAAGAGTTACGAGTCGCTCGGCTGCCTGATGACCGATGCCATCCGTTATACTTTGGATGTCGACATGAGTTTCCAGAATCCGGGTGGTGTACGCTACGACACCCTTTCGGCGCGCCCCATGACCATCAAGGATGTTTTTGCCCTCGACCCCTTCGACAACGAAATCATCGCCTTCTCGCTCAGCGGACAGGAAATCATCAATCTGATGCAGTCGTGCTTCGTCACCGACCATGGCCCCATCTATTGTTCAGGGTGTTCCTATACCTATAAGGTGAACGACAAAGGCGAAATGACCGACATCGAAGTGACCTTGGAGAACGGCAACCCCTTGGACCTCAACGCCAAATACAACATCGTGATGAACAGTTACATGTCGTCCGTGTTCAACTACAAGCATGAGGACGCGGGGCGATCCACCTTCAGGACATCCAACGATCTGATGATGGAATACCTGTCGAAACACCCTGAGATTAACTATGGAAAGGTTTCGAGGGTGAGTGAGAAATGATTTTTGGCACGGTTTTGGTAGTGTGATAGGGTGAACAACTAAACTGAAGTCAAACCCTCAAAACAATCGCAACTATGAAAGCCAAGAACATTTTGATGAGCATCCTGTTGGTAATGGGATCCATCGCAGCAAAAGCAGCCGGTTACCCGCCTGAACTCGCCTTGGTATCACAGCCGGTGATGGTGTACAACCACAACTCAATCACGGTCTACTACGACGTGGAGAACATCGGCGACTACACCTATAGGGGCGACATCTGCATCTACCTCGACCCCGAATATGGTCACGAATACGTTGAGAAATACGTGAAAGTGCGCCCCGGTCGCATCAAGAGAATCGAAGTCGAGATTCCTTGCCGCACCATCGACCGCCACGTTGTTTACACGCTCATGCCCTACTACTCGATGGGTCGCGAACTCTACAGTTTCACCACCTTTGAATACTTCGAGCCTGTCCGCTTCTGCTGGCATGGGCCTCGCACCGAGCCTTGGGTGGTGATTCACATCGGACCGGTAATGCGCTACTATCACCGTCCCGGCACCTACCGCTACTACTACGACGGTTTCCGCCCGCCGATGCCCGTTGGCCCCGGAATGCCGCCCCCGATGGACCCGATGCACCACACCTACGGCTATCACCACAACAACGGAGGCTATCCTGCCACCCACGAGTGGAGCAACAAGCCTGAGCCGAAGCCCAACAACAATACGCCTGCCCCCACTGCAACAGTCAGGCCGAAAGCCAACGGAGGCAGCATGAGCAATGGCAACAACCACAGCGGTGGCAACCCGCCCGCGCCGAACAACAACGGCGGCAACGTGAAGCCCAACAGACCCAACAACAATGGATCGAGCAGTGGCAGAACGCCTAACAACGGCAGTAACGTCAGTCGCCCGAACTCTAACAGCCGTCCAAGCGGAACCAGCGACAGCTCCACGACAGGACGCACGGGCAACAGCAGCTCCAACAGCCGCGTGGGAAACAACTCCAACAGCAGCCGCCCGAGCGGCACCTCCAACAGCTCCGCAAGCAGCCACAGTGGTAACAGCAGCGTCAGCCGCAGCAACTCAAGCTCGAGCAGCAGCACTCGTAGCGTCAACGGCAGCTCCAGCAGCAGAAGCTCCTCGTCAAGCAGTAACACCGGAGCAGGCACCAGAGGCAGATAAAAACGACAAAATCGACAAAAAAGTTAGGACGGCCATCGGTCGCCCTAACTTTTTTCATACCTTTGCCAAAATCTTTCGAACCGTGAAAACCGTCAACTTTGCAGAATCCAACAGCGTCATCAACCAATATGTCGCTGAACTGAGAAACGTCAGAACACAATCAGACCGCAACACCTTCCGCCACAACCTGCAACGCATCGGCCAAATGATGGCCTACGAGGTGAGCAAGACTTTGCACTATTCCGAAAAGGAAATCCAAACCCCTTTGGACACGGCAAAAGTCAGCATGTTTGATGACAACATCGTGTTAGCCACTGTGTTTCGCGCTGGCCTGCCTTTCCACCAAGGTTTCTTAGACGTCTTCGACCATGCGGACAACGCTTTCGTTTCGGCTTACCGCTATTATTTGGACGAAAAACATGAGAATGTCGGTATTAAAGTGGAATATCTCGCCGCTCCCGACCTCACCGACAAAACCGTCATCATCGCCGACCCGATGTTGGCCACCGGCGGCAGCCTCGAATTGGCCTACCAAGCCCTATGCACCAAAGGCATACCGAAACATTTGCACCTGTGCTGCGTCATTGCCGCCCAAGCTGGTATCAACAACCTCATGAAGTTGTTCCGTCCTTTGGACAATGTCACGTTATGGTGTGCCGCCATCGACCCACTCCTGAACGAGCACAAATACATCGTTCCCGGTCTCGGCGATGCAGGCGATTTGGCCTACGGAGACAAAATCTGATCAATCCCGTTTTCCGTCAAGCGTGTCGACGATGGTACCAACCAAGTTGAAAGCCCCGTCGTAAACGTCTTTCAGCGTCGCGTCGAGCATATAGGCGGGCGTGGTGAAGACCAACATTTCATTATCGGCACACACGTCGCCGTGTTCGGTTTGCACATGGTTTGCACCCATTTTCATAATATTATCAGCATCGGGGGTGCCATCGTTGCCCAAAGTGATACACACATCAGGGATGAGTTTGGCGAACATCACGGGCGAGATGCACATGCCACCAATGGGTTTGTGCGCTTTATGCGTTTCAAGGATGACGCGGGCCACATCAGGCTGCACCTCCATTTCGGCACCTTTATAGGCATAATCGCAAAGGTTCTTGGCCACGCCATAGCCGCCACTAAAGAGCAGACCGTCATAATCGGCGGCCTTGTATTCTTCAATAGGTCGAACATTGCTACGCGCCAAACGAGCCGCTTCGGTAAGGATATTGCGCTCCTCGGCCACTTTCTCATCGGTCAGGTGGTCGATGACCTCGGTTTGAGGGCGATTGGGCGCAAAGCATTGGTATTCACAATGATGCTGCTCGATGGAGAGCAAAAGGGTGATGGCTTCGTTGATTTCGCTGCCGTCCTTGCGACCGCAGCCTGCTAAAACTACTGCAAATTTCTTCATGTTGATTCGGATTTGATATTTGAGGCAAAGGTAAGGAAAATCCGCCAAAACACCAGAAAAAGAGGACAAGTTTTTGCAAAAACACCCCTTCAACTCTGCGGAAAGTGCTTTTTTTTGATAGATTCCGCAGAGTTGAAGCACTATTTTTCTATTTTTGCAGCATCAAATCCATGAAAAATGATTATCGGGAGAGCCAACGAAAAAGAAAAGATGATTCGGGCATATCAGTCTGAATATTCGCAATTTGTAACTGTTTATGGGCGCAGGCGCGTAGGCAAAACCTTCTTCGTCAGGGAAACTTTTGGCTACAAATTCACCTTCGAGCACGCAGGCGTGGCCCGCACTGACATGAAAGGGCAGTTGGCGGCATGGAAATCGTCGCTCCACGACGCGGGGATGGCCAAGCCGAAACTCCCCAAAAACTGGCTCGACGCCTTCGACATGCTCAAAGACCTCATCAAGGCCTCCGACGAGAAGAAAAAAGTCATCTTCATCGACGAAATGCCTTGGATGGACACCCTGCATTCAGGCTTCATTCCCGCTTTGGAACACTTTTGGAACGGTTGGGCTTCGGGGCGGAAAGACATCCTTCTAATCGTTTGCGGTTCAGCCACTTCGTGGATCATCAACAAGCTCATCAAAGACCACGGCGGGCTGCGCGGACGGGTGACTGCAAAAATTCTCATCCAGCCGTTCACCCTTGCGGAATGTGAGCGTTATGCCAAAGCCTTCAAGTTGGGCATGAGCCGTAGGCAAATCGTCGAGGCTTACATGGTTATGGGCGGAATCCCTTATTATTGGTCGTTTTTGGACAGGCAGAAAAGCCTCGCACAAAACATCGACGATTTGATTTTCAACCCACAAGGAGAACTTTACAACGAATTTGACGCGCTTTATGCCTCGCTGTTCAAGAATCCAGAAGCCTACATCCAAGCCATCACCATCCTCGGCAAAAAGAAGGCCGGGATGACCCGAGAGGAATTGGTTGCGGATGGCATGGACGACAACGGCAAACTCACCAAAGTGCTCGCCGAACTCGAATATTGCGGTTTCATCAGGAAATATAACAGCATCGGCTTCAAGAAGAAAAACGCTGTATTTCAACTGATTGACCCATACACTTTGTTCTATTTCAGATTCATCGCTGAAAACACACGCTCCGACAAACATTTCTGGTCGGAGAACCAAAACTCGCCACTGTATTACAATTGGTGCGGCTTGGCCTTCGAGCGGGTGTGTTTCGCCCACGAGGAGCAAATCCTTCGTGCCTTGGGCATTTCGGGCATCTCCACCGCTTTCTATTCGTGGCGCAACGTTCCGAGCAAAACGACAGAAACCGGCGCGCAAGTCGATTTGGTCATCGACCGCATCGACGGCATCATCGACCTTTGCGAAATCAAGTTCACGAAAGAGCCATTCACGGTCAATGCCGACGACGAATCGAATTTGGAGACGAAAATCGCCCGACTATCCGAAGAAATCCGCTCCGACAAGGCCATCCATTTGGTGCTGATTTCGGCCAAAGGCCTGAAGAAAAACGAATATTCAAGTATCTTTCAGAATATCATTACTTTAGAAGATTTATTCAAGGCATAATCCTCCAAAAAATAGCCTTCAACTCTGCGGAAAGTGCTTTTTTTTGATAGATTCCGCAGAGTTGAAGGCACTTTTTTCATTCCCAACTCGGTTTCCGCTTCTCGAAAAACGCTTTCATTCCTTCTTGTCCCGCCTTTGAGACCCGCTGGGTGGCGATGAGAAGCGAAGTTTGGTAAAAAACAGGATTATTTGGATCGTCGGTGTCCGTCACCATGCGGAGGAGATTTTTGCACTCGACGATGGCATCAGGCGAGGCGTGAAGGAAATGGTCGATGTATTGACGCTCTGTGTCAATCATTTCCGACTCATCGACAACCACATTCACCAAACGGAAATCCTTGGCCTCGGCTGCGGTGAAGCGGCGACCCGTCAGCATGAGTTCCTTGGCGGCGGTGTTGCCGATTTTGCTCACCACAAAAGGCGAAATGGTGGCCGGTGTAAGACCCAACTTGACCTCAGTGAAGGCGAACTTGGTTGCCTTCTCAGCAATGACAATGTCGGCGGCAGCGATGATGCCGTTGGCCCCGCCAATGCAAGCACCATGCACATCAACAATGACGGCCTTGTTGCAATAATAAATGGTGCGGAACAGCTTGGAAAGTTTTTCTGCATCGGCAATGTTCTGCGCATGACTGAAACCTGCCATCGCCTTCATGTAAGTCAAATCGGCACCCGCGCAAAATGCCGGACCGTTGCCTTTCAGGACGATGACGCGGATGTCGTCGCGGCTGTTGAGCCAGTCGAAGGCCTCGGTCAATTCGTGTATCAGAGTGTCATTCAGGGCATTGCGCACCTCAGGGCGGTCAAGATTAATCCATGCCACACTTTCGCCCAATTGTACTTTTATCGTGTTGAAATCCATAGTAGTCAGTTTTTCAGTTGAAAGTTGTTCGGTTGTTCGGTATAGAGTTGAGACTGCAATATTCGTGAAAAAACGCCAATCTGACACAATCATTCCACAAAAAATTCGTTTCTTTGCACGCGGAATGGTTTTTGTAGCCTTCCCGCGCGCCCTGAAGGGGCGACACTTTCGTAATCCCTCAGCAGGCATCGGCTGCCACAAGGTAACAGCCCTACAACCCAACAAATGAACAACTGGTAATTGAACACAATGGACGACAACAATTTCAATAACGGACTCGACGACCTCTTGAACATGTTCAAGAAAATGATGGAAAACCAAGACCTTGACGCCATTCCGGGCATCAACGAAGAGCAAAAGGAACAGCTGAAAATGTTCCTCGAAGACTTCGACGAGCTGAAAGACGACATGAAAGTGGAAATCTACAAATTAGACCCCTTCTCAAAACAGCTCGTGGGCATGGTGATGGGACAATTGAAAAACTTTACGGGCGATATGCAACAGCCTATGAATCAACCTGCTGTACCTCAAGAGCCAGCACCCAACAAGGAAAAGCAACTCACCGACATCCCTGGCACCAACGAGAACCTTGAGGCACAATTGGCCGCCATTGACGCACAACTTCGCAACCCCGACCTCAGCGACGAACAAATCAACGACCTGCTTGACCAACGTTCAGCCATCGCTGCCGAACTGAATCATTAATTACCAACCGATATGAAAAAAATTCTCTTTACACTCATCGCGCTGACCCTGTCGATCACCTCGTTTGCCCAACTGATTGCCAACAAGACCGACAAAAAAATAACCGTCGGCTTCGACATCTTCAGCGACTTCCAACTCATACCCAGCAGCAACACAACCAATTGGGATGCAAGAGGTTTCAACCAAGGCGCCAGCTGGTACATCACCTACAACTTCCCCTTGGGTGAAAGTTCGAAGCACACCGTCAGCATCGGGGCGGGCATGAGCCACCACAACTACTTCTCCTACAACAACATCCTCAACCCTTATAACGACACGCTCATCATCAGCGATTCATACCGCGAAAACCAATCCTTCAAACGCGCCAAAGTCAACGCCAACACTGTCGACATCCCCTTGGAATTGCGTTTCCGCATCAAGGACCAAGTGAAGATTGGCGTAGGCTTCAAACTCGGTATCATGGTGATGGCCAAGACGAAATACGTCGGCCCCAACGATGACGGCACCATCATCCACGAGAAGGAACTCTACATCAAGAACTTGGAACGCTACAACTATTCCACCACGTTGCGCGTCGGCTGGAAGTGGGTCAGCCTGTTTGCAGCATACCAGCTCAATCCCGTGTTTGAGGTCGGCCACGAAGCACCTGTCATCCATCCGCTCTCAGTCGGAATTTCCATCGCTCCGTTCTGATTTACAACGGATTGCTTGTTGCAGCTTCACAAAAGCATTGGATTGCTTCGCTATGTTCGCCATGACGCAAAGCGTGTCGGAATGGATTATTACTGAAGCCGAAAAGATGGGCTTCGACGCTTGTGGCATTGCGCGGGCTACGGCCTTAAGCGAAGAGTCGGCACACATGGAACAATGGCTCGACGACGGGCATGAAGGCGAGATGGGTTATTTGACCCGCAACCGCGAGAAACGCTACGACCCCCGTCTGCTGGCCGAAGGCACCAAAAGCATCGTTACCGTACTTTACAACTACTTCCCGAAACAAACCCTCGGCGGCGAGCGTTTCAAAATCGCCAAATACGCCTACGGTGCCGACTATCACGATGTGCTGAAACGCAAGATGCGTCAGCTCTTGGAACGCATTGAAACCCAATCAGGTAAATTAGAAGGTGTGCGCATTTTCGTCGATTCGGCACCCGTTTTAGACCGTGCCTGGGCCGTCAGATGCGGCTTGGGTTTCATCGGCAAAAACACCTCGCTCATCCATCCCAATAAAGGCTCGTTTTTCTTTATCGGGCACCTGTTTCTGCCCTTAGACCTTACCGAAACCGGCCAAGCCATGACCAACCGTTGCGGACGCTGCACACGATGCTTAGATGCTTGTCCCACAGGAGCTTTGGAAGCCCCGTTCCATATCGACGCGCGCAAGTGCATCTCCTACCTCACCATCGAATACAAAGGCACATTGGAAGGTCATGATTCTGAGCAGTTTAAAGGCTGGATGTATGGCTGCGACATCTGTCAGGACGTGTGCCCCTACAATCGTTTCGCGCTACCCCATAAAGAGCCTGAGTTCGAGCCTTCGGAACGACTTTTAACCATGCGCGAGGATGATTGGAAAAGCCTCAATCAGACTGATTTTGAGGCACTTTTCAAGCGTTCCGCAGTGCAACGTGCGGGATATGAAGGCCTGAAAAGAAACATCGACTTTATCGCAGGGGAGAAAAGAAATTGTAAGTCATCGTGATTTGGATGACCTTGTTGTAAGAATGGTCGAAGAGCCTTAGCGGGTTTGGATTGGTTTGCATCGGCGTGATGGAATACATCATCCGTGCGCCTATGCCCAAATGCTTGGTGAAGGCATAATGCAGGCCGAAATTGCCCGTAACGGAAAAGAAATTCAGTTTCCAAGTCTGGGTAGCCGCTTCAATCTCACCACGATATTTCAACAGAAAATCCAGACTCAAGCCCAACTCCAAGGCCAAATTATCCAACGGCTTGCCATAGACCGTGAAATGTCCGAAGTCGTAGCGCAACATCAAAGGAATCTCGGCATAATGCAGCCTCAGGTTGTAAGCAGGATAGTTATATTCGATGATTTCCTTGGCGGAGGAATGCGCGCCCATCTGTGTGTATTTCAACTCCATCTGAAGGGCAAAGTGATTGGCGACAGGAAGGCTGACGTAGGTTCCAGCCGTAAATCCCACTTTGTGGAAACCATAGTAGGAGTCGCCGTCCACTTGGCTGAAAGTGGCACCCGCGATAAGACCCGCATTGAACGACTGGGCCAACGTCGTTTTTGCCCCAATGAGCATCAAGGCAAGGAGCAATACAGAAAAACAAATTCTTTTCATAACTGATTGATTTTTAGTCCATCAAAACCCGATAATTCTGATAACGTTCCATGATGTCGGCCACAAACCGATACGTCTGGCCACCCCTAAGATAGCCGCACTTGCAACATGTATCGTTAAGGAATTTCGACTTGTTCAAGATATAATAGTCCACATTGCCGTCCCACACATCCGGTGCCTTCCCAAATTTCCGAGCCAATCGTTGGGCATCGTAGACGTGGCCCAAGCCGGCATTGTAGGCAGCCAACACAAACTTCACCCGCTCCGTGCTATCCGCGACCTTGTTTTTCAACGACTTGTCAAGGAACGAAATGAGCTTTCCGCCAGCCTCCAATTGTTGTTGGGGCGTGGCATCATAACCGATGCCGTACCGTCTCATCACTGAAGGCATAAGCTGCATCAGGCCGAAAGCCCCTTTCTCGCTTTCCAAGTCGGCCCTGAACCGCGACTCCTGATAAATCAAGGCAGCCAGCAAACGCCAGTCCCACCCGATTTTTTTCGCCGTTCTCTTTATGTCGGCATCATACCTCGAAAGGCGTTTGTTCGAAGCCTCACGCCTTGAGGAAATATAGTGCCCGTTCTTCAGATAGCGGGTCATAATGAGACGCAAATGCTTCTGATTGCCCTTGTCAATCCAATCATTGATGGCCGTCAACAATGTCGAATCCTTCTCCTGGCGGATGACCCATCCGATGGGCTCTTCCAAAGTCACCGCAAACTTGATGTCCAATCCGCTAAGGTCGTACGTCGCCATTTTCGCAATATACTCATCCACAATGGTATAGTCAATCAGGCCGTCATGTACAGCACGCATCAAGCCGATACTGTTCAAGGTATCACATTCCACCACGTAAACCGTATCGCCGATGCTCTCCGAAAGGTATTCCAACGTCTTGACTGCATGGCTTCGTGTGGGCACATGCACCGTTTTCCCCGCAAGGTCGAGCGGCGAGCGAAGCAACTGACTTTCAAGCCGATTGCCTGATGACTTGGAGTTCCATCCTTTGGGCAAACGCTGAACAAGGACACTCTTTTGCTTAAAAATCGGATTGGAAAGGAAATAGTTGTGCTTCAATTCCTTATGCAGGCAAACGCCCGTTGCCAACACGTCCACCTCTCCCGATTCCAACATCTTAAAACAGGAATCCATGTTGTCGTTCACCACCATTTCAAGCTTGAGGCGGTTGGCGTCGCAAAACCCTTTGAGCAATTCATACTGAAACCCGGCCGGATGGGCATTGTACATGTTGTAGTTGATTTCGCTGCAATTGGTAACGGCCACCACAACCCCGCGTTCCCTCAAATGCTCCATCACCGTCAAAGTGTCGATGGGAAGTTGAGGCTCTTCAATGATTATCGTATCTTCTTCTAAATCAATTTCTTGCTCAAATTTTTCCTCTACCTTGACAGGGTTTTGGCAAGCGGTCAACAAAAGGAATGGAATCAGTATTCCTATGCTTTTGAACAATCTTCCACGCATATTTCATTCATTTTGAGGCCGTAAAAGTAGTAAAAATTACTTTTTGATTGAAAAATCGCATGACTTTTGGCTTAATTTTGTACTTTTGCTTCTTATTTTGTTTGTTAGTAGATGAGCAAATTTCGTTTACATAATAGTCTGCGAGACACGGAGACTGCGGGACTTCGAGTCAAACAAATTCCCGAAGTCACGTGTCACGAAGTCCCGAAGTCAAAAGATATTGCAGTTTAATTTTTGAACACTTACTTAATGGCCAAGAAAATACAAGATCCGGATTTTTGGTACACCACTCTACTGCCTTACGTCAACTGGCACACGCGCCGTGCCTATCGCCGTTTTGAGGTGCATGGCAAGAAAAACCTGCCCAAAGATGGGGGCCTGATTTTTGGTGTCAACCACAGCAACACCCTGATGGATGCCTTAGTGCTGCTCTCTGCCGACAACATAAGGAAAGTGTTCATCGCGCGAGGCGACATCTTCAAGAATCCCTTTGTGGCCAAGCTGTTGAACTTTTTCCGTATCCTGCCCATTTTCAGAATGCGCAACGGTGTGGCAGCAGTGCGCCAAAACGACGACTCGCTCAACAAGGCCGTCGATGTCATCCACGACAGCGTCGACCTTTACCTCTTTCCCGAAGGCACCCACCGCACCAAGCACTCGCTGATGCGCTTTGGCAAGGGCCTCTTCCACATCGCCTTGGACGCCAGCAAGCAGTTCGGCAAGGAGAAACCCGTCTACATCATCCCCACTGCCATCGAATACGGCGACTATTTCCGTTTCCGCAGCACGACGATGATCAATTTTGGCAAGCCCATCAACGTGACCGAATTCCTCAAAAACACCACCGAGGAAAACGAAGCCGTCAAAATCAACCAACTCAAGGAAATGCTCAGTGGCGAGATTTCGAAACTCTTCACCTACATCCCCGACGACGAAGACTACGACGCCATCTGGGAAATCGTGAAGATGAAGAACGAGAAACGCGCCGGCGGACTCTACAAAAAGATGCTCCGCAATCGCGCCACGGTTGACAAAGTGCTGAAATTCAAGGAAGAAAAACCAGAGGAAGCCAAAAAACTCTTTGAGCGCGTGATGAGCTTTGCCAAGGAGCGCGTCAGGCAAAGAATCTCCGTCATGTCGACCGCGAAAAAATATCCCTTGCTCAATTCCTTGTGGAAGTTGGTCGTTTTGTTGGTCGGGCTGCCTTATTATGCGGCTTCGGCCATCGTCACCCTGCCCGTGTGGCTCACTACGTGGATCATTCGGAAAAACCTGAAAGACCCCGCCTTCGGCAACACTGTCAGCTATGGAGTACGTTTTGTGTTGTCTCCTCTGATTTTCATCATTGGGGTCGTCGTCGCCTTCTGCAACCTGCCTTGGGCTTGGGCCTTGGGAGTCACTGTGCTGCTCTATTTTTCCTACTCCTTGTTCATCGACTATAACGAGCTGTTTCGTCGCTGGCTCTCCGATGTGCGCTGGACCTTCAAGAAACGCCTGCGCAAACAATATGAATCACTGAACCTCAACACTTTATTCTGATGTCGCAACGTTGGATCATCCCCGATATTCACGGTTGTGTGAAAACCGTCAAAGTTTTGCTTGAGAACATCCTCAAGGTAACGAAAAACGACCAGCTCTATTTCTTGGGCGACTACATCGACCGCGGCCCCGACGGGAAAGGCGTCATCGACTATATGATGCACTTGCAGGAGGAGCAGTTTGACGTGCATTTCCTGAAGGGCAACCATGAGGACATGTGTGTGAAATCATACGAGGCTGACCAAAAGAAGAAATTCCTCGGCGGCAAGCACCTTGAGCAGAAAGAATGGGAAGCCGTGGGCGCGAAGGCGACCTTAAACAGTTTCGGCGTGAAACACCCGCGCGAGATTCCGAAATTGTACATCGACTGGATGAACCAATGCCTGCCGTATATCGAATTGGAGAACTACATCCTTGTTCACGCAGGCATGAACTTCAAAATCGACAACCCGTTTGAAGACGAGCGCAGCATGATGTGGACACGCAAGTTCAAGGTCGACTTCAACAAGTCGCATGGCAAGAAAATCATCCACGGCCACATTCCCGTCGACCACAGCTTCATGAACTTGGTGGTCGAGCAAAACGAAAACTACGACTTCATAGCCTTGGACAACGGTATTTTCGTGACCGACAAGCCAGGCTTAGGCAACCTGACAGCCTTCAATCCCGACACAAAACAACTTGTAGCCCAATCGAATATGGATTTCTGAGGCGGGAGATTCACGCCACCTGCCTGATGTCATGCCAACTTTCACCATGACCTTTGAAAAGGCCAAAAACTCTACAAAACCAACGTAGGGGCAGACCCACGTGTCTGCCCTTTTTAATCGCGTTGCCATTGCGTTTGTTGGACGGACATTCCTTATTTATTGGGTTTATTATTGGGCGGACACATGGGTCCGCCCCTACACCGATACCTGCCTCTTTGAAGGGGAAAAACTAATCAATACTAAAAACAAGCAATTACCGCGTGGCAACCACCACGGCGTTCTTGAACTGCTTAATTTTGCCAATAAGTAACTGTTCAAAATTAAACTGCAACATCTTTTGTTTTCGGGACACGGGACTTCGAGACTTCGGGACAAGCAAATTCCTCGTAGTCCCATAGTCTCGTGTCCAACATGTAAACTAAATTTGCCCATCTACTTATTACCTAAAATAGGCAACCTAAAATAGGTAATTTTGAAAAAAAGCGTATATTTGCCGCATCAATTACGATTGCCATGAACCCATTTTTGATCAAAGGCTACCTGTCTCCAGAGTATTTTTGCGACAGGATTGAAGAAACCGAAACCTTGTTGCGCAACATTCGCAACGGTGCCGACACCACATTGATTTCGCCAAGAAAGTACGGCAAAACAGGCTTGGTTTACCATCTTTTCGACATTATCCAACGAGAAAAGTTGCCCATTGAAACGCTTTATGTGGACATTTTCGCGACCCG
Source organism: uncultured Bacteroidia bacterium (assembly GCA_902782455.1). Classification (GTDB taxonomy): domain Bacteria; phylum Bacteroidota; class Bacteroidia; order Bacteroidales; family F082; genus Limimorpha. Next base: position 84,059 of record CACZNA010000019.1, on the reverse strand, counting down.
CTCCATGTCCGATTTCATCAAAGTGATGGCCGAAGCCGTACTGAAAAAATTCCCCGAAAAGTCGGCCATAGGAAGCAAATTCCTCACCTTCATCAAAAGTCTGCGCCCCGTGATTTCGTATGACACTTTGACTGGCATCCCTCAAATCCAAATCAACTATCAACTAACCTCCGAAAAGGAACACACCCTTGGCGGACTTCTTGAATTTATTGATTCACAAGGAATTGAAATAGTTTTGGCCATAGATGAGTTCCAACAAATCACGGAATATCCCGAAAAGAACATTGAGGCACTGCTGCGAACCCACATCCAACAGATGCACAACACGCACTTCATCTTCTGCGGCAGCAAACGCACCATTATGACCGAGATGTTCCTGAGTGCCAGACGACCGTTTTTCTCTAGTTCAAAAGTGATGTCATTAGGAAAAATCGACCGCGAAACCTATAAACAATTCATCAAGGCACACTTTGAGCAAGGTGGCATGAGCATTGATGCCGATGCCTTGGAATACATCATGGACTGGACGCAAGGCTATACTTTTTATACCCAAACGCTCTGCAATGCCATTTACGGTATGCAACCCGACACAATCGGAATGGAAGAAGTGAAAAAGGCCTGTGTGGACATTTTGGAAGGACTGACCGACAACTATCTGCAATACCGCGAGTTAGTGACTCCAGCGCAATGGAATTTCCTTATCGCGGTGGCCAAGGAGGGCATCGTGGAACAACCCACTTCCACCCAATTCCTTTCAAAATACAACATAGGAGGGGCAACCTCGGCCAAACGAATGACAAAGTCGCTGTCAGAAAAAGAACTACTATTGCCGATAGTAGGAAAAAAGAGGACCGCATACCAGATTTATGACATCTTTTTCCTGCGATGGATTGAATCAAATCTGTAACATAACTTACAGAACACCAAAATATTAAGTAGCAATTTTTCAAAATTACCTAAAATAGGCAACCTAAAATAGGCAATTACCGCGTAGCAACCACCACGGCGTTCTTGAACTGCTTCACTTTGCCGCTGAAATTGAAGACTTCGGTCACGACGACGTAAACGCCCACGGGAACCTTGTTGCCGTTGTTGTCCAAGCCATTCCAAAGGATGCTGCCCTCCTGCCCCACCAACTCGCCTTTCACCAAATGGCGAAGCAATTGTCCGGCCACGTTGAAGATGTAAATGTTCATCGTGTAGCCCTCCTCGTCGAAACGGTAATTGATGAAACAGGCATCGTCGAAGCCGTCGCCATCGGGCGAAAACACATCCGGGCTAATGCTGATTTCATCCTGCGAAGGCTCCGCCGTTTGCATCATGGAATTGGGTTGTCCCGGCGTACCGAAATGCACCCGCTCGGCGGCAGAGTGCCAGTTGTCGGCATCCATCGAGGGCTGGTCAAAGGCGACACGTTCCAACGCAACGCCTTTGGTTTCCTTGAGCAGCGGATAATGCATCTTCTCGGAAAAGACCATTTGGTCAATCATCGTGCCGTCCCTACCCATGAGGATGGCTATGCCGCCCGCGTTGGCGTAACTTGGGAACGAGGCCATTTGCACGAAGTTGTCAGTCGGGCAATCGTATTGCTGTCCCACAATCTCGCTGTTGGTGGAAAGCAAGACGTATGTCTTGGGCAGGAACAGACGGCTTTCGGCAGCGATTTCCTTCAAAGTCGTATCGGCGGGATTGGGGAAGCTCTCCTTCACAACACCGAGCATCAAAGTGTTGAGGTCGAAGGTTTTGTCGGTGTTGTTGTAGAGTTCCACATAGTCAACGCCAGGGCTAATGGGGTCGAAAAGGATTTCATTGATGAGGATTTCGCCCTCGGCAATGTCGTATGGGATGCCGAACTGCACCCTTGTGTCAGGCTCAATCGTGTTGCCCACGCAATTGGTCACGCCATTAATTAATAAGGTATAGACGACTCCTTCCGCAAAGCCGTTTTCGAAAAGCAACTCCACGTATGTCGGGTCAATGGGATTGATGTTGATTTGTTGGGGATGCGCGCCCGTCTCGTCGATGCGGTAATTCGCAAGTTCCAGCAGGCTTGCGGGATTCATCTGCTGGTCGAACCAAAGCTGCACGATGTAGTCGGAGAACATGCTCACGCGCTCCACCTTCGGGCTGATGCTGTTTTCGCCATTTACCGAATTGATGCGGCCTGGAGTACCGCCCGAGGCATCCTCCGAGGCTGTCCAGTTGGAGGCTCCCGCGCAGGGATTCAGCGGGTCGATTTGCTCCACCGACCAGCCGCCGTTGGCCTTGTCGGAATCGTGATACCATGCGTTGCTGAAGTTGACCCTCGAAATCAGGACACCTCCCTTGCTGTAGAGATACATCGCCGAAGAACTATTACCCACCGAGAAACTGCTAAAGCCGATGCAGTCGCCGTAAGTTCTCAGTTCCTGCACGGCATCATTGTGACAGAGAATAACATAGCCGTGCGGCGCGAGGACAAAACTCCCAAAAGTCAGGTCGTTGGCTCCAATTTGTATCTGCCAGTCTTTCAGGTCGATGCCAAACTCGGTGGTGTTGTAAAGCTCCACAAACTCCCATTCGGGCAAGCCCACCACGGGATTGGGGTCGGCCATGATTTCGTTGATGACGATGTCGTATTCCGAGGCTTCATAGATGGAGAAACTCATGCTGGTCGGCTCCATTACGTTGTTCCACAAGTCTTTAACGCCGCTAACAGTCAGGGTGTAATTCACGCCGTTACCGATTTCGCGTTCAAAGGCAAGCACCACTGAGGCGATATTGTCGCCGAAAACAACTGAAACGGGACTTCCCAAACCGTTGTCGACCGAGTAATTGGCAGGATTCAGTGCCGAAGCCTCATTAAGAGCCTCGTTGAAAGCGAGTTGCAGGTGGGTCAAGTCAAGCACTTCGCAAGTCAGCAGCATGGGTGGCTCGTGGTCGACGATGCGAGGGCCAACATACACATTGTCGAAATAGATTTTCTTGGCGTTGCTTGACGTGAAAGTGGAATGAAAACCGAAATGGCCGTTTCGTCCGTAGGTGTCATCAGTTCCTTGTGCCTCAACGATATAGATTCCCGAATTGTCGTAGCAAGTCTGCAACATCCAATTGCCTTCGCGGTCGCAGTTCACCTTGACTGCCACGGAAAACGATGAGGCAACAGTTGCTTCCGTGCCGCGACACACGCTTTGCATACCATTGGCATCCTTGCGGAAAAGCTCGATGGCATCGCTGCTGCCCGCCTCACCGAAACGCAGGAAATAACCTTGCGTAACTTGCGACAAATCAGCATTGTCGGCGCAAAGCCAAACGTCAGTGAAGTTGTTTCCCGACGGGGCAAATGCCTCCCGAATCCAAAACTGCCACTCCATCGTCTCGTATTCCTGAAAAGGCAAGGAAAGATAGGCCGTTCCTGCTTCTTCCGCGTTGAGTTGAAGCTGCAAGTTGTTGTTTACGATGAACTTATCCACCGTCCCCGACCATGCGGGATTTTGGGTGAAGTCGCCGTCAGAAAAGTCGTCGGTGACTTGGGCAAAGAGCGTAAACGGCAACAAAAGCAAGAATAAAAGGGTCTTTTTCATGGCGATGGAATTGAATGATTTTGCAAAAATAGAAAAAAACGACCACCAAATGATTTGATGGCCGTTTTTATTAAAGAAACGCGATTTTGTGTCTCTACAAACCGGATTTAGATTTCCTCTTCCTTCACTTCCTCCACGCGCAGCGGCTTGGGTTCGCTCTTGCGGATGTCGAGTTCGTTGATGAGGTTGGTGGCACCGGCGTACTTGTCGATGATGAAGAGCACATAACGCACGTCCACGTTGATGGTGCGTTGCAGTTTAGGCTCAAAGTTGACGTCGCCGCTCATGGCTTCCCAGTTGCCGTCGAAGGCGAGGCCGATGAGTTCGCCCTTGCCGTTCATGATGGGGCTACCAGAGTTACCGCCAGTGATGTCGTTGGTCGAAAGGAAGCAAACGACGAGTTCGCCGTTGTCGTCGGCGTAGGCACCGAAGTCCTTCTTCTCGATGAGATCGATAAGGCGCTTGGGAGCGTCAAACTCATAGTCGCCGGGCACATACTTTTCAAGGATACCGTTAGCGGTGCAGATGTAGTCGTAGTGAACAGCATCGGCGGGCATGTAGTCTTGAACCGAACCGTAGCTCATGCGCATGGTTGAGTTGGCATCGGGATAGAGGCTCTTGCCAGGTTGGGTAGCAGCATAATATTCACGCAGACCTTTCACGAAGACGTGGTCGTTCTCGCCTACCGACTGCATGGCAGAGCGGTATGCACCCATGTGGTTGACGAGAACATCCATCATCGAGCTGTGCATGAGATAGGCATAGTCCTTGCCGATCTTCTTAGGATTGGGCTTGGCCAAGAAAGCCTTGATGTTCTCAGGCGTGCCAAAGATTGAATTGGTGTAGACATCATCAGCAAAGGCATCAATGTCGCCCTTGAACTTCTTGTCGATAATGTTGTAGATTTCAGGAAGTTGCTCACCCTTGAAGGCATTCTTGTAGCACTTCAGCATTTCGGCGAAGGTCTTTTTCTCCACTTGAGGGTCGGTTTCGGCAAAGAGGGCATCCACGTCCATCGCCTGAAGCAGCGAGAGAGCCATTTGCTCGGCTTCCTTGTCCTTGCTCTGATTGGCCTCATAGTAAGAAGCAAACTGGCTAGCAATGCCAGAGGGACCTGCACTGGCCACGAAGTTGGGATAGAAAATGTACTTGGCCACGTTGCCCATGTTCTTATAGGCAGCCTTCAGGTTCGGGAGGGCGTTTTTGTATTCGTCCTTGTTGTTCTTGTTGACCCAATTGGGCTCACCTTGTTCTTGCGGAGCATCTTGCACTGGCCGATGAAGTTCTTCCAAGTGTTGGCCAAGCCAGCGTGGTTGTCGGCATACATCAGGTTGATGTGCTCGTCCACCTTCATGTATTCTTCCATCGCGGCGAGTTGAGTGCCGAAGATGTCGATGATGGCGGGATAGAAGGTGTCCACGTTATAGTCGATGCCGTAGCTCGACATGTAACGCTCGGTGCTGCCCGGGAAGCCCCAAATCATGGTGAAGTCGTCCTTCTGCACACCATCAAGGCTGATGGGAAGGTGATGCTTGGGCGTCAGCGGCACATTGTCCTTGCTGTAAGCGGCGGGGTTGCCGTCCTTGTCGGCATAGACGCGGAAAATCGAGAAGTCGCCGGTGTGACGGGGCCACATCCAGTTGTCGGTGTCGCCACCGAACTTGCCGATGGACGAGTTGGCCACGCCCACGAGACGCACGTCGGGGAACACTTGATAGACAAACATGTAGTACTCGTTGCCCTCAAAGAAGCCCTTGATAACAGGGTTGTACTTGCCATCTTCCGAAGCAGCTGTTTCCAATTCCTTGATTTTCTTGCGGATGGCAGCCTGCTGGTCTTGATAGTCCATGTCGTCCTTCACCTCGGCAAGAATGACTTTCGTCACGTCTTCCATGCGGACGAGGAAGCTGGCGGTCATTTCAGGTGCGGGCAGTTCTTCGCCGTAGTTCTTGGCCCAAAAGCCGTCGCGAAGGTAGTCGTGTTGGTCGGAGCTGAGTTTTTGGATGGCACCGTAGCCGCAGTGGTGGTTGGTGAAGAGCAAGCCGTGCTCGCTCACGATTTCACCCGTGCAGAAGAAGCCACGAGGCATGGCATCGCTGCCGAGGCCCACGATAGCGTCTTTCAGACTGCTGTGGTTGATGCTGTAAAGCTCTTCAGGGGTCAGT
>CACZNA010000019.1:0-78318 GCA_902782455.1 uncultured Bacteroidia bacterium | reverse complement strand
CGACGAACATCGGGAGCCACATGCCTTCATCGGCATACACGCGACCCACCGAAACCATGATGGCCATCGCGATGATTCCTAATACTTTTTTCATTGATTTGATTTTAATTTATTGTTTCTGTGATAATTACATAGAACATTACCCCATCGGGCGACTGCAAAGATAGGGAAAAAAGTGGTTGAATTGGCAGTTTTCGCAAATCAGCCCATTTTTTATCATTGCGTAATCGGAAATGCCTTGAAAAAGGTCAGTAGAGAGATGGCTTCCTTTCGGAGTTTCGTTTTGGCAAATTTCTTCGTTTCTCCGTCGGTCAGTTCACCCAAACCGTTCATAATTGTTTTGTCGCTGACTTGTTCCAAAGTCTCAATGCAGTGTTGCAAATAGTCCTGCAAAGGCATCCCCATCCTGCTCTCCACAATGTTCGCATTTACAGGCGTGTGCGAGTTCAAGAAAAACCAACAGTCAAAAACATCGCGACCCGTGATTTCCGTCCTGTCGAGCAAGGCGCACAACTTATGGGCAAACATGTCAGACCTGACCAATACTCGCATTTCTATTCCAAGCAAATTCTTGATTTCGTAATGGTTATCGTATTGTCTGTTGGAAATTTCGACTTTCAGTTTTCGCTCGTTTTGGCCGTAATCCAAGACAAAAACTGACCCGAAGAACTTCAATGCCTCATCATGGATTGTGCCATACTTCAACAAGATGCTTCTCACCTTTTCGTACACCAGTTTTTCCTTGCTTGGGTCGATCAGGTTGAAATCCAAATCCACGGAAAAACGAGGCAGACCGTAAAAAAACATCAACGCCGTTCCACCTTTGAAACCCAAACAATCAGCCAGTTCAGCATCTGAAAAAATGTCTTTCAGAATCTGCAACATGTAGAATTTGTGCTTGTTAAGATCCATAATTCTGATTATTTGAACATTTCTTTCACTCTATCTGTCAATCGCTTTGATTGGTATATCGGGAGCAGTTGCATGATGCGCTTCTTGTTGACGGCACTCAGGTTGTCGAAATAGCACTCCGAGTTCAAATACATCATGTCGAGAACAGCTCTTTCAGGCGTAGCGATATTGATGTTGTCGCGCTGTTCGATTCCTTCAAGATTGTAGAGAATCTCGCCCTTGATTTGCCGATAACGGAAGATTTGCCCCAGCATTTCGATTTCGCGGCTCAAATAACTGACCGAAGTAATGGCCGAATCATACTGAAAGATGACTCCCGTTTTCTGAAGTACATATTCCAAAGAGATATACGAAGGCACAAAAACCAATCCCGCCATTTCCTCCAGATTGTAGTTTTTCTTGGCATAAATCCCTTTTCGAGGATTGAGCAACAAGGCCTTCTGCACATAATAATTCAACTTTTTTGTAAGCGAATCATCCCTTTTCTCATTGAGTAACAAGGCAATACTTTTTGTATTGAAAGCCGTCCTGGGGGACTCACTCAAGCCTAACATGATATTTTCTTGCGAACCAATCATCCGAAATTTTCGTATTTTCAGTTCGCAAAAATAGTAAAAATATCGTATGAGAGCCTATATAGACAAAAAAATCCGTCAGTCTCACTCTGCCGGATTTATTTCTACCTCAACGACCTTCTTGTTCTTTCGAAACCACTCCGTGATGTCTTTCACGCGCCCGTCGGCGAGGCGTTTCATCATGCGTTGGTTGGTAGTCGCACTATCCAAAGGCCCAAGTTCGGCCACATATCGACCCAATTTGATGTAGTCGAAATGGTCGGTTGGGACGTTCTGTGGCAAATCGTTTTTGCCGGAATACCATGCGGCCTTCAGGTTTTTGTGGCTGTTTTTCAACTTCTTGGCCAATTCAGAAACCTGTTGCGGCTCGTTGTCGCCACCCATAAAGCACACACAAGTGATGCCTGACTCGTATTGCGCCACAAGACGGTTCAACTCACTCTCGTCCAACGCCTTGCCGATATTTTCCCACAAATACTTGCTGTGGCAACCTGGACATTGGTTGGGACAGTTGGAAATGTTGATGGCAAGCGTCACCTCATCAGGAACTTCCTGAAAAACAATATCATAATTGGCGTATTTCAGCATCTGTCCATCTCCATTTTTCCATAGTAACGGCGGGCGGCTTCCTCTTGGCGCGGCTCGCTAAAATTGCTGACGCGCTTCAAATAACCGATGATGCGGGTCAGGTAGTCGATGTTGTGGCTGTGGCACTCGGGGCATTCCTTCAGGTAACGCTTGTCGATGTGGCCGCAGTCGTTGCAAATCGTGTTCGGTATGTTGAAAGTGAAGTAGTTGCAGCCTTCGCGGGCAGCCACACGCAGCAGTTGGCGGTACTGCTCCTTGGTCAAATGTTCCTCAAGATTGCAGTGCAAGGCCGAACCGCCAGTGAGGTGCTTGATGTATTTTTCGCCATGGAGGCGGAACTTGTCCAAAACATTGGTGTTCGGGTCTTCCACGATGTAGAAATAACTGTTGTAGCAGTCGCGGTGCACCTCGTAGCCGTCCTCTTTGTCCCACTTGGCATGCTTCACGCCAACGTTCTCAGCGGGAATCATCTCGCAATTGAACATCAAGCCGTCCTTCTTTGAGTAATACTTCTTGTTGTACTTCTCAATAAGGCCGAGAACTTCCTGCACAAAATGTTCATATTCAGGATTGTCCGAAATCTTGATTTTCAGGAACTCGGCAGCCTCCACAAGGCCGTTCACACCGATGGTGAGATATTGACGACCCAAATTAATATAGCCCGCATCAAACAAAGGCAACATACCTTTGCGTTGCAATTCCTTCAGGTTCTCGTTGTAGCAAATCTGTACCTTGTGGCAAAGGTCGACGATTTCCTCAAGGAAGGTGAGATAGTGCATATTGTTACGCGAGGCGTACTGAATACAGCGGTTCAGGTTGATAGTCAACACGCTCTTGGAACCCGTGGAAACGCCACCGGCACCGAGAGTGTAGCTGAAGCCGTTGTCTTGAATCTCATTGCGCAAACGACAGCACGAGGAAAGCGAGTCGGCATTGTCGCTCAAATAAGTAAAGAACGAATGGCCTTCGGCATACATCTCGGCAGTGAAGTCGGCCCACTCTTGGTCGATGACGTCGCCATCTTTCGAAAGCAAGGCCATCGTCTCGACGGGGAAAGTGAGCACACTTCTCAGACGCTCGGCGTTGAACCACTTCATGAAACGTTTCTGGAGCCAACTCAGTGATTCCCAGTCGGGTTTAGAACCATCCGGGAAGTAGAAGTTGCCAAACAGCGACTCGAAATAATAACGGTCGTAATAGGCAATGTTCCAAAACACTGACTGATAGTTTCTTGCGCCCGCAGGTTGGTTGAGCGAATAAACAATCTGTTGGAAGCAGTCGGTGATGACCTTGTCAATAGTGCGGGGCTTCAATGAGAAGTCGACCACCTCATCGGCACGTTTGTAATAGTCTGTACCATAGTCCTTTCCGATGAAATAGTTCATATACATCAGGAACTCGGGAGTGGCGCAGGCACCGGAGAGTTGCGACGACACCATGAACACCATATTAATAAAGCCGCCGCAGAAAGAGCGCAGTTTGGTGGGTGCGGTTGAGTTGCCGCCAATGGAGGCCGTGCCTTCATTGAGCCACGGATACATGGTGATGGAGGCGCAATAGTTGGCTAAAGAGGTCTCGTCGTTCTTGTAAATGAAATGGTTGTTGAGCAGGTAGAGGTAACGGTCGGCGAGTTCCTTGCCAAACATCGACTTGATGCGGTCCGTCAAAAGGCGGCGATTGATGCGGATGAAACTCGACTTGGGCAGTTCTCCAATCAATGTGGCGATGTTCTTCTTCTCCACATTGGCGTTGGCATCATACTTTGAGCCAGTGGCGGCATTCGAAGCGTTGACGTAATTGCTCAGAAAGTCGATTTTCTCGCGGATTTCGCGGTCTTCGGTGTGCTTTTGGCGATACAGGATGTAGTTTTTCGCCACCGTGTAATACTGTTCCGCCATGAGTGCCGTTTCCACCTGATTCTGAATCTCTTCCACGGTGATGCCGTTGGTCACACGGACACGGCTCAAGATGCCGTTCAAATCCTCATCGGTGGCATAGAAACCCGAGGCGAGAAAGGCCTTACTGATGGCCACTTTAATCTTATCTAAAGAGAAGGCTTCCTGCTTGCCGTCCCTTTTGGTAATGTATAATCCTCCGTTGCTCATATAATGTGCTCGTTTTCAATTTATTGCACCATCCAAAGTGCATAACTCCAACTGGTTTTCTTTTTCGTGGCACTTTACCCTAAAACCCGAGGGCATGGTGCTTTCGTTTCAAGGCAGGTCTTCTGGCTCGCTTCCGCCCAAGCAGCCTTCCCGTCCGTATGGGTTGGACAGTGGCAGAGGGTGTGTCGGGCGTCTTCTGAAGCTCACAGCTACGGGCATAGTCCCTGATTCTCACGGGGTTCCCTTTTCATCTTCGTAGAAGAACCTTGTCCTGCAAAAGTAGAGCATTTTGTTTTCTCGTGTCAAGTGTTTTGAAAGAAATAGTTATCAACAGAATTATCAACAAGCTAATTGGGTGATTTACAAGAAGGGGGATGAAAGGAACATAATCCATGCCGAGCCAATACGACACAAGGGAACGAAAAAACGGGGGACTTCCACCCGATAATGGAAATCCTTCGAAAAAAAACACCCGTTTTTTCCGCCGAAAAACAGCCTTCTTGCCCTTGGACGAGGAAATAAACTATTTTTGCAGTGATTTCTACTGCATCAAAACCCTAACAACTATGGAAACAAAGCAACAGACGGATGAAAACACCGAAACACCCTTGAACACCGGGAACACAAACACTCATGCGCAAAAAGAGGGCGTTGAAAACAATACAGAAAGAGAGGACAATGGTGATTCTGACATAAAAAGCGATGATCTTGAGACAGATGGTTTGAAAGAAGAAAACGCCAAAAAACTAATGGAAAACAAGCCATCCGACATTCCCGTATCAATAAACAAGAAGTGGAGTGAATGGATAAAATCAAATCCTTTGACCACACTGCTTATTACAGTAATCGCTGGATTGATAGTGATTGCTGTGCCTAAAATAGTTGTTTATTTCAGATGCTACACAAAACCCTATATTACCTTTGAATCTGACTTTACCCAAGTGTTTCAGTTGTCAGATAAATCAGATAAATATATCAATTATGTAGTTCCCAATTATGTAGTTCCCAATCTGGAGTATTCAGTTGGAGAAAGCAGATGGAAGGCCTTGGGAGACCAGATTATCGTGTTTGGTGGAAACCGAGGCAAACTGATGCTAAGGGGAAAAAACAGGAGAGGCACAGGTATTGCCAACATATCCTTCGCCACCGATGCTCAAGTCATTTGCACGGGTGATATTCGGACTTTGGTTGATTACAAGCATTATCAACATACCGACACGGAACAGGCTGTTTTCGCATCACTATTTGAAGGTTGCTCACAATTGGTTGTTGCCCCTGAATTACCTGCTACGGCATTGGCAAATCGGTGCTATTCAAATATGTTTTTTGGTTGCACATCGCTGAAAAGGCCCCCTGAATTACCTGCTACGGCATTGGCAGATAGTTGTTATTCAGGTATGTTTTTTGGTTGCACATCGCTGAAAAGAGCTCTTGAATTACCTGCTACGACATTGGCGGAGGATTGTTATTCAGATATGTTTCGAGGTTGCACATCGCTGAAAAGACCCCCTGAATTACCTGCTATGGCATTGGCTAATCGGTGTTATTCAGATATGTTTTACGGTTGTACTTCGCTGGAAACACCCCCTAAATTACCTGCTACTGCATTGGCTGTTGGGTGTTATAGATATATGTTTTTTGGTTGCACATCGCTGAAAAGAGCCCCTGAATTACCTGCTACAACATTGGCTAATCGGTGTTATTCAAATATGTTTTTCCGTTGCACATCGCTGAAAATAGTCCCTGAATTACCTGCTACGGCATTGGCTGAGGGGTGTTATTCAGATATGTTTCGAGGTTGCACTTCGCTGGAAAGAGCCCCAAAATTACCTGCTACGGCATTGGCTGAGGGGTGTTATTCAGATATGTTTCGAGGTTGCACTTCATTGGAAAGACCCCCTGAATTACCTGCTACTGCATTGGCTGTTGAGTGTTATAGACATATGTTTTTTGGTTGCATATCGCTGAAAAGAGCCCCTGAATTACATGCTACTGCGTTGGCTCAATGGTGTTACGATAGAATGTTTTCAGGTTGCACTTCGCTTTCATCCGTAACTATGATGGCGGTTGGTATCAATAAAGGAGATTTTTATCATTGGCTTGACGGTACCTCCACATCAGGCCGTTTCTACAAAAACAAGAATGCCCAATGGAGCAACGACGGCATTGTTCCTGAAAATTGGAAAGTTGAATTGATTCCGTAAAAACCAGTGCAATTTTTTCCGTACTTTTGCCTCTTTATATCAATAACTTTTATCGCGATGCCAAAAAAGAAAAAAATAGAAAACAAACTGAGCACTTTTACGAGTGTCATTCTCGGCATTTTTGCCGATGCGCCGTTTCGTCCGAAGAATTACAAGCAGGTCTGCAAAATCATGGGTATCAAGGACCTGGCTGGCAAAGATGTGGTGTATAACCTATTAATTGACCTAAAAAACAAAGGATTGTTGCGTGAGGAACGCCCATTTAGCTATGTGATGAGTGCCGCAGGTATGGCCCAATTCGGGCCCAAGACCAAGTATGTGGAAGGCACGGTGGAGATGAAATCGACGGGCAAGGCTTACGTCATTCTTGATGACGAGGAAGGCGAAGACATCTTCATTGCGGCCAACAACACCTACAAGGCCCTGCATGGCGACCGTGTGCGTGTGGAGATGTTCCCCAAGCGCAACAACGCCAAGCCTGAGGGTGAGATTGTGGAAATCTTGGAACGCAAACACACTGAGTTTGTGGGTGTGCTGAACATCTCGCATGGTTATGTCTTTGTCCGACCCGATGTGGATTGGATGCCGGTCGACATCTTCATTCCTCGGGGCGAGCTGCACGGAGCCAAAGACGGGCAAAAAGTCATTGCGCACCTGCTTGATTGGCCCGACGGTTCGGGAAATCCTTTTGGCGAGATTGTCCGTGTGCTCGGCAAGCCCGGCGAGAACGATGTGGAAATGGAGTCAATCCTTGCGGCCCATGAATATCCCATCGAATTTTCAGAAGAAGTGGAAAAAGAGGCAGACAAGATTCCCGTCGAAATCAGCAGAGATGAAATCAAGCGGCGGCGTGACTTCCGCCAAGCCTTCACCGTCACCATCGACCCTGTCGATGCCAAGGATTTCGACGATGCCATTTCGTTGCGAAAAATGGACAACGGCCATTGGGAGATGGGTGTGCATATTGCTGATGTGTCGCATTATGTCCGCATCGGCTCTGCCATCGACAAAGAGGCCTTGGACCGTGGCACTTCGGTCTATCTTGTTGACCGCACCATCCCCATGCTTCCCGAAAAGCTCTGTAACAATGTGTGTTCCCTGCGTCCCAACGAAGAGAAGCTGACCTTCTCCGTCGTTTTCGAGATGGACAACGAAGCCAAGATTTACGACCATTGGATTGGCAAGACTATCATCAAGTCGTGCCGCCGTTATACTTACGAAGAAGTGCAGACCATGATTGAAGGCGGCGAGGGCGACTATAAGGACGAAATCTTGACTTTCCACCAACTGGCCACCAAGCTCCGCGAGCAGCGCATGGCCGCAGGCAGCATCAACTTCCATTCGGAGGAAGTACGTTTTATCCTTGACGAGAACAAGAAACCCATCGACACCTACGTCCGCGTGCAAAACGAAAGCCATGAACTGATCGAAGACTTCATGCTGTTGGCCAACCGTACCGTGGCCGAGACCTTCGGCAAGCCTGAGAGCAAATGGCACAACCATACTTTCGTCTACCGTGTGCACGATGAGCCTAACCCAGAGAAACTCAACAAGTTCATGCTCCTTATCTCGCGCCTCGGCTACTCGATGAACATCAGCAACCGCGACACCCTTGTGCGTTCCTTCAACCAACTGTTTAAGGACGTGGAAGGCAAGGGCGAGAAAAATCTTATTGAAACAGTCGCTGTCCGCACTATGGCAAAAGCCGTATACTCGACGGACAACATCGGGCACTACGGCTTGGCTTTCGATTACTATACCCACTTCACTTCACCCATCCGCCGCTATCCCGACCTGATGGTGCACCGATTAATAGAAAGATATCTCATCGAAAACCAAGGCTCCGTCAACAAGAAGGATTACGAGGACATGTGCCTCCACGCCAGCGAAATGGAGAAACAAGCCGAGGACATGGAACGCCAGTCCATCAAGTACAAACAGGCTGAATACCTGCAAGATAAGATAGGCCAGGAGTTTGAAGGCTTGGTGAGCGGCGTGAGCAAATGGGGACTCTTTGTGGAGCTGAAGGACAACAAATGCGAGGGTTTGGTACGTTATGAAAACCTGCCCGGAGACGTCTATTATCTCGACGACGACAACTTCCGCGTTGTTGGACAAAACACGGGTCGTGTCATCCAATTAGGCGACGAGGTGCATGTCCGCGTAAAGTCTGTCGACCTGTTCAAGCACAAGATGGATTTCGAAATATTGGCCGACTGGCCCACATCGAAAACACGGAAAAAACGCCGAATTTAAGCCCATCAAAGCCAGATATTCTGAAAATACGTATTTTTGCCGACAGAATATGATTAGTGACTGTTCAAATTATAAGCTTCAATATCGGCTATAAGCTATCAGTTGTCAGCTATAAACTTAGCAGCAACATGGCTAAAAGCTGATGGCTGAAAGCCAAACAGCTGTTTTTATAGCGTCTCTTATGTAAACTAAACTTACTCATCTACATACAAAATGAATCCAACAAAAATGAAAAAGAAATCTTTTCTCCTGGTGGCAGTTTTGTTTGTCATCGCGATAGTGTGCTTTAATAGCTGCACTAAAAAACACAGCATTTTGGTCTCCACGCAAAACCTTTGGTTCGGTTTGGAAGAATGCTCACAAACATTTGTAATTACGGCCAATTGCGAGTGGAACATCATCAAAAACGACGATGCCGATTGGTACACCATTTCTGCAATGTCAGGAAGCAATGACGACTCACTCACCATCTCCGTTGAGAAACTGACGGACGCCGATTTCCGTGGTTCCTCGTTTGTCATCGCTTCGCCTGGCGGACATGTTCGCCGCACGGTTTTCATCTCCCAAAACAAGCTCGACTTTGACGGCATGGTGAACAAAGTGTTCGGTGTGATGAGTGTAGAACATTGGAACACCGACTTTTTTGGAATGATGATTGAGGATTCTTATAAAGCCTACACCTTTGACCCCTACGATACTTCATCGGGCTATCTTATGTACTTCTTGGAAGACGGCAAGGGCTATCAGCGCGACCATCACACTGACACAGTAGCTTGGTGGGCTTTCGATTATGATTTCGATGTCGTCAATCAAGTCCTAAACATCAATTTTGAAACCATTGATGGCTCACCCGAAAGCTATTCGCCCGATGTGTTGACGGCCAGCGATTCGCTTTACCGCATTTTCCACCAATACAAACCTAACTGGTGGGAACGCGCCGACATGCGCAAGGTGGCCACCATAATTCCTGAAGAAAAAAAGGCTGAGATGAGGCAGAAAGCTGCCAAACGCAAGGAAGGTGAACCGATTTTCCAGTTCTGACAAATTAGCCTCCTTACGATGAAAAAGAGCATCCATTTCATGGCAGTAGCTTTCCTATTGGGCATGACTACTGCTTTCACGAGCTGTGTCAAGGACAGTATCATGGTTTCCTCGCAAGACCTTCGGTTTGACTTGGCAGCTGAAACCCAGACGCTTATTGTTAGATCCAACTGCAATTGGACCATTGCGAAAAATAACGACGCGGATGATTGGTACACCATTTCGCCTATTTCGGGACAGGCCAAGGACAGCATCGTTACTGTGACCGTAAACGATTACAGCGACGGCGATTTTCGAGGTTCGTCGTTTGTCGTCAGCTCGACTGGCGGAAATGTGTACCGCAGGGTCTTCATCAGCCAAAACAAACTCCACTTTGACGTTATTAATAAGGTGTTTGGTTTGACTTGTATAGAACATTGGAAAACAGACTATTATGACCAAATCATCGAAGACGAATACGATTGTCATGATTATGACCCTTACGATACCATGATCGGTCAACGAATGTATTTCTTTGAGAATGGGCAAGGCATACAACGCCGTGTTATTGAAAATGTTGACACTGTCATTTACTATTCTTTTGAATATGCATATGACCCAGATAGTAGTATCTTCCATATCATGTTCCATTTGGTAGATGGTGGTGAAGAGCCTTACAATCCTGAGGTACTTTGCGCCTCCGATTCGCTCTACCGTATTTTCCATGAATACAAGCCTCACTGGTTTGAACGCGCCGACATGCGCAGGGTGGGCACTATTCTGCCTGACGAAAAGGCGGTTCTCCAGCAGAAGCTCTCGAAACGAAAGAAAGGTGACCCGATTTTCATAACAAAATAAGACATGTCGAAACAACTGACCCGTTATATCGCCTTGTTCGGCATTGGCGTTTACTTGTTGGCGCTCATCGTCATCACTTTAGTGTTTCACGACCACGCCTTGCAAGCCAAATGGATGCTGTGGGGCATCGGCGAAGTGCTGCTTTTCTTCGTGCTAACCGCCGTTTTCTATCCTCGATGGAAAAATGACAGCACCAAAACATTTCTGCTTAAAGTATTCTTCGTCGCCTTGGTCATCCGTTTGGGTTATGTCATTGCAGTGGGTTATTACTATTATTATCAAACGGGGTTGGCCTACGAATACGGTGCGGGCGACAGCAGATGGTATCATAGTACAGGTTTGATTTGCGCCCAATGGCTGAAACAAGGACACATCTTATACATTCTCAAGTACTTGCGCTACTCAACCATGGGCTATTCCGACCAAGGCTATACCCTTTGGCTGACCTTGATCTATTCTATTTTTGGCCGTAGCATGTTGGTGCCTCGCATTTTCAAAGGCCTGATGAGTGCTTACATGTGCGTCTTGATTTACAAATTGGGCAAACGAACTTTCGGAGAACGAACTGGCCGCTTAGCTGCCGTGATGTGTGTCTTCACCCCCATACTCATCCAGATTTGCGGTATCCACACCAAGGAAATGGAACTGATTTTCCTCTCCATCTTCGCCCTTGAGCGCATTGACTATCTCATCCGAAGCAAGCACTTTACCTTCTGGAACATCCTGGTTCCCATCCTCTTAACAGCTCTGACTTTTGGTTTCCGAACCATCACGGGAATGTGCATCATCTTCGCCGCCGTTGTCTTTATTCTATTTTCGCCCAACGATTTGATTTCAAAAAGAGGCAAAATCATCACCCTTGCGAGTGTTGTAGTGGTGTTTTTTATGTTCCTCTTCTCCCCCATCGGGCGCGAGATGAAGATTATTTATCGATTGAAATTCAGCGATTTGAACTTCCAATCGGAGAAATACGAGGAGATGGGGATGAAGCACGGCAACTTGGCCAAGAGCTGGTACATGGCCCCTGGGGCTTTCGTCCTGCCGTTGGCCCCGATGGTGGAAGAGTCGCCCGACCACAACAAAATGATACACGGCAGCACGTATGTCAAGAATTTCCTTGCATTTTTCGCAATGTTGGCTATCGTAATTGCCTTCCGTCAAAAGAAATGGCGCGATTTCAGCCTGATTGGAGCCTACGAACTGTCGTATTTGGCCATCATCATGTTCTCGTTTGCCGCCAATTCGGAACGTTTTCATGAGCCAGCCGTACCTTTAATAGTATTAATGGCAGCCTACGCGATGACGCATTTGAGGCGCAAGGACTTGAAATTGTTCTATTTGTATTGCGGATTGCTCTTTGCAGCCCTGTTCGTTTGGAACTGGCTAAAGCTGTCGGCAAGGGGCTTGGCTTAAAAATTTTCGCCAAAACCTTGTATGTTCAAAAAAAGTCGTATCTTTGCAGCCGCAAAAAGGTACCTTGCCCGAGTGGTTAGGGATCGGTCTGCAAAACCGGGGACGGCGGTTCGAGTCCGCCAGGTACCTCAAAAGGAAGCCTGCCAAACACGGCGGGCTTTCTTGTTTCAAGTAAAAAATGATAGACAACGCCCAAAAGAGGCTTTTTCGTAACATAATGGTTTTTAATCCGTTGGAAAACCAAGACCCCGTCAATTGATAGACACAGCCAATTCCCTTCATTTTTTCGTGTTTTTTGTGTATAATTTTGCGAGAAAAATCCAAATTATGACAAAAAAACATTGGCTTGTATTGTTCGTTTTTCTATCCGCCATTTCTGCGAAAGCCCAAAACGACACAGTTATCTTCTCAGCAAAAGGAGGTTTTTATGAGGAATCCTTTAGCTTGCGATTGCACAACGTCTTGACACAGAATCACATCCGCTACAGCACCAACGGCAACCGCCCCGATGCCCAATCTCCCATGTATTCCGATTCTTTGTTTTTGGACGAGAGTTTGTATTCAAAATCAAGCATTTACACAATCGTCAATTGTCCTGAAAACGAGTTTTATCTTCCCGCCTCGGTGCTGCATTGCATCGTGATTCGTGCGGCGGTGTTTGATGAAAACGACAGCTGCGTCAGTCAGGTGATGACCAATAGCTATTTCATCCGCGACCTGGGCTGCGACACGCATGGGCTGCCCGTCGTATCGCTTTGCGCCGATTCGTTGGATTTGTTTGACTATCATAGAGGTATCTTTGTCCCGGGTGCTTGGTGGTCGGCTTCTCTGCCGAACTGGACAGGCAATTATTTCAACAAAGGTCGGAATTGGGAGCGCCGATGCAACGTGGAGTTTTATGAACAAGACAACAAGGGCATTAACCAAGAGGCAGGATTGCGCACCCACGGTGGTGCCTCGCGCAGGTTCCAACAAAAGGGGTTGAAACTCTATGCACGCAAGGAATACGGCAAAAAGCGTTTCAAGCATTCTTTCTTTGATGATACCCCTATCAGCAACGTGAAACACTTCAGCCTCAAACCGTTCAGATGCAGCAATTGGCTCCAAACCGGATTGAATGACGCTTTGTGTTCCCGTGTAGCGCGGCAATTGAATGTTGAAGTGATGGGCACACGAGCCGTGGTGGTGTTTCTGAACGGGGAGTATTGGGGCATTTATTATTTGGAAGAAGCATCGGATGAGCGGTATTTGGAGGACCATTTTGGCATAGACCCCAACCAATGCAACATCATTAAGAACTGGAACACTTTGGAGGCTGGCGACGACACACAATGGCAAGAGCTTTATACCTGGGTTGAGCACTCCGATTTGTCAGATTCAACCGACTACGAATATTTTTGCTCAAAAATCGACATGCACAATTTCATTGATTATCTGGTCTTTGAGTTGTATTCGGCCAATGTCGACTGGCCTGCCAATAACGTGCGTTGCTGGCAGTCGGGCAACCGAAAATGGAGATGGATGTTTTTTGATGGCGACGGCTGTTTCTTTCGCGATTGGGACGTGTTTGCCAACATCATGGACACCAGCAACAACTTGGGGCCTTCCAATGCGGCCTCAACGCTCTTTTATCGCAAGTTATTGGAGAGCAAATCTTTCCATGAACAGTTCCATTCTCGTTTTGAGGAATTGATGATAAACAAGCTGAATTACAGTCAAACAGGTCCAGTTTTGGCCGCTCTGTGCGAGCAAATCAGAAGCGAGGTTCCTTATCAGAGCCTTAGGTTCAATTTCCCGACCTGCGATTCCGTTTGGTTGGCTCATGTTGATAGTATGGATGCCTATTTGCAAAACAGAAACCACTGTCTGGAAGCACTGATTCCTATGTACTTAAACATTCCTGACAATGGGCTTATCGGTTTCACCTGCTATCCAAATCCTTTCTCGAACTTGTTGTATATCCAGTTTCCCTCAGTCGAGCAGAAGAAAGTGGAAATGAGGATTTTTGATGTGTTAGGTCGCTGCATAAGACAAGAAAAGGTACAGCTTCAGTCGGGCATGAATTCCATTGCCATCCAAGTTGATTTGACTCCAGGTGTCTACTTGCTGCAAATCGGCGGCCACTCCCAAAGAATTGTGCGATTTTAACAGATAGGCGAAAATCGCGAAGTTTTGCGTATCTTTGCACGATTTTAGATGACAAAGACCATGAAAATCCATAGGTTATTGTTGCTCGCGGTGCTGTTTTGCGCTTTCCCCTTGCGGGGTTGGTCGCAGGCCGATACGGTTTTGTTTTCGGCTTCGGGCGGATTTTTTGAGGATGTGTTTTCGTTGGAATTGTACAATTATTATCCTCAGAACCACATCCGTTACACCACCAACGGCAACCGTCCAACGGCACAGTCGCCTCTGTATGAAGAGCCACTGTTGTTGAATTCCACTAAATATTCACAATCAAACATTTACACCATCATCAACAGTCCCGAAAACGAGTTTTTTCTCCCCGATTCGGTGCAGCATTGCATCGTGATTCGCGCTGCGGTGTTCGATGAAAACGACAGTTGTATAAGTGCAGTGAAAACCAACAGTTACTTCATTCGCGCTTTGGGTTGCGACACACACGGGCTACCTGCCGTCTCACTTTGTGCCGATTCGTTGGATTTGTTTGACTATGAGACGGGTATTTTTATTCCTGGCATCCATTACGACCCGCTGAACCCTGATTGGACTGGAAATTATTATCAGGAAGGCAGGGAATGGGAAAGGTTGATGAACGTGGAGTTTTACGAGCAAGACAACACAGGCATCAACCAGCAGGCTGGACTGAGAACGCATGGCGGCAACGGACGACGTTTGCAGCAGAAATGCGTAAAAATGTATGCCCGCGAGGAATATGGCAAGAAAAGATTCAAGCACAAGTTTTTCGAGACGATTCCACACAACAATTTCAAACACTTGATACTCAAGCCTTTTGCTTCTTCGTGGAACCAGTCGGGGGTGAACGACCACATTTGCAACCAGATTGCCTCGCGATTGGATGTGGAAACTTTGGCTTCACGACCTGTCGCGGCCTTTCTCAACGGCGAGTATTGGGGCATCTATTATATCCATGAGCGTCCCGACGAGCGGTATTTGGAAGACCATTTTGGGGTAGACATCGACCAAATCAACCTCATTAGTGGTTGGAATCCTTTGGTGGATTGCGGCACCGACGAGAGCTTTTTGGAGCTGTTCCAGTGGATGGAAAATGCCGACTTGAGCGACCCCGAGGCCTACGCATACGCAAAGACAAAAATGGATGTCGATAATTTCATTGATTATCAAATATTTGAACTCTTTTCTGAAAACATCGACTGGCCCGCCAACAATATGCGTTGCTGGCAAGAAGGCGATAGCAAGTGGCGTTGGATATTCTTTGATGGCGACGCTTGTTTGCAGTGGATAACGTTCTATGCCTTTGACTACGCCGTGGGTGAAGGCGATGAGATTTGGCCGACAAATTGGAGAGCAACGCTGTTTTTCAGGAGATTGTTGGAGAATGAGGACTTCAAGGAGCAGTTCAACTATCGCTTCCATGAATTGTTGGGCACCACATTCAGTTATTCGATGACAAAACCCATTTTCGACAACGCCAAAGCTGCCATTATCAACGAGGTACAATTCCAATCGGATAGGTTTGGCTTCCCAACAAACATGGACACTTGGAACGAAGCCATGGGAAGAGTGAATTGGTTTTTGATGAAAAGGCATGAAAACTTGGAAGGGCATTTGCAGGATTTGTTAATCAATATACTTGAAATACAAGAAGTTGAGTTGGCTTGCTATCCCAATCCCTTCTCAGGCGACCTCCACCTTCTCTATGATGCCGATGTCGTCGAAGTCAACGAAATCGCCATCTACGATTTGACTGGGAGAAAGGTCTTCGCCATGCCTTGCCTGCCCACTGAAGGTACGAATGAAATCACCCTGCATCCGGGGCTTTCGGCAGGCGTTTACGTGTTGAAAGTCGGCAACTTGGTGCAGCGCATCGTAAAATATTAAGCCTATGGAAAAAAACAATAGAAAATACTGGTGGCTCCTGCTTTTGCTGGGGTTTATCTTGCTGAAAACAAACTATTTCCGTCCAATGTCGAACTTTGGTCGTAGCCGAACCGTCACTTTAGACATGGACATGGACAATGCCGTCCTTGAAGGTATCACTTTGCCTTCGGTCAGGCAGACCAAGGACGGCTCGGGGATGTTCAAATTCCGTTTTTTCACCCTGTCGAAGAAATACAAGTATTACAAGATTTATTACCAAAACGAGAGCTACAAGTTTCCCGACACTTCGGCTTTGGCCAACGAGAACTTCTACGGCAGCTGGGAGGACGTGAGCATCGGCTTCAAGCCCATTGAACACCACCGCACCCGCGACGCTTTCCGCATCGTGGGCAATCCGCGCGACGAAAGGCAATATTATGGCGCCGACCTCTCCGAAAACAGTTTCAGTCCCGAGCACATCCAACAAGTCATTAACTCGATCCACAACGTGCCTGAATGGTACAATTCCATAGTGGAGAAAGCGGAAAAAAACGGATGCAGCGTTGACGATCAGCTTTATAGGGACGCTTTGTGGGTCATCAACGACAAACGCAATGTTGGAGAGGTGAACCATCGCTGGAAACGCAACCCGCGCGTGGGTGAATACAGCTTCATGCTCGTGCTTTGCAAGGAGGAAGGGCTGAAGGAAATCCCTGATTATGTGCAATATATCGGTAAGACGGACGAAAACGGCCAGTTTGTGAACCCTTACGGCTGGTTTGCACAGCACAAGTCAAAGCACATCAAGGTCATCCGCTCGAAGCGAAAACTGAAAACTCGTGCCGTCATCGCAGTCGACAAGGGCGTGTTCATTGACGAGTCGAAAGTAAACAACATGGGCTATCATTTGGACACCACGAACTGCCACTGCGGCACCGATGACAGCCTTTATCGCTCTGCCCTTTACGAGCAGTTTTTCAGTTCCATAAGCAAGCAATATACCTTGCGCAACATCCCTGTGATTCAAGATGTGGTGGGCGAAAATCCTTATACCCGCGAACAATACGAAG
Organism: uncultured Bacteroidia bacterium; assembly: GCA_902782455.1. GTDB lineage: Bacteria > Bacteroidota > Bacteroidia > Bacteroidales > F082 > Limimorpha. The sequence goes on along the minus strand of CACZNA010000019.1, from coordinate 61,297 downwards.
CCAACCGCACCCGTTTCGATAGCACCGAGTTGCAGATGAACTGGCCCGTGGTGAGCGAAATGCCTTGTCAAACCGTGCGCTTGGCGGATGATGGCAGCTATATCTCCCTCATCAACCCAGGCAACGATGATTTGAACAACTTGCACAAAGAATCGACGGGCATTCGTACCCGCGTGGGCTTCACCTACGGCAAGTTCCGTGGCAAGATCAAATTCCCCGTGATGCTCAACAACGAGAACATCTGGAACGGCTTGACGTATGCTTTCTGGTTGATCTACAGTGACAACCATGCTTGGAACAACCGCCGTCACGACGAGGCCGAAGGTGGTTATGTGGATAAGAACGACGACTCGGAAAACCCTGTGCGCCGTCCCGACTACCATTATTCCGAAATCGATATTGAGATTGTGAAGGCATCGCGTTTTTGGCCGAGAGACTATTACGGCAAGCGTGCCGACAGCATTTGCGTGGAGCAAGACGAGACCTTGAACGACGACGTGATGTACTGCTGCACCAACTGGGACTTGGCCGTGCCTTCGCCCAAGTATTTCTCATGGGGCATCGACAGCATCCCTTACGGCAAAGAGAACAAGTTTGAAACCTTGCGCTGGTACAAGCTCTACAAGGCCCTCACCGAGCGTGCCCCGATGAGCAACAAAGCCTTCAAGGAACCCTATTATTACTATGAAATCGAGTGGCGACCCACCGAAATCATTTGGCGTCTCGGTCCCAGTCCCGATAAGATGCGGGTGATGGGCTACATGAACAATGAGTACACATCAATTCCGAACAACCAAATGAAGGCCATCGTCACGCAGGAATACCATTACAGCGAATGGTGGCCGCCCATCGTTTGGGAACAGGGGTTGATTCCTTATAACAAAACGGATATTGAGGGGAAGGTTTATGAGATCGTAGTGGAGTAACAATGGCTTGGCCCATCCCTACGGGATGTTAGTGTACTTTTGTACATGTTTTTTACCGAACGATAATCCCTACGGGATTGTGTCGATTCCCGTAGGGAATTGCGTTCGGTGGAGATTAAGTTGTTGTTGCTCTAGCATCCCGTAGGGATGCACCAAAACACAGGGAAATCAAAACAATTCCCCGTTTCTCAAGCGTTCATTAACCACCCAGCGGGCATCGGCTTCCAGCATTTCCTCAAAGGTCATGCCTCGCTCTTGGGCTTTGTCCTCCAGGTATTTGACGCTCTCGGCATTGTTACGCCATTGGTTCATCAATTTTCCGACTTCATATTCGATGACAGAGGCAGTGTCCACTTTGATTTCCTGACGCATCAAGGGGCGGCCGAGCAACACGTTTTCGGCTTCTTCATCCAAGATGTCGTCGAAGAGGCAACCGGTCCTTGAGGCTTGGATGCGCAAGGCGGTGCACCATTCCTTGTCGTTGGCGATGGCATTGGCCTGCTGCGCCAAGGCGATAGCTTGGGTGTTGCGGATGGTCGGCATGACTTCACCACCGAGACCCGGAATAAGCTCGGGATTGTCTCTCAGCGTCTTGATGGCGTATTGCCTCAGGCTGTCGTCGCGGTGCTCGGAATAGCGCCATTGGTAGTGGTATTTCCAGAAAAGGCTGTCGTGGCTTAGGCTGTCCATCACCCAAGGGATTTGCGCATCGAAGAGGCTGTCGCTGACACAGAGGCGCAGCAGGGCATCTTCCACGAAGTCGTACGACGACAGACCCCATTGATAGCCAGAGGAATACCAAACGACATAGTCGGAATTGAGGATGGAACGCAGGCGGTTGATGTCGCCAATGGGATGCTTCTCTTTCTCGAAGCCTAAGAAAGCGGACTTGTTGTAAAACCAAATTTCCACATAGTCCATGAATTGCTTCCAAGGCATGTAGGTCTCCAAGTCCCACACGAAAGAGTCGCCGACAAAGAGTACCTTGGGCTTGCGGCAGCCTTCGCCACAGTCGACGCTGATGTCAGCGCGGTATTTCGGAGAGTCGTTGCCGATGGGGAAGATGAGGTTGAGGGTCTTTTCGTCGTTTTCGGGATATATTGTGTCGAGTTTGACCAAACGGTCGACATGGATGTCAGGGATGCCGAAGTCGTTGAGGCTATTCATGTAGCTGAACAGACTGTCGTAGCCATAGACGGCGGAATAACGCCAATGGGTGTCGCGCTTGGGAAACAGCAAAAACGAGGCGGTGTCTTTCATGCTTTGGTACCACTTTGTCATCTCCACATGGGGGAAGTCGATTGCCGTCATCAGCGAGTCGTAATAGGCTGCCGTGTGGATGGCATCGGCGGGTGCAGGTATATACCTCCGCCTTGTTGGGTGCCATAAAACACAGGAACTCAACGCCATAGTCTTTCAGCACATACCTGAGTTTGTTCATCATCCTGACGTTTTTCCTTGCCCAATCGCGAGCTCGGTCGTATGTTTTATATTGGTTGATGGGCTCGATGCCGTAGTAGTCGCGGAAGGCTTCGGCATAAAACAGCCAACCGTCCTTACCAGGGGTGATGAAATGGCAGGTGGTCTGGTTGAAGAGACTGTAGTTGAGTTGGTTGTATAGCTTGATATGCCATTCGCGGAAGCCGAAGTTCTCGCGGCTATATTGTTCCGCTTGGCTTTGGAATTGGCCAGAGGCGAAGTTCTTTAGTGTCAGTTCAGGTTTCTCGGTGGCAAAAGTGACGCCCGCCAATGGATTCAGCTTGAAAGGCCGCCATTTTTCCTGCACGAAGACGAGCACGAAACCTATCATCGTCAGTAGGCATAATATGGTGCAAACTCGGCTTTTCATCTTACAAATCCTTTAGGTTCAATGTCCATTCGATAAGTGTATTCGGCATTGTCCCACAGCGACTGCTCTATGGTGATGCCCTTCTCGTCTGCCTGTCGCGTGACACTCTCCAACCATTCGGTCGATTCCTTGATGCGTTGGATGTTTTTCACGATTTCCGCGTCGCGGTAGACGAAGTAAAGACTGTCGGCGGCATCGTATTGTTCGGGCTTTTTGTAACGGAACACGTTGTCGTAGCTGCTCAGGTAGCGTTCGATGAAGCCGTAGGGCCAAAGGTGGTTGGTGGCTTCGGTGCAGACCAAGAGAACGAAGTCTTGGTTTTCGATTTCTTGTTTGTAATCAATGGATTCCACGTTTTGGATGGGTGTGCGTTCTGGATAGATGGTCTTGTTGTAGAACCAGAAGCCCCCATCGGAGAAGAGGTTTTGCGGTAGGGCGACATTCCATGCCCAAACGGTCCACCAATAGGAGTCGGAGATGGCCAACACTTTGGGCTTGTAGCCCTCGGTGAAGCTGAACTGAGGCTGGTCGATAGTGTTGTGCTTCATTGGAAGCATAAGGTTCATCATGCGATAGAGGTCGTCGTCTTGGTCCATCAGGTAGGTGGAGTCGAAACCTGTTATCTCGAAATGCGCTTGTGTCCGTTGTGTCCTGCTCTCCATAAACCGCACCAAGGAATCCACGGCTTGGGAGGCGGCATAAACGGTCCAATGGGCACTTAGGTTGCAGTATATGGGATGAACTTCCGTGCCTTTTCGCTCGCAGAAATACCTGTTGAAGTCAATCATCTCCACGCCTTGTCCGGCAAAGGCTTTCAGATACTCTTGGTAGTTGTTGGTCTCGTGGCAATTGGCGACGTATTTTTCGGGAATCAGCTCGGGGTAATAGGAGGCCTTACCCAATACGAAGACTGGCAACAATGTGGTGCCTTTGGTGCGGAGCATGTCTTGAATGAGCTTCAGTTGTCGTGCGTTCTTGTTGATGGCTTCGTTTCCCAAATAGGTCTCGCCCGTATAGCTGATGACATACGACTCCTCGAAGAAAGTTTTGTCATCCTTGCCTTTCACCACGAATTGGTTGGTGGTTTGTCCGAATAGGCTGTGTCTGAATTGGTTATAAAGACGGATATGCCATTCGCGGAAACCGAAGTTCTCGCGGCTGTATTGTTCGGCATCACGCTGGAAGGCACCCGAAGCGAAGCTTTGTAACGTCAGTTGAGGATATTCTGTCTTGAAAGTGACGCCTCCCAAGGGTTTCAGCTTGAAAAGATGCCATTTCTCCTGCGCGAAGCTCAGCACAAAACCAATCATCGTAAGTAAGCATAATATGGAGCAAATACGGTTTTTCATTCTGCAAAAATAGTGAATTACGGGTTGACTTGGGGTATCGTGTCGGTTTCAGGGAGTTTTATCTTGCCTTCGCGGATTTGCTGATCCACTGTGTATGTGGCATGGTTGCGCACGGATTCGTCAATGGTGATGCCTAACCTTTCGGCGTCGGCTTTCACGGCATCAAACCATTCTTTGTAGTTGCGGATTTTCTGTTCCGTTTGCCGAATGAGGATTTCACGATATTCTTTGGCTCCAACTTTGGTGCCACGCATCAATGGACGCCCGAAGAGCACGTTTTCTGTCTCCTGGTCGACGGCCTGTTGCAGAGAGATTCCTTCTGTCACCATGAAGCCGGAAACACTATTCATCCATTCGGGGTCACTTTTTATTTGACGGCGAATGTCGCGTTTCTTCCAGTAGTCATCGTTGAGAAGTCTGGGGTTGCGGGCCGTAGGTATGCCTTCGCCGGCAATTTCGGGGAAATAGGCTTCGGGGGTTTTGCGCATCAAGTTCAATGTGTAGCCCTCCAATTTGATAAGGTAAAGCGAGTCGGGATAGTTCCAAGCGATGGTGTTGCGGGCATTTTGGTCGTGGAAGAGGCTGTCGATGAGCTGGTCCTGCCGCTGGCGGAAACGCTCCTCGCCGATGCAGAGTTGTATGATGGCGTCTTCGGCGAAGCCTTCGGTGGCGCGGTACATTTGGCTGCTACTTGAGAACCATACGATGTAGTCGGCATCAAGGAGGTAATCGAGGCGGTCGAGCGTGTTGACGCTATCGATGATTTTGTCGACATCTTGATAGGCGACGCGGTTGTAATACCAGAACTGGAAGTCGGAAAACACCTCTTGGGGAGGAATATATGCCATTGTTCTCAATAGGAACGAGTTACCGATGAACAGGGCTGAGGGCTTGACGGTTGTGGAGTCGCTGGTCAGCCAGTAGTCGCGTTCCTTGTAGTCGAATTTCGGATTGAATTTGATGGGTCGAATAAGGTTGAGTTCGCCTTCGAGGTCACGGTTTTGGTCGTCGCCAATGCGACATTCCGTGTGCCAATCGTTTCCATATTCGATGCGAGGCATACGAATGTTGCGTTGTGTCTCCATGAAACGCATTAGCGAATCGGTGGCATAAACGCAGGAGAAGTTCCAGTGGTCGCCCGTGGGTGGGAACAGGGAGAACGAGCAGGTGTCTTTCATCCGCAGGAAATATTCGTTCATGTCGAAACAAGGCATATCCGTTTCGGCAAAGCGTTTGATGAAGTATTCCCTCGCGTTGAGGGTGGTGGTGTCGTGCTCGCGTCGTGGCAGGTATTCGGGATAGATGATGCTCTTGCTCGGTGCGATGAAGGTCAACAAGGTGACGTCATACTCGTCCAAGATGCCTTTCACCTTGTTCATCAGGCGCACTTCCTGCTCGTAGCCTTCTCGGGCGGCCTCGGCATTGGGGTACCAATTGTACATCTCAGTGCCGTAGTAGTCTTCGATGTTGTGACCGTAGTAGAGCCATCTTTCCTTGCCCGAATAGATGTAACTCACATATTCTTTCCCGAAAAAGTCCCAGCAATATTGGTGATAAAGTCTTATGATAGGCTCGCGGAAACCGTAGTTGTTGGTGATGTATTTTTCTAGGCTTTGTTGGAAATAGCCGTTCTTGTACCATTCCCAGCTGAACTTGGGCTTGTTTGGTTTGAGAAAATAACCCGTCAGTTCCTTGGTCTTGAAAGGCTTGAAGTGCTCTTGTATCATGAACGAGAACAAAAAGACCATCAAGAGGCCAAAGAGGATGCCATATAACCAGTTTCCTTTGTTTTTCATGACGCTCTTTTTGGTCTTTTGATTTTCAGTTTCTGGCAGTCAAGCCAATACCTGGCATTCCTAGTAAGGCTTTCTTCAATAGTGATGTCACGTTCTTCGGCTTGTTTCACGACACCCTCATACCATTTGGGGTCGTCTTGGATCATCTTGATGACGGTCTCCATGGCTTCCTCTTCGTTGAAATAGCCTTTGTCGAGCAGTTCTTGTGCCGTCCTTGGGAATTCAAACATGTAGTCATACAACATGGGGGCTGTGAACACAGCCATTACGATGTCGGCTTCTTGCAAGACAACCACGGCATCGAATTCTTCTTTGAGGCGTCTCCAATTGAAGCGTGGCCTTGAGGAGTGGATGTCGCGGTTGTAGGCCCACCAGTCCCAGTTGTTAAAGGCTTTCCCGAAAGAGGAAAAGACGAGTTGGTTGGCATAGCTGTCGCCGATAACGAGCAGGTTGGGGTGGTCCGCATCTATCGTGTCTTTCAAGGTGCAGACGGGATTGGGCAAGGCTGGTTTGTGCAAGGGGAAGAGCAGGTTCATTGCCTCTTCCAGTTCGACGTCTTGGACAGAATAGTCGGTGGTAACGTTTGCATCGAGATAGTCAATGGATGGCAAATGGTAGCCCGTCAATTCCTCCAGTTTTCTGAAAAGGGAGTCGCTGACCATGGGAATGGTGGATTGGGCCCAATGGGTGCCTGTGCGCGAGTAGAGCGGATAAGTTATGGTGTCCTTGAGCGCCTTGAAATAATTATAGAAGTCGACATGGGGGATGTCGTTTTCCTTGAACAATTCAATGTAGTATTCCTCCAAGGAGAAGTCTGAAATCTGTTCCTGATAGCGTTGTGGCATTTTCTCGGGATAGACTGCCGTTTTGGTAGGCGCGAAGACGAAAAGGAAATCGATGTCGAATTGCTTGAGTGTGTCAATGAGCCGCTTGGTTTCCTGCACGTTCTTTCTCGCGTCGGCTTTTGCATCTTCTATGCTGGGGTAGTAATCCCAAAGCGTTTGTCCAGTGATTTCATCCAAATACATCTTGAGGTACAGCTCATGGTTGCGCCCCTCTTTTATATTGTCGTTGTTGATTTGACGGAAACAAGAGTATGAGAATTGGTTGTAAAGCCTGATGAAGAACTCGCGGAAACCAAAATTCTCGCTAATGTAATGCTCTATGTCATTTTGGTAGTCTCCCGATGCAAAAGAAGCCATAGTTAGCTCAGGCTTATCCGTGGTAGTGGTATACCCGTTCAAAGGTTTGATGTTGAAGGGTCTCCATTGCATTTGCACAAACATCAGGACGAACCCTAACATCGTGAGCAGGCATAATATGGAACAAACACGGCTTTTCATCAGAACCTAAAGTATATGAACGGACTGAAACCGCTGGCGTTCAACGCGCCAAGGCAGAAGACGAAGGCACAGATACTGACAATGAAAGCCAAGATGTGCTGCCGCTTGTTGTATTCGGTGAAATAGACCTTGTCCTGCACCTTGAGGCCGAGCTTCGACAGGGTGAAGAACGAGAAGAAGGCCGCCACGAGCATGGTGACGTAGAGATGTGGGTTGTCGCTGAAATGGAATGGCGCAAAGTCGAAGGCAAAGAGGCGCTTGATGAAGAGCCACGAAAGGTCGATGCGCTCGATGCGGAAGAAGCAGCGCGTCAAAACGATGATGAGGAAGGTGAAAAACACACTCGGAATCCTGCCCAACCGCTCGTTGAATTTCTTCAAAAACAGCTTGTCGGCGCAGATGAAGATGCCTTGCAGGGCTCCGTAGACCACGAAATTCCACGCCGCGCCATGCCACAGACCGCTGACGAGGAAGCAGAACCACAGGTTGAAGTATTTGCGTGCTTCGGTTTTCACGCGGCTGCCACCTAAGGGGAAGTAGAGGTAGTTTTTGATGAACACGCTGAAAGTCTGGTGCCAGCGACGCCAAAACTCCGAAATCGTGGTGGAAACGTATGGGTTGTCGAAGTTCTCAGGGAACTTGAAGCCCATCATGCGGCCCAAACCGATGGCCATGTCGGAATAACCGGCAAAGTCGAAATAGATTTGGAAAGTGAAGGCGAAGATGGCAATCCAGGCAGTAGTCGAGTCAATGCTGGCTATCTTGTTGGCGATGTCGGCGAGTTGTGCCGAGGTCAAAACATCGTAGTTCGACGGTCCCAGCACTTGGTCGACTTGGAAACCAATCACATCAGCAATCAAGACCTTTTTTGCCAAACCAATGACGAAACGGTAGAAGCCATGCAAGCGGTCGGTGTATAAAGACTCGCGGTTGCGGATTTGGTCAGCAATGTCGCAGTAGCGCACGATGGGGCCTGCGATGAGCTGCGGGAACATGACGATGTAGAGCATGTAGTCGCTCAGCCGTTTCATCGGTGCATTGACGCCACGGTAGGTGTCCAAGGTGTAGGTAACGCTTTGGAACGAGAAGAACGAGATGCCGATGGGCAATAAAATAGTTGAAAGTTGAGAGTTGAGAGTTGAGAGTTCCACTCCTGTAATCCAACTTCGTATGGCATTGATGTTGTGCATCGTGAAATTGCCGTACTTGAAGTAGAACAGCAGCCCGATGCTGATGGCTACGCTGATGCCGCAGAGCAGTTTCTTCAGTCCAGGTTTCTCTGTTTTGTTCATCCATCGCACCAAGTAGAAGTTGGCGATGACCGACACGATGAGATGAATGATGAATTCAGGCGCGCCGTAGGCGTAAAAGACGAGTGAGGCCAACAGCAGGAAGTAGTTGCGGATTTTCCTCGGCAGGATGAAATACACCAAGAAGAAAACCGGCATGAAGTAGAGGAGGAATACGTTACTGCTGAAGACCATGATCTATCGTTTGTTTTAGTTTGCAAAAGTAGTAATTATTTCAATTGAGGTATTGGAATTTCGGCATCGGGGTCGTCAATAAGAAGGTAACGGTCAAGGTCGTATTTTTCCCTGACCAACCAGATTGCGGCGTCTTCAATGGCTTTCTCCATCGGTTTGTGGCGTTTTTCAGCATCTTTGCGAATGTGTTCCATGAGTTCCGCATTGCTCGGAATCCTTTCGATGCGCCCACTGATTTCCTCTTGGCATTGCCGCGCAAACTGAATTTCGGCAGTTTGGTCCTTATAGAGCGGCTTGCCTGCCTTAATACGGTCCACCTCGGCATGGAGCATCTGTTTCATGTTGGCGCCACGCAAAAACGCCTGCGCCTCCAAAGCGGCCATCCAAAGGCTGTCCTTGCGGATGTCCTTGATGACCTTGGCGTAGGGGATGTTGCGGTTTTGGGTGGTTAAGTTTTCACTATTGAGTTCGGGAATAAGTTCGGGATGATTGTTGAGAATGCTGATGGCCTTTTGTCGGCGGATGGTGTCAGTCGTAAACAAGGAAAGTGTGTCAGCAATGCGGTCAATGTAGGCTTGCCTAATGCTGTCATCAACGCCCAGTGTAAGGATGGCAGAATTGGCGAAACCATTGGTGCCTTTGTTCAATTGGTTGCCCGTGGTGAACCACACGATGTAGTCGAAATCCAATAGTTTTTCCAACAAGTTATAGTTGACGACGTGACCGATAGGCTGCAAAGGGTCGCCGGTGTAAGCCGTTGAGAAATAGTACCAAAACTCCACTTCGCTGAACACCTCCGACAAAGGGACATGGTTTGCTATGCCCCACATGAAGGAATTTCCAATAAACAACACCTTGGGTTTGACGCTGTTTGGCTCACGCTCCACCGTGACCTCAGCCGTGGGGCTGTAGCCTTGGCGCTTTCGGATAGGCAGCGAGAGGTTGAGCAGTTGCTCCAAGTCATTGTCGGCACCGTGGTTGTCGCTTTCGTGCAACTCCCCCATCTTGAGTTTCGGGAGCTCGGCACCTTTCAAGTCGCCCATGAAACGAAACAGCGAATCGGCGGCATACACGGCAGGGAAGACCCAGTGGCCTCCCGTTTGCGGTATCAACGGATAGTCAACGGTGTCTTTCATCTGCTGGAACCAATGCGTCATGTCAATGCAAGGGAAACCGGTTTTCGCAAACCTGTCCATGAAATAGGCGCAGGCATTGAAGGTGGTCGTATCATGCTCGCGTTCAGGGAGATATTCGGGGTAAAGGAAGCTCTTTTCGGGCGCGATGAAAGCCATCAGCTTAACGTCGTTTTCTTCGAGGATGTCGTGTACGCGTTTCATGTATCTGATTTCGCGGTCGAAGTTGCGTTGGGCGGCTTGTGGCGAGGATTGCCAGCGGAGCATCTCTGTTCCATAGTAGTCGCTGACACTTTCAGGGGTGTAGAGCCACCCTTGCCGACCCGCCACCACATTTTGGGCGTAAGTCTTTTTGTAACAAGTCCACAGATATTGGTTGTAGAGTCGGATGACAGGCTCGCGAAAGCCGAAATGCTCGCCCACGTAGGCTTCTTCTTGCTTGGCATAATCGCCTGAACGATAGGATTCCATGCCGAACTTGGGCTTTTCCGTTTCGATGGTCATTCCGTTCAAAGGCTTCAAAGGGATGTGCAAGACGTGAGCTTGCAGCATAGGCAAGAAGAGCAACACCATCAAAATGGCGAACAGGACAATGTCGTATGTGTTTTTACGATTCATTCAACATTCAACATTCATCATTCCGCATTCATCATTCCGCATTCATCATTCCGCATTCATCATTCTGCATTCATCATTCCGCATTCATCATTCCGCATTCACAATCAGAACCTAAAGTAAATAAACGGACTAAAGCTCGTAGCATTGAGTGCAGCCACGCAGAAGATGAACATGATGGCAGCCACAATCCACACCCAGATATGCTGACGGTCAGTGAAGTCGGTGTAATAGGCTTTTTCTTGCCAGCGTTGCCCGAATTTCGTCAATGTGATGAAAGAGAAGATGGCTGCAATCACCATAATGGTATAGACATGGGCGTTGCCTTCAAAAGCGAATCCGCTGAAGTCGAAGGCGAACATACGCGTGACGAAAGTCCAGGCCAAGCCGATATTCTCGATGCGGAAGAAGACCCAGATGATGCACACCGTAATGAAGGTAAGGATGACAGACGGGAGAGTTCCTATCCGTTTCATCACCTTGCCGAGGAAGAGTTTGTCGGCACAGATGAAGAAACCGTGCAACGCGCCCCAAACAACGAAATTCCAGCTGGCACCGTGCCACAATCCAGAAAGAAGGAAGCAAATCCACAGGTTGAGGTACATACGGCTTTTGCCTTTGCGGTTGCCGCCAAGCGGGATGTAAAGGTAGTTCATGATGAAAGCGCCGAGGGTTTTATGCCACCGTCTCCAAAACTCGGTGATGCTGCGTGAAGTGTAAGGATTGTCGAAGTTTTCGGGGAACTTGAAACCCATGATGCGACCCAAACCGATGGCCATGTCACTGTAACCAGCGAAGTCGAAATAGATTTGGAAGGTGTAGGCCAAGGCGACGAGCCAAGCCGTACCCGTGTCCAAGGTGGCAATACGGGTGGCGATTTCAGAAAGCGCACCAGCGCTGAGGTCGGCGGCACCAAGAATCTGGTCGACACGCAAACCGATGACATCGGCAATAAGGACCTTCTTGCACAAACCTATGACGAAGCGATAGAACCCCTGCAAGCGGTCGGCCCAAGTCGACTCACGATGGCGGATTTGTTCGGCCACGTCGCAATAGCGCACGATGGGACCAGCAATCAGCTGCGGGAACATGGTGATATACAGCATGTAATCGCTCAGCTTGCGCAACGGCTGGTTGACGCCTCGGTAGGTGTCCAAAGTGTAGGTGACGCTTTGGAACGAGAAGAACGAGATGCCAATGGGCAGCATAATGCGTTTCCACGTTAAAGGGGCATGTCCTGTGAGGCCTATCAGGGCGTTCAGGTTTTGCATGGTGAAGTTGCCGTATTTGTAGACCAGCAACAATCCCAAGGGTATGGCGATGGAAATGCCACAGAGCCATTTTCGCCTTCGGGGATTCGTGGTGACACACATCCATTTCACCAAGAGGAAATTGAGTATGGTGGAGACCACAAGTTGGATGATAAACTCGGGAGCACCCCAAGCATAAAAAATCAGCGAGGCCAGCAAAAGCACATAGTTGCGCGTCTTCTTCGGCATGAGGAAATACATCAGGAAGAAGGCTGGCATGAAGTAGAGAAGAAATACGTTGCTGCTGAAGACCATATTTGTCAGTTTAGAGTTTAAAGTTAAGAGTTGATAGTTGACTATGGTTAATAGTTTATAGTTGATAGTTCTTGTTTTTGTCTTATTTTCCGCAACAGGGTCTCACTGAAGCCGTTGCTCATCTCGTAGAGTGTCCCTGTGGAGTAGGAAAGCATCACAAAATCGGCATCAATGACCTCTTGAAGCACGTCCAATTCGCCGACTTTATGGGTCACTTTAAGGTCGTCGTCATCGAAAAAAGCAGTGCTGAAGTAATACCAATAGGGAACTTTCTCGAACAAGTCCCACACGGGGATGAAGTTGAGAATGTTCCAATAAAACGAGTCGCCGATGGTTATGAGGGTGGGTCGCACTGCGGTGCTGTCGTAGTCGGGATAGGCGAATGACAAGCGGTTGGGCTGTTTTTTCACGGGCCAGATGAGGTTGAGCAGGCTCTCAAGGTCGGCGTCGGGCTTCAAGGTTCGCTGAAAGTCTTTATCTAACAGAATGTTCATCATATTGATGCCTGCAAGGTTTTCCATATAGCGCACCAAAGTGTCGGTGGCATGTTGGGCGGCAAGGTTGCTCCAGTGGGTTCCCGTTTGCGGAAACAGAGGCCAACTCACTGTGTCTTTCATCTGCATGAACCATTCGGCGAAATTCACATGATTGATTCCCAGCTCCTTAAAACGTTTGGCATAAAACTCGTATGCCGTGATTTTTTTCTCCCTACTATAATGAAAGCCTTTCGGGATATGCTCGCCACAAATCTGCTCCTTGCCAGGCAACAAAGCCACAAAGAGATGGGTATTGTAAGGCTCAAGGGCTTGTTGCAATTCAAGTATCCTTTGTGCTTCAGCCTCAAGCTTTTGGGCCATTTCCAACGAATCTACGGCATAGTTGTAGGATCGGCTTTGGTAGTATTCCTCCACCGTCCAAGGTTCAAACATCCAATTGTCGTCGGTGATGATAACGCGCTTGTCCTCAACCACTTTGGCATAACGGAAGAAAGTCCAGAGAATCTGGTTGTAAAGTCGGGTCAAAGGCTCGCGGAAACCGCAATTTTGCTTGAGATAAGCCTCAACGTCACGCTGGAAAGTCCCTTGGAGGAAACTCTCTGAGGTCAATTCAGGTTTTGTTTGCGTCTCCGTCACGCCGTTCAACTCCTTGAATTTGAAAAGCCCCGTCCCCTGCTGTATCGCAAAAGCGCACAACATCAGGATGGTCAAAACAATCAATATGGCTTTCGTTCTGCTTTTCATTAGTCAGTGTTCAGAAGTAAACTGCAATATCTTTTGACTTTGGGACTTCGGGCCACGGGACTTCGGGGATTTGTTTGACTCGAAGTCACGCAGTCTATTATGTAAATTATCCATGCACATCTACTTAGTTGGTAAAACTTGCAAAAATAGGAAAAAACCGCGCTGCATGACCTTATTTCTTAATTTTGCGGCATGAAAACCACGAAACTCGAACTTCTGTCACCCGCCAAAGACTGTGCGGTGGGCATTGCTGCCATCAATCATGGTGCCGATGCCGTCTATATCGGTGGCCCCGACTTCGGCGCCCGCGAAAAGGCCTCCAACTCAATTGAGGACATTGAAAAACTATGCCGTCATGCGGCCTTGTATGACGCCAAAGTGTACGTCACGCTGAACACTTTGCTGTATGACAACGAATTGGAACGCGCCCGCAAGATGGCCTACGACTGCTGGAATGCCGGCGTCGATGCGCTCATCGTTCAGGACATGGTATTGCTCCAATTGGACTTGCCCCCTATCCCACTCCACGCCAGCACCCAATGCGACAACCTGACCGTCGAAAAGGTACAACAGCTTGAAAACCTTGGATTTAGCCAAGTGGTCTTGGGTCGCGAGTTGAGTCTCAAGCAAATCAGGGAGATTCGGGAGAAGACGACGGTGCCTTTGGAGTTTTTCATTCACGGCTCGCTTTGCGTCAGCCATAGTGGACGATGCTACCTGAGCCAATATGTGGGCAACCGCAGCGCCAACCGAGGGGCCTGCGCCCAGCCCTGCCGCCTGCCCTACGACCTTTTGGACGTCAAAGGGAAGGTGTTGGTCAAAAATCGTCATTTGCTTTCGTTGAAAGACTTGAACAACAGTGCCCACCTTGAAGAGCTCATCGACGCGGGCATCACGAGCTTCAAGATTGAAGGCCGCCTGAAAGACGCTGACTATGTGAAGAATGTGACGGCCTATTACCGCCAAAAGTTGGACGATATTATTGAACGCAGGGAGGAATATATACAATCCTCACGTAGAGACGTACGGCCGTACGTCTCTACGTTTGAGGTCAATCCTGAGAAATCGTTCAACCGAGGCTTCACCGATTTTTTCATCAACGGACGACAAAAAGGCATCGATTCGCCCTTTACTCCGAAATCAATGGGAGAATACATCGGCACGGTCAGCTGGTGCAACAGCCTCCGTATGGAAATCGACACCGACAAGACCCTGCACAACGGCGACGGGCTGTGTTTCCTGAACGAGAACAACGAACTTCAAGGGCTTCGCGCCGATGTGGTGAATGGCAACACGGTTTCGTGCAACCGTCCTCACGGCGCGCAACGCGGCACGAAACTCTACCGCAACTACGACATCGAATGGCAACGCCAAGTGGATGCCTCGACGGGAAACCGAAAGATGGACATTGATTTGGTGTTGGCCGAAACAGAAAACGGCTACGAGTTGAGTTGTAAAGACACACGGACGTGTGTCTCCACCACCATCCAATGCGACAAAATAGCGGCAACCAACCCCGAAAAGGCCACCGAAAACATCAAAAAGAAGGCCTTGCAATGGGGCGACACTGCGTTCAACCCCGTAAGTTTGAAGCTGGACTTTCAGGAGCCGCGCCTCATCCCGGCATCCATCTTGGGCGAATTGAAACGCGATTTGGTGACCAAATTGGAAACGGAACTGATCGAGTCACACAAAAACAACAGGCCCCAACGCAAGGAAAGCGTGTTGCCCGACGATGCCATAAAGAAGACCGACCCCGACGAAATACCGGATGCACTGATGACTTCGCACCACTGCATCCGGTATGCTAACGGGATGTGCAGCAAAGAGACAGGGCTGCGGGCCGAACCACTCTATCTGCGCAACGGCGACCGTCTGTTCCGCCTTGAGTTTGACTGCCGCAACTGCCTCATGCGCGTTCTTACTGTATAATCACCTTCTTCGTCACCACCTGGCCTCCGATGACATGGACAAAGTAGAGACCTGACGAAAGGTCGCTTACATCGATGGTACGCTTGCCATCAACGCTGAAGCCTTTCACCTTGACACCTTGCGAGTTGATGATGACAACGCTGGCTTTACCTTTGTCGTAATCTGTCGTGATGGTCATTTGGCCTTTCACGGGGTTGGGGGTGATGCTCACTTGGAAAGGTTCCGCATCCACATCGGGCATCTCCGGGACTTCCGTCAGGATGTCGGTGTTGTGGCTGTAGGTCACTAACTTACCTGAAACCCTCAGAATTGGGTTGCTTGAATTGTCGCAGTTCGGGCAACTGTTCTGACCACTCACACAGTCGGGATAGTTGGGGTGGCATTGGTCAACGTAAGTCGGGTCGAACTCATAAAGCAGGTCGGCGTGACCATCGGCGAGGTAATCGTCGAGGCTGTAATTCCACACCATGGCCATGCTGCCAGGGCACCATCCCGCACGGGAATAGGTCCAAGTGCCGTTTTGGGGTTGGCAACCAGCCGGATTAGGAGTACAGGCCTCCCACAAGTGCTGCGTGTAGGTCGTGGCACCGTTAATCTTGACGTTGTGCGTGGCTTCGTAGAACTCGGCGGCATTGCCCGTGTTGTAGGCACCGTTTTGGGTATCGCTCCAGTTGTGGCCAGAAGTCGTGATTTGCAGTTTGGCCTTCTCAACACAGGGGTCAAACTCAACATTGCGCGTCGGTACGGGGCAAAGGTTTTCGTAATCTCCGAAGGAATAGTTGCCATACCAAAGTTCCCTCAAGTCGACATAAGGATACTCTGGTGTGCCTTTGGTGTACTCGAAAATGGCGGTGGGATTGTAGCCCTGACCCGTTGCATATTGCTCGCTATAGTATTCAAATTCAACAAGTCCCTGCAACACTGAGGTGAAGTCGGTCACATCGAGGTCGTCGATACATTCCACGCCAAACGGGGTGATATAGCGGCAAAGTTCCACCCATTCGCCACGGTAGTTCTTCACACGGACGTAACTAATGTGGTCGTAGGTGTTGCAATCGCCGTTCACGCAATTGTGGAGATAATGCAAGTTGATGCCATTGAAGGCGTTGACATGGGTCGGGAAGGGGAATTCGCCGTAGGCCGTGAAGTCCTGAGTGGTGGCTACCACTTCGCCATTGAGGGCTGAAACTACCATGTCGTCATAGTCGGTGGTCACTTCAAAGGTGTTGGAAGCCGTCGTGACCTTGCCGCCGGTTTGGGTGATCGAAACCGTCATGTTGTAGGTGCCAACGCCCGAAGGAGTCCATGTGGTGTACCAATAGCCGTTGTCGGGGTTGTCGGGATAGTCGGTCTTCAAGTACAGTTCTTGTCCGTCGACGGAGCATTTCACTTGTTCAAACTTGAGCACGGTACCGTGGTCGATATACGCGCTCAGCACCACCATCACAGGGTTCTCGAAGTTGGGCATAAAGACCTTAGTGCCTTCGTAAGGACGGCGGATAGTGATTTCGGGAGCATAATTCTCAGGGTCAACTACATAGAAGGTGCGCGTCACCGTGGGAGCGGCCTGCCATTGAGTGCCGTCGCCAGCCTGTATGGCACTAACTCTCACAGTACCTTCCTCGCCGGTGAGGGTCAATATGTTGCCCTCAACGGTGGCAGGGCCTTGAACGACCTCAAAGGTCACAGGAAGTCCTGAAGTTGCGGTAGCTTGCAGGTTGATAGGCTCATTGTAGACCAACTGGTCGGGGATTTCGGCAAAGTCGATGAACTGGGCCGTCAAACCGCCAGGGATATGGCGCAGGGTAAGGTTGTCGAAGCCGCACCAGCCGCTGTTGAGCATAAAGATGTAGTGCCATGTTGCGGGGTCAAACTTATCGCCGCTGCCTGGGGTCAAACCGATATTGATGCCTTGACATTCCGGCACAGCTTCCCATTCGCCACCAAGAATGTCGTACTTCACATAAAGGGTAACGGCACCAGCGCCGCCATTGGCGTCAAGGTCGATGGAGACCTTCCAACGAATCCAAGTATTATCAGGAACGGGGGGATTCAAATCACAAGTCTTGGTGTTGTTAGGCAACACTACACCGCAAAAGAAGTCAGTGTCTTCGGTATTACCTGTGGTCAGCATGTAAATACCGCCGTCAGGCGAAGTGCTTTGGTCGTCGGGCCAGATAGGCTCGTAGTTCGCGTTGTGGTTAGGAGCTTTGCGAATTGGGGGAAGGACAGAACCGTCGCCATTGCCGTCATATCCGATGCCGAAGAGGGTGCCCCACCATTGGCGCAACACATCACATTCGACCTCGATGATGCCACCGTCCGAGAAATCGAAGCCATACTGAGTAATGTCGTGAGTGGCGATGTCGCCAAAGCCTGTACCCGAGGCATGTGAGAACACACCTATGGTTTCGTCAGCCGTTGGCGTCATTGGCGTGTTACCCCAGAAATGCCCTAAGTAATCGGTGTACATGGGACCCATGTTGTTGCCACCGTTACCGGCACTGTGTGCCTTTACATACCACCCATCCTGGCCATTAAGGCGATTCAGCGGTTCACCAGATCCATAGTCGTTGAAGTCGAAAGTCTTTTCAACTTGG
Source organism: uncultured Bacteroidia bacterium (assembly GCA_902782455.1). Classification (GTDB taxonomy): domain Bacteria; phylum Bacteroidota; class Bacteroidia; order Bacteroidales; family F082; genus Limimorpha. The sequence goes on along the minus strand of CACZNA010000019.1, from coordinate 43,464 downwards.
GCCATCAGCCCGATGCTCATTAGCATCATCATAAGGAAGAATAATGTCTTTTTCATAATATTAAGATTTAATAAGTAACTGTTCAAAATTAAGCTGCAATATCTTTTGACTTCGGGACACGTGACTTCGAGACCTCGGGACAAGCAAATTCCTCGTAGTCTCGCAGTCCCGTAGTCTCGTGTCAAATATGTAAACTAAATTTGCTCATCTACTTAACTATTTAACTCTAAACTTTAAACTCTTAACTCTAAACTATTAAAAATCCATCCACCACACCTTGGTCTGCCTCGTGTCGCCGTGCGACATACGCGCAAGTTGGTTGGTATAGTTCTCATAATTGTATTCGATTTCCTTCTGCGGATATTCCATGCGGTAGGAAGTCAGTTTGGCGTGGTCGGTGGTGGTAGGTGTCGCCTTGGTGCGGCGCGCCAATGCCCAGGCCTCCCAAGGCTGGCGGAAGAGGTTGAGCCAACGTTGCTGATAGACCATCTTCAAATAAAACTCCTGACTGCCGTCATATTCAGGATTCATCCATACGGCATAGTTCATCACATTGGCTGCCATGTTGTTGCAATACGACCAAATATCCAAATTGCCGATATAATTAGTGTACTGGGGATAGAAATACTGCCAGCGGCTGGTGTACTGCGGAATGTGGGTCCAGAAGAGGAAGGACTGATACACTCCAGCGCGGATGGACTCGTCGGCATTGAGGGGTGGAGTGATGCCGCCGATGTTTCTGACCTCAATCTCGGCCTTCATGAAGAGCACGTCGGCGTAGGTCACAAGAATCTGGGGCATATATTTCTCATCCCTTGTCAGATAGTAATTGAACGGCGAGAACAGGCACGAAGGGCCTTTGAAGGTGTAGCTGCCGTCGCGACTCTGTGCGTAAGGCGATCCGCCTTCAGTGGGAGTCTCATCGGTGCGAATCTGGGGATAGGGCTTCCATGCACCATCGGGGAAGCTGTCGGTCTTGTGACTGGTGTCGAAGAAGAGGTAGGTACGGTAGTCAAAGATGCCGCTTCCGTCCATGTCGTCGGTCGAAGAGAGACAGCTCCACACGGTTTCGCCCATACGGAGGTGCTTGTGCTCGCGGAACGACCAGTTGATGTCCCAATTGGTACCCAACACACTGGGCCACAAACAGATGCCACCACCTGTAGCACCACCGCCCGAAGAGCTCATCTTGGTGTAGATGAAGTTGTAAGCCTCCACCAAAACGGGCGTGGCGTATTCTGAATCCTTATCGTACATTCGCAAGGCATGGCGCAAGATGAGCGAGTTGGCAAACTCAGCCCAGAGGGTGTAGTCGTTGTTGAGCAACACATCGTAAGGCAGCTTGTAATACTCGTTGCCGCTTGCGGTGGTTACGGAGTCGGCTCGAAGAACGTCACGCGACCACACCAACTCCTCCAACAGCGATTTGTATATGCTTTCTTGGGTGTCCCATTCGGGTTTCATGGTGGCCTGCGAAGAGGGGTTCTCCCAGATACGGCCCGCCTGCGAATAAGGCATGTCGCCGAAGATGTCCGTGACTTTGAAAGTCTGATAGGCCTTTAGTATGTTGAGTTGGGCGCGCACCTTGTCGCAAATGGCAGGGTCAGCCTGCTCTTCGCCGTAGGCATCTAAACGTTTTTCCAACTCACGGATGTTGGTCAACATGAGGTAATAGTCCGACCAAACATTTGAGGTTCCGATTTGCGAGTTTCCCCAAGCCTCAGAAGTCAAGGCACCGAGTTCAGTTTCGGGATACCAAATCTCGTTTTGCAGATAGAACTGCTCGTTCATGCTCTGCTGCAATGAACTCACCACGCCGTTAAACAAGGCCTCAACCGTGGTTCCCGTCGGCGAGAACGGGTCTTGGTTCATCTGTTCGAAATTCTTGGTGCAGGAGGTGAAAACCAACGTGGCTGCACATATTATTAATAAACTCTTTTTCATAGTGATATTCTTTTTTGTCACAAAACCTTCAAAACCCGACTAAACCATGTCTGAGTTAAGGAAAGTATGCCAACCGGCTGCTTTCCTGCGGCGACACGGTTGTGGAGCCGCTACATCTATTTCTTTGAAGTCTTGCATTGTTTTGTGTATTTTGTGATTAACTATAGACTGACTTTAAGGTTTAACATAAACGACCGTGAACCGGGATAGGAGGCATACTCCAGACCTTGGGCATTGCCTGAGCCTTGAGTGCCTTCGGGGTTGATGTTGTCGGGCAGGGTCTTGTAGATATAGAACAGGTCGCGACCCACGAGGGAGATGGAGGCCTGCTTGAAGAGGTTCTGCTTGTCCATCCACTTGCGCGGGAAGTCGTAAGTGAGCGAAATCTCGCGCATCTTGATCCATGAGTTGTTGACAATGCCAGGCGTAGTGAGGTAAGGACCCCAGCCGCCAAAGTTGGGCATATATTTATAAAGGTAATGCACCACATTCTCGTTTTGGTGCGCCTCGCCCGTTTCGGTGTTGATGCAGTAACCTGGCAGGATGATGCCATAATTGCCGAAGAACTCGCCGTTTTCGTAATACGGCAGGCCATTGCCTTCGCGCTCGTACAAAGTCTCAAGGCTCTGACCCGTCTGCATGGCCACCACGTAGGAGGCGCAATAAATCTGTCCGCCCAACTTCGCGTCAACCAAGGCATAAAGCGACCAGTTCTTGTAGGAAGCCCTCAGGTTGATACCGCCTGTCACCAAGGGGGCGCAATTGCCCACCGGCACACGGTTGTCGGTCTTCAGATAGGTGGTACCCGTCTCGTTGAGCAGTGGCATCGGTTTGCCGTTGGCGTCGTAGAAGGGTCCCACGGTGGTACCGTCGGGCATGGTGTATTCATATACATAATCCCATCCGTAGATGGTGCCGTACTCCTCCCCTTCTTCCACAGCGATGGCCGGGCCATTCGAACCCCAAATCTCCGAGAGCATGTACATATTGGCACCCGCCAAGTCGACGATGCGGTTCTTGTTGCGGGCCAAGTTCAGGCCAACCTGTACGCCGTAGTCCTTGCCTTGTGCAACGTCGTAGGTCAAAATGGCCTCGATGCCCTTGTTGGTCACCACGCCCGTATTGATGGTCACGTTGCTGGCACCCGACGAAGGTGCAAGTGGCGACGAAAGAATCTGGTCCCAGCTGTAGATGTCGTAATAGGTGAAGTCCATATTGAACCTTGCCCCTAATCCGATATCGAAGCCCAATTCAAAGGAGCGTTGCCGTTGGGGTTTCAGCTCCAAGGGAGGCACGGTGGAAGGCAAGACTGCCGAAAGCTGATGTCCGAACGAACCCGTGTTGTAGGTGTAGGTCAACTGATACGGCTCGGTGTCGCTTGCGGTCTGAGCCCATGAACCTCTAAATTTCAGGAAGCTGACCGGACCCCAGTTCCAGTTCTTGAAGGCTGAAGTGGGGACAAAACTCAAAGTGGCCGATGGATAGAAGTAGCTGTTGTTGTTGATGGGCAAAGTCGACGACCAGTCGTTGCGGCCTGTCACATCGAGGAACAGCCAATCGCTATAACTGAGGTTGAGGAAGGAGTACAACGAATTGACTTGCTTTTCCCACTTCGACTCACCGAAAACGCGCTCGGTAGCGGCTGAATAGTTGTAGATAGTGTATAAGTTGGCATAAGCCCAAGTGCCCGACGTGCCGTTCAGTCCGTCGCGGTAGCCGTAGTATTGCTCGCCGCCTACCGAAAAACGCACATTAAGCTTCGTGTCGAAAATCTTTTCCTTATGCGCCGTGATGAGGAAGTCCATATCGCGGGTCATCGAGCTTGACTTGCTCTTCGAGTAGTAGCCGCCTGCCATACCGTCAATGGTGGTGGGCTTGTGCGTGGTGATATAATTGTCTCCAGTCCAGTCTAAAGCTACCTTGGCCGAGGCAGTCAACCACGGTGTGACGTCGTAAAATAGGCGTATCGATCCGTACATCTTGTCGCGGTCGAGGGTCGTGTTATTATTATAGAATGTCCAGAAAGTGCTGCTATAAATATAAGGATAAGGATAGCCGTCAAATTGGTTCATCGTGCCGTCCTCGTTCTCGTAAGTCGTGGCCTCAATGCCTTTCCAGCTACGAGGCCAGCTGTAGAGCAAGCCCTTGTTGAAGTTGCTGTTCGACTCACCGATTTCAGGCGAGTTGAGGCGGTGGTAGTCCAAATAGGTGAAGGCCACATCTGCTTTGATTTTCTCCGACACATTAATTAATGTACCCACATTGACGGTAGTCTGCCGCAGGTCGCAGTTGTCGATGATGGCGTCGGTGCGCGAGTCGGTGAAAGAGACGCGGACGCTGCCGAAATCGCCGGCATTCTGGAAGGCCACATTGTGGTTCATGGTGTGTCCGTTCTTGAAGAGCATCTTCAAGTTGTTGGGTTGCGGGTCGAATTTGCGTATCTGGCCGTCCCACCACAGCACACTCTCGCCGTTCATCGGTGGACCCCAGCTCTGGGCGCCGCCATAGTAACCGAAGGTGGTGTTGGTGGGTTCGCCCGCCGGACCGTTGTCGACGCTATAAGTATACGGAAATTCATACACTTGGTTGCCGTTTTCGTCGGTCATTCCTTCGATGGGTGTCAAAGTAGGCGTTTGGAAAGTGATGGGGCCGCAACCGCCGTATTTGTTCTGCACCGTGCGGTAGAGATAAGGTGTAGTAATTTTGAAGCCAGCCGAATAGCTGATGCCGAGGCCGCGTTGTTTCGAGCCTTTCTTGGTGGTGATGAGCACCACGCCGTTGCCGCCACGCGAGCCGTAAAGAGCCGCTGCCGTGGGGCCTTTCAGGATGTCGAGGCTCTCAATGTCCTCCTGGTTGATATTATTGAGGGCCGTACCCCAGTCGCGTCCGCCGCTCCATTCGGTGACGCCGCCTTCGTTGGTCATCGGCACACCGTCCACCACGATAAGCGGCTGGTTGTCGCCGAAGATGCTGTTGTTGCCACGGATGGTGATACGCGCCGCGCCACCGTCCACGCCGTTGGGGTTGATGATTTGCACACCCGCCGAGCGACCGCTCAAGGCATTGATGACGTTGCCCGAGCCTGATTTGGCAATCACGTTGCCGTCGATTTCCTCGGTGGCATAGCCCAACTCGCGTTTCTGTCGTTTGATGCCAAGAGCCGTAACCACCACATCGTCAAGCATCTGGTTGTCAGACTCAAGCGTGACATTGATTTTCGTTTTGCCTTTGATGGCAACCTCCTTGGTCTTATAGCCCACAAAGCTAAAGGCCAACACATCATTGCTGTCGGCAGTCAACGAGTAATTGCCATCGAAGTCGGTGACAGTTCCTGTTGATGTGCCTTTCACCCTGACGGCAACACCTGGTAGGCCCATGCCGTCGTCGCCTGAAATGACTTTGCCGCTCACCGTCAGGCTTTGTGCGAGCACGGAAAGGGGCGAGACCATCAAGGCCAAAAAGAGTAAGAGTAAGAATTTTCTGTTCATATCTTTGACATTTTGTTATTTCGGGCAAAAATAGGAATTATTCTTGATGATGACGCGAATTAATTGAATAATGTTCACACCAGCTCCAATACAGGCAGTATAAGTTGGGTATCGTCCACATGGTCATGCTCAAGGAACATGCAATAATAAACAGGCATATATACAATGCCGTCTTTCCTGCTAATTTGACACTCGTTAGAAAAAACAATGGCACGGTCGATGCCATACTCTGCCGTATTGACGAATTTTGTTAATGCACTATGTTCAGTGTAGTCCTTGCCCGACTTGATTTCCAAAGGTAAAACCCTCAGCCGTTCAAAGTCATCGATTAGGAAATCCACCTCACCTTTTTGCTTGTTGTCGTAATAATGCAATGGAAATCCATGTGCATGAAGCTCTTGCGCCACTACCGATTCATAGACCGTTCCAAGATTGATGCTTCGGATGTCTTGCAAAACGGCATTGACATTCAGTCCGTACAAAAGGTTTGTCAGCAGCCCCACATCGTTGAGATACAACTTCAAAAGGTGTTTTTGTTCCGACTCTCGCAAAGGAAACTTGGGGTTGCTGATAGCCAAAACATCCAACGCCACTCCCGAATTGGTGAGATACTCAAATTCATCTGCATAATCGGCAAAATGCTTCCCCGTCTTGTTTTCAATCTGCTTATAGACAATGCGCTTTTTTTTGTTTTCCAAATTACTGGGAATCAAGTCGTAAATGCGTCGGATTTTCAGTTTGTGCTCGTTGTCATATTGCGAGGCATCAATACGATATAGTTCATGCACATCTCTATGGACGGCCCGCACCCGCACCATGTTCCTATCCTCCAAATACCGATTGACTGCATCCGGCAAACCACCGACAAGAAGATAATACTGAAAACGTTTCAGCAACAGATTGTGGGTATTCTCTTCCAAAGCCTCTTCGTTCTTGAATTGCTCACGAACACGGCCTATCCATTCAGCACCGATGCCTGTCGCCCATAAAAACTCTTCAAAATCAAGAGGAAACATCTGTTGGATTTCCACACTGCCGATAGGCACCGAAGGCGTTTGGGAAAGAGCCACACCGAGTTGCGAACCACTGGCAATGAAACGGTAACGCCCTTCTTGGTTGAGAAATTTCAGCATGGTAAGCAGATGAGGATAACTCTGTATTTCGTCCAAAAACACCAAAGTATCTATCTTATTGCCCAAAGGTTTTGTATAGTAATTGCTCAGGCGCATATACAGGTCGTCGGTTGAACGGACATCGGCGAAGATACGCTCGCCCTCTTTGTCTTCCTTGAGATTGATTTCGACAAAATTCGCAAACAGTTTCTGTCCCACATAGCGAATCAAATACGATTTGCCAATTTGTCGGGCACCATTGACCAAAAGGATTTTATCTTGTTTCTTTTGGAGGAACTCTTCCAAATAGGACGTAAATTTTCGTTGCAGCATAGCTAATAAGTTGAAAAACTGCGGCAAAAGTACAATTAATTCCTCAATTCAAAAACAAAATAACCACTTATTCCGTTTTTTCATTAGACAAAATAACCACTTATTCCGTTTTTTTGCTGATAAAAATAACCACTTATTCTATTAATTGAAGAAGAATTGATAAAAAACGGCGTCCAAAAGCTTCATATATCTTATCATTTGTAGTTGTCTCTGGTTTACAAAATCAGAAAAAATCTCATCCGTGGTATTCCGAAACTTCGTATTTTTACACCATAAAACGAAACACTATGGAAACCACAGAGAAAAAACTATTCCTTTTGGATGCCTACGCCTTGATTTACAGGGCATTCTTCGCCATGAACAAGAACCCTCGGATGACCTCGAAAGGCCTCAACACCTCGGCGGTGATGGGCTTTTTGAACTCGCTCTATGAAATCCTGAAGAACGAGAAACCCACCCACATCGGCGTGGCCTTCGACGTGGCCGGCACTGCGCAACGGCAGGCCGAATACAGCGAATACAAAGCCAACCGCGAGAAAATGCCCGACGACCTCCGCGAGTCCATACCTTATATAATAAGGCTCATCGAGGCCTTCAACATCCCGATTTACGGCGTGGAAGGCTACGAGGCCGACGATGTGATTGGGACGCTGTCGAAAAAGGCTGAACAACAAGGATTTATCACTTATATGATGACCCCAGACAAGGACTTTGGACAACTCGTTACGGACAAAGTCTTGCTCTACAAGCCCGCCAAATTTGGCGAACCGGCACAGGTTTGGGGGCCAAAGGAAGTCTGTGAGCGCTACGGCATCAGCGATCCCAAGCAACTGATTGACATTCTGGGGCTTTGGGGCGATGCCGCCGACAATATTCCTGGCATTCCGGGCATCGGTGAGAAGACCGCCGCGCAATTGGTGCAGAAATACGGCAGCGTGGAAAACCTCATTGCCCACGCCGACGAATTGAAAGGCAAGCAAAAAGAAAACGTCATCAACTTTGCCGAGCAGGGAATGATGTCGAAGATGCTGGCAACCATCAACTTGGAGGTGCCCGTCGAGTTTGACGAAGAAGAGCTTCGCGCCAAAGAACCCGACCTTCCCGCGCTGATGACCTTGTTTGAGGAATTGGAGTTCAAGACTTTTGCCAAACGATTCTTGGAGGATTATAAGAAAAGGTCTGGATTTGACTCCCCCCTGCCCCCCTCTGAGTGGGGGACGCCTGCTGGGGTCATGTCCCCCTCTGAGAGGGGAATTAAGGGGGATTCAAATCAACCCGACCTGTTCTCCAATGCTGAACAATTCGACCTTTTCAGCCAAAGCGAAAACAATGGCAATCTGCTGGATTTCAGCGACAAGAACTCCGCAAAGACGGTGCAACACGACTACAAACTAGTGGAGACCGATGAAGACATCAAAGCATTAGTGGAGCAATTATCCAAGCAAAAGCAATTCATTTTTGATACAGAAACGACCAATGTGGATGTGTATTCCGCTGATTTGGTGGGTGTTTCGTTTGCGATAAAGGCGCACGAGGCTTGGTATCTGCCTATGCCCACCGAGCGCGAGGTGTGCCAGAAAAAACTGGAATTGCTAAGGCCTTTGTTTGAGGACGAAACCATCCTGAAAATCGGGCAAAACCTGAAATACGACATCTCCATGCTGGCGCAATACGGCATCAGCGTGCGCGGCAAAATGTTCGACACCATGCTCGCCCACTACCTCCTCGAACCCGAACAACGCCACAACATGGACTATTTGGCCGAAGTCTATCTCAACTACGTCACCATCCCCATCGAGGACCTGATTGGCAAGGGCCGACAACAGAAAACCATGCGCGAGGTGCCAATAGAATTGACAAAGGAATACGCCGCTGAGGATGCCGACATCACTTTGCAACTTTACGAGAAACTAATGCCGCTGCTCAAGGAAAACGGAGTGGAAAAACTGTTTTACGAGATCGAAATGCCGCTTGTGCCCGTGCTGAGTCGCATGGAAGCCAACGGCGTGAAAATCGACACGCAAAACTTGCAGCAAATCAGCGATGAATTTGGCGGCGAAATCCAAAAAATCGAGGAAGAAATCTATGCTTTGGCGGGTACACCTTTTAATATAGCTTCGCCGAAACAGTTAGGCGAAATCCTTTTCGAGAAACTGAAAATCGACGAGAAGGCCAAAAAAACCAAGACCGGACAATATGCCACGGGCGAGGAGGTTTTGCAGAAACTCTTGCACAAGCACGATATCATCCCTTTGATTTTGGACTATCGCTCGTTCACCAAACTGAAATCGACTTACCTTGACGCGCTTCCAGCGTTGGTCAACCCGAAAGACGGGCTAATACATACTTCCTATAATCAAGCAGTTACGGCCACTGGGCGACTGAGTTCCAACAACCCGAACCTGCAAAACATACCCGTGCGCACCGCGCAAGGCCGCGAAATCCGTCGCGCCTTCGTGCCGCGTAGCCCACAATACACGCTTTTGGCGGCGGATTACAGCCAAATTGAGTTGCGCATCATCGCCCATTTGAGCCAAGACCCCGCCATGGTCGCCGATTTCAATCTTGGCCACGACATCCACGCAGCCACTGCAGCCAAAGTGTTCCATGTGCCTATGAATGAAGTCACTAAGGAGCAGCGCAGTCGGGCAAAGGCGGTCAATTTCGGCATCATTTATGGCATGTCGGCTTTCGGCCTGGCCGAAAGGATGGAACTCTCGCGCAGCGAAGCCGCCGACATCATCAAGAAGTATTTCGAGGAATATGCGGGCATCAAGGAATACATGAACCGTAGCATCGCCTTGGCGCGTGAACGCGGCTATGCCGAGACCATTTTGGGTCGTCGCCGCTACTTGCGCGACATCAACGGGGCCAACAGCGTGGTGCGCGGTTTCGCCGAGCGCAACGCCATCAACGCGCCTATCCAAGGCAGCTCCGCTGACATGATCAAAATCGCGATGATTGGCATCCACGAAGAGATGCAACGCATGAAAATGCAGTCGAAAATGATGCTGCAAGTGCATGACGAATTGGTCTTCGACGCGCACTTGGACGAACTTGACACGCTGAAAGCCATCGTCAACGATAAGATGGTGAACGCCTTGCCGCTGTCGGTGCCAGTGGTGGTGGAGATGAATACTGGAAGCAACTGGCTCGAAGCGCATTAACGTCGGCGAAAATAAACAAACGGCGAATTAAACGAATTTTGCGAATTTCTTTTGAGACAAGAATAATTCGTTTAATTCGACTAATTCGCCGACCATACAAACGGAAAACACATAGAGCAACAGTAGACAACAGAGACACAATCAACGGCGAATTGAACCAATTAAGGGAATCTTTTGAGAAGAAAATTTCGTTTCATTCGAAAAATTCGCCGACACATAACAACAAAAGCAGAAACAATGGAAGACAGTATCTTATTCAGAGAAGAATCCTACAAGATTATCGGGGCAGCGATGGAAGTTCACAAAGTGCTTGGCTGCGGTTTTACGGAACCCATCTATCAAGAGGCTTTGGAACTTGAATTCCAATTGCGCGACATTCCTTACGAACGCGAAAAGACGTTTCATGTCCATTATAAAGGCCAGTTGTTGGAAAGAGATTTTCGTGCAGATTTCGTTTGTTTTGATGAAATCATCGTTGAATTGAAAGCGGTTTCTGATATTACGGACGAGCATTACGCACAAGTTTACAACTACCTAAAAGCCAGCGGTATGGATTTAGGACTCTTGATAAATTTCGGCAAAAAGTCATTGGAGCATAAAAGGATTCCATGCACCCAAAAATGGTAACTGTAGCGGCAAAGGGGTTTATTACAACGACAAATTAAGCCAATTATGCGAATTACTATTGAGACGGATAATTCGTTTAATCCACTTAATTCGCCGACAAAATAATAACTGCGAATTATACGAATTTTGAAAATTTCATTTCGGAAGACAAGAAAAAAATTCGTTTAATTCGCTAAATTCGCCGACAAAAAGACGTAATTTTGCCGAAAATTAGCAAAATGGCCATTCCAAGGGAAACAGTAGAACAAATCCTGCAAGCCGCTCATATCGAGGAGGTTGTGGGAGAGTTTATTACACTGAAGAAGCGCGGGTCGAACATGTGGGGCAATTGTCCGTTCCACAATGAGAAGACGCCGTCGTTCAGCGTGAATCCCGCGCGAAACATCTTCAAGTGTTTCGGCTGCGGCAAGGCCGGCGACTCGGCCAAGTTCCTCATGGAGCACGAGCATCTCTCATATTGGGAAGCATTACGTTATTTGGCAAAGAAATATAACATCAAAATCGAGGAGAAAGAACAAACCGCTGAGGAAATCATGCAGCAGAGTCTCCGCGAAAAGATGTTCAATATCAACGAGTTTGCAGACAAGTATTTCGTTGATACTCTGTGGAACACCGACGAAGGCAAAACCATCGGTCTTGAATATTTCCGCGAGCGAGGCTACTTCGACCCCATCATCCAGAAGTTTCATCTTGGCTATAGTCCAGCCAAATGGGATGCCTTCACCGAACACGCCAAGAAAAACGGTTATAGCGAAGAACTTTTGGAGCAAATCGGTCTGTCCATCAAGGGGCAAAAGGGGCTTTACGACCGCTACCATGGCCGCGTTATGTTCCCCATCCATAATTTGACGGGGCATGTCATCGGCTTCGGCGGGCGCATCCTCACCAACGACAAGAAAAGCCCGAAATACCAAAACTCACCCGAGTCGGAGATTTACGACAAGAAACAAACGCTCTACGGCATCTATTTCGCCAAAAACGCCATCGCAAAAAACGACGAATGCATCCTCGTGGAAGGCTATTTCGATGTGCTTCGAATGCACCAAATCGGCATTGAGAACGTGGTGGCCAGCAGCGGCACCTCGCTCACGATGGAGCAAATCCGCCTCGTGAAACGGTACACCAAGAACATCACCATGCTCTATGACGGCGATGCGGCGGGCATTCATGCGGCCTTGCGTGGCACCGACATGATTCTCTCCGAGGGAATGAATGTGCGCGTAGTAGTGTTGCCTCCCGAACATGACCCTGATACTTTCGGCAAGGAGTTTTCAACAGAGTATGTCACCAAATATCTGAAAGACAACGCCAAAGACTTCGTCCGTTTCAAGACAGAATTGCTGCTGAAAGATGCCGAAAACGATCCCATCAAGCGGGGGCAGGTCATCCGCGACATCGTGGAAACCATATCGGTGATTCCTGACAGCATATTCCGTATCACCTACGTCAAGGAATGCAGCCGCCTTTTGGACATGCCCGAACAAACACTCACCAACGAGCTAAACAAACTCCTGAGGGCAAAACTCAAGAAAACATTAGGCATAGAAGGCGATGCGATTCCCGAGGCGGAAACCACGACAACAACTCCCAAACAAGACGAAACCCTTGAGGAACAACTGCCTGCGGGCTATTACCAGGAACGCGAATTGGTGAAACTTTTGCTGATGTACGGACAAGATACGATTGTCGATGAGCGCATTGACGAGGAAGGACAACGGATTTTGGAACAAGTCACGGTGGCACAGTTCATCATCGATGACCTGAAAAACGACGGCTGCCTCTTCCTCAACCCCGTCAACCGCAAGATTTTCGACCTTTTCGACAAAGCCATCGATGAAGGTCGTATCCCTGATGACCAGGTTTTCATCTCCAACGAGGACACGGACATTGCACAACTCGCCGCCGACCTGCTCTCCTCTCCTTACAAACTCGACCAATGGGAGAAACACGGCATTTTCGTCAAACGCGAGGAAGATGTGCTGAGAGCCACGGTGTTGTCGTCGATTTACCGCTACAAAGACCTCATCATCGAAGGCCGCCGCAAGGCCATTGAGGAAGAGCTGAAAGTCACCTCCGACCCCGACGACCAACTGATTTTGCTCAAGCAGAAGAAAGACCTCGACGACATCCGCAAGCAGTTCAACAAGCAGTTGGGCATCGTCATCGCGAAATAAGGAGCCAGCCTCTCGCGGTCCAAAATCACCAGAAATAAAAGAAACTCACCACGCGGCAGAACAGTTCCCGATACCAAGTCTGTTTCAGTTCCAAGTCGACGTCCTTTGTGCGGCTGCGAAACACGTGGATGTGGTAGAAAAAGTTGTGCGACCGCCATTCGCGCAGCATCGACTCTATATCACGCTGGCACACAGCCATTTCAGGAGACGATTTTCGCCTCACTGTTTCCAAAAACTCGCGCATTTCATCCTTGGTCCTCACCATGCTGGAGTCGAGGATATGGGTGTTGATTGGTGTCGTTATGGCGTTTTCGACGGGTATCATTCTGCGGGACGAAACACATGGCGTTGAGTGAGCATAAGCAAGAAGGCCAACAAAGCACCCAAGACGTCAGAGATGGTCATGGAAGCCCAAACGCCCGTGAGTCCGTTGCCGCCCGCATTGATGAAAATGGTAGGGACAACGTAAATCATAGGGGCGAGGAAAAGCACCTGCCGCGAGAGGCTGGTGACGATGGCAATCCAAGGCTTGTCGATGCTTTGGAAGAAGTTGGAATTGGTGATGGTGAAGCCCACCAAAGGGAACATCACCAACATGAAGCGCATAGCAGGCACGGCGATTTGGATGAGTTCGTCCTCCTTGGTAAAAGCACGGAGTAGAATCTGGGGAATGGTCAAAGCCAATAACGCTCCCGCCAAACCTATCAACACATTGACTTTCATGGTCAAAGTGTAGGCGGATTTCAGCCTGTGTGGATGGCCTGCGCCATAGTTATATCCTGCAATAGGCTGCATCCCCTGACAAACGCCGAGGATGAGCATCACGCTGAGGCTGCCGAAAGTGTTGACGATGCCGTATGCCCCCACAGCAAGGTCGCCGCCATAATGGATGAGTTGACGATTAAGCAAAGCCACCACACCCGAAGCCGCCACATTCATCAGGAAGGGACTCATACCGATGAGCAGGATATTACGAAAGATATAGAGTTTGGGCTTCCATGCATGACGACGGAAGCGGATGAAAGAACTGCGTTGCAGGAAATGCCAAATGGCAACAACGCCCGTACAACTCATGGAGATGGTAGTGGCCCATGCCGCACCAGCGATGCCCCAGTCCAAGGCATAGATAAACAAGGCATCAAGAGCGATGTTGAGGATGGCACCGCTCACCATAATCCACATTGATTTCTTGGGGTAGCCTGTAGCTCGAATCAAACCTGTCAAGTTGAAGGTGACGGTGGTCATGAACATGCCAGGCAGCACAATGTCCATGTATTCGCGGGCGAAGGCGATGGTATCCGCCGAGGCACCGAACATGGTCAGAATCTTGTCCATGAAAATGTAACCACCTGTGACAAAGAGGAAACCGAAGATGAAAGTCAGTAGCATACTATTGCCCAAAATGTCCTCGGCCCATTTGTAGTCCTTCTTGCCAAGCACAATCGACATTCGGGCAGAAGAACCCACGCCCACCAACGAGCCAAAAGCATGGATGATGTTCATAATGGGCATGGTGATGGCCAAACCCGCAATGGCGAGCGCACCCACGCATTGCCCTAAAAACATGCGGTCGACAATGTTATAGACCGAAGCAATGATTTGGCTGACGATAGAAGGCAGTGCATACATCCATAGCAAACGGCGTATACTCTTGGTTTCTAATTCCTTAGTCCTGTCAATCTGATTCATACCCTGACTGTTTTTGAGGGCGCAAAAGTACAAAATTTCGGCGAAAAAGTTACTCCATGCGTACCGCCCGATTCAACCATTGGGAAAAATTCTTGGTTTTCTCGAACTCGGTCAGCACCCAGTCGACGAGATGCGGATCGAAGAGTTGCTTGTCGCTCATCTCTTGCACAAGTAGCCAGTCGCGCTGCTTGAACAAGTCGGCCTGCGGATGGTCTTTCGGATAGCCGTTGGGCACTCGTTTCATGGCACGACTCGTGTCAAGGTAGAAACCATGGGCCTTGGCGATGTTTTCGGCCAAAGGCTCGCTGTTGAAGAGAATTTCGTCGCGAATGGCCTTCAGCATAGCCGTGTCGGGCATATACATTCCCGTGCAAAGCATATTATGGCCAAGATACTCCGACTCCTTTGCCTCCACATGGAAATAATAGCCCGCCAGCATCGACTTCTTGCCTTCGGGACAAACGAACACACCGAAATGGGTCTTGTAAGGTCGCTTGTCGGGCGAGAAACGTGTGTCGCGATAGAAGCGATAGGTGCAGTCCTTCAGCGTCAGGCCTTTGCAGTTGTCGTCAAACTTCTGCACACCGGCGATAATCTGCTCGGCAAGGGCGTTGAAGTTGGCCTGCGCCTTTTGATATTCTTTCTTATGTTCCAAAAACCATGGTCGGTTGTTGTTGCGGAGAACGTTCTCCAAAAAGGTTGTTATTTCTTCCATAGAATCAGTGTTTATATATATTTCTGCCGCTGCTCGTCATTGCGAAGAGGACGACGAAGCAAACAAACCTTGGACTGCTTCGTGCCTCGCAGTGACGCAAAGCGTCTTCATTGTTTCATTAGTTTAAGTGTCTCACAATAGCCACTTCCACTTTCCATCCGCAAAAGGTAGAACCCTTTGGCCAAGTCGCTGAGGTTCAACTCAAACTGTTGTTCGCCTTCGCCAAAAAAGCCAGTTTCCTTCGCCACCACCTGACCTTGAAGGGAATACACCTCAAACCTCATTGTTCCATCCTTAGGTTGATGGAAAAAGACTCGTACATCACCCTTCGTCGGATTGGGCGCGAGGGTAGCTTGCAGGTTGGGCTTATCATCTTCAGCGACACCCAATTTCACATCAACAGCGATCTTCATCGTCACCGGCAGATGATCAGAGGCATCGAAGAGGGCTTCAGCCACCTCAGCGGGAACAGCGGCGTTGCCATACTGGTTGACGCTTTGATTGAAGTGGTTGCCATCGTTGCCCACAGCATGATAAGAGTTCGGAACATATCGCAAGTGGTTGTAACTGAATGCAATCTCGTCGGCCATCAAAATGAAGTCGAAACGGTCGTCGAGGCCGCCAGAAGAGAAGCACTCATCGGAATAGCTCCGCGTGGACTGGGTGTGAAATCGGGTATACCGGTCGTTGCTGCTCCACTCTCCCACCCCGCCGACGCTATAAAGCGGATCGATGAAACAGATTTGGGGATTGCTATAGGTTTGGGTCAACAGCCGATAGGCACTCTCACTTGCACCATACATATTAAAATCGCCCATAATCAACACATTTTCAGAAGCATAATGTTGGTTCACATAATCCATCGCAATCTGCATCAGGGCACGTCGCGAGGCTTCGTAGCCTTGTCCCGCCTTGGGATGTGCCACGATGCACACAAGTTTAATGGTGTCGCCAGCAGCCAAACTGGGTGTCTTCAGATAAAGTTCGTAAATATCGGTATCTCTCGGATTGGTGCGCAAGGCCACATGCTTTTTCAGTTCCATCTTGCGCGAGTCGTAGAAAATATGGTTGATGATATTGCTATTCGCGTAGTTGATAGTATTATCTGATTTCCAATAGTTTACACCATTTACATTCAGGTTGTGCCTCAAAAAACTGTTTTGCAACGCCGACGTCGCGCCAAACTCGCACACGGTCAGGATGTCGGGCTTCACATAGTCCACGAGCGTTCTGACGCACTCATCCTTCCGTTGCGTGTTGTTGTTGGTTTCATAGCAGTCGGCAAAACCACTATTGTAGTTGCCATAATACAACAAGTTATACTGCATCACGGTAAGGGTGTCTTGGGCTTGTGTCGGCAAAGCCATTCCTAAGAAACACAATATTAAAAGGAGTGTCGCGTTTTTCATTCGAGAAAAATTTTCAGCAAAAGTAAGAAATTTGGCGTGATATTTGAATAAATCCTATTTTTGCAACGCAAATATCATTATGAAGAATTACATTAGAATCGGATTTTGGAGTCTTTTCTCCTTCCTGATGATGGCTCTGACCAGCTGTCACAAACCAGTAGAATCAGCCAACAAATTGCTTGCAGGACATTGGGGCTGTGAGCAATACGTCAGCTACCGCACCTTCGAGGACGGCACCGACCGCTGGGACACGCTGAATTATGAAGTGGGCCCGGGCAAGGGATATGAGGTGTTTTTCTACGAAGACGGCACAGGGCGATTGTTGCTTAACGACAGTCCCGCCTACATCAAAAAGTTCGATTGCAACTTCGACTATGACACAGTGACCAAAAAACTCACGCTCTACAACACTTCCTGGATTCTTTCCATCTTTTCGAGCGAAACGAGTGCCGACATGGACATTGAGGAACTGACCGACAGCCGTTTGCAGTCTTCGTGGATCAACCATTTCTCCGAACCCACGCCGTTCTTTGAACGTTTCTTCCTAAAACGAATTGATTAACAATAAAATAACTAAAATCACAATTACAATGAAAAAAGTAAGCATTATCACTTTGTGCGTCCTTTGCGCCGCATTCTTTGCCTCTTGCAACAAGATTAGTTATAACAACTTCGTTGGCACTTGGGGCGTTGAGAAAATCGAGTATTACAACATCGACTATGCCGGCAACCCTATTCCCGCCACCATGCAAACTTACACCTACAACCCCGATGACATCGGACACGGCATCCAGTTGGTCTTCTTTGAGGACCAAAACGGCGAAATGCGCGACAACGACGTTGATTCTGTTCAGGTTGTGCAAGGCAATGATACGGTTTACGTCTACTGCCCTGACACGACCATCGTGACGAAATTCGTCTGTTCTTTCGACAAGCGCTCCTCGACGCTTTATATGACCACCGAGAAAGACCCACGTCCCTACTCGTTAGACATTCACAACATGACCAACAATTCGTTCATCTACGAGAACGAATATTGGGGAGACTATGTGGAAAGGGCCTACCTGAAGCGCCTTAGCAACTCGACGTCAAAGGAGACCGCGAGCAGAAGCCAATCATCGACACGGCCAAACAAACCGGGAGCATTTCTCAGGAGAAGATAAAAAGAATGGCGGGTTTCACAAAGCCCGCCATTTTCATTTATTCTACCATGAGCACCAATCCCTTCAGATAAGCCCCCTCGGGGTGGAATATGTTGATGGGGTGATCGGCAGGCTGCGACAATTGGCCCAAAATGCGCACATTGCGTTTGGCCTCGATTGCGGCAGCGGTAACGATGCCTTGGAAGGTAGACTTGTCGACGGCCTGAGAGCAACTGAAGGTGACAATCAAGCCGCCTTTTGAGACACGTTTGATGGCCTCGGCATTGATGAAACGATAGCCACCCAAGCCACGGTGCCGGTCTTGATGGCGTTTGGCAAACGCCGGCGGGTCGAGGATGATGATGTCGAAAGCACCTTCGCGCAGGTCTTTCACATAGTCTTTCATGTCGGCCACAACACAGGGGTTATCCTCTATCGAATAGCCATTGAGTTCGAGATTGGCCTCGGCCATGGCCAATGCCTTCTTCGACGTGTCGACGGTGACGGCACGGTGGGCGCCACCTTTCAGAGCCGTGATAGAGAAACCGCCCGTATATCCGAAAGCATTGAGCACCGTCTTGCCCTCGGCCAACTGCCGAACCAGCTCACGGTTGTCGCGCTGATCGAGGAAAAAACCTGTTTTTTGTCCTTCTTCCCAATTGGGGAGATAGAGGCTGTCGTTCTCCAAAATCTTCTCATCAATCTGTCCGCCAAATAGATAGCCGTCCTCAACCGCTTCGTCCTCCTTGCCCATACGTTGCATGGCCTCGGCACTTTTGTTGTAGATGGCTTGCAGTCCAAGCTCGTCCATCAGCTTTAGCGCACGCACAATCTCTTTCAGATGGAGCGCCATGCCTTCGGTTTGGGCCTGCACCACAGCGGTATGACCATAAACGTCGACGATGAGGCCCGCCAACCCGTCGCCTTCGGAATGAGCAAGGCGGTAGCAGTTGGTATGTGGATTGCCGACCAAGCCCATACGCTTGCGCACCTCAAGGGCACGGTTGAGCTTGTCCAAGAAGAACCATTCGTCGATCCTGCGGTTGTCGAAGCTGAGCATCTTGACGGCGATGCTGTCCGACTCGCAAAAACCCGTGCCAAGGATTTCGCCCTTATAGTCGGTGACCGTGACTGTATCGCCAGCCTGAAGGCCATCGGCGGCCTCATGGATGGCACCTGAAAACACCCAAGGATGGAAACGGCGCAAGGCATCGTCCTTGCCCTGGCCGAGTCGAATGACTGGATAGAAAGGTTTCTGTTGCATTTCTTACGATTTTTCGGCAAAAGTACAGTTTTTTTCAAACGATTCCCTAATTTTGCACGATAAAAGACAAGTTTATGAACAATAGTTTCACCATTGAAGGCCAGATTGTCGACCTTGTCAATTCAAGGGTATACCCTGGCGTGGTCGTCATCGAGGCCGGTAAAATCACCAAAATCAAGGAACAACCCGTAGACAACACGCAATACATCATGCCCGGCTTCGTTGATGCGCACGTGCACATCGAAAGCTCGATGCTCGTACCCTCGGAGTTTGCGAGATTGGCCGTCTGTCATGGCACGGTGGCCACCGTCAGCGACCCGCACGAAATCGCTAATGTGCTTGGCAAGAACGGCATCAGATACATGATCGAAAATGGCAGGAAAGTGCCATTCAAGTTCTTCTTCGGCGCGCCAAGTTGTGTGCCCTCCACTGCCTTTGAGACCGCAGGAGCCACCCTCGATGCCGATGACATTGAGGAATTGTTAGCCAGCGATGACATCTATTATCTCTCGGAAGTGATGAACTATCCCGGCGTCATCAATGAGGATCCCGAGCTGATGCGCAAAATCGCTGCCGCCAAAAAATACGGAAAGCCCATCGACGGACACGCGCCAGCGGTGACAGGCGACAACTTGCAGAAGTACGTGAGTGCGGGCATCACCACCGACCATGAGTGCTTCCGTCTGGCAGGAGCTTTGGAGAAAATCAACCTTGGCATGAAAATCCTCATCCGCGAAGGCAGCGCAGCCCGCAACTTCGAAGCCTTGATACCCCTGATGGCCACCCATCCCGACAAGTTGATGTTCTGTTCCGACGACAAGCATCCCGACGAGTTGGACGACGTCCATATTGATGTGCTGGTGCGCAAGGCCATCGCACTGGGCTACGATGTGATGGATGTGTTAAGAGCGGCCTCGCTCAATGCCATCAGGCATTACAAATTGAATGTGGGCTTGTTGCAATTAGGCGACGATGCCGACTTTATCGTAGTCGACGACTTGCGCCATCCCGTCGCCAAACAGACCTATATCAGAGGTATGTTGGTGGCAGAAAACGGCGTGTCGAACATCAATTACAAGGAAACCCTGATTCCGAATATCTTCAAAGCGGAGTATATCCACGCCGACGACATCTTCCTGCCCGATGTGGGCAAGAAAATCAAAGTCATCCAATGCCGTGACGGACAACTGATTACCCAGTGTTTCGTTGCCCAGCCAAAGGTGGAAAACGATGGAATCGTGAGCGACATTGAGCGTGACATCCTAAAAATCGTGGTTGTCAACCGCTACCAACCCACCAAGCCCGCCGTGGCTTTTATCAAGGGCTTTGGGCTGAAGCGCGGTGCCTTGGCTTCGAGTGTGGCCCATGACAGCCACAACATCGTGGCAGTGGGTGTCACCGACAAGGACATCCTTCACGCCGTCAACCTGCTCATTGAACACACAGGCGGTGTGACGGCCTATTGCAGCACGGAGATGATAGCGGTGCCGTTGCCAGTGGCCGGACTGATGAGCAATGAAGACGGCTATGAGGTGGCACTTGCCTACCAAAACGCCAATGCGCTCGCAAAACGTTTGGGTTCAACGCTTTATGCACCCTTTATGACTTTGTCGTTCATGGCCTTGTTGGTCATCCCTGAGTTGAAAATCGGCGACCAAGGCCTCTTTGACGTTACGAAATTTGCAATCACTTCAATCTACGAGGACTGATGGAACTGCGCCGTTGCCAACCTTCTGATTTACAAGCCATCATCGACTTGAACGAAACCATCTACGCTGCCTTGCCCGACAAGTCGGTGTTGCGTCACAATTCGCCGGAAATGATCGCCTCCTGCCTCGAAGAGCCGAATGTGACTTTGGGTGTATGGAATGGTAATTTGCTGGTAGCCATTGGGGTGCTTTATGTGCCGCAATGCATTGAAGAAGACCATTTCCACGACCTCGGGCTTCATGGCGACTACCGTCCGGCCAACCAAAAGTTGTTCTTGGTGCGCGAGGGCTACCGAGGCTTAGGCTTGCAACGGCAACTCATCCGTGAAGTGGAAAAAGTCGCGATTTCGCGAGGCTACAACCTGCTTTGCACCACAGTTGCACCTAACAATGCGTTCAGCATCAACAATTTCCTGAAAGAAGGCTACATTTATGCCAAAACCGAGGAAAAATACGGAGGGTTGGTACGAAACCTTTATTACAAAACGCTTATCTATTGATAACCAGTTTCTTGCAAACACTTCCCGTCTTCACAAAATACAGACCACAGGCGAGCGAACTGACATCAATTTTCCCCTTGCCTTTCAACACCATCTGGCCTGTAAGGTCAAAAATGTCGACTTCCTCTTCCGATTCAACTTGGATGAAGTCTTTGGCAGGGTTGGGATAGAACGTCAGGTTTTCCTCTGTCGTATGTTCGGGTAAATCGGTAACATCCAACGAGTTTGTGAAGAAACGGACGATCTCCTCACAATAGTTGATGTCGAAACCATTAGCATACCAACGGTGCAGTCCGTTGTTGACTTTCAGGAAGCCCACACGCGAGTCGTTGTCGCCATTCAGGTAACTATACATCTCAAAAGTAAGTCCATCGTTATGAGTGTCAGGATATTGCTCCAAAATGGCTTCCTCGTTGCATTGGTTTGCCCTTACCCAATATCCAACGGTTTCTTCGGCAGGCAAGCCCAAGCGGAATTCGCCAAAGCTCTGATACGAAATCATCGCGCTGTCGTATGAAATCATCTCGTCATTGGTGCCATAAAGCTCCAGCACATTGACATTGGCCACGGGCGAAAAGCTCTCCATGTCGTTGCCCACCAAGCCGCTGGCCGATGCAATGCCGTTGATCTTATCGCCATGCTCAATAGCCATCCGATGACTCATAAAACCGCCCAATGAGAAACCCGCGAAGAACAGGCTATCGGCACAAACGCCGTGTTCTTCCCTGACAGCATCCAAAGCCGCGAAGAGGAAACCGACATCGTCAACATCCTCGTTGACTGTAATGTCGTAATTGAACGGGAAACCATAAAGGTTAATGGTGACATGGATGGTCACTCCCGCCGCCCAGCAGGTGCCAAAGTCTTGAGAAGCCACGCCTGGAATCTCGAAGGTGAAATCGAGGGCCTGAGGTGCAATGACAATCCAACCTTTCCGTTCAGCAATAGACTGAATACCAGAGGCATGGAAGAAATTGAGAGCCTGATCGCCCATGCCATGCAGCATAAAAAGGACGGGAGCTTCTTCAGCGGCAGTGGCAGGCACATACTGCACATATTGCCGTTCCTGACCGCCCCAAGTTAGGGTTTTCATTTCTTGCGCTTGAAGCGAAAAAACAGCCAGCACAAGCAGAATAAAGGATAAGTTTTTTTTCATTGCTGTTCTATTTTTAGATTAGGCAAATTTAGGAATTATTTTTCATTCTCAGATAAAGAGGTTGAGAATTTATTATTTTTGCAAAACAAATCAAAACAACCCCATGTTTCAGGAAATCGAAAGAAAGTTTTTGGTGAGTGGTGACTTCGGCTCGGAGGTTTTTGAGTCCACGGACATCAAGCAGGGGTACCTCTGCGGCAGTGCGGGGGTATCGGTGAGGGTGCGGGTGCGCGGTGACAAAGGCTATCTTACCATCAAGGGCCGACGCAACCCCAACGGCCTCTCGCGCTTCGAGTGGGAAAAGAAAATCGCCCGCGAAGAAGCCGAAGCCCTGCTTGCCCTTGCCGAAGGAGGCCTCATCGAGAAGACACGACACTTGGTGAAAAACACCGACGGACACCACACTTGGGAAGTCGACGTGTTTCATGGCGACAACGAAGGCTTGGTCGTGGCCGAAATCGAGTTGTCGTCAGAAGATGACACCTTCGACCGCCCCGAATGGCTCGGCATGGAAGTCACAGGCGACCCGCGCTACCACAACTCGCATCTACTGAAACAACCTTACAAAACTTGGAAATAATGGCAAAAGACTTGAAACCCCATATCGGCATCTTTGGTCGCAGGAATTGCGGCAAGAGCAGCCTCATCAACTGCCTCACGGGACAGCCCGTCGCCATCGTGAGCGACACGGCAGGCACCACCACCGACCCCGTCAAAAAGAGCATGGAAATCTTCGGCATCGGCCCCTGTGTTTTGGTCGACACGGCGGGCATCGACGACGTGGGCGAACTTGGAATGCAAAGGGTGGAAAAATCCATGAAGGTGTTGGCCGAAATCGATTGCGCCATCCTCGTCATCACAAGCAACCAATTCGGTGAGCCTGAAAGGAAACTCATCGCCCGGATGAAGGAATTGGCCGTGCCGTTTCTCGTTGTCCACAACAAGGCGGACGTGGAGCCGTTGTCCATGGAATTGAAGTCTGAAATCGAAAAGAGTTTTGAAGTCAAGATATTGGATTTCAGCGTATTGAAAAACAACGACATTGCACCATTGGTTGAAGTGCTGAAGAAAACCATCCCTGAGAGCGCGTATCAGAAAGTGTCATTATTGGGTGGCATCATCAAGCCGAATGAGGTGGTGGTTTTGGTCTGTCCCGTCGATTCCGAGGCTCCCGAAGGCCGCCTCATCCTTCCCCAAGTGATGGCCATCCGCGATGTTTTGGACAACGAGTGCATCTGTGTGGTACTGAAAGAAACCCACTTGCAACAATACTTGGACACCATGCCCCAACCCACCTTGATTGTCACTGACAGTCAAGTGTTTGGCTTTGTGAGCAAAATCGTCCCTCAAGACATTCCTTTGACCAGCTTTAGCATCGTCATGGCACGGCTGCGTGGCGACTTCGACAACTATGTGAAAGGCACGCCTTATCTTTCACAACTGAAAGACGGCGACACGGTGCTTTTGCTCGAATCCTGCACCCACCACAGCACTTGCGAGGACATTGGCCGCGTGAAATTGCCCCGCATGATTCTGAAATTCACGGGAAAAGACATCCGATTTGAGTATGTGGCGGGTCTTGCACCTATAGAGCATCCTGAACGTTATGCCATGGCCATCCAATGCGGCGGCTGCATGAGCACGAGGAAACAACTGCTCAACAGAACCAATCTCTTTGTCAATCAAGGCATTCCGATTAGCAACTACGGCATGGCCTTGGCTTATATGAACGGGATTTTCGAGCGGGTGATGGCGCCATTTGCCACCACCTTGTAGAGACGCCGATTTATCGCGTCTCTACCGAATTATTGCGTCTCAAGTTATTCTTCTCCAATACGCGACTTCAAGTTTTCAAGGAAAGCCGCAGTATAGTATTGGAAGAAATTGAAATTCATGGCTTTGGAAATGCGGAAAATCAAGTCACTGTCGAGGGAAGATTTGTTGAAGATTTTGTAGACATGGTTGCGGGTGCAGCCAATCTCACGTGAAAGCCAGCCCACGCTGCGCTTATCGGTCTTTAATTGTGCTTGGATGAGGTGCCCGATGTGGATATCTTCCTTTTCATTCATGATGGCGCAAAGATAATGCGGCATAATTAGTCCAAATCCATCCATTTCATCCATTTGCAACCGCAAAAATCCTATCTTTGCCGTCACTATGCTACCTTTATCCGTCATCGAACAAATTAAGCAGAAGTCGGGATTAGACTTTGCGAACGCCAAGGATTTTGAGGTGCTTTCAGAGTCGTTTCTGGCCAGCGACCGTTTGGGTGTCAACACACTGAAGCGGTTGATGGGTTATGCCAAAACCCCGATTGAGCCTCGCAAGAGCACGCTTGATGCCATCGCGCATTATATAGGCCATACTTCGTGGGATACTTTGATGGGATTACAGCCATCCGACAGCGACTGGACCGAAAAAGTAGTCAGCGCCGATGAAATCAGGGAAGGCTCATTTGTTGAAGTGCAGTGGCTGCCCGACCGCGAAATCACGCTGCTTTGCATTGGCGAAAACCGTTTTCGCGTTACGAGAAGCTGCAATGGACGGCTTCTTGTCGGTGACGAGGTTACCGTTCATCATTTCCGTCTCGATTATCCTTTGGAAGTAACACACATTGTCAGAAACGGAGTGGTGATGTGCGATGACAAAGGGCTGGAACTGAATTATATAGCGGGAAAGAAAAATGGCATCACTCACTTAACCATCCACGACTAAGCCATGTCTGAAGATTCCGAATTCACCACCAACTCCTTGGCTGACAGTGCCGAAGTGCTGTTGGGTAGCGGAGGCACTGCCGACTGCTACAAGTGCATCATCGGCAACCGTGCCTATTGCATCAAGCGAACTAAGGCCACTTGGCGACAATCGGAGGACTATATGAATCTCTTCCGAAAGGAGTTTGAGTTGGGCATTGAGTTGGAACACCCCAACATTGTGCGTTATTTTGACTATGGCGAGGATGAGAAAGGGCCTTTCATCAAGATGGACTTTGTGGATGGCGACAGCTTGGATGTGTTTGTCGCCACGCATCCTGACTTCCTCAAAAACAATACAAACCGTCAACGTCTCCTTAACGAGTTGCTGGATGCTTTGGCTTATCTTCACGGCAAGCGGATGTTGCACTTGGATTTGAAGCCAAGCAACATCTTGATTACCAACAACGGACACTATGTGAAACTCGTCGATTTGGGTTTCGCCTGGACCGACGGCTACCTGCACGATGCTGGTTTCAGCCGCGACTATTGCGCTCCCGAGCAGTTGGCCAACAAGGTTGAGCAGATCTCGCCTGCCACCGACATCTATGCTTTGGGTAAAATCATGCAGCGTTTCCATCTTGCCAAGGATTTGGTGGTCAAGCGCTGCCTGAAAGAAAACCCTCAAGAACGCTTCCAAAGCATAGATGCCTTGAAGAAGGTGCTACGCCCCAAGCGTTGGCCGTTACTTGTATTGGCTGCACTCTTTGTAGGACTGCTATGTTGGACGCTGCCAACAACAATCCGGCAAGGCGGAACCGTTTCCGTGCCGCACGATACTATAATTTTCATGCAAGTTGATACGGTCTTCATGCCCGAACCGAAGCCCGAACTCACCCTCGAAGACTCGCTGGCCCTTTTCAAGGAGGAGTTGCAAAATGCCTTGGCACCCACTTTCAGCTATTGGTATATGATGATTGGCAACATGTTTGAAAATCAACCAGACTTGCCCAAAGAGACGCATTTAGAAACATCAAAGTTTTATATTGACAAAGGCATCAGCGTTAGTCGAGGCATCATCAAGGAGAAAATCAACACGATGGGGCTTTCCAAAACCGCCAAGCCGCATTACGAAAAAGCCGCCCAAGAGGTCATTGATTATTATTTGAAGGATTACAGGAAACTGAAGAAAAAGTTGGAGAAAGAATTGAAAGCAGAAAAGCAATGATTAAAGTTCTCCTGTACGCGCTTTCATCCCTTCGATAAACTTTGCCGTGTAGTATTGGAAAAAGTTGAAATTCATGGCCAAGGAAATGCTGAGCAGCAGTTCGCCATCCAACGAAGGCTTGCGAAACACCTTGTAAAGATGGTTGCGCGAGCAGCCAATCTCGCGTGCCAGCCAGCTTGTGCTGCGCTGGTCGGCCTTCAATTGCTCACGGATGAGATGCCCAATGTGGATGTTACCGTTGTTTTCCATTGCCTGCTCTTTCTTGGTGCTTTGGCTCTTTTTCTGCGGGCAATGAAAATGCGTGAATTCATTGCATTATGTCGCTGTAGGCTCTGGAATGCCCGTCATACCATAATCAACAAGATTCACGCAATAAGCATGAACCTTTGCTTGCTTATCCCTGTATGACAAATTTCCCAGATTTACAGCGAGGGAATAAGAGCAAAAAGCTCTGCTATAGTTTGATGATATTTTAACCGTTTATTTCTTTTCCGTTCTTTTCGACCTTTAGAATTTCGGCTTCAAAAATACGGAAAATATCCAAAATGGATATAGGTTTCATGTTAGTAGCCGATAAAAAGTTCGGTTTTTCCGTCAGAAACCAGCGAAATCTGTCTTTTTTTTCGGGATTTCGCGGGGTTCTGACAGAACTTTCGGGCGAAATCTACCCGAAAATAGGTTGATTTCGCCCGAGATAAAACTATTTGACCTTTTTTAAAGTGATTTTTTGGTCGAAGTCATAGAAATAGAAAATGACTTTTGACTTTAAATCAAGAAAGTATGCTGCCTCACCGTCACGAAAGTATGCTGAGTCACCGTTTACAACTATGCTCATGTATTCTTTATTGTCAAAATCGTATTCTGTTTTCTTTATCTCATAAGTTTGTTTGGTAAGCTGCGACCTGTCAGGCTCCACTTCATCCAACATACCAGATCTAACTGCATTATTGAAAACAATACCATCTCTCGTAATGATAGCCAGGTCGCCTTTAAAATCAACACCTTTCCATTCTCCAAGTATCCATTCATATTCATTCGTCAGCCCATTGGCAATGCTATTTACATCCAATTGAGAAACCACATCCCACGAATGAAGCTGATCACATTCGTAGAACACATCATCGAACTCAAATGAAAGGCTCGGGGTTTGAATGATAACATTTGTCAATTCTGTGCAACTCCAAAAAGCCCTTGTTCCTATTCTTGTCACACTAGATGGGATGGTGATGGAAGTCAAGTTAGTGCAAAATGCAAAAGCACAGTCTCCAATGGTAGTTACACTATTGGGAATACTGATGGATGTCAAGCCACTGCAACTCGAAAAAGCATAGTCTTCAATAATTGTCATGCTGTTGGGGATTGTAACAGAAGTCAAACTCGAGCACTCTTCAAAAGCCCGCTCCCCAATATTTGTTACGCTATTCGGTAGAGCAATGGAACTCAAAGCAGTACAACCTTTAAATGCTTCTTCCCCTATATTTGTAACATTATTTGAAATGGTGACAGAAATCAAGTTAATGCAAGATGAAAAAGCATGGTCTCTAATAGTAGTTACATTATTAGGAATAGTAATGGATTTCAAACCCTTGCAACCTGAAAAAGCATCGGCGATAGTTGTGATGCTATTGGGAATTACTGTATTGCTACAACCAGCAAGTAGGGTGTTTGTAGCAGTCTCTATAACAGCATTGCAATTGTTTCTGCTGTCGTACTTCATATTCCCATCCATAACCACAATCTCGTTCAAGTCGATGCAATCATAAAAAATCTCATTGTTTCCAAAATCTGTTACACTTGCGGGTATAATAATTGATTTCAAACCAGTTCCAGCAAAAGCGCCATTCCCAATTTCCTTCACTCCATCAGAAATAGTAATAGATGTCAATCTTTCACAATCATCAAATGCATACCTTCCAATTTTTGTCACACTTCCAGGTATGGTGATGGAAGTCAAAGAAGTACATCCGGAAAATGCTCTTTTTTCAATCCTTGTAACACTATTTGGAATATTTATACTTACTAATCTTTCGCAACCCTCAAAGGCCCCATCTGCAATATCTGTTATAGTATTGGGTATGGTAACATCTGCCACATCGTTACCAGAAAACGCTTCTTCACCAATACCAGTGACGCTATAGGAAACCTTGTTGCTTGTGATCTTTTCTGGAATAATAACGGTTCCTTTTGGATTAAGTTGTTCTATGGAAGAAACCACCACTTCTTGAGAGTTATTGCTCCGTAATGCAAATACGACCACCGTTGAATCCGCATACGTTGCCCTTATCCTTAAGTTCTTATCCCAATTATCCTGATATTCTTCTGTCTTGATAATTTTAGGATCGTTCCCCGAACAGCAAGCCAGCCCTAAAAGTATAACTGCTGCAATAATGATTTTGTTAATTGTTTTCATTTGATTATTTTGTTCTGTTTGCCTGGTTGCCATTTAGGCATAGAATTGATGACGCGCATGGCTTCCTCGTTGCAGCCTAAATATTTTATATCAGGTTAATTATCAATTGTTTAAAAAGAGTTATTCGTTTTTTTGTGGACAATATGTATTGTTGTCATTAGATGATACTCATATTAGTCTTTCAGTGGATATGGATTATTTGGTCCATATTTGTTTTTATCTTGCTGCCGTTGTCGTGAATTATTCGCCCCCTCCTTCATCTTATTTGAAGTTTCTGTCCTAATTTAGTTCCGCATCTATCTTCAGAAGACCTTCCACCATTGCAGCTCGATGTCATCAAATTGGAGATCCACGACATATTTCCCTGTCTTGTCGATAAAGCCATATTTGCCTCCAACCTTGACCCATGCCAGGCCTTCAGAGAAGTAGCCTACCTTATCAAACTTGGGATTTACAACATTTTTTCCTGTCTTGTCGATGAAGCCCCATTTGTCTCCAAGTTTGACTTTTATAAATTCGTCTTCCTTTATCGATGCTTGCTCTTTTGAGGTTGGTGTTTGTCCGTTTGAGTAGGATACAAAACTTGCCATCAAAAAGATGGCCAAAATGATTTTGTTGATTGTCTTCATTTTATTCTCGTTTTGGCTTTCATTAATGGTGATTGATTACTTTGCATAATACATGACGTCGTCAATGATGATATAGCCTTCTGCCGCATATACGTATATGGTTATTGGTGGCGTGCCATAGGGTGTATGGGCATTAATTAGTGCTGTCTCGGAATCCCAACCTAACAACTCATACTGTGTCACACCAATCTCTCCGCCTTGCCCGTTTCTAATATATGAGTTGGTGAACGTGAGATAGTCGCCGTTTGAGGCCACAAATTTGTAACTCCTCAGATAAGGCATGATATCCGATTGATAGCTAAACGTTGTGGCGTTTGTGCTATTTGGGTATGCGTCATCTTCATCATAATCATATGCGTCTTCTTCATACGCTCCGTTTGAGTTGTAATTGTCATACGACTCACTTCTTTTGTTAGTTCCTCCACCACAAGAGGAAAACATCATGCTCAAACCAAGCAGGAGCATTACTGCGTACATTAACTTTTTCATAGTGTTGTATTTTAAGGATTATGAAATGATTCATTTATGAAATGCGTATGGGATGCCGTTTTTTCCATCAAGCCAATCTCCATAGCAATGCAATGAATTATAGATTTTCTTATTTTTGAAATCGATGATAGTGCGGGGGTCTGGGTTTAGATAATACACTTCGACAATTCCTTTTGTAAAGTCCCATGTCCATTTGATGGACTGCCAGTCTGAGGATTTGAATCTCCCTTTTGAATCCACGTGACCCAGGTTGCTGCTATGGTCTTCTCCATATTTTCTCCATTCGTTGTCGCTGTCAGGTTTAAGAGTGATGCTTATGGTGTTCCCATAATTGTCTGCTCCTGTGTATGTTCCATATAACGAAGAGACATTGCCGCTTCTGCCACAAGAAACCATCATGCTCAAACCAAGCAGGAGCATTACTGCGTACATTAACTTTTTCATTCTCTATAATCTAATTTGTAGTTAGCATTGTTAATTGGACCGCTTAGATTAATGTCTCTTGCACGGAATTCCGTTTCTATATGCGTCAAAATCGTCATCAGAACTGTAAACCATCATATTCTTGACATCAATAAGGGCGATTCCTCTAATATATAATTGCGGCCTGTCAGAAACATACTTATAGTAGCTGTATGATTCATTTGTCTGTTCGCCATTCTCGCCTCGCCAAATGCAAGGTCCCATCTCTTTGTTAGAATTGATGATTATTGTTTGAGTGTAACCGTTTTCGGCCACCCATGTATAAGTCCCTTTGATGTTGGTGCAAGATGCAAAACAACAGAGGCACATGAATAGCACAATGATTTTGACTAATTTTTTCATAATTGATTGATGTTTAATTGATTGATAAACTTGTATAATAATATTCTTAATTAGCGTTTTTATCTCTTATGATAGTAATATCCTTCTCCAGCATGCAACCTATGGCCTGATTGGATTTCAATGGTGGTTGTCACACTTTCACTGTTCAGTTTATAACGCAATTCGTTGTCAACAACACTATAGGTTCCATATTTATAAGATCCGTATTGTACTTCGGTACAATCTCCTGAGGTTCCGTTTCCGTCAAATTTCAAGACTACGGTTCCATAGGCTCCCATATCACAGGCCCATGTTCCCACAATCCATGAATAGTCTTTGGAGGTTTCAGCACTACTTTCATAAGAGGTTTCTTCCTCATAATCAGTTTCATCGTCTCCGCATGATTTAAAGATTTGGAAAGCTACAAATGCTATAGCCACGAGATAAAGGAGGTATTTGCGAAATCCTCTTTTGGCTTCCTCTTGCTGTCCATTGTTGTTTTGTTCTTCCATGTTTGTAGTGTTTTTATTTGTTTATCGCCGCAAAACTACAAAAAAAATCAATACAAACAAATTAATTATTTGATTATCAATATATTAATTATCCAAATCAGATACAGAAACTGTATCCAAAATGGATAATATGGGATTGAAAATGGATGAAGTGGATGGGAAAACGCCTGAAAAATCTACGGGAAGCTATAACAACGGCGTCATATACAGCGGCAGGTAGGTGATACGGCCTTCCTCCTTGTAATCAGGAGGAAAGGCTGTAGCCTGCTCCCGACTTCACTTCGATGGGAGAGATGTTGTGCCGTGAGGTGATTTGCGGCTTCCTGACCAAGAAATCAATTTCCATTCTTTCCTCGGCATCATCACGAGAAGCGTTGCTGTAGAAATATAGTTTGTGTCCCGCCGCTGCCAACATCTGCGCCACAATGTTTTCGACCAGCATACCTTTATTAATCTCTAATTTATCCAACAAGAGTTTTTGGTATAAGTTATTGTCCATCAACTCGTTTTCGTCAAAAGCATGTGAAACCAACAGTCCGGTGTCGGCAAAATAACACTTTACCCGCATATTGTCCAGTTTCAGGCCCAAACCCACATTTGGTTCGGTGGCGGCAAAGCAAAGGTTTACCACACGAGCCTCGTCGAGCCAAACGAAACTTGACTCGTAACTGCGAAACTTGGCGTTTTTTTCCAAATCCGCCAAGCGGAACTTCTTTTCATGACGCTGAAGTTCAGCAGGGATGGTGTCGAAAATGCTTTTCACCTTCTTTTCAAGACGATTAGCATGTTTTTCAATGTCCTGACGATATAGGTCGAGAATCATGCGCTTTTCCCTGTCGACCTTGAGGAAATCGCGATGTTCGACAAAGTTCTTCACCACTTGAGGCATTCCGCCAATCAGCAAGTATTTGCGGAAATAATCCATTGCCTTGGCATGGACGGGGCCAAGTGGCCGTTTCTTTTCAAAGCAGTTTTTGATGAAAGGCATCATCATTTCGTCACCCAAAGCCCAAAGAAATTCCTCGAAATCCATAGGATACATCTTGATGCGTCGCTCTTCCGAGGGAATCAGTATGTCCTTGACATTCTTGTTGATGGAAACCAACGAGCCAGTCTCGATGTAATCATAACGCCCGTCGGCCACCAAATGCTTGATGGCCGCCCGCGCCTGCGGATACTCTTGAACCTCGTCGAACACAATCAAGGAGTTGCGCTCATGCAAGGTCACATGAAAGTGCAATTGGAGTTGAAGAAACAACTCGTCGCGGTCATGCAGATAGTTGTCGAAGATGTGGCGCAGCGGCTGCGACATGTCGCTGAAATCCACAAAAATGGCCGATTTATACTCTTTGGCAAACTCACGGGCGATATAACTCTTTCCAACACGCCGTGCTCCGTCAAGCAGAATGGCCACACGGCCTTGGTCTTCCGCCTTCCATTTCAATAACTTATCGTAAACTTTTCGTCTCATAACGGCTGCAAAGATATGACTTTTGCACCTTTTCAAGCAACTTTTTCTATACTTTTTGCACCTTTTCAAGAAGTTTTCCTGTCGCATTTTGCACCTTTTCAAGATGCTTTATTGCGTTTTATTGCTTCCTCAGATAGGATAAAAGCCCCTTGCACCCCTCCAAAACATCCACCCAGGTCGCCTCAAAATCACCCGTATACCAAGGGTCGGCCACATCTCCAGGACGATGGGTGTAGTCCATCAAGAGACTGATTTTGTGGTCAGTGTCCTCGCCGAACATGCGCTTCAAGTTGTGCAGGTTGTTTCTATCCATCGCAATAATGTAGTCGTAATGGCTATAGTCCACGCGTGTCATCTGGCGGGCGGTCTTGCCTGCGCAACCGATGCCGTGCTCGGCCAGCTTGCGCAGCGCCGGCGGATAGACTGGATTGCCAGTTTCTTCCGTCGAAGTGGCGGCAGAAGCAATCTCGAATTGGTCATTCAAGCCCACTTCTTCGACGAGGTGTTTCATCACAAACTCGGCCATGGGACTGCGGCAGATGTTGCCGTGACAGATGAAGAGGATTTTATGGAGAGGTTTGCTCATGGTCAGAACTGGAAATAGATAAACGCCTGCAAGTCAGCGGTGATGAACTGGTAGATGACGAACACGATGAGGACACAGGCCAGCACCATCAGCAACAACGGCATCTTGGCGAACCAGATACGATAGCGACGCTTGAAGTTCTCAGGCAGCCAGTGGATAATCATTCCCAACACAATGAGAATGAACACACTGCGGTAGTGATACACAATGTCGGGTATCTGTTCCAAACGCCAGTGGCCACCAATCTGGTTAACCATGTTTTTGGCCGTGTTCCATGCCGTTTCGTTGGCCTCAGCAGGGTCTAGGTTGGAACCGCTGCGGAAGAAAAGTCGGGTGAAGGAAATGAAAGTGAAGGTGTTGAGCACCGCCCACGCGTCTTGCAACCATCGCCAGGCTTTCTGGCCTCCGAAAAGGTTGTAGAGCAACCGTATCATGTTGCCCGATAGGACGATGAAACACCATACGAAAAGCATGTTAAACACAGGCTGCGGCCAATAGACGCAAAGCACCCGCAAGGCAAAAGTGACGGCGAGTATGAACAAGGTGCGCCCGTAAACAGTCCAGTCGGCCCAGAAACGGTGAAACGCCATGCCGATGCCGTTCAAGCCGCCCCAAATCATAAAGTTCCACGAGGCACCATGCCACAAGCCACCAAGCAACATCGTGTCCATGCGGTTGATTTCGGTGGTGATGACCTTGCGTTTCTCAGGCTTGAAGACGGCCACGAGAACCAAAATCAAGGCGACAACACCCACACCAACGGCCACCCACCAACTGCCCGACAAGAAGACGGCAATGGCCGCAATCACAATGATGATGCAGAACGAGCCGAAAGTGGCGTTGCGATTGCCGCCCAAAGGAATGTAGAGATAATCTTGCAGCCAACGCGACAGCGAAATGTGCCAGCGTTTCCAAAACTCGGCGGGACTCTTGGCCTTGTAGGGCGAGTTGAAGTTTTTCGGCAGGTAAAATCCCATCAGCATGGCCACACCTATGGCGATGTCGGTATAGCCTGAGAAGTCGGCGTAAACCTGCAAAGAGTAGCCAAACAAGGCGGAAAGGTTCTCGAAGCCAGTGTAAAGCAAGGGATTAGCAAACACGCGGTCGATGAAGTTGACGGCAATGTAGTCGCTCAGCACGATTTTCTTCGCCAAGCCGTTCATAATCCAAAACACGGCGATGCCAAACTGCTTGCGACCGAGGAAATACTTCCTGTGGAGCTGCGGAATGAACTCGTTGGCCCTGACGATGGGACCCGCCACCAACTGGGGGAAGAAGCTCACATAGAAGCCGAAGTCGAAGATGTTGCTGACTGGCTCGATGCGTTTGCGATACACATCCATGATGTAGCTGATGGCCTGGAAGGTATAAAACGAGATGCCCACCGGCAGCAGGATAGCATCGACGCTGAAAGTGTTCGACTTCGTGATTTCGTTGCCAATCCAAGAGAAGACATCAAACACCCGAAAATCGAGGCCGAAAAGGCTGTTGACCACGTCGGTGAGGAAGTAGGCATACTTGAAATAGCACAACAACGACAAGTTGACGATTACGCTCAAAGCCAACACACCATTTCGACTCCAGCCCTTCTTTCGCGAATGCATCCACTTGGCCGCCAAGAAATTATATAAAGTAATGAAAACCAGGATTAAAACAAAAAGCCCGCTGGTCTTGTAATAGAAAAACAAGCTGACGAAAAACAGGTAGGTATTGCGCAACAGCATCTTGTTCTTGAAGATGCAAAAGACAGCGAACACGAGTGCGAAAAAGGCCCAGAAATAAAACTGCGTGAACAGCAGCGGGTGCGCCTTATCGAAGGAGAAAAGGTTGCGCAGAAAGTCCAATGCTATTTCGGGCAAATTCGTCATCTCAGTTCTCCTTGTTTGCATTAATATGTTCCAAATAACGCTCCATCAGGGCGTTATAGAGCAAGTCACCCATCAGGGTATAGCCTTCTCTGGTGAAATGCACCTTGTCGCGCCGAGCCAACCCTTCCTTCTCCCATTTGCGCATCGACCGCAGTCCGCCCATGATGTCAAACTGGTCCCACACGGCCGCATGGTATTCCGCGCCCAGTTCCATGAAAGTCTTTTCAACCAATTTCCCGTTGGTATTGACTTCATAGATGGTTTTTCTCTTGACGCGCCGACGCTTATAGCTGTCGTTATTGGTAATGAAAAGCAGCGCACAGTCAGGGTTGACCGCCTGCACGATGCCAATCAAATCGCGATAGTTCTGTTTGAAGGTCTCTGCATCAAAATCTTTGTCAGCCGCGTCGTTGATGCCGATGCCAAAAATGACGAGGTCGGGACGGATGTGTTGAAGGTCACGCTCAAAATCCTCGCAACGCAAATACGAAGGCACCTTGGCCCCATTGACACCCACGCCATGCACACTGATGCCAGGCCGTTGACTCTCCAACAACACGCCCGTCAAGGTAAACTCGCCAGGAACCGAATCAAACAGGATACAAATGGAGTCGGTATAGTTGGGCAACACGAAGGTGTAGGTCGACAGCTCTTCGTCGAAGTTGCCATGCAAGGTGTCGCCCTGGTAACTGAGAGCAGGAACGACGTTGTTGGTTTCCGAAAAACCGATCAAAGTCACCTTGTTGAAATTGTACTCAGGCGGCATCTCCGAAGGATACCTCTCATGGGTGATGATTTGGATGGTGGCCGTCGAATCAGTGGTGGTAAGCGCGGCACCTGCCAGTCCCATGCGTTTGTCCGTCTCTCGTTCCACGGCATTGCGGCAATATTGCCATTCGCCCGTAGCGTGAACAGTATAATGCGAGGGGTTGTTGGTACCTCCGGCCGTGAAAGGGAAAACGAAATAAGGGCCGCCCATCAAGTGGTTGCCGATGTTGAGAAGGTTGTCGCGAAACTGTTGCGTAAACGCGCCAAACTGCACATGCGAACCTCCAATATGCAGGATGCTGACATTGCCTTTACCTTGGTTGACAACAACGTCCAACTTCGAGAAAAAACGCTCCATTGCCATGCTGTCGCCCGAAGGAAAAACGAGACGGTTGCGCTCAAAATTCGTGAAATTGTAGTCAGGCAAGGGTCGAAACGCAATATCCGCCTGACCACATAGCTGAACTCCAACAATCACCAAGCCCAAAAACAACACCAACCGTTTCATTCGATGAAATTCTTATAGGGTTGGTATTTGGGCATAAGCATCCAATATGGGGTATATTTCACATCTTCTTCGGCACTGCGATTCACAAAATTGATGACCTCTTGGCTGGGCACACGCTGGCGCAGTTTGTAAAAGTCATAGTATGTCGTGAACGATTTGGCAAGGTCGGTGCCTATGGCTTGTGCGCCGGTGAAAGTAAAATGAATATAGTCGGGGCCGGCAAGGGCGGGCTTGTGTCTCACCCATTGCACCATCGAACCTTCGCCACCCATCACATTGAACATATCCCAATAGGCCACATTGTTACGCAAAGCCATGCAACGCAACGAGTCGTTCAGTTCGGGAAGGCCTTTCCATGTTCCCAACTTGCCGTTGTAACTTCTACTCATGTCGGCGGGACCGATAAAGAGCAAAGTGGCTTTCGGCGCAACGCGCTTCACATAGTCGATTTGGCTCTCCAAAGCTCGAAGGTAAGTCGAGATGCTACTTGAAGAAGTGATGCTGGGCATTCTGTTACCACCGAATTGCAGGATGATGAGGCGTGTGTCGAGAAGGTCAAACGACTTCCGCATGACATTTTCGTTGATTCGTGTGAAAATGGTTCCCGTACATCCACGCAAGGCCACATTGTCAATCGCCACTCCAGGCTCGCCGTCAAGCAAAACCGCATAAATCTCGGCATTGCCCTTGAAGTTGAGGACACCTTGTCTCACATTGACGGGCAAGTCCCATGTGATGAGCGAAACGTCGTTGTTGGCGTCAAGCACCTTGGGTTCCAAAGAAAGCCCGTCGCAACGCAGCGTGGCTTTGAAACCTTTGCTGTTATGCCCTAAAAGCACCGACACTGTCGAGATGGCTTTGGCATTATCAAAAGCCTGTGAATGAGAGGTTTGAGAAAACGAAACACTGCCCTCCCCCACGACTTGACAGAACTGTGACATCACGCCATAGCGGTTGTGCTTGGCGCGGCGTGTGGTGGAATCGCCATAGAGCGTATAACGTTGCAGGTTGTCGCTACGTTGTCTCACCGAAATGGTCGGCACGGCTTGTATGGCAGGAATCATGTTGGGTCCTGAGCCGCCAAACAGCTCCTGCAGCCTCTGCCTCAACACCGATGAGATACGGTCCATCTCGATTTGCGAATCGCCGTAGTGCATGATGCGGTAAGTGTGTCCCTTCCCTTTTGCTTGCTCAAAGAGGCCGAAAAGCGTGTCGAAATACGTGTAGTCGTCCTCTGGCAGATAGATGCGGTTGGGGTTTTCCTTCAAATAGTCGCGGAAAAAGCTGAGGCTGTCGTACATCGTCTCGGAGCAAGTCATTTCAAAACTTTGGCTCACCCTATCGAGCACTGCATCAACGTCAACTTCATCTTCCTCACCCATTTGGCTCTCCGCATAAGAAGGGAAACGCAAATCGTGATTACCGAGCTTTATCCCTTCGGCTGGGAAACAATACCACGTCACACCCATGAGAAGCATGACGGAAATAACAAAAACAAGGGTTTTTATTGACTTCATTTTCAATTCATTACAAATGGATTGCACCCTTTTTCGAGCAGGTGTGCAATTAGGGCGCAAAAATAAGCAAAAAGTATGTATCTTCGCAGCGGTTTTGGAATCAAATTTTCAATTTTTCATCTTTAAATCTCTAAATCCTATGGCTGACGGATATTTGGAAAAACGATACGAGGAAGTTTTTGGCAAAGGAGCCAAGAAAACCGTGGTGCGCCACGCCTCGATTGACACATTGATGGAGAAAAACCGCAGCTTTCGCGGCTATCAAAAAGACTTTGTCGTGAAGCGCGACATGCTGGAACGCATCGTGGCGGTGAACTCCAAAATCGCTTCGGCAAAAAACCAGCAAGTGCTTCGTTTCAAGCTGGTTACAAAAGAAACGGGTGCCGAAATCATCGTGCAGAACATGAAACTCGGTGGCCTGCTGCCCGAACTGCACCTTCCCTTTGCGGGAACGGAGCCTGAGGCTTTCATCATCATTTGCAGCATCGTGCCCGAAACCAAGTTTGTCGACATCGACCTTGGCATTGCGTCGCAGAGCATGTTGCTGAAAGCCACCGAAATGGGCTTGAACGGCATCATGATTGGAGCCTTCAACAAGGCGAAAATCACCGAGGCGTTCCAACTGCCTTACGAGCCGCTGCTGATTTTGGCCATCGGCAAGGGCAACGAAAAAATCAAGCTCCAGCCCGTGGACGAAGGCGAAAAATTAGCCTATTACCGCGATGAAAACGGGGTGCAGTTTGTGCCCAAAATCCGCTGGGAACAGTTGATTTTAGAATGATTATTTAACCTGGAACCTCACGCCCAAATAAGCGCGGATGCCCGACAACGGACCCCACACCATTGAGGCGTCAAAGTCTTCGCTTGATGGGTTGTAAGCGGAGATTATCGGGTTGCTTTGCTTGAAGTTGGTTAGGTTTTCGCCGCCGACATAGATTTCCCAACACTTTCCTAAACTCTTGGTTATCTGGGCGTTCATGATGACATAGAACGGCGAGCGTTCAATGTTTTGTCCGTTGGCCACAGCGGTGGCGTTGCCGCTAAGGTCGGGGACGCGGCTGTCGCCGTTGAACTGCGTCGTGAAGTCAAACTGCCAAGTGCCGGGCGCGTATGACATCGTGACCAAGCCTTTGTATCGGTTCACGAAAGGCTTCTCGCGCAAAGTGCTGTCGATGGTCATTTTCACATCGTTGTAGCGGAAGGCCAAGGTCAGGTCGAAGTCCTTGAGAATCTCGCAGTTGGCCTCGATTTGGGCACTGTTGGAATAGGATTTTCCGTTAAGGTTGTAAATGCGGATTTGGTGTGCGTCGGCATCACGGTCGAGGACGATTTGGTTCACGAAATCAGTACGGTAGTAGTCGGCTTGAATGCTGATTTGGCGCCAGCCGAAGTTGAAGACTTTGGTCAGGTTGAGGCCATAGTTCCAAGCTTCTTCCATTTTGGGTGCGTCCAAGAATTGGATTAGCCTTGCCGAGGCCAGCATCGTGGAATTCTCCGCCAACACATTGGGCGAGCGGTAGCCCTTGCCCGCCGAAGCCCTGAAAGTCACATCGTTTTCGGTCATGAAACGCATGTGGAGGCGGGGCGTGTAAAGCATTTTCTGGTAATAACTGTTGTAGTCGGCGCGGAAACCCGCAATCACACTCCAATGATGGTCGTCGTTAAAGGTATATTCCGCGAAGGCTCCTGGAACATGTTCCACCCGACGCTTCGGATTGGCGTCAAGGGTGGTAAAAAGGAAGTTCTGATACTCATCGTAGCAGTCGTAGGAATAACTTGCGCCCACGGAATAGGTGTGGTGCTTGTTGACAATGTAAGAATCGAACAGGACGTTGGCGTAATAGGAAAGTTGGGTGGCGTTGTAATCCTTCAAGCCGAAATAGGAGTTCATTTTGTGGTAAGTCACCTGATGCTGTGTGCCAAGGCTGGTGTTTTCGCGGTGGAAATGATAGCCGCCTTTGGCAAAAGCCTCATATCGTTCAGTATTGATGCCGATGCCGTAAAGATTATAGTCCGCGTCAAGACGATGTTTCGGGTCGAAGTCCATTTGGCCGCCCAAACGAGTTTCTTTCAAAGCTTTGATGCCCAACTTGCAGCCGAAATGTCCGATATGGGGATGGTTATAGCGCAAAAACACATTGTATTGCGTGGTCATGGGGTCGTCTAAAAACGTGTCGCCGTTGCCGTCCATTTTCATGTGGTTGTGGTTCACATGGCCGAAAAACATGATGCCATCGGTCTTCCCCACATTGACGCGTCCGTTGAAATTGAAATCCGTCATCAACATGGAGTTACCATACAAATTGAAAAACACTTTCTCGCTTTTGTCCTTCAAGGGTTCCTTGTAGTCCACGTTGATTTGTCCCGTGATGGACTCGTAACCATTTCTTACAGAAGAAGTTCCCTTTGAAATCTGAATACCGTTCATCCAAGTGCCGGGCACATAGTTGAGGCCGAAGGTGGAGGCCAAGCCACGGAAATTGGGAATCATTTCGGTCATCATTTGGGTGTAGATGCCGCTCAAGCCGAGCAGTTGGATTTGTTGGGCACCCGTGACGGCATCGCTGTAGGAAACATCCACCGAAGCGTTGTTCTCAAAACTGCCAGCAAGAGTGCAGCAGGCCGCGCGGCGCAAACTCTCAGAAGTTATGCTTTGAACAGCAATAGCCTTAATGGGATTGATGTAGGAAGCCTTCTCCCGCGCCTTGATCTCCACTTCGTTAAGCATGTGCGCAGTGTTGAAAACATGGTCATAATGCGCAGGTTCAACCATGTGGTGAACGGTGTCGTTCTCGTAACTGATGCAACTGAACACGAGGCAGCCGATGCGCTCGTGAAGCGGGATTTTGTAATGTCCGTGGGCATCGGTCACCGTGCCTTCGTTGACGATTTTCCAATACACATTCACTCCCGGCAGCGGGGTCTTCTCGCCGTTTTCATTTTGCTCGTAAACAGTGCCTTCGATGAAACCTTGTGCATACGCGCCCGAAGCCATCAAAAAAAGAAACAAAGCGAGAACAATGGTTTTATGTCTATTCATAAAAAACGCCTTTCTTTTGAATTAAGGCGCAAAGGTACAAAAAAGATGCGGTTTGTGGCGAAAATCCACTCGAAACAGCTGATTATTGAATAAAATTGCACTCACATAGTGCATTTTTCTTGAAAAATTGCACTTAGATAGTGCATTTTTAGTATTTTTGCAGCATCGAAATACTGAAAACGATGGAAAAACTATATGAATACATGGAGAAGCAACTCGACTCCATTCCAAGTCAATTTGTACGCTATGCCTACGATGCCATTCATTGGGAGAACCGCATGTTGGGTTTGGTCGGGCCACGAGGTGTCGGCAAAACAACCTTGTTTCTCCAACACATCAAAAAACATCATTCGCTCCGCGACACGCTTTATGTCACGGCTGACCACTTCCATTTTACTACGCACACGCTATTCGAAACCGCCGAAACCTTCAACAAGAACGGGGGCAAGTTTTTCTTCATCGATGAGGTACACAAGTACGCCCGTTGGTCGCAAGAATTGAAACTGATGTACGATGCCTTCCCCGACTTGCATGTTTATTTCACGGGGTCGTCCATCCTCGACATCGAGAAAGGCGAGGCCGATTTGAGCCGACGCGCCCCAAAATACCTGATGCAAGGCCTTTCGTTCAGGGAGTTTTTAGCCATACGGCACCAGATAGAAGTGCCCGTTTTCGGTTTGGAACAAATCCTGAACCACGAAGCCCGGATTCCCAATGTGAGCCATCCGCTGATGTATTTCAAGGAATATCTGAAGGAGGGCTATTATCCTTTCGGTCAGGACCTTGACTTCGAGACCGAATTGAACCAAGTCATCACCCGAACCATTGAGATGGACATTCCACAGTTTGCCAACATGAATATCGGCACGGCACGGAAACTGAAAAAACTGATGGTCATCTTGGCCGGATTGGTGCCCTACAAGCCCAACATGGCCAGCCTCGGAAGCCAAATCCAAGCCAGCCGCAACAATGTGGAAGACTACCTGACCTATATGGAAAAAGCGGGGCTTCTCGCGCAACTGAAGGACGGAACTGGCGGCTTGGGCGAACTCGGCAAGGTGGAGAAAGTCTATTTGGACAACACCAACCTAATGTACAATTTAGGTGATGGAAGCGAAGATGCGGGTACGATTCGCGAAACCTTTTTCTTCAACCAAATGCGTGTCAATCATAAGGTTACAGCATCTCCAATTTCCGATTTCGAGATTCAAGGCAAGACCTTTGAGGTAGGCGGTAAGAGCAAGGGCAAGAAACAAATCACAGATGCCAAGGAAGGCTATGTGGTGAAAGATGAAATCGAATACGGCTACGGCAATGTGATTCCCATTTGGGCTTTCGGGCTGAATTATTGATTTTTCTCACGCAGAAATCGCAGAACCGTGGGAATTTGTCACCGCTTTGCGCTGGCACGCTTCGCGTCATCGCGAGGAGAAACGACGAAGCAATCCAGGGATTTGCTGCTTTCCGGATTGCTTCGCTTCGTTACTCTTCGCTCGCAATGACACAAACTTGTCGTTTGGTAAGTTCCCCTAATTTATTGGGAGGTGAGTGAGAAAATTTTTGCACTCACACAGTGCATTTTTAGTGAAATTATGCACTGTCATAGTGCATTTTTGCCTTGCAGGGCTGTCACACCGTACTTTGACATTCTCAGGCCCATTAATCACTTCATCACCTTCTTGAACACAATCTGTTCAATGCCGACGTCTTCCTTAAGGTCATAAAAACTGACGGTGATGCTGCCATCTTTGTTCACGAGGAAACCGCAAGGGAGCTCTTCGCCCAATTGGCTTCCATCGGGATTTGTAGGCTGGATGGAACCAATACTCTTGCCATCGAAAGTATAGACAAACGGCAGGCCAACGTCTTCAAAAACAGTTGACTTGCTTCCACCTTTACTTGCAGTTAATGTCATCACAAAGTAGCCCGACGTTACCGACTCAATTTCCATGTTCATTTTCATGGTATAATTGGTGCCATCTTTTTTACCAGTACCCACACCTTCCCAAGTCGTGTTTTCAAGTCCGTTTGTCGTTGAGCCATCCAACTTGAAATTGAATGGCAACGTGAAACTCACCCGGACTGGCTTGCCCTCTTGCTTACCAGGCTTCCACTTCGGCATGGCTTTCACCACACGGACCGCCTCTTCGTCGCAGCCACCTCCGATGCCGCGTTTCACTTCCACGTTGGACACGCTACCGTCTTTTTCAACGACAAAACTTAAAAATACGCGACCTTGGATTTCTTTGTCTTTTGCTTCCTTTGGATATTGGACGTTTTTGGCGATGAACTTGAACATGGCTTCGTCGCCGCCCGGGAATCGAGGCATCTCTTCAACGATTTGATAGACACCGTCTTTGTCGGGCTGCATCTTCTCTTTTGCTGAATTGTCTGGAACTGTTGCCGTTGAAGCCTTCCAGGAATGTTCGTCATCACCCGCAATAACCGTTTTCACTGTGGTTTTGTATTCATCATTCGTCTGCCCGAGCTTAAACATGATGGGAATCTGGTA
>CACZNA010000018.1:0-57125 GCA_902782455.1 uncultured Bacteroidia bacterium | reverse complement strand
TCGCCGATGACGGTCTTCACGACTTTCGGGCCAGTGAGGAACATGTA
Source organism: uncultured Bacteroidia bacterium (assembly GCA_902782455.1). Taxonomy (GTDB): domain Bacteria; phylum Bacteroidota; class Bacteroidia; order Bacteroidales; family F082; genus Limimorpha. Next base: position 57,078 of record CACZNA010000018.1, on the reverse strand, counting down.
GCTACCCACATTGGTCATGATGATGAAGTCGGTGAGGGCGGGAGAATACACGGCACCGCCGGCGCAGGGACCGAAGATGGCCGAAATCTGCGGGATGACACCCGAAGCGTTGATGTTGCGCTGGAAGATCTCAGCATAGCCGGCGAGGGAACGTGAGCCTTCCTGGATACGGGCACCGCCCGAGTCGCAGATGCCGATGACGGGAGCGCCAACCTTCATGGCTTGGTCCATCACCTTGCAAATCTTGAGGGACATGGTCTCACTCAAGGCGCCGCCAAACACGGTGAAGTCTTGGGCGTAAACATAGACGACGCGGCCGTCGATGGTGCCATGACCGGTGACGACGCCATCGCCGAGGTACTGTTGCTTGTCGAGACCGAAATCGACGGTGCGATGGGTCACGAACATGTCTGTCTCTTCGAAGCTGCCTTCGTCGAGCAGGATGGCGATACGCTCGCGGGCCGTCATCTTGCCCTTCGCATGTTGGGAGTCGATGCGCTTCTGGCCGCCACCAAGACGGGCCTCGTTGCGCTTCTCCAACAATTCTTGTATTTTCTGTTCGATTAACATGGTATTGTGTGTTATGATTATTACAATTGTTTTTGCTGTCAGCCATCAGCTTTCAGCAGTCAGCAATGCAGCACCATAGCTGAAAGCTGATTGAATATGGCTGAAAGCCTATTAGCTTCTTGCGTCTTACTTATTTTTGTCTTCACACAGTTCAGTCAAAACGCCACAAGTCGATTTGGGATGCAGGAAGGCGATGCTCAATCCTTCGGCACCCTTGCGAGGGGCTTGGTCGATGAGGCGGATGCCGGCTTCCTTGGCCTCTTCGAGGTGGCCTTCAAGGTTCTCGACGGCGAAAGCAATGTGGTGCATACCGCCCTTACCGTTGTTCTTCTCGATGAAGGCGGCGATAGTGCTTTCGGGGCTGGTCGGCTCCAAAAGCTCGATTTTGGTCTGGCCGCAGCGCAAGAAAGCGGTCTTCACTTTTTGGTCAGCGACTTCTTCGATGGCGTAGCACTTGGTGCCAAGCAATTTTTCAAAGAAAGGAATGGACTCGTCCAAGCTTGTGACGGCGATTCCAATGTGTTCAATGTGAGATGGTTGCATAACTTATTCGAATAAATTGTTGTTAAAAAATACGTATTTTGAATTCGTTGCAAAGGTATGACAAATTTTTGGGGTTTGCAAAGGAAAAAAGTTATCTCTTTTCTATGCCAAATAGAATAAATTGACATAATACGCAGAAAATAGCTGTCACAAAAATTGGACTCTGAGGAAATCTATCAAATAACACGAGATTCCCTCAGATATGAACTCTATCGAATCTTCACCTCAACAAAATAATTATTGACCATATCTGCGCGAAGAATATTGGCAATTTCAACCGTCAATAACCTTGCCCCGACCTCATTCATGTGAGACAAATCATGCATTAATAGACTATCGCTTGACAAAGTAATTGTGCTGTATTTCATTGCATAATTCTCGATGATTACCTGCTTCAAGGAATCAGTTAGATAACGGTTGATGGAATTCCGTGCGCAATCTTCGACTTTTTTCTCAAACGGAAATTGAATCAAAACAACTTGAACTTGTTTTTCAAACAATTGCCGAATGCCTTGACAATAGGCTTTCGCTTTCCAATCGAAATAGTCTTTTTTTTCTGAAAACATACGACAAAATCCAGAAAGCGGTTCGAAATAAACAATGCTTGCAGAATATGGAAGCAAACGATGGCTTTTATTAAACGCTTTATAATTAATATTTCCACTATTAAGATTCATTATTCTCAAACATTCATCCCATGGACACCCCTCCCGATACAATGTTGCCAAGCAAGACAATTCAAGTCCAATTCTGTTATTATCAGCCAATGGACTTCTTAGCAAAGCTGCTTCTGGAAAAGACACTATACAAACGGAATTGCTCGGTATATTCTTTTCACTTACTAAAAAATCATACACACCAGCACCGCCAGCAGCCGAAGTTAAAGATTGTTTCCCTAATCTGTCAGTTAATAATGGCACATCCAAATCCAGGCACATTTGCGAATCACCCCACACAAAAACCTTACCATTCCTATTAATACAATCATTTGATTTTCGAGACATTGCATGTAGAATAAGGTAAACTCCAAAAATAAGGGTTAAAAAACAAAGTATAGCAAATCCTGATTTCAACAAAAACTTTTTCATATTCATCAGAATTGGAAATACACAAAAGGTGCTGGTTGTGCCCCTTCAAAAACAATCAATAAAACAATTGCACAATACAATATCCAATGAAAAATCGTATTCAACTTTTCAATAGCGAATCCATGCTGATTATTTCGGGACAACCATTCCATAACCAACATAATAATGATGAAAAGATTCGTCGGCCATATTTCAGAGAGGGTAAAAAACTGATAACTTGCTTGTAAAGTGTCAAAATGCAATAATGCTTTGAAGTACCCTAATGTAGTTGGTATTCCAGTGGACCGGAAAATAATCCACCCAATCACCGCCAAGAAGAAAGTCAGAAGCATCTGTCCCGTTTCCTTTAAAGTGGGCAAAAACCGTCCTTCGGCCACTTGGTTCGTGTACTTGCGGTTTTTTCCAGTCAGTATCAAGGGCAAGAAAAGGATTGCGTGATAGGCTCCCCAAGCAATGAATGTCCAGTTCGCGCCGTGCCAGAAACCGCTCAATAGGAAAATGATGAAAGTGTTCCTCACCACCTTTGCTTTGCTTACTCGGCTGCCGCCCAACGGAATATAAACATAATCGCGGAACCAAGTCGTCAAAGAAATGTGCCACCTGCGCCAAAACTCTGCTATGTCCCTGCTGAAATACGGCACGTTGAAGTTCCGCATCAACTTTATTCCAAACAATTTTGCCGTGCCTATGGCTATGTCGGAATAACCCGAGAAATCACCGTAAATCTGGAAAGTGAAAAAAATGGCTGCGAGAAGCAATGTGCTTCCTGTTTGTTCCGTGTAAGTCGAGAAGACTTTGTCCACATACACTGCGCAATTGTCGGCCACCACTATCTTCTTGAACAAGCCCCATAGGATTTGACGCATACCGTCAACGGCAGTGTCGTAATTGAACTCGCGCTTCTTCAGAAACTGCGGCAGAAGGTTGGTTGCCCGCTCAATAGGGCCGGCCACCAACTGCGGGAAAAACGAGATGAAAGCAAAGAAAGCGACAATGTCCTTGGTCGGCTCTATCTTGCCTCGGTAAACGTCGATGGAATAAGACAAGGCTTAGAAAGTGTAGAACGAAATACCTACGGGAAGTATCACCTTTAACAAAAGGCCATCCGTGGAAATATGGAACAGTTGCGCAAACTCGGTGACGAAAAAGTCATAATACTTGAACATAGCCAAAATACCCAAATTCAGGATAATGTTCAGCCACATCCATGTTTTGGCTTTTTTCTTCGATTCAGCCTTCCCGATAAGCAATCCACTGCCCCAAGAGCAAAACGAAGTGAAAGCAATGAGCAGCAAAAAACGCCAGTCCCACCAGCCGTAAAAAACGTAACTCGCCACCACCACGAAAGCGTTCTGCAACCTCAATTGCCACTTCGACTTGCTGATGAAGCGGTCGAAGACGAACCAATAGAGCAGAAACACTATCGGCAAAAACAGGGCGAATTGGATGGAGTTGAAGAGCATATTCTTTGCGCTTTGCGGCGGCAAAGGTAGGAAAATTGTTTAATTTACAGGAAATAAAAAATTGGACTCTGAGGAAATCTATCAAAAAAAACGAGATTTCCTCAATATCGAATTTTCATTCGTACGGCCGCAAAGTATCAATTGTTTGCTGCAATATCAAGGTTAGTTTCGCCGCGCCGAACTCATTCAAATGATCTGCATCATAGAAATCTTCTTCACAAAACCTCTCGTCTGCCAACAAATTCAAATAACATACATTATCATATTGCTCAACAAAAGAATTGCAACAATCTTTCATTAATTTCAACTGTTCTCGATTTAGATTTTCCCGATAAGTAAGGAATGTCGGAGTGGTCAAAATAACAACTTGTGCCTTCTTCTCAACACATTTATCCACTATTTCTTCAACAAGTCTTATGTTCTTTTCCATAATAGACGAGTCTATTTTTGCCCTAGTGTGTCGTTTAGCTGCTGTCGCTCCCGACTCCTTCCAGTCCTCGGAACGGTTTTCCAACTTATAGGTAGCTCCAAATCCCAATTCATTGCATGTGCGATGGTCTGCCTTGCATAGAATGGAGTTCCACACCTTGTCGAACTGCAATCCGTTGTAAACTTCCAAATTGTATTTTGGCTCAAATCTATGGTACTTGCAACCGTAATAAATCGAGTAATATTTCACCCGCCAATCTTCAATCCCGTTTTCTGGACCAAAACCAAAAAAAGAACCGTATGATACAGGCAAAACCAATACTTCCAAAGAATCCATCTCGTTTACAAATTTAGAAAAAATGAAATGGTCATATTTTATGCTTTGGGAAACATGGGCTGCATTGAAAGCCTTGCATGAAAACAAGCTTGGTTCTATACCAAAGAAAGCATGGGAACTGCCCATGTTGAGAACCCGAATAGACCCAGCATTGTTAGACAACCATTCATTCTTGTATGAATAGTCATTGGGGATTTGTCTAAACAAACGCTCCACTACTGCCAAACCAACAAAAACAGGTATGAAAACAGCAACAGATATTTTAGGAATCTATTCATTATTAAAGTGGACTTACTATCGAATTGAGTAAATACTATCCATTATTTGTGAGGCTACAGATGGCAAATAATGCGAATTCTCATAATAATTATGGTAATCGTTTGTCCAATCATTAACCCCACTAAAATCAAAAACATTATCCTTGCCGAATATTTGTCTCAAAATAACCACATCTAAAGGATTTAGTTTGGTTTGATAATATAAAGGACTAATTATTATCGAATAATCTGTTTGATGCCTATGTAAAATTGCTGACATTTCTTTCAGTCTATCTATTCCCTCATCATCCAAAACTGGAGAAGACACCGCCTCGCCACGAGCATTATCAAAAGATTCCATTCGTTTCTTGTCATAATACTCCCCAATAGAAATCAAACTATCCTGAATGTGGCGAGGTTCTTCATTGTTTATGGGATTATAATACTTGTAATTCCTTCCTAAACCAATCAGGTTCTCCATATAAGGCTTCCATTTTCCTGAAAGCTTATAATCCACACACGCAGCAAGAAACTTTACATTAAACCAACTTTTAAGGCAAGTAAGATGGAATTCAATGAAATTCTCATTATTATTAATCTGAGGAGGCATCGCTCCTAATAAGTCAAATTGTTCCATCGTGGAAAGCAAACCGTAATCGATTACAAACAAAGCATGGTTTATCTTCTCCCCACACTGGTCAATGAACTTGACTTTATTGCATATTCCCTTTATACTGCCTCCTGATTCTGAAAAATGATACACCACGCTTGACGAAGGAATATGTTTTTTCCAATCTTTCTCGAAATAATATAGACTTCTTGAATTTCCAAAAATAAATGAATCATAATGGTATTTTTCCCATTGATTGATATATGTCATTGTAGATACATAGTTTCTGTTCAATGCTACAATATCCCCCTGTACATAATAATTATCATAATGTCTGATTACCTTAAAGGGATCGACAACAAAATATAGAACCAATAAAAAAACAAAAGGAACAGCAAACAAAATGCAGTATTTTATGAACCTTTTCATTTCAAAATTGGAAATAGATGAAACTCTGATTCGATGACGCAAATAGAGCAATGGCCATGATTATCATATAATAAGCCAACCAACGTACCATTCTATACTTAAATACACCGCTACCAATTATTATCAACCCATGTTCCTTTCCCCGCTGCATCCACTCCACCACAAGCAAAACAATAATAAACAAATTCGTCGGCCACATCTCAGGCAAAGTGAAGAACCGGTAACTCGCCCGCAAAGTGCCGAATTGGCACATCCCTTGCAAGTAATGTAGAACAGTTGGCATTCCAGGGGCTCGGAAGATAATCCACCCAAACACCGCCAAGAAAAACGTCAAAAGCATTTGACCAGTTTCCTTTAATGTCGGCAAAATGCGCCCTTCGGCCACTTGATTAGTGAATTTGCGATTCTTGCCAGTCAATATCAAAGGTAAGAACAAAATGGCATGATATGCGCCCCAAGCAATGAATGTCCAATTCGCGCCGTGCCAAAAACCGCTCAATAGAAAAATGATGAAAGTGTTCCTCACCACCTTTGCTTTGCTTACTCGGCTGCCGCCCAAAGGAATATACACATAATCCCTAAACCAAGTCGTCAAAGAGATATGCCACCTGCGCCAAAACTCAGCAATGTCCCTACTGAAATACGGCACATTGAAGTTCCGCATCAGTTTTATTCCAAACAATTTTGCCGTTCCGATGGCAATGTCGGAATAGCCCGAGAAGTCGCCGTAGATTTGGAAGGTGAAAAAGATGGCAGCAAGAAGCAAGGCGCTTCCGCATTGGTCTGTGTAGGTCGAGAAAACTTGGTCCACATATACCGCACAATTGTCCGCCACCACTATTTTCTTGAACAAACCCCACAATATTTGGCGCATACCATCAACGGCGGTGTCGTAGTTGAATTCCCTTTTCTTCAGGAACTGCGGCAGAAGGTTGGTTGCCCGCTCGATGGGGCCTGCCACCAACTGCGGGAAAAACGAGATGAAGGCGAAAAAGGCAACAATGTCCTTGGTTGGCTCAATCTTGCCTCGATAAACGTCTATCGAATAGGATAACGCTTGGAAAGTGTAGAACGAGATTCCTACGGGAAGTATAACCTTTAGCAACAGCCCATCCGTGGAAATGTGGAACAATTGCGCAAACTCGGTGATGAAAAAGTCGTAGTATTTGAATATAGCCAAGATACCGAGATTGAGGATGATGTTCAGCCACATCCAGGCTTTTGCTTTTTTCTTTGACTCAGCCTTTCCGATGAGCAATCCACTGCCCCATGAGCAGAACGAGGTGAATGCAATAAGCAGCAGAAAACGCCAATCCCACCAACCGTAGAACACATAGCTTGCTACAACTACAAAAGCGTTCTGCAACCTCAACTGCCACTTCGACTTGCTGATGAAGCGGTCGAATACAAACCAATATAGAAGGAACACTATTGGCAGAAACAGGGCGAATTGGATGGAGTTGAAAAGCATAAACGAATCGGTTTTGCGGGCGCAAAGGTACGGATTATTTTAATACATAAAACAAAATGGCGCAAAGCTTTTCATCGCTTTGCGCCATTCCGCATTCCGAATTCAACATTCCGAATTACTTATGCACCTTCCGCACAAACTCCTCCACCTCAGGCACACCGCCTTGATAGACAAGATACCCATTGTAAGGCTCTCTCGGGGTGATTTCGCTATTCACAGGGGTGAGCATGATGTTCTTCACCTCTTCCCTATCGTGAGTTTGGCCTAAAGCCCATCCGAGCTTGATGTAGGCGGTCTCGGCGAGCATGTTCTGCGCCGGGATGATGCCTCGGTTCATAAGGTCGCGGCCGGTGTCGTAAACAAACATGTGTGCGTAGCCCCAGATGGTCTGCACGGTCATGTATTGGTGCACACCCTTGTCGGTGGCGCGCTGGATGGCGTCGAACATGCCACGGTTGACGTGACCCAAGCCCGTGCCGTCCCAAACGATGCCCTTGTAGCCGTTATCCACCAGTGCGTCAAGCACATCGGGCTTCATGCCGGGATAGTAATAGAGGATGGCCACGCGGTCGTCGAAGGTCGGGATGATCTTCACGTCGCGGTCGTTGCGGCGGTGATTATAGACTTCCTTAATCGGCACCACACCACGTTTGCGGTCAACGGTAGCAACGGGCGTGTCGCCGATTGTGCGGAAGGTGCTGCGATACGATGAGTGCATCTTGCGGACGCGCGTGCCACGGTGCAAGAAGCCGTACTCATCAGAGGTGGGGCCAAACATGCAAACCATCACCTCGGCCACGTCGCCGTGACCGGCAGCGGTCATGGCATGCATCAGGTTCAAGGCGGCATCCGATGACGGACGGTCGGAAGAACGCTGCGAGCCGACCAAGACTATCGGCACAGGCAGGTTCTGGCACATGAAGGTCAGGGCGGCGGCGGTGTGGGCCAAAGTATCGGTGCCGTGGCCGATGACGATGCCGTCGATGCCGTTCTGGATTTCCTCGCCAATCTTCTTGGCCAAGGCCACATACTCCTTGGGCGACATGTTCTCGGAGAACACGGCGAACACCTTCTCGGTGTCTAAGTTGCAGATGTCGGCCAACTCCGGTACGGCGCCATACAACTCACCGGGCGAGAAAGCGGGAATCACAGCGCCGGTACGGTAGTCCAAACGCGAGGCGATGGTACCACCCGTGCCAAGCAACTTCACATGCGGAAGTCCCTCGGTGTAAGGGAATTCCTTCTCCGGGATGTGGTAGTTGGCTTTCTTGTAGTCGGTTTCAACCATGCTCGTGATGGTGCTGATGTCGACACCGATGTTGTAGCCCGTATTGACCTTCATCACAATGTGTTGGTCATCTTGGAAGGCGGCGCGAGGCAGAATCGTGCCTTTGAAAAGTCCGCCCGTGGTCTGGCACTCGGCCTGACTCCACACGCGGCAGTTGTATTTCTTGAGCACCTCAAGCGCGGCACCCCAATATCCTTGGAAAAAATCTTCAGCCATGTTCTTCGTTATTTGATGTTGTTAGCCAATTCTTTCATTTCGATGTTGCCCGTCGCTTCTCGCATCTGGCCCATGATCCAGTTCATGCGGTCGAGGTCGGTGCAAGACTTCTTCTTCGGCGCGAAGCTGGCGCAGAGATTGTCAAGTTTGGTCAAAAGGTCGTCTTTCGCAAAACGCTTGAAACCAATCTTTTCCAACACTTGCTCCATCGGCAGCGAGGCGTCGTCCACCAACGAAGGAGCCATGTTCCAAGCCAAGCGGCTGTCCAAACCTTGCTCCTTCAGGAAGGCGAATATATTATATAAGGTGTTGTCGTTGAACTTCGAAGCGGGGTTCTTGCCCAACAAATGCTTCAGCCTCATGCCGACAAAACGACCCACCGTGCGGCCGTGAACGCCAAGTTTTTCGACGACTTCGGCCATCACGGGGAACCAGTTCTTTGCGAAGATGTAACGGAAGCAGTCTTCCGGCACGTTCCACTCCTTGAGTTTGTAGTAACGCTCGATAAGATGGTGATGCCGTTGCAGACGGCCTTGCGGGTCTCTTTCGGAACGCCATCAAAGGCCATGAGGCAACGCTCTTCGATGGTCTCGATGGCAGTGGGCATATCTTCCTTCGGTCCCCAAACGAGGATGAGGGCGTCTTCGTCGGTGGCGTGGATGCGCTTGGCCAATTTGTGCCACTGCGAATGGCTCAAAATGGGTTCCAACATCTCGTCGTGGAGCATGTTGGGACGCTCGAGGCAGGCGATAACCTTCAGGCGGTCGGCGATTTCGTCGGCAAACATCTTGCCGGGTTGGGTGAAATGCGACAGCACGCCACGGAACTTCGGCAACTTGACGAGTTTCAGTGCGCCGCCTTTGGCTTTGTTGTCCAAGATGGGCAGATAGTCGGTCGGGAACGAAACATCGGCCACTTCCACTTTCCAGCCTTCCTTGCCGATTTCGCGATTCAGCCTTTCTTGCAACTGAACTAACGACCACTGACGGAAGCACTCATTATGAGAGAGTTCGGGAATCCACTTGGCGTGTTGCACACCCTTCAGCTCCACGCGGGTACCACCCGTGCAGCTCACGTTCACGTCTTGGCGGCCTGCACCCATGCCCGTGCGAACCAAACCCGTCGAGCGACCAAGGAAGCGGATGTATTCGCAAGTTTCCTTCAGTTCGTCAGGATTTTTGCAGTCAGGATAGGTGACGGTCTCGATCAACGGCACGCCGAGGCGGTCGGTCTGATAGATACGGCGGTGACCGATGTCGCTGATTTCGCGGCAAGCGTCCTCCTCGATGCTCAACTGAATCAGGCGGATGTCCTTTTTCGGCAGTTTCAGCATTCCTTCCACGCCGATGATGGCGGTGCGCTGGAAGCCCGTCGGGATGGAGCCGTCGAGGTATTGTTTGCGGGTGATGTGTACTTCGCCCACGATGTTCAAGTTGGAACGCAGGGCGATGATGATGGCGTTGTGCAGTGCCTCGCGGTTGATGGGGAACGGCGGGGTGTCGTCCACGTCGTAGGTGCAGGCGGTGCCGTTCTTGATGCGATAGACGATTTCCTTTTTCGTCTTGAACTCCATCAAGGCCGTGCCGTCATATTCGCCTAATTCTGAAAGAGTTGGGCGCATGTGGCGGATGAGTTCGGCATCGTAGTCCTCAAACTTGTTGAATTGTCCGGCGGGACAGTGGCAAAACAGTTTTTCTTTCGTCTTGATCTGTTGGTGCACTTCCAGTCCCGACATGAAGCCTATGCGGTCATAGTCTTCTTGAGTGGCTTTCTTGCGCTCGACGTAGCCGGCCTGTTGCTTGGTCTGCTCGTAGTTGGCGCGTGGGTCGAAGTTGGTGCTCATATTTCGTTAATTGATGATTCAACATTTAAAATTCAAAATTCTTATATATTTCAGAAACAATCGGCTAAAATAGTAGTTTTTTGGATTGGTTGAGAAAAATGTAGGAGAAAATTGCAAATCATTTATTATTCTTGACACGCTTTCAAGCTATCAAGCTGTTTTTTATAGACATCCAAGGTGTAAAGATCTTCAGGCTTGAGCGTTGGAGTGTAGAAATCATCACTGACAGGAGCCTGCTCCTCAATGACGATTTCCTTATGATATTCCTCCATAAACTTCTTCAATTCCTTTTCGGAAATGCCTATCACGCTCATATTCTGCTTGTTGGTGTAGCGCATGAGTTCTGCCTGATAATGCAGCCAGCAGAGCCAGTTGTGCTTCATTACCATCGCTTGGCGCACATTGGTGTTTCGCAACCATTTTGTGCAAATATATTTTCCAGGATATTGCTCTGGATGCCCACTGATATCATCGAAGAGTTTCTCCTCCTCTTTCACTCTGTTGTTCCAGTAATCCTCAATGTTGTGCATTCGTGTAAAACAGTCACCGACATTGTTTATAAACTGGAAATTACCCAGGTTTTTCCAAGTTTCAAGATTGTTAGAAAAAATGTTTTCGGCGGCTTTATCGAACGATACAAAGCTGTTGCTCACGGCATCATACACCAAATCCATCAGCGTTTCTTTTGGCATCAGCTCGAGCTCGTCGACGGGCACACTGAGGAGCCATGCGCAAAGCGAGTCACAACGCCGTTGTTTCTCAACAATCTGATCAATGCCGTTTGCAAAGTCCTCTATGGTGCCCATCACCATAAGAGCCGAAAGCCTGCGGTCGCTGGCCCGCTCTTTGCGTTCAAGCATCACACTTGTTCCAATGGTAAGCACCAAAGAGATGGTGGTACCGATGATAATCATACCTATCTGTTTCCAAAAACCGGTATGTTTTTTCAATTCAATGTTTTGCGGTAGTTCTATTTTCATGTCTTTCAGATGTTTTGCTGTTTATGATGGCCTCATTTTTCCTCAATCGTCCGCGCAATCTTCTCAATGTTCAGACTCCGCGCCGAGGCGTCGATGATGTCTTTGTAGATGCCGCCTTTCTTGTAGATTTCATCGGGGTCGCCCGACTCTTCCACATGACCTGTCTTGAGCGCGTAAACCATATCGCTGTCAATGATTTGTGAGATGCTGTGCGAGATGATGATGACAGTGCGGTCTTTCTTGATGGCATCGAGGCTGTTCTTGATCTGCTCGGTGGCGATGGCATCTAAGCTGGCGGTAGGCTCGTCCAAGAAGATGATGGGCGGGTTTTTGAGGAACATTCGCGCAATGGCGATGCGCTGCTGCTGGCCGCCTGATAGGTCGCTGGCCTTGTTCTCGAACTGCTTCGGCAATTGCATGATTTGGTCGTAAATGTACGACTTTTTGGCGGCTTCAACGACTTCCTCGTGGGTGGCGTTGGGATTGCCGTAAAGGATGTTTTCCTCAATCGTGCCGTCGAAAATGTGGTTCTTTTGCAGCACGAGGCCGATGTTTTCGCGCAGGAATTGGGTGTCGTAATCGCGCAGGTCGATGCCGTCCAAAGTGATGGTACCCACTTGCGGCTCGTAGAATTTATCCAACAGATTGACAATCGTACTTTTGCCCGCGCCCGAAAGTCCCACCAAAGCCGTGATTTTGTTCGGCTCGATGGTCATGTTGATGTCGTAAAGGGCCTGGTTGCCATTGGGATAGGTGAAATCCACGTTTTTCAGTTCAAACTTGCCGTGAATCTTTTCGGGGCGGTAGTTTCCCGACGGCTCGATGTCTTTTTCGGAGTCGAGTATGCTGAAGAAGCCTTCGGCATAAATCAGCGCGTCGTTCACGTCGTCGAAGATGCGTTGCAACTGCGTGATGGGAGCGATGACGTTACTGAACAGCATGACGTGGTACATGATTTTACCGATGGTCATGCCAGGATAGCCTATTAATACAAGGTAGGCCGTCAGGATGATGACCAACACCGTTCCGACTTGTTTCACGAAACTCTTCACGCCGTTGTAATAGAATGCCACGCGGCGGGTTTTCATCTGGTTTTCAGTCACTTGGTTTTGGATATCGAGTTGCTTTTGGCCTTCGATTTGCTCGCGGTTGAAACTCTTGATGACATTAATCGAGTCGATGATGTTCTTGATGCCTTGACTCTTGGTTTCCAAGTGGTTGCGCATCTCGCGGCGCCATCCTTTCAGCCTTCGCGCTTGGCGGACGGTAATCCAAAAGTAAACCGGCACGATGGCCAAGGCCACCAACCCGACATAGACATTGGCCGCGAACATCAGAATCAAGGCCAAAAGTGCGCTCGTGAACAGCGGCAACAAGTCGATGAAGAAGTTTTGCACCGTGCGCGATAACGAACTGACACCCTGGTCGATACGGGCTTGAAGCTTGCCCGTGGCGTTGTCGCCCGAGTTGAAGAAGGCCATCTTGAAGGTCAGCACTTTTTCGATGACGCTTTGGGCGAGGTCGCGGCTGACGAAGATGCGCATCCGCTCGCCGTAGTAGTTTTGCGCGTAGGTGATGATGGCCGAGAGGATTTCCTTTCCGAGCAGCACCGACGAGATGAGGATGACGATGTGCATCGCCCGTTGTCCCCACTTCTCCCCTGCTGTGACGAGGCCATTCACCTCATCGACTGTCCAGTCGAGCACGATGGCATTCACCTGTGCCATCAAGGAGCCTATAATAGTCAGTATCAACGTAATGAAAACCAGCCATTTGTACGGCTTGACAAAAGGGCTGACGTTTTTGAAGAGTTGGAAGAGGTTCATGAGGAGAATTTATTTGTTCATTTCACAAAAGTACAAGTTTTATGATTTCGTCATAAAAAGATGATGGTTTTATGATAAAAAACGTATTAGATTTTGAAAATCTTCAATGAAATGAAGAAATTTGATTGAAAATCTTCAATGGAATGAAGATTTTTGTATTTTTGCGGAGTAAAAACAATCAGACCATGATACAAAGAGCTTTGAAAGAAATGATTGGGACTTCCATGCAACCGAACAAGGTGATGCTGGTGTTTGGAGCAAGAAGAGTTGGTAAAACAGTGTTAATCAAGCAATTGATTGAGCAATTCAAAGGCAAGGTTCTTTTTCTGAATGGAGAAGATGCCTCGACAGAAGAGATGTTTAGCACACGAACTGCCTCACATTATCGCCAACTTTTGAGCGGAACAGACTTGCTCGTCATTGACGAGGCGCAAAGTATCCCTGACATTGGCAAGATTCTGAAACTCATTGTGGACGAGGTGGAAGGTATCCGTGTGTTGGTTTCGGGTTCTTCTTCTTTCGATTTGCGCAACCAAACGGGTGAGCCTTTGGTGGGGCGTTCCACCACTTTCCGTCTTTCCTCTTTGTCGGTGGGTGAGTTGCTTTCGCAACAGCCAATGGCGCAACTGTTGCTTGATTTGGACGAACACCTTGTTTACGGCGGTTATCCCGAACTGCTTTCCATTCTGGATTTCGAGCGTAAGCAGGTCTATCTTTCAGAATTGGCGCAGTCGTATCTGCTGAAAGACATCCTCATCTTAGACGGCATCAAAAACTCTGGAAAGATGTTCAATTTGCTTCGGTTGGTGGCCTTTCAAATGGGCAGCGAAGTGTCGTATGAAGAATTGGGGCGGCAGTTGGCGTTGAGCCGCAACACCGTTGAGAAATACTTGGATTTGCTGACAAAGACCTTTGTCATTTACCGGCTTCCGGCCTTTTCTAACAATCCGAGAAAGGAGGTCAGCAAGGCGGGCAAATGGTATTTCTACGACAACGGTATCCGCAATGCCATCATCGGCGACTTCCGTCCGCTGGCATTAAGGCAGGATGTTGGCGCACTTTGGGAGAATTTACTGATTTCGGAACGTATAAAGATGAATGACAACCTGCATCATCGGGCGGATTATTATTTCTGGCGCACCTATTCAGGGCAAGAAATTGATTTGATTGAAGAACGCAACGGCGAAGTAAAAGCCTTTGAGTTCAAATGGGGCAGCAAGAACCCGAAAGTGCCTGCCTCCTTTAAGGAACTTTATCCCGAAGTGCCCTTTACGGTGGTCACCCGCTCCAATTTTGTGGATTTCTGTACAGAAAAACTTTAAAATCTTCAATGAAATGAAGAAATTCGATTGAAAATCTTCAATGGGATGAAGATTTTCACAATTTCTGCATTTGCGGAAATTTTAGATGAACAGACTTGAAGGGCAAAAAACATGGAGGCAGTATGCACTCCGCCTCCACAAAACAATGAATTCAAGATGATTACAAATTACATTGTCTTAGCCCATGTGTCTTTTAACGCCACGGTGCGATTGAAGACCAAATGATTTGCAGTGCTGTCCTTGTCCACGGTGAAATAGCCAATGCGCTGGAACTGGAAGTGGTCAAGGGGCTTGGCATCGGCCAAGAATTCCTCCACGTAGCACACTGGACGGATTTCCAACGAGTTGGGGTTCATCATCTCCTTCATGGCTTCTAATGAAGTCTTGCCTTCGTTTTGCAGGCGGGCCAGTTCGTCGCGGGGGTTTTCCACCTTCCAGAGGCGGTCGTACATGCGCACCTCGGCTTCCAAGCAACGCTCACAGCTCACCCAATGGATGGTGCCCTTCACCTTGCGGTTGGCGCCAGGCATTCCGCTCTTCGTGTCGGGGTCGTACTCGGCATATACTTCGACGACCTCGCCGTTTTCGTCCTTCTTGCAGCCAGTGCATTTCACGATGTAGGCGTTCTTGAGACGGACTTCGTTACCTGGGGTCATGCGGAAATACTTTTTCGGCGCATCTTCCATAAAGTCCTCTTTTTCGATCCACAACTCGCGGCTGAAGGCAATCTTGTGGCTGCCTGCGCTCTCGTCCTCGGGGTTGTTGATGGCTTCCATTTCCTCAATCTGCCCTTCGGGATAATTGGTGATGACCAATTTCACCGGATTGACCACAGCGGCCACACGGGTAGCAGTGGCGTTGAGGTCTTCACGGATCGCGCTTTCCATTAGGGCGAAGTCGTTCAAAGCATCGTAAGTGGTGTAGCCAATCTTGTCGATGAACTTGTGGATGCCGCCCGGCGTGTAGCCACGGCGACGGAAACCGCAAATCGTGGGCATACGCGGGTCGTCCCAGCCGCTCACGAGGCCTTCGTTCACCAAAACAAGCAGATTACGCTTGCTCAACAGGATATAGTTGAGGTTCAGTTTGTTGAACTCGGTCTGGCGCGGACGGTTGTCGTCCATGTTGTCGCCTTCGCCACGGATTTCTTTCAGCCAATCGACGAACAAGTCATAGAGCGGACGATGAACCACGAACTCCAAAGTACAGAGCGAGTGAGTAACGCCCTCGAAGTAGTCGCTTTGCCCGTGGGCGAAGTCGTACATCGGGTAGGCGTGCCACTTGGTGCCCGTGCGGTGATGCGGCGTGTCAACGACGCGATAAATAATCGGGTCGCGGAAGTGCATGTTGGGGTTGGCCATGTCAATCTTGGCACGAAGCACCATCTTGCCCTCGCCAATCTCGCCATTGTTCATTTTGTTGAACAGGTCCAATGATTCTTCAACGGGGCGGTTGCGATAGGGGCTTTCCACACCAGGTTGTGTAGGCGTACCCTTCTGTGCAGCAATTTCTTCCGAACTTTGCTCGTCGATGTAGGCCTTACCTCTTTTGATTAATTCTATGGCAAAATCCCAAAGTTGCTGGAAGTAATCGGAGGCGTAATATTCGTTACCCCACTGGTAGCCAAGCCATTGGATGTCCTCTTTGATGGCATCGACATATTCCATATTCTCCTTGATGGGATTGGTGTCGTCGAAGCGCAGGTTGCACACGCCGCCGTGTTGCGCGGCAATGCCGAAGTCGAGGCAGATGGCCTTGGCGTGGCCGATGTGGAGATAACCGTTCGGCTCCGGGGGGAAGCGCGTTTGCACACGTCCTCCATTCTTGCCATTGGCAAGGTCTTCTTCCACTTTCGCTTCAATGAAATTGAGCGATTTCTTTTCCGTTACTTTTTCTTCAGGGTTTGTCATAGAATTATGGATTGTTTGTTTAATAAATGCAATTTAGTTATTGATGCGCGTCCATCGGGGCGTGTTGCTCCCCTATCATCTTTTGCAAATCAAGCATTTCGATCAAATTGTCAATTTCTTCAACACTACTGAAAACACAATGTATGATTTCACTGACATTTCTATCCTCAAAAGCGATTACCTTTTTTCTGATACTGATTAATAGTTGTCCGTTTTCGTCAAATTCAAACTTTGATTTCAACTTATCGAAACTGGTCCACCTCGTCGGATTGTCCCATGAAATTGGCATCATGTGAGATTCAAACCCCAAATCATTCCTCATCTTCCTTTCTTTGCCTTTTGTATCCCTTTCCAACCATTTCATGTATGTGTTTTTCATGCGTTTCAGAAACGACACAAAATATCCCAACTCCTCATTGTTCAACAGAATTGATGCGTTTTCAGAGTTTCCAACAGTTGGCATTTGTACAAAAATCATCATGTCGCCAGTTGGCTCGGTATGACTCTTGGATTTCACCATTTTGCCATTGGAAAGCTCCATTACGCACGTTCCTGTATCGTAAGCTTTTATGAAAAACTCACGACTGAAGTAACTTAAGTGGTAATACCTTAAGTAGTTAGGCTCTGCCTCTTGTGCCAGAGACAAGTTGCAAACCTGCAACAAAGCCAACAATAAGGTTGCTACAATTGCTCGCTGTGCTCTCATTGCTTGTAGTGCTTACATCAATAAGCCTTATATTTATCGCCTGTCTTCTCGATGAGGATTTGATAATACTCGTCGCTGTATTTGGGGTGCTTGCTGTTGATGGGCACATACTTCTGTCCCTTCACGGACTCACCAGGCGTGTTCAGGTTGCCGTCCATGTATTTCATGAACAAGTCGTGGTAGAACCTTTTCCACGATTGGGTCATCTTATTGGCTTGGTTGCATGAGAATTGCGTCAATTCCTTCACTTGTGCCTCTTTGCCCTTGATGGCAAATACGCGCTTATCGAGTTCTGGAACGGCCTTGTTCACCCAGCTCTCTTCCATTTCGCGCTGGCGTTTGCGGATTTCGGGGTGGATGTAATTGTACTTGGTGTAGGCCCAATTGCTCATTTGGTTGAAGGTCCAGAAAGCGGAAGTCTCCGACCATTCTGTCATTGAGCCGTTGCCTTCGCGGAAGCACTCGGGGACTTCGGTCATGCAGGTGTACATCGGGCAATAGACGCAGTTGTCGGCATCGTCAACACCAAACCAAATGATGCCATATTGCTGGTTGCCACGGCTTTGTGCAACAAAAGAGAAACCCGTCTGCTGTGTGGCGGTAGTGCGCTCATGCACATAGGTCTGACCCTTCACTTCAAACTCCATCGGACGCCAACGATACGGGCAGTGGAACGGGCCTGCGCCCACGTCTTGCGACATGTCTAATTCAGTGCCTTCAAGGTGGTCGCGCATGAAGTCCATCATGTCTAAGACGCTGACCTTCTTGTTGGGCATCACCCACAGAGGCATACGGTTCGTCGGGAAGTTGTCGGGAGTTTGGCACATGCCCTTGGTGTAGGGCTGCACACGCTTGATGTCGCGACCCGTGGCATAGCCCCAATAGTCCTTCATGTTGTCAGTCACTTTGTTGAACATGGCCCAAACACGGAGGTCGCAGAAACGCGCTGCGCTGAAATCAACGGGAGCGTAAACATCGGAGAACGAGAACTTTTCATCGGGACCATCATAGAGTTTGTTGGCCTTGGCAAAGCTGATGACGTCGTCGGCATAAACGCAGTCGATGTTCGGGTCTTTCAGCAGTTTGTCGATGTTCTTGAAGGTGATGCTGGTCTTGCACTTACGCGTGGCCAGCGGGAAGGTGGTGATGCGGGCTTGGTTGGCATGACCACTCACATAGCCATCGGGAATGCGGCGGGCCACCCAAACGGCACCCTTTTCTTGTTTTCCCTTGCCAATCATTTCGAGAATCCAAACCTCCTCAGTGTCGCAAATCGAGAACGACTCGCCCTCGCTGACGTAGCCATAGTTGGCCACCAATTCGCCCATGCACTTAATGGCTTCGCGGGCGGTCTTGGCGCGTTGCAAGGTGATGTAAATCAGGCTGCCGTAGTCGATGATGCCAGGGCCTTCCCAAAGGCTTTCGAGGCCACCGTAAGTCGTTTCGCCGATGGCCAATTGCCATTCGTTCATGTTGCCGACCACATTATAGGTGTGCGCCACCTCGGGGATTTGGCCACGATACATGCCGCCGTCCCAGTCGTACACATCGCGCATAGCACCTGCCGGCCAGTCGGCAGCAGGATAATGATACAGCTCGCCATAAAGCACATGGCTGTCGGCTGCGTAGGAGATCATGCAGGAGCCGTCAGTTGAGGCACCTTTGGTAATGAGGAAATTGGTGCAGGCATTGGCCTTTCCGAAGCAGAAAACGAGAGCCAAAGCCACGATTGCTGAGAATACTTTTTTCATATTAAGATAGTTTTGTTGTTTGTTTCGATTTACGACGGCACAAAGATAGTAAAATGTTGAATTAAATAATGTTGATTTATTGAATTGTTTTTAAATCATAGATATACAGCGATTTATCCGACAGCAAACGACAACAAACGATTACTGTCGACTACAAACGTTTAATCAACGGCTTAGTCTTGACAAGTGTTGTTACTTTGCATCGTCAAACCGAAAGGAGCGACACGACAATTCAAAACATATTATTAATCATCAAACAAACACAACCATGAGTACAATGAGAAATTCGGTCACGCTGATTGGCCGCCCAGGTGCAGAGCCTGAAATCAAAAACTTCAACAACAACAAGAAAGCCAGTTTCCGTATCGCCGTCAACGAAAGACGCAAAAACGCCAATGGAGAATGGGTCGACAACACGCAATGGTTCCCCGTGGTGGCATGGGGCAACATGGCTGACCGCATCTATCGCAATGTAAAGAAAGGCTCGCTACTTGCCATCAACGGGAGCCTGCACAACAACGAATGGACCGACGACAAAGGCCAGCGGCACAACGTCACCGAAATCTGGGTCAGCGATTTGTCACCGCTTGAAAAGGCCAAGGAACAACAATAAACAAAGAAGGGCGGCCTCGTGGTCGCCCTCATGTTTCTTTCGTCGATTAAACCATTGTCATTCAGTTGGTTTCCATCATACGCCGCCACTTGAGGTAGCCAAACACGGCAATGATGACATACAAGGCATAGAGTCCCGCTTTGAAGGGAATGTCTTTATAAAAATACAGCGCACATGTCACCACATCAACGACAATCCAAATGAACCACTGCTCAAGGTATTTGCGAGCCAATGCCCAAATGCCCACAATGCTCAAGGCGGTAGTGAAGGCATCGGCCACAGGGACGTTGGAATTGGTGAACCTTGACAACAGGAAATAAATGGCCGCCCAAATCGCAGCGGCGAGACCCAACCAGGCCAACGCCAACTTTTTAGGCATGTGACGTATGGGCAGGTCGGCGGTTTTCTGTTTGTGACGCATCCAAGCAACGAAGCCGTAGACAGTCATGGCCAGATAATAAAACTCCATGCCGCAGTCGGCGTAAAGACCTTTCTGATAGTACAATACGATGCCCAACGACTGCATGAAAAAGCCCACGACCCACATCCAAACGCTGGCCTTGTACTCCAAAAGGATGTAAGCCAGTCCTAATGCAGTGGTGGTGATGTCGAGCCAATGAGCAGCAAAAAACTCCATACCACTTTACATTTTGCTTTTCATCTCATCCGCCATCGAGACAAACTGCTCAACATTCATACATTTCAGGAAAATCAAGCCGTGAGTAGCACGAACAAGCGGGTGATTGTTCTCGTAGAAGTAATTCTTCCCTAAAACTAACTGTATGTCTTTCAACTGCTTGACCCAAATGTTTGCGGCCAACTCACTGAAAGGCCCGTCAAAATCGGGATTAGGGAACTCTGCCTTGACTTGCGTAAGGTAGCTGTCTTTGAAAGCCTTTTCAAAAACAGCAAAGGCGTTGAGTGACACTGGCACATATATATTCGCCTCTGATGGATGGAAGGTCGACCAAACATTGCGGTAACCGATGATTTTCAACTTGTTAAGGTCTTCTTCCTTGTTCCAAAGCCTGATAGCTTCGGCGATGGATTGCATGACTTTATAGTGAGTATTGGGTCCCAGACCCTCCGAGTCAATGGCCACGGTGATAATGGTAGGTTTTAACTCACGCAGTTGGTTGAGGATAGGATCAATGTCACGCTCGCGGTTCGGGAAATCCTCGCTATGGCTGTAAAATCCAAGTCTCAAGTGGTGAATATGACTCAATGACGTGCCCGCGTAAGCCCAAACCAATTCTTCCTCAAACTCACGAATTTGACCCTTTAGTTTCTGTATTTCAGGACTATTCGCTTGACCTTTTCCAAGGTTTTCAATCTCCATTTTGAACCGTGTCTCGATGTCGTCCACGCTCTTTAGCTGCCAAAGTCCCACGGCGTCGCGCAGTATGCGGTGACAGAAGCCGCGTCGCATTTCGTCAGGGTCTCTGCGAGCCACATTGTCAAGATAATGGTATATGTCCTTCTCTTGCTTGAAGCGATACCCACTTTCGAAAAAGTCAGGATAAAGCACCATTTGGATGCGGCCTTGATGCAGGTAGTTCAATGTGTCTTCCAAAGCCTCCAACAAAAAATCATCGGTGACGGAATGATAGCCCGAGGTCATGATGGCAAAATGCACCTGATTCAGCGGCGACCGTAACTGTTGGTTAATGAAAGGCATGATGCCCAACATGATGTCGTCGTGATGCGGCCCCGTATTGTAAATAACCTCATTCTCAATTGGTTGTATTCCACGTTGCAGTTTGGCTTCCACGTCATTAATGACTTCTTGAACGCGGTCCAAACTGAGGTGGGGAATCCTTGCGCAACGTGGGTCGTTCCGTAAATCATCCAACGTCAGCTTGTGGGCGTAACGGTTGAGGACTTTGCACAAACCGATGACGGCACGCTCGGTTTTCTCGAAGTTCCATTCACCGTCGAAAAAAGAAGGGTCGGTTTTGTTGAACATTAATCTCTTTTATAGATGTCTCGTGTATAGACTTTTTCCTTCACATCGTCAAGGCTATTGTCATAACGGTTGGCAATGATAGCGTGACTCATCGCCTTGAACTTCGCTAAGTCATTGACCACCAATGAGCCAAAGAAGGTGGTGCCGTCGGGCAATGTCGGCTCATAAATGATGACCTCGGCTCCCTTTGCCTTGACACGCTTCATCACACCTTGGATACTCGATTGGCGGAAATTGTCGCTATTCGACTTCATTGTCAGTCGGTAGACACCGATAACGCAGTGGCGTTCTTGTGCCGCATTGTATTGCCCTTGGTCAAAATAATCGTAATAGCCCGCTTTTTTCAACACCTGGTCGGCGATGAAATCCTTGCGGGTGCGATTGCTCTCCACAATGGCACTCATCATGTTCTGCGGCACATCAGCGTAGTTGGCCAAAAGCTGTTTGGTGTCCTTGGGCAAACAATAGCCACCGTAACCAAACGAAGGATTGTTGTAGTGGCTTCCAATGCGAGGATCCAAACAAACGCCCTCAATAATAGACTGGGTATCAAGACCTTTTACCTCAGCATAAGTGTCCAATTCATTGAAATAACTCACACGCAAGGCAAGGTAGGTGTTCGCGAAGAGCTTCACGGCTTCGGCCTCTTTCATACTCATGAACAAAACAGGCACATCCTCCTTTAAGGCTCCTTGCTTCAAGAGTGCAGCAAACTGATGTGCTTTTTCTTCAAGGTCGACGCTCGCCATCCTTAAAATCGCCTCGTTTTCTTCATCACGACCTTTGATTTCTTTGGGATAGCCCACGATGATGCGGCTCGGATAAAGGTTGTCGTAGAGAGCCTTGCTTTCGCGTAAAAACTCAGGCGAGAAAAGCAGGTTGAACTTCTTCACACCACGAGCTGCATAATTCAAATAAAGGCTTCGCGTATAGCCCACTGGGATAGTGCTCTTGATGACCATCACCGCATCGGGATTGACACTCAAAACGAGGTCGATGACTTCTTCCACATGCGAGGTGTCGAAGAAATTCTTCTGCGGGTCGTAATTGGTGGGGGCAGCGATGACAACGAAATCAGCGTCTTTGTACGCTGCTGCTCCATCAAGAGTGGCCGTCAGGTCAAGTTCCTTCTCAGCGAGATATTTCTCAATATATTCGTCCTGAATCGGTGATTTGCGGTTGTTGATGAGATCCACTTTTTCAGGAATCACATCTACAGCAGTAACGTGATTGTGTTGTGCCAACAAAACGGCTATGCTCAAACCCACATAACCCGTACCTGCAATGGCGATATTCATATTCGGTCGGTTGGTTTTTTAACAATCAATTGTTGTTATAATCTTCCGTCAACAATCGCCCTTGGAAGGATGCCTTTCACATCGAAAATAACACCATTTTCCTTGACAAAGGCTTTTACATCCATTTCAAGAAATTCCTTGTGAGCCACAGCGAGAATGACGGCATCAAACTGGCCTTGAGGCATTTCGTTAGTCACCGAAATTCCATATTCATGCTTCACATGCTCAGCATTGGCCCAAGGATCATAAACAGTGATGTTTGAGGAATATTCTCTCAACGTATTGTAAATGTCAACCACCTTGGTATTGCGAATGTCGGGACAGTTTTCCTTAAAGGTGACACCAAGGATAAGAACTTTCGCATCCTTTACCATCACACCTTTTTTGTTCATGCACTTGATGGTCTGGTTGGCCACATAAGCACCCATGCCGTCGTTCAAGCGACGTGCATTAATCATCACACGTGGCCAAACACCATAAACCTGCGCCTTTTGGATGAGATAGTACGGGTCGACTGAGATGCAGTGTCCACCGACAAGGCCAGGGCTGAGTTTGATGAAATTCCACTTCGACGAGGCAGCTTCAATGACATCGTGCGTATCTATGCCCATGGCGTTGAATATTTTAGCCAACTCATTCATAAAGGCAATGTTGACATCACGCTGCGAATTTTCAATAATCTTGGAAGCCTCGGCCACTTTGATACTCGGGGCTTTATGCGTTCCGTTGACAAGGACGCTATTGTAGACGCTGTCGACATAATCGGCAATCTCCGGGGTGCTTCCCGAGGTGACTTTCTTGATTTTCTCCACCGTGTGCTGCTTGTCGCCTGGATTGATGCGCTCTGGGCTATAGCCAGCATAGAAGTCAACGTTGAACTTCAAACCGCTTACTTTTTCCACTACGGGAAGACATTCCTCCTCCGTCACTCCAGGATAAACCGTCGATTCATAGACCACCACATCGCTTTTTGAAATGACTTTGCCAACGGTCTCACTTGCACCCCAAAGAGGCCCCAAGTCGGGACGGTTGTTTTCATCGACGGGGGTGGGCACCGCCACGACGTAGAAATTGCATTTGCGAATCTCGTCAAGATTAGTGGTGCAACGGAAACCGTGGTTTTTTATGGCGTCCTGAAGCAATTCATCGCTCACTTCAAGAGTGGCATCGTGGCCCGTCATCAGGGCATCCACGCGGGATTGATTCATGTCGAAGCCGATAGTCTCAAACTTCGTTGAAAACAGGCGGGCAAGTGGCAGACCAACATAACCCAAGCCTATCACACAAATTTTTGTGTCTTTCATATATTTATTGTAATGTATTAATTCTCTTATTTCCACCCAAATGGATGCCCGCTTAAAGGCAACTTAGCCATAGGATGGTAATCGCCGATGAGACCTACAGGTTTTGCATTGCGAATCTCATAGACAATGTTGATGCAACGACGTGCCTCTTCTATGCCAAAACCTCGACCTGCAAGAATCTCCTTGTAACTCTCGGTATGCAACTCTGTAAATCCCTGACTGAATTCAAATTCGTCACCGTCAATCATGATGGTTCGGAATGTACGCTTCTCCCCTTCCACAGCATTGGGCGGCAATGTGTCAGCATTGATACTGAGGAAGTAACGTACGCGTGCCTTCTCCAATTCGAGATAGCCAGCCACGCGGTCATGCGAAGCCACATGAACAATATTTTTCTTCACATCGCCGAAAATCCAACTCAGCATGTCATAGAAATGCACACCAATGTTGGTGGCAATGCCTCCACTCTTGTTGACATCGCCTTTCCAAGAGGCATAATACCAGTTGCCGCGCGAAGTGATATATGTCAAATCAACATCATAAATCTTGTCCTTCGGACCTTCGTCCACTTTTTTCTTCAGTGCCTTGATTTTGTCATGCAAACGCAGCTGCAAGATGGTGTAAGCCCTATGGCCTTGCCTCTGCTCCACCTTTATCAAAGCATCAATGTTCCATGGGTTGAGCACCATGGGCTTCTCGCAAATGACATCGGCACCGAGACGCAAACCATAACGAGTATGGGCATCATGCAAGTAGTTGGGCGTGCAAACAGAGACATAGTCTATGTTGGTGCCACTGTCGCGAAGTTTGGTGTTATGACGGTCGAACAGCTCCTGCTCGGTGAAAAAAGCAGCCATTGGGAAATAGCTGTCCATGATACCGACGCTATCGCTCTTGTCGTAAGCGGATACGAGGTTGTTTCCCGTATCCTTGATAGCTTTAAGATGGCGTGGGGCGATGTATCCCCCCACGCCAATAAGTGCAAAATTCTTCACAATTATAGGTTATTTTTTTCTATGTCCTTGAAATACTTGACCGTTCCGTAGGTCATCTCGTCGCAGGCTGCATCGTCGCAAACGATGATGCCTTTCGGGTGCATCTGCAACACGCTGACGGTCCACATCTGGCTGACGGCGCCCTCAATAGCATGGGCCAAAGCACGAGCCTTGTTGTGACCGTTTGCCAGAATCATCACCTCGCGGCTGTCCATAACGGTTCCCACACCCACGGTAAGAGCGGTCTTCGGCACCTTATTAATATCGTTCTCAAAGAAACGCGAGTTGGCGATGATAGTGTCGGTGGTGAGGGTTTTCACGCGGGTACGTGAGGTCAGGCTGCTGCCAGGTTCGTTGAAGGCGATGTGACCATCAGGGCCGATGCCGCCCATGAAGAGGTCGATGCCACCGTATTTCTTGATCTTGGCTTCGTAGCGGGCGCACTCGGCCTCAAGGTCTTCGGCGTTACCGTTCAAGATGTTCACGTTCTCCTTCTTGATGTCGATATGGCTGAAGAAATTGTTCCACATGAAGCTGTGATAGCTTTCAGGGTGGTCTTCAGGAATCTTCACATATTCGTCCATATTGAAGGTGACCACGTTCTGGAAGGAAATCTTGCCTTCCTTATGGAGACGAACCAGTTCACGATAGGTACCAATTGGGGTAGAGCCTGTAGGCAAGCCCAAAATAAAAGGTTTAATAATGGTGGGCTTGAAGGCATTGATGCGTTCCACAATATGATTGGCGGCCCAACGCGACATGGCGTCGTAGTTTTGTTCAATTATGACTCTCATTTGTTTAATTGTTTAATCTTTGATTTGTTTGGCGATGAATTATTCCTTAATTCAAATGTCCTGATTTATACTTGTTTACTAAGTCTTCAAACTCCTTAGTTTCTTTACGGATTTGTTTGACGAAACTGACGTCTTCGATACGACCCACGACAGCAATTTTCTCGGCCTCGTTGCGGAAAGTGGCGCTCCGAATTTCGTTATCGTAGTCTTTCTTGCGGCTGATATACACTTGGTCGCAGATGTACCGCTGGATAAGGACTGCCTTGTCAAGGTTTTCTCTCCACATCCCCTCGGTCAACACATCGGCATCGTCTTTATAAAGGAACATCAAAGCGAAGTACGCATGGTGCAGCTTTTCATGCTGGTAATCCTTCCATAACTCATTATAGCGGTGATGGATTTCATCCCAAGTATTGAGCTTGCCTTCACGGATGTCGGCACGCAGCTGGTCAACATACTCCTCGGGCATGGTCTGGCCACCAAGATTAATCCATTTGCGGAGTCGCTTGCCACGCATGTGGTTCACGATGGTTTCCATGTCCTTGTCGGGATGTTCCTCAAGATATTGCAAGATGGTCTTCACTGCATAATATGTAATCATGTCTCCGTAAGCATGATAAGCTTTCAAAGCCTTGTCAACCACCACCTTACGGTTACCTTTCTCAATTCCTTCTCCCAAAACCTCAAGCGTTTTTACGGTCTCAGGCTCATTATAGAGCAAGTTTTTGCCACAGTCACGAAGGTCATAATATTCATACTTCGAAGGGTCTTCGCCTTTCGAGCGGAGATAAGCCTGTGCCACCCATACTTCCAAAAGCTTACGAGCCTCGATGGTCTCCTCAATAGTGTCGGGAGCCAAGGTCTCAAACTCAATATTCTGGATCTTACGCTTGCGTTTGTCTCTGCTTTGGTATTTCGAGGTGTTGCGCGCAATAGCGTACATATTGTACATCCACCAATAGGCAGGCATGAGATGCAGCTCGTCTTTGGTCACATTGTTGCTCACAAGGCAGAACGGCAGCTTGATGTTCATTTCGTTGGGATAGTCGGCTTTCGAAAGCAAAGTGAACGAGGCGAACTTTGACGAGTGCTTTACGCTCGAGCAAAGACCCGGCCAGAAACCACGTGAAGCCACAATTTCGCCATCGGTGGCGCGGCTGTTGTGGTTCGAGCCGATGGTGGCTCCTGCCGCCATGTTGCTCTGTCCCATCACGCAGGCCGAAATGAGGAACGAATTGTTGTGATGCTGTTCGTGAGAAGGGAAGATGATGTTGTTCAACACCTCACAGCACGAGATGGTGGAATTATCGCCTAATACTGAGTGGATAAGGCGTGCTCCGTATTTCAAGTTGCAGTTGTCGCCTAAAACGAAGCGCGTGGCCACCACCGAATAGAAGATACGGCAGCCGTAGCCGGTCACGCCGTTCACCAGGATGACACCCTCGCCAATTTGTGAAGGCTCTTCTTCCGATGAATTGATGGTGATATTCTTCAGCTTGCTTGCTCCTTTAATATAACAATACGGTCCAACTTTGGCATCTTTCAGAATCCAGCAGTTCTTGATGACACAAGATTCGCCGATGGTGCCATAGTAGCCACGATGGAAGTCGACGCTGGCTTGCGTGATTTCTTTCAAGCGTTCTTGAAGCTTGGTATCGTCTGTGTATTTAGCCCAAAGATAAGCATCCGCTGTAGTCATACCATCGAAAGGCATGATTTTGCGACTTCCTATTTCATTCATCACCTCAAGCCACACACGCACATCTTCTGGCTCGCCTTCCTTGATAGTACCGTTGCCAAACTTGGAGTGGTCTGTGGTCGACATTTCCTGAATGTTGAACAAAATGCAGCGGTCGCCGATGATATAATTGGCCATATAATGCACATCATGGATGGCCACGTCATCGCCAATGTCGCACGAAATAATGCTACTATCAGTAATGCCGATGGGCACACGGAGATCGTGATATTGCAGCACCTTATTGCTCACACGCCCGATACGCACCATACCGAAAAAGTGGTTGTTACGCACCATATTGGTGTCGAACTCGTCGGTCACCATGATATCGTCCCAGTTAGTGGCTGAGTTGCTGTTTTTCACCAAACGCTCAATCTCGTCGGAACGCAAATGACGCCATGTGTCACCAGGCTTGCCAACTTGAAGGTTACGGTAATAGTATTCGTCGTGACCGTCATGCAAGTATTTATCTTCAATGAAGTTCTTGTAAATCCGATCGTAATCTATAATTGTTACTTTATCCATCGATTCTTTTGTAAGTATTTATTTAGTTTTCAATAAGTTATCCATAATCTGATTCTTTCGACTGAGTCCGGGTTATTCCCGTCGCCTCAGTCTACGATTACGGAAACGGCTTCACGACTCTACCATAACGGATGCCGCTTTTCTTGATGAAAACGTATTTGCTTACAAACATGGTTTCTAATTAGTTAGCGGTTCTTATACATATCATCGTAATACTTTTGATAGTCGCCGGAAGTAACGTTGTCCAACCATTCCTGATTGTTCAAATACCAGCGGACGGTCTTTTCAATTCCTTCTTCAAACTGCAACGACGGTTCCCAACCCAATTCCTTCTGGAGCTTGGTCGAGTCTATCGCGTAACGCAAGTCATGGCCAGCGCGGTCGGTGACGTAGGTGATTAAGTCCATATCCTCGCCTTCCTTACGACCCAGCAGGCGATCCACCGTATTGATGAGCACCTTGATAAGGTCGATATTCTTCCATTCGTTGAAGCCGCCGATGTTGTAGGTTTCGGCAATCTTGCCTTCATGGAAAATGAGGTCGATAGCGCGGGCGTGGTCTTCCACGAAGAGCCAATCGCGAACATTCTCACCTTTGCCATAGACGGGCAACGGCTTGCGATGACGGATGTTGTTGATGAACAACGGTATCAGTTTTTCGGGGAACTGATAAGGGCCATAGTTGTTGGAGCAATTGGTCACGACAGTAGGCAGACCGTATGTATCATGGAAAGCACGCACGAAGTGGTCGCTTGATGCTTTTGCTGCGCTGTATGGACTGTGAGGTTGGTATTTCAGGTCCTCTGTGAAAAACTTGCTGCCGTATGCCAGATGGTGCTTGCCTGATGAGGCCTTGGTGGTGAATGGAGGTTGAATGCCTTCAGGATCAGTCAGTTCAAGTGCACCATAAACTTCATCAGTACTGATATGATAGAATCGCTTGCCTTCCCATTTCTCAGGCAGACTTTCCCAGTACAATTTTGCAGCTTGCAGCAATGAAAGCGTTCCCATCACATTAGTCTGGGCAAAGGTGAACGGGTCTACAATACTGCGGTCGACGTGGCTCTCGGCTGCGAGATGTATAATGCCATCCACATGCTCTTCTTGCATCAGCTTGTAGATGTCATCAAAATCGCAAATGTCCATTTTGACAAAGCGGTAATTCGGCTTGTCCTCGATGTCTTTCAAATTGGCGAGATTGCCAGCATAGGTCAATTTGTCAAGATTGATAATCTTGTAATCGGGATATTTGTTGACAAACAAGCGTACGACATGGCTCCCGATAAAGCCTGCGCCGCCAGTAATGATGATAGAGCGTTTGTAATTCATAGTTATAATATTTATATTCAATTATTTAGTTACTTAGTTTAATATCCATCAGGGTTGTTCCGCTGCCAGTTCCAAGCATCGCGGCACATCTCTTCAAGACCATATTGTGCCTTCCAACCGAGTTCCTTCTCCGCCTTGGCAGGGTCAGAATAACAGGTAGCAATGTCGCCAGCCCTACGGGGCTTGATGCTATACGGAATCTTTATGCCGTTGACTTTCTCAAAAGCCTTCACCAATTGCAGCACCGAGTAGCCTTGTCCGGTACCCAGGTTGTAAATGGCGCAGCCACATTTCCTTTCGATGGCCTGTAAAGCCGCCACATGACCACGAGCCAAATCCACCACATGGATGTAATCACGTACGCCTGTGCCATCAAGAGTGGGATAGTCATTGCCAAACACGCCCAACTCCTCACGCTTGCCCACGGCCACTTGAGTGACGTACGGCATCAAATTGTTTGGGATGCCGTTGGGATCCTCCCCTATCCTACCACTCGGGTGGGCTCCGATGGGGTTGAAATAGCGCAACAGCACTACATTCCACTCGTTGTCAGCCTTTTGCATATCCATCATGATTTCCTCCAGCATACTTTTGGTCTGGCCGTAAGGGTTGGTGCAATGTCCCTTCGGACATTCCTCCGTAATAGGAATGATGGCGGGGTCGCCATACACCGTTGCCGACGACGAAAAGATGATGTTTTTGCAGCCATGCTTGCGCATTACATCAAGAAGTGTCAGCGTGCCGCCGATGTTGTTTTCGTAATATTCCCAAGGTTTCGCCACACTCTCGCCTACAGCTTTCAGCCCAGCAAAATGAATGCAGGCATCGAAATGATGCGCTTCCATCACATGGTTTAGTCCTTCACGGTCGCGGATGTCGACCTCGTAAAACGGAATCTCCTTTCCCGTCAGCTCAGCCACCCGCTCCAAAGACTTGCGGTTGGAATTGCTCAAGTTATCGATGACCACGGTTTCATGCCCCGCGGCAGAAAGTTCAACCAAAGTATGCGAGCCGATGAATCCGGCACCGCCTGTGACTAAGATTTTCATAACTCTTTGATTATCCTTATTTCTTCTAAATCAAGTTGATATAACGAAAAAACCAACTCGTCAATTCTTTCAATAGCTTTAGCCTCCCCCTTCAAAGCCTCATCCACCAATGCTGTCAACCGTTGGTTTGTTTCAGGTGTGATTTCTGGGAAAGGCAAGGCCGACAAGTTACCTTTCAATATCTTCAAGTCGCCAAAACGTTTGACATACAAGAAGTTGAACAAGGTCGAATTGAGGAAGGCCAACACTGTTTTGATGCTCATGCCGTCAACTTCGGGGATGAGGATGTTCGCGCTATTAAGAAAGAGGCGTTGCCGATCATCGTAGGTAAAACAAAGGTGGTTGGAAACGAACTTATACACCAGCTTTTCTTTCGCACGATAAAATTCATCCTTGGCACATTGCTGAAAATCGTCGCGATCATACTTGACATATCGAGTTGCCGGCTTCAAACTGTATTTCGCAATGTCCTTGCCCGTGTAAATGGCCTCCAAGTCAGGGGCAGGCCTGTTTTTCAACTTTTTAGCGTTGTTGCCAGTGATAATGCCCAAGGCCCACTGGCTGTGCGACAGGTCATCATGGCGCAGGCGTTCAGCCTTGGCAAGAATGGCTTCCTCACGGTCGTTGCCCATAGGGATGATACAGAAATCATCGTCGGAAGGGATGAGTTCCTTGCGGGTGACTTCATTTTTGGCTGTGCTGACAATGTAACTCTGCTTTCCAAACACAGGTTTCTTGCTGACTTTCAGGCTGATAAAATCAGTAAAGACCCCTTTGAAGCGTTCATGATAGCAACGTATGCTTTCCATGTGCGTTTCATGCGTGACAAAACGACGAAAATCGGCATGAACCTTGATTTTCAAAATGGACGAAGGCAGGAGGAAATGCTGTATTCCCTTGTCAGCCAAAAACTTGTACGACTCAGCGAAGAACAACGAAGCTTTCTCTTTCGAACTGATGACGTCCGACTTATGACTATGTCCTTTTTCTGTGCCCCAAGGCGGGTTTGTGACAATATAGTCGAACTTCATGCCACCCAAAGCCTGGGTTGCATGAGCCAAAAAATCCAACTGATAAATCTGGGGATAGACCGTTGATTCATTGTATTTTACCATCAGATTAGCCTTAGCTATCATCACGGCAAGGAAATCATTATCAACCCCGAAAAGCTGCTCCATCCGAGCATGTTCTACCTTGAGTAGAAAGATGCCACTGCCACAACACGGATCGAGGAATCTCTCTTCATTGAGCAATTGGATGCCTTCCAGCATCTCATTGACAATCACAGGCTTAGTATAATACAATCCCGTAATGATACGATGTCCCTCGGCGGTCAGCGACTGGTAAATGAAACCAATCCAGTCATCCTGACGGTTCTTTAGGATTTGACGCGGCACGGTTACTTCAATACGCTGACATTGAGCATATTCCTCAAAGAAACGCTTACGATTGGCCTCGCTTACCTTGTTGGTCTCCACAAACAAAGCGCAAAGGCTGAAAATCAAGTCGTTGATAGGATACTGAGCCGCTTTCAATTCCTCCACAAAACGAGGCAAACTACCTGCCGACACATAACCCTCGGGCGTGATAATCTTTTGTGAAAGACTCTTATTGGCCCGTCGTGTCAAGCGGTCGGCGCGACCATTTTTCAGCTTGTCCCAGTTGCGTCGCGTGGCTTCCGATATCAGTTCTTTTGGTTTCGCCATCATATAGCTCCGCCTCCTAAGTCCCATTAAAACTAATTAAGGAACTAAAAATCAAGGCATTAAACATTTTGCCAAAATCGACAAAAATAAATTGCGGCAAAAGTACGGAATTTTTGATTTGCTTTAGTGTATTAATTAATAAAATAACCCTCCAAGAACTATTTTTCTTACTTTTGCAAGCCTAAAAGCTAAAGACAATGATTCTTTGTTTGGAAACTTCCACCTCGGTTTGCTCAGTGGCTCTCAATGAGAGTTGCTGCACCCTTGCACTACGTGAGAGCGATAAACAAAACGCTCATTCTGAAAAAATTACAACATTTATCAAAGAAGTGATGGAAATTGCTGGCATTGGCTATTCCCAACTTGATGCAGTAGCGGTGAGCAAAGGGCCTGGCTCCTACACAGGCTTGCGCATCGGCGTGAGTACGGCCAAAGGCATTTGCTATGCCGCCGACCTCCCCATGATGGCTATCGACACCTTGGAGGCTATGGCCTACGGGATGAAAGAAAAACTCGGAAGCCAAATTGCTGAAAACGACCTGCTTATCCCGATGATTGATGCCCGAAGGATGGAAGTCTACGCTGCCGTATTCGATGCCAACTTGAATAGAATTCAAGACACCGCCGCCCTCGTCATCGACGAAAATGCGTTTGACGACCTGAAAAAAGACCATCGGTTATGGCTTTTCGGCGATGGTGCCCCGAAACTGAAAACCGTGTTCGCCGACCAACCCAACATCAGCATTGTTGAAGGTTTCAAGCCTTCTGCTGCCTATATGCGCCCGTTGGCGGAACGCGCTTTATTGAACAAGGATTTCGTCGACGTGGCTTATTTTGAGCCGTTCTATTTGAAAGATTTCATTGCGGGCAAACCGCATGTTAAGGGACTGTGAATCAGTTGATAGTTAAAAGTTGAAAGTTGAAAGTTGAAAGTTGAAAGTTAATAGTTATGAAAAGACTGGTAATTATTGCATTACTTCTGGCTGCGGGACTTTGTGGTTTCGCGCAGGCACCGCATATTTATGAACACGACTACCCTGTGGTTACGGAAGAAAATCCCAGAATCCGTGCCTTGATAGACTCCGTTAGCATAGACAACCTCAAAGCCAATATTGAGCACCTTTGCAACTACCACAACCGACGTTTCGACAGCCGCCATATCTACGACGTGCAGGATTGGCTTGTCAGCTGCTATCAAAGTTTTGGTGTCGATACGGTGATGCTCCACGACTTCAAAGTGAACAAACCTGGATTTCCGGAAGAGACTGCCGACAACATCCTCGCTGTGCAATGGGGCACCCTCACCCCTGAAGAATATGTCATTTGCGGAGCGCATTACGACTCGTGGAACGATGACGGCACCGACCCCGACACCATACGCGCCCCTGGTGCCGACGACAACGCCACAGGTGTGGCAGGCATATTGGAAACAGCCAGATTGTTAAGCCATTACACTTTCGACCGCACCATTATCTACGCCAACTGGTGTGCTGAGGAGATAGGCTTGGTTGGCAGTGCTGCATACGCACATGATATGGCCGAACAGCGCATGGACATCGTGGGTTATTTCAACCTTGACATGACGGGCTACCTCGAAGAAGGCTCTGACATACACATCCATCTGATGTACACCGGACAGGACTCGCTCCTCGCCAAAATGGTCTACAGCTTCAGTCACACCTATTTCCCTGAAATGCCCATCCGTCAAAACTGGTTGGCTTGGGGCGACAGCGATTATTCGTCATTTAATCGCAACGGCTATCCCGCAGTGCATCCCTTCGAAGACGTCCATGCCAGCTCGCCTTATATCCATTCGAGACAAGATGTCTTAGGACTGAGTGTCAATAACTTGGAACAATCAAAGCGTTTCACTGAACTCAACTTGGGACTAGTGGCAACTCTGGCGGGTATCAACAATTACGGTGTGGCCGAAAACGAAGCGATAAATGTAACCCTTTACCCCAATCCTGCCCGTGAAGCACTGAATATCGTCGTTGAAAACGGACTTCAACGCATCACCTTGAGCAACCTCATGGGCCAACAACTCACAACAGTCAGCCTAAATGGTGAAAACCGTTATAGGCTTGACACAAGCGACTTTGCCTCAGGTATTTATATGGTTCATATCGTAACAGGAAGTGGCGCAACTGCTAAACGTGTCGTATTGCAATAATCTTGTCAGTTTCAGAATCCTGACAGCTGCATCGTCACCGTCGGGATGAGCAGCAAAGCACCAATGACAATCAGGACAAGGATAAATTTCCAGATGAAACGCACCCATTTGTCCCACGGGATGCGGGCCACACCGAGGACAGCCATCAGCACACCGCTGGTGGGTGTAATCATATTCGTGAAGCCGTCTCCAAACTGGAATGCCACCACCGTAGCCTGACGCGAAATGCCAATCAAGTCGCTGAAAGGTGCCATGATAGGCATGGTGATGGCAGCTTTGGCCGAACCGCTTGGGATGACAATATTAATAAGGGTTTGTATGCCGTACATGATTTCGGCAGAGGCAATCTGCCCCAAGTCGTTCATCGATTTCGACAGGCCATAAAGAATAGTGTCAATGATGCCGCCATCTTGAAGCACAATGACGATACCACCCGCCAAACCCACGATGACCGCCGCCGAAAGGATGTCGCCCATACCTTCGAGGAAGAGTTTTGCGATGTCGCTCGCACTCTTGTCGACTGACAATCCGCTGGCGATGCCCAAAACCAAGAACAACGAGGCAATTTCCATGATATACCACTCGTAGCCCAGCACACCCACCACGAGGAAATACACTGTGGCGAATAGCAGCGTCAGCACGAAATAATGCACCGTCTTGCGCAATGTGATAAAACCAAACAAGACAAAAACCACAGTGCCAACAGGCAGCAAAGGCAGTATGCGTTGTGCATTGCCAATCTTCAAAGTAGTCATCGGATACAGTGCTGAAAACACGATGAGCACCGCCGTCAGGAAAGCGAACACCCACCAAGCTTTACGAGGCGTGTAACGTTGCATCTCCTCTTCCGGCACCTCCGCCATTTTGCGCCAATAGGCATCATCCTCATACATGATGGACGACTTGGGGTCCTTTTTCACCTTATTGGCATACCACAAGACGAACACAATGCCGACAACAGTGAGAATTGCCCAACAAACGGCACGGTAGCCAATGCCCGTAAACAACGGAATCTCAGCAATGCCTTGCGCAATGCCAATGGTGAAGGGGTTGAGCATAGCACCTGAAAATCCGATATGCGCCGCCACATACACCATACAGAGGCCAACGATGCTATCATAGCCCATCGACACAGCCAAAGGGATGATAATCAGGGTGAAAGCGATGGTTTCTTCACTCATGCCGAACACGCTTCCGAAAAGGCTGAACAGCAACATCACCAAAATGATAACGATGTTATTGACCCCGATGCGTCGAATCAGTTGGTTATGCTCCAAGCGTTTGGTGAACTTCAAGAACGACAAGATGCCCATATCGATGGCCCGACTTTTGTTCATAATCCAAAACGCGCCACCTATGATTAAAATGAACACAATGATGTTGGCCTGCTTCACAAAACCCTTGTAAAAAGCCGAAAACACCTGCCATGTCTGAGGCTCGGCATGGAATTCAGCAGCTTGTGCCTCAGGCAGTTGCCCAGCGTAATAAAAAGTCATCACCGATTCGCCACCGACTTGCTCAGACACATATTTCCCCGGAGGGATAATCCATGTGAGAACCGCCGCAACGACGATGATAAAGAACACGATAACGAAGGTATGCGGAACTTTGCGTTTTTTCATGGGTTTTCCATTTTGCGGGCAAAGGTATTGAAAATCTTCCTATTTTTGCCGAAAAGATTTCATTATGCGCAAGACTTGTTTCCTTTTAGCGACCCTGATTTTGCTCGCTTCATGCAAAAAAGCCGAGCCACAAGGTGGTGGTGGCAACACTCCCGAACCTTCAGCACCCAAATATGAAGTCGGGGATTATTTCAAAAATGACACTCTTGAGGGCATCGTGTTTTTCACCGTCTCGAATGGAACCCACGGACTGATGGTAAGCCTTGAGGAAGCACTACTGCCTTGGTGCATCGACACTTACATCAATGAGGAAACGGGAGCCACCAACCGAAGCGAAGGCTGGAACAACACCAACATCCTGAATTCGAACTACGATCTCAGCCACTACCCCACCATAGAATGGAGCTATCTGCGCAACACTTGGAACCTCGTGCATTATCCGCACCGCATCATCAAGGCAAACCAATGGTATGTGCCGGCGCAGCGGGAGTTGTACTATTTGCTGAAAAACCACGAAGCTGTCAGTGCCACTTTGGAGGCGCGAGGTTGTCCCACGTTGGAAGACAAAACCTATTGGTCGAGCACTGAAACGGGCACACGGGGCGCGGGCTTTGGCAAGGCCAACGACAATGGAGGCGTGGATTGGGGCGAGGATTTGAAGACCAAAGAGTACTACGTCCGCGCTGTGCGCAATTTCTGAAAAACAGTTTATTTCTTTTTCGCCACGGGGTCGCAGGTGAGACCGATGCCAAGTTTCTTGAAAATCTTGTGGTCCACTTCGCTGAGCATCACCGTGCAATGCATCTGACAACCTTCAAGTTGTGGCAAGCACTCCAAGGCTTTCTTGCAGCTCTCATCCCAAAGGCTGAGCATGGAGAGTGCCACCAAAACCTCATCGGTATGCAGGCGCGGGTTCTTGCCGTGCAGGATGTTGACTTTGGTCTCCTGAATGGGTTCTATCATGGCCTGCGGGATGAGTTTCACATCATGGGCAATGCCTGCCAAATGCTTGGTAGCGTTGAGCAACAAGGCGGCACTGGGACCCAGCAGCGGCGTCGATTTGGACGTGATGATGGTGCCGTCAGCCAGCTCGATGGCGGCGGCATCGCCTCCCGTCTCTTCCTTGCGGGCTTTGGCGGCAAGGGTCGTCTTGCGGTCGGCAGTGCTAATCTTGGCCTGTTTCATCAAAAGGCCTATCTTGTTGACTTCGCTTTCGTTAGCCTTGCCCATGGCGAGGTTGCAGAGTGCCGTATAATAGCGCCGTATAATCTCTTGCTTGGAGGCTTCGCAACAAACCTCATCGTCGCAGAGGCAATATCCCACCATGTTGACACCCATGTCGGTAGGCGACTTGTAAGGGTTCTCGCCATAAATGCTCTCGAAAATGGCATTCAGCACTGGGAAAATCTCGATGTCGCGGTTGTAGTTGACAGCCGTGTCGCCGTAGGCTTCAAGGTGGAACGGGTCAATCATGTTCACGTCGCTGAGGTCGGCGGTGGCAGCTTCGTAGGCCACATTGACTGGATGCTTCAGCGGAAGATTCCAAACGGGGAAGGTCTCAAACTTGGCGTAGCCCGCCTTGATACCGCGTTTGTTCTCTTGGTAAAGTTGGCTCAGGCAGACAGCCATCTTGCCGCTGCCAGGACCAGGAGCGGTGACCACAACCAAAGGACGGGTAGTCTCCACATAGTCGTTGCGTCCAAAACCTTCGTCGGAGTCAATCAAGGCGACATTGTTCGGATAGCCTTCGATGAGGCGATGGTAGTAGACTTTGATGCCCATGCGTTCCAAACGGTGACGGTAGGCATCCGTGCTGGCCTGACCATTGTAATGGGTAATGACCACTGCGCTAACCATGAAGCCACGACTAATAAAGGCCTCGCGCAGGCGCAATACATCGACATCGTAGGTAATGCCCAAATCGCCCCGAATCTTGTTTTTCTCAATGTCGACTGCGCTGATGACAATGATGATTTCAGCCACATCCGACAATTGCATGAGCATTTTCAGCTTGCTATCAGGCTCAAAACCAGGCAGCACACGACTGGCGTGAAAGTCATCGAAAAGTTTTCCGCCAAATTCAAGGTAAAGCTTGTCGCCGAATTTCGCAATCCGGTCTTTGATGTGTTCCGACTGTATTTTGAGGTATTTTTCGTTGTCGAACCCGTATTTCATCTGACTTTTCATGGTGCTTAAATTTATGAATACGGGATGCAAAGGTACAAATAAACAGAATACGGGTTTGTTTTTTTCGTATTTTTGCGCAAATTTTTGAAATATGTTTACACGACGCAGAAGATGGCGCGTGCCGGCGGGACAAGAACCTACCGCATTCGACAAGAAAATCATGGCAATGGAAAGCAAAGGCGCATTAGTGCCCAAGCGTAGCCTCATACGCACCCCCGAAGAAATTGAGGGCATCAAGAAGAGCGGTGTCATCAACACGGGCATCCTTGATTTGATTGGCGAGAAAATCCACGCCGGAATGAGTACCTTAGAAATCAACGAATTGGCTCATAACTACACCATTGAGCATGGAGCCATCCCTGCCACTTTGGGATACGAAGGCTTCCCCAAGAGCGTTTGCACCTCTATTAATGAAGTGGTCTGTCACGGCATTCCTTCAGCGAAGGAAATCTTGAAAGAAGGCGATATTATTAATGTGGACTGCACCACTATCCTCAATGGCTTTTATGCCGACGCGTCGCGCATGTACGTCATCGGTAAGACCTCGCCACGCAAGCAGAAACTCGTTGATGTGGCCAAGGAGTGCCTCTATATCGGCATGGAAGCCGCCCAACCTTTTGGCTTTGTGGGCGACATCGGCAATGCCATTGAGCGTCATGCACACAAGAACGGCTTCAGTGTGGTGCGCGACCTTTGCGGCCACGGCGTGGGGCTCAAGTTCCACGACGACCCCGAAGTGCTACACTATGGCAAAAAAGGCAAGGGAATGCTCCTCGTGCCAGGGATGGTCTTCACCATCGAGCCGATGATTAACATGGGCACGTGGAAGGTCTTCGTCGACAGTGCCGACGGATGGACTGTCATCACAGAGGACGAACTGCCCTCGGCACAATGGGAACACACCTTCCTGATGACAGAAACGGGATTGGAGATTTTGACGCATTAAAACAGAAACATGATGGGAAAACAGATACTTTTAGGAAAGACCCCCGCTGAACTGCAAGAAATTGTGACCGAGTTGGGCCTGCCAAAGTTCACCAGCAAGCAGCTCGTCGATTGGATTTACCAAAAACGTTGCGCCTCGTTTGAAGACATGACGAACTTGAGCAAGGCGACAAGAGCCTTATTGGATGATCATTTCGAAATCGGCCTTCGCGCCCCGTTGAAGGAGCAACTTTCGAAGGACGGCACGAAGAAATACCTCTTCCCCGCCGGTGAGTATCACATCGAGGCGGCCTATATCCCCGACAAGGAACGCGCCACGCTGTGCATCTCAACGCAAGTGGGCTGTCAGATGGACTGCCTCTTCTGCGCCACGGGCAAACAAGGTTTCCAGAAAAACCTTTCGGTGTCCGAAATCGTCAACCAAGTGCTCAGTCTGCCCGAGTTCGACACGTTGACCAACATCGTCGTGATGGGCATGGGCGAGCCTTTGGCCAACTACGACAACCTTATGGGTGCCCTGTCGATATTCACCGAAGAATGGGGCTTGGCTTGGAGTCCGACCCGCATCACCGTCTCAACCTGCGGCCTCATTCCCAACCTGAAACGTTTCCTTGAAGAATCGAAATGCAACCTCGCCATCAGTATGCACAGTCCTTTCCACGATGAGCGCCTCAAGCTGATGCCCGTGGAGAAGACCTATCCCATCAAGGAAGTCATCCACGCTGTACGCCAACACGACTGGCATGGGCAACGACGCCTATCGTTTGAGTACATTGTCTTCAAGGACCTCAATGCCACCAAGGACCACATCAAGGAAATTGCGCGGCTGTTGGGCAGCACGCGTTGCCGAGTTAATTTAATAAGGTATCATGCCGTGCCGAACATCCCGCTGAAGAGTCCCGATGCGGCCACGATGACCTGGTTCCGCGACGCCTTGAACGAAAAGGGCATCATCGCCACCATACGCACCTCGCGCGGCCAAGACATCGACGCCGCCTGCGGACTGCTGTCGACTAAAGAAATTGATTTATAAGCCATCACCTCTTTGGGGTTCATATTGCACAAAACCACAAAAGGCGACCACTTTACAGTAATATAGCCGCTTTTTGCTTTGTTTTCCTTACATGGGTTTCGATTAGTCGATCTCACGGGAATTGCCATACAAAATACTTTGCGCAGTGACTGTCATCAAAATAGAGGGCGTTTTCACCGAAACATAGGTCATGTAAGCTGGTGTAACAGTAGCACGAACTTGACCTATAGAAGCTTCTTGTGTTTAAGTCTGTTCATTAGCGCAAGAATTATTGATGAAAGAGCATAAAACCTCAACCGCATCGAAAAAAACGGTAATTTTGCACACTTTTTTGGAAAGCCAAACCCATGCAGAAGACAACCCAACTCGATAGCCCAACCTTCGCCACCATGCTCCGTCAAGGCGCGGTGCAGTTGGGGCGCGACAAAAAGGCCGTCAATGACCTGAACGTGTTCCCCATCCCCGACGGCGACACGGGCGACAATATGCTGATGACTCTCAAAGCGGGATGCGCATCATTGCCCAACTCGAATCCGTCATTGCGAGGAACGAAGCAATCCAGACAAAAACTTTCTGAAGTTGCTTCAGCAGCATCTTCAGGAATGTTGCTCGGCGCGAGAGGCAACTCCGGCGTGATTCTTTCGCGCATCTTCGCAGGCTTGGCAAATGGCCTGAAAGACATGGTGGAAGCCGACGCAAAAACCTTCGCCAAAGCCATGCAAGCGGCTGTGGACGAGGCTTATAAGTCGGTTCCTGTTCCTGTGGAGGGCACCATCATCACCGTTTTACGCGAAGGTGCGGCAGGCACGGATGCTTGCGGCGACCTCAACCATTATTTTGAAACCCTATTGGAGGCCATGCAAGTTTCTCTCGACCACACGCCCGAACTGCTTCCAGTGCTGAAAGACGCTGGGGTGGTGGACAGCGGCGGCGCGGGCTTGTTGAGCATTTTCCGAGGCATGAACGATGCGCTCAGCGGCAACATCTCCGACGAGGAAATCGCCCCAACGACGGCCTCGACACCTACAATTGAACTCGACAAATTCACCGAAAACAGCACACTCGAATTCGGCTATTGCACTGAGTTTCTGCTCCGTCTGATGCGCTCCAAAGTCGATTTGGGAACCTTCGACGAGAAGGTGGTTTTCGACTATCTCAATAAGGTGGGCGAGTCGGTGGTGGCCTTCCGCGAAGGCACTATCATTAAGGTGCATGTACACACCTTCACGCCGGGCGCGATTCTCAACGAAATGCAGAAATACGGCGAGTTCCTGACCCTCAAAATCGAGAACATGGCGCTACAACACCATCAATCGACCAACCAAGACAACGCCTCGTTCAAGGTGCCACCGAAGAAATACGGCGTTGTGACCGTGGCCTCGGGCGAAGGTCTCATCAACGCCTTCCACGAAATCGGGGCCGACGAGGTGATTGCCGGTGGCCAGACCATGAACCCTTCGACGCAGGACTTTTTGGATGCTTTCGCCCGTATCAACGCGCAACACATCCTCGTGTTCCCGAACAACAAGAACATCAAAATGGCCGCCGACCAAACCGCCGAACTTTATAAAGGTGCTGACATTCATGTGCTTCCATCGGCCACTATCGGCGAAGGCTACTATGGCATCGGCTCCATCGACCGCGACAATGCCAATGTTGAGGAAGTCATCACAAGCGTCACGGAAATCATGCAAAGCGTGGTGACGGGCATGGTCAGCACCGCCATCCGCGATGCCGAGGGCGACCAAGTGAACGTCCACATGGGCGATTATGTCGGTTACAGCGGCAAGCAACTCCTTTCCGACAGCCTCAATCGCGTTGAGGCCGCCAAAGCCCTCGTTGAACGCCTCGGCGCAGCCTCCCGCGATGTGATGCTCATCTTCTTCGGAGAGCAAGTCCCTCAAAATGAAGCAGAAAGCCTCGTCGCCGACCTCCAAACCCAATACAAGAACCTTGAAATTATGTTGAACAACGGCCAACAACCGATTTATGATTATATTTTTGTTTTATGCTGACATTTTTTAGCGACACCGATTGCGACATCACTCCCAAGGAGTGCGCCGCATACAACATCAAACTCATCTCGATGCCTTACACCGTGGGCGAACAGGTGATTTATCCCTACATCGACTTCGACGAATTCGATTCCCACAAATTTTATGACATGCTCCGCGC
Source organism: uncultured Bacteroidia bacterium (assembly GCA_902782455.1). Lineage (GTDB taxonomy): Bacteria > Bacteroidota > Bacteroidia > Bacteroidales > F082 > Limimorpha. The sequence continues at coordinate 14,588 of CACZNA010000018.1, read as the reverse complement.
AGGCACCATGCCGACCACGAGTGCCATGAGCGAAGAGGCTTATACCCAATACTTTGAGCCTGAATTTGCCGCAGGAAACGACATCCTTTATGTACATTTCTCATCGGGCACTTCCAACACCTTCACCATCATGCATCAGGCGTTGGAGAAACTGAAGGCGAAGTATCCCGAGCGCAAGTTTTATGAGATTGACACATTGGGAATCAGTGCGTTATGCTACAATATCGTCCTCGAAGTGGCCGACCTGCTGAAAGCGGGCAAGACCGCCGAGGAAATCGTGGAATGGGCCAAGGTGGAAGTGCCGAAATTCCCGATGTATTTCTTCGCCGACGACCTGAAGTTCTTCCGTCGCAGCGGTCGCGTGAGCGGCTTGGCCGCCACGATGGGCGGTTTCATCGGCATACGGCCCATCATCCACCTCAACGATGAGGGCAAGATGGTGAGCATCGGCAAGGAAACCGGTCGCGCCAAGGCCATCGCGCGTTTGGTGCAATATGTCGAAGACCTCGGCGAGGACGTGAAGGCCCACCGTGTGGTCATCGGCCACTCTGACTGCCCCGACATCGCCGCCGAAGCCAAACGGCAACTGAAGGAGAAGTTCGGCCAAGACCTGAACGTCATCACCACCGTCGTCAACCCTACCATCGGCAGCCACTGCGGGCCTAATGGCTTGGGGATTTGCTTCCATGCGAAGCATCGTTGAACAGACTGCGGGACGTAACACAAAACCCCATAGGGGCGACATACCAATAAGCAGGCGACGTGAGTCCCTGCAATAAAACGAAAACAATAATGATAGTTATAGAAGAAGTCAAAACCAAAAAGCAGCAAAAGGAGTTCATCGACTTCCCGCTGAAACTCTTCAAGGGCAACCCGTACTACACGCCACCCTTGTACATGGACGAGAAGAAAATCTTCCGTAAGGACTTCGTTTACAACGACATGTGCGAGTCTGTCCATTTCAACGCTTACAAGGATGGCAAGATGGCGGGGCGCATTTCGGGCATCCTGCAACGCGCCGCCAACGAAAAGACGGGCGAGAAACAGGTGCGCTTTTCGCATTTCGATGTCATTGAGGATGAGGAAGTTGCTCACGAACTGCTGAAAACCGTCGAAAACTGGGCGAAGCAAATCGGCATGAACGAGGTAATAGGTCCCTTGGGCTATTCCGACCTCGAGCGCGAAGGCCTGCTCATCGAGGGTTTCGACTATCCCGCCACCTTCGAGGAAAGTTACAACTACCCTTATTATCAACGCTTTATCGAGAACTACGGTTACCAAAAAGACGTGGACTGGACGGGCAGTCGCTTGCGTATTCCCAAAGACTATGACGGCGAGGTCGATAAGTTAGCCGCCTTCGTGATGAAACGCTACAACCTGCACCTCGGAACGGTACGCAACACCAAAGACTTCATCAAGAAATACGCCGACGGTATCTTCGAGTTGCTCGACAAATCGTATGAGCAGCTCTACGGCACCGTGCCCTTCACCGAAGGCATGAAAAAGATGATGATCGACAATTTCAAGCTCGTCATCGACGTGAAATATGCCGCCGTCATCCTCGACGAAAACGACAAGATGATTTGCTTCGGGCTGGCTTTCCCCTCCATCGCCGACGCAGTGCGACCTTCGGGCGGGCGACTTACACCTCTTACATTAATAAAGTTGCTCAAGGCCTTGATAAAGCCCAACGTCATCGACCTCTGCCTCATCGGTGTGGAACCCGAATGGCTCAACCGAGGCGTGAGTGTCATCATTTCCGCCGAGATGATGAAGATGCTCAAACGTATCGATTATGCCGAAACCAACGCCAATTTGGAGGAGAATTACGCGATACAAAACCAGTGGAAACGGTTTGACGAAGAGAAGATTAAACGGCGTAGGTGCTACGTTAAGGTGTTGAGAGTTTAGGGTTTAGAGTTTAGAGTCAGTTGAAAGTTTATAGTTTATAGTTTATAGTTGAGAGTTGGGGGGAACCCCGTAGGGGTGACAGGACATTAGGCAGGCGGTGTAAACCCCTGCCGACTGCCGACAAAAAACGAAACCCAATCCAAAACCCCGAAGGGTGACAGCAAAACAAAGACACAAAAATGATCAAAATAATAATCGATTGTTTCGGCGGCGACCACAGCCCCGAGGCCAATGTGGACGGAGCATTAGCAGCAATGACCAAAATGCCCGACCTACATCTCATCCTGACTGGCGACGAAGCCATCTTGCAGAACTGTCTGAAAACCAAGACCTACGACGCTACGCGCATCGAAATCGTCCACGCGCCAGAGGTCATCGGCTGCGAGGAACGCCCCATCGATGCCATCCGACTGAAAAAGGAAAGTTCGATGATCAAGGCAGTGCGCCTGCTGCGCGACCGCGACGACATCAACGCTATGGTCAGCACTGGTTCCACAGGAGCGCTTGTCGCCGCCGCCTTGACCCGCATCGGGCGCGTGAAAGGCGTGATTCGTCCCGCCTTCTGCCCTATCCTGCCCACCATGGACGGCGGAATCGTTGGCATTTGCGACAGCGGCGCGAATGTGGAGGTTACGCCGGAGCATTTGCGGCAATTCGCCATCATGGCAAGCCTCTATATGGAGAAAGTCTATAACATTGAAAAACCGCGAGTTGCATTGCTCAACGTAGGAAAAGAAGCAGAAAAAGGCGACGAAATCCGACAAAAGGCACACTTTTTGCTGAGTGAAACGCCCGAAATCCATTTTGTGGGCAACATGGAGAGCCGCGACCTGCTTTCGGGCAACTACGACGTGGTGGTGTGCGACGGTTTTTCGGGCAACGTACTGGTGAAAACAACGGAAGGAACCGCCTTGGAATTGTTGAAAAAGCTGAAGAAGGACATCTATTCGAGGCCGATTTACAAATTGGGTGCGTTGCTGATGAAACGGATGTTCATGGAAGAAAAGGAGTTCATGAACTACCAGAACTACGGCGGCAGCGTCCTCCTCGGCACGGAGAAAACGGTGGTGAAAGGCCACGGTTCCAGCAAGGCCACGGCGGTGGAGAAGTGCATCGAGCAGGCCTACAAGATGGAAGTCAGCTCGCTTTCGGCGACGATGGAAGAGATTATTATGAAGTATGAACATTATGAATATTGAATATTGGCTGTTAGCTATTAGCCTTTAGCTGTTAGCCAGCGTAATTGTGGCTAATGGCCAACAGCTAAAAGCTAACAGCCAAACAAATCCTGAAATCTAAAAATCTTGAAATAAAAAATACTATGTACGAAGAAGTAAAAACCATCCTTGCGCGTCAGTTGCGCATTTCGCCTGAGCGAGTCACGCTTGAGGCACAAATCAAGAAAGACCTTGGCGCCGATTCCGTTGATATTCTGCAACTTCTAATGCGCCTTGAAGACGATTACGGCATCGTCATCCCCGACCAGGAATTGGCCAAATTTGAAACTGTAAACGATGTAGTCACCTTTTTAGATAATTTACCGAAATGAAACATATTACATTGATTATCATTGCGATGCTATTTTCTATCGGAGCATTCGCCCAGCAACAGTACGACACCGATTTTACCCAAACTAAATTAATGAAGGTGTCAGGAAAAACCACCGAAAAGGTCGGTCATCTCGTTTTCGACGGAAACGACCACCTTTCAATGATTTACACCGAACCCGAAGGCGACTATTTCATCATCGAGGGCAATATGGTGAAAATCAACATGGACGGCAAGAAAGCCGACCTCGATTCCGAAAAAGTGAAGATGGTGCAACTGCAACGTTCCACACTTCTCAACTGTCTCTCAGGTAATTGGGAGCAGGCTGCCGAGGACAACAACGCCGACCTCACCGTGACCGAAGAAAACGGCCTCAAGACGGTTTCCATCGTCGCGAGAGGCAAGGTGCCGAGAGGCGGCTACAATTCCGTGGAACTCACCTACCGACTTTCAGACGGAATGATGACCAAGATGATTTTGGTGGAAGCCATTGGCATTCAGAACACTTACGAAATCAAATGATCTAACTCTCAAAACCTAACCCATGAAAAAAACACTGACTTTGCTCTTTGTGATGGCTGCGCTGACCTCTTTCGCCCAGCCCAATCACTATCTCACTTTCAATGGAACCGACCAGTATATGGTAGTGCAACACCACAACGACTTCAACATCGCTGCCGACCAAAGTTTCACCCTGACCGGTTGGGTACGCAACGAGACCTATACCAGTACTCCCCGCTATGTCTGCAAGCGCGACATGTCAGTAAATGGTGCTGGCAATGAACGCACAGGATACGAATTTTTCGGCACTGGCAACGCCGGACAATCGCTCGGCCTGAACACACCCACAGCCAATACGGGTCATGCCTTATCGGTTTACACTGGTGTCACTGTGCCCGCTGGCGAGTGGATGCACTACGCTCTCGTCGTTGACCGCACCAACAACGAAATCCGCATCTATCACAACGGCGAAACCAATAACGCTTGGGCCGCTGCGGTAGGCAACTGGGCCGTCAGCAACACACACGATCTCTTCATTGGAGCGGGCAACAACAATGGCGAACCTGCCTATTTTTGCAACGGCTCGTTTGGCAACGTGCGATTTTACGACATGGCATTGACTGCCGAAGAGATGCTTATAGACTTGAACAACAGCGTTTTGGGAGACCTCACCCAGACCATGCAAGACCACCTGTTGGCGGCTTACGACTTTTCGACCGACAACATTACAGACAACCACTTGGCTGACCTCTCAGGACATGGGCACGACGGCACTTTGGTCAACTTCAACTTTGGCGATGCCGAAATTCTTGGCGTTGTTTTGACGCAAGACACTCGCCTCACTGGTCGCAGCAACCCCAACGATGTACTGCTCAAGGCAGCCGTGAGCTATGGCGGCAACAATGCTTCCGTCGGCCTTCAATCCATGACTCTTAATCTTGACGGCACGACAGACCTATCCGATATCAATGAGATCAAAGTCTACTCTACCGGCATCTCCAGCAATTTCGATTGGCGCACCTTGCAAGGAGCCACTTTAATTGGCAGCATCAATCCCGCTTCAGGTGACTTGACCTGTGACCTCAATGGCCAACTCATTTCAGGTACCAACTACCTCTGGATTACCGCCCACATCGCCGACCATGCCACCGAAGGCAATGTAATCGACGCTTCGCTCATCGCGATTCAGACTACGGACGAGTATTACGAGATAGAGAATCCTTCGCCCGAAGGCAACCGCGAAATCATTCGTGCTTGCACCACGATTTACCAACCTGGCGATTACAACTCGGCCAACTATCGCATTCCTGCCGTCATCACCGCCAAAGACGGAAGCATCGTGGCGGTGACCGACAAGCGCAAATTCAACGAAGGCGACCTGCCGCAAGACATCGACATCGTATGCAACCGCAGCACCGATGGCGGACACACCTGGAGCGAGCCTTACACTATCGCGTTGGGCACGGGCTACAATCACGGCTTCGGAGATTGCGCTTTGGCGTGGAGCAACGACGACAACGGCCTCATTGCAGCCTTCGTCGGAGGTCAAGGCCTTTGGAACTCAACACCCGAAAACCCTATACGTTCCTATATCGCACGAAGCTACGATAACGGCCAAACTTGGACCGAACCTGAAGACATCACCGACTTCATTTTCGGCGCCAACTGCATCATCCCTGAGCACCAAACTTGGCGCGCCTCGTTCTTCGGATCGGGCAATGGACCGCGCACCTCAACGGGTCGCATCATGTTTGTAGCCGCCATCAGAGAAGGTAACGCACAATCGCTCAACAACTACGCCGTTTATTCCGACGACAACGGGCAGACATGGCAAGTCTCAGGTCGTGCCTCCGTGGGTGGCGACGAAGCCAAGGTCACCGAACTTGCCGATGGTCGTATCCTGATGAGCATACGCCATTCCAACCGTCGTTGGTACAACATTTCTGAAGACGGCGGTGAAACATGGCAACCCAACACCTCAACTTGGAACGACCTCATAGCTCCTGCCTGCAACGGCGACATGATCCGATTCACCTCTGAGAACCAAGGACAAGACAAGAACCGTCTGCTCCATTCCTTGCCATACGGCAATTCCCGCGAAAAAGTGACCGTCTACGTCAGCTACGATGAAGGACAAACCTGGCCCACAAGCAAGTGCATCGTGCCATATAGTGCAGCCTACTCGTCACTCTGCATCCTCCCTGATGGAACCATCGGCCTGTATGTTGAGGAGAGCTATGCTGGTGCTTCGGGCTATTCCACTGTGTTTTACAACTTCAGTCTCGAATGGCTCACCGACGGCAACGACTCCTTCGACCCAACGGAAACGGGAGAAAACCTCGTCCCCGCCGAAACGCTTGAAATCTATCCCATCCCTGCTTCCACTTTCATCGCCATCAAAGCGGATGGAATCAATAGCGTGAATGTATTCGACATAACAGGTCGACTGGTCAAAACCCAAATTTGCAACACAACCTCACAAGTCATGGTTGACATTTCAGAGCTTGCTGCCGGCACTTATATCGTTGAATGTACCGACGACAAAGGACTGCGACGACAAGGACGTTTCGTCAAATAAAGTCTGACCCATCAATAGAAAAAGGACGACCAAAAGGCCGTCCTTTTTTCTTTTAATCCATCAAATTGTTTACAAGAATTTATAACCTACCGTGACCATAAACATGTGGGTATGAACATCGGAAATGTTATTGGTGTCGATATATTGACCCCATTCAGTGTTGTTGATGTAATTGGAACCAAACACCTTGCTTATGCCAAAGTTGTAATTGATGTCCAACGTGATTCTTTTCAGTACATCCACGCCCAAACCGCCTTGCAATCCGAAAGCGATCGATTTCGTGTCGAACGAATCATTACTTACCTCAGTAGGTTCACTGCTTCCCACTGCCTTGTTAATCAAGGTCTTTTGAGGAAGAGTGAAATTGAGCGTGGGACCCACTTGAGCACGCACTGCAAGCAGGTTTTCGATAATGTCATACTTATAGCCAAACAAAATAGGCACTTGAATGTTCATGGCATTCAAGGTGAAATCAAGGTTGCCACCGCTCGGAATGGTGATATTGCCGATAATAGTATCTTGAGCAACATTAGTATTCAACGAAAAAACGTTGGAGGTCTTGAACCAAAGCACTTCGGGTTGCACATAGAATCCGCCGATTTCAACACGGCCAAACAAACCAATGGTGAAATGATTGGCGAATCCAGCTTTAATGTCCTCTTTCTGACCAGAAAGTTTTGCAGTCTGATAACCCACTTTCGGGCCGATGGAGATGTCAAAACCACCTCCAGCAAAAGCAGCGCTACCCATCATGAGCAGGGCGGCCATAAGTAAAAATGTCTTTTTCATTGTAATTGGGTTTTAATGAATAATAGGTTTATTTGGCGCAAAATTAGAAATCATTTTTGAATTTGAGCCGAATTTCGACAAAATAAATTACTTTTGTAAGGTTAAATCTTACTTATATGAAGAAAATATCATTGATTATCAGTTTGATAGCGATTTTTTCGCTACAAGGTTTCGCCCAAAAAGGTTCGTATTCCTATGGCATTAAATTTGGCCCTACTTTCGATTGGGCATCGTCTGGCTCAACGGCGGCAAACAACAAAGGCATGAAGATGGGCTTCACTTTTGGCGGCATCATCGACCATTACTTCACTCGTCACGTCGCCTTCTCTTCGGGCCTCAACTTCAACTGCTGGCGTGGTTATTACCAGTTTACCGACAAGCGTTATGTTCCTGATTTTTTGGAGCAAGTTCCTCTCAGCGTCGAACGTCGGGTACGTGCCACTTATCTTGAGTTGCCCTTGAAAGCCAAGGTAAAAGCCGAAATCATTGACGGAGTGAAAGTCTTTGCCGAAGCTGGCGTCGGGGTAAGTTTCAACTTGTCAGATTTGACAAAGGACAAATATGACTTTTACTGGATCTCTTCCGCCGACAACAATTACACCAATTCCTTCTTCTATGAATACCGTTGGTTCCAGACCGCACTCAACTTCGGGATTGGTGCCGAATACGAAATCAACAGCAAGTTTGGCATCTTTGCCCAACTCTCATTCAATCACGCTTTAACCAACACTTTCAGCACCAATTTGGAAAAACTGACGGGAAGCAATCTTCAAACCAACTTTATTGGCGTTGAGGTAGGCATCATGCATTAAGAGCCATCCCCATTGAAATGTGAACACATAAAGAAGCCCGGCGAAATCTCGTCGGGCTTCTTTGGTCAAACTACTAAAACTATGAAAAACTTAATTCTATTTTTCTTGATTACGGTGCATCCTTAACCAAATCCACCAACACGCGACGGTCATATTCGGTCGGATTAAGTTCTTTCACGCCGCCCATAGGAATGAGGATGATTTGATCTTCTGGAATACCCATCTGCATAAGCTCCATCATGATTCTCCGGCAGCGGTTCTCCGACAAAGTCTGATTGTAGGAAGGAGCAGCTGTAGCGCTGTCGCATGAGCCTCTCAAACGGATTTTATAACCATTAGCCTTAGCCACATCAGCAATTTCCTTCAAGTTGACGAGGTCTCTATCCGACATCAGTTGATAGGAATCACGATTGAAGAAGATGGAGAACGGATAGCTGACCATTTCATCTGTCGATACAGTCACCACTTTCACGATGGTATCGCCAGGCAAGGCCGGCAAAGTATCATGCCTGCACAGGTCATAGATTCTGCTGAAATAATAGGTGACTCCTAAAGCGACTGTGTACATGTTGTCGAATCTTTTGGGTCTTATATGATGTTCATTCTCGGTGAAGAAAGCGGGGCCACCGTCTTCATATTCATGTGCCCAAGAGTCTATGGTCCATCTATAGAAATTCCATCTAACATCTAAATTGATATCAAAATGTTCACCAAGTTTGAAATTGTTGAGCAAACCTCCACCCAATGATAATTCAAAGTTGGTACCGTCAATTTTTGTAAGGTCGTATCCATTATTGTAATTCATAAAATAGATGATGTTTTGGGCGAGGAGCAAACGACTTGAAGTCAATGCTCCTCCAGCACTAACATAAATCACGGGGGTCCATACTCTATCAGGGTTGTAATAGCCTTGGAAGAAGTCTATCGGGCTAACCATATACTGCGCCGACAAACATTGGTAATGCATGAAAGTCTTATATACCTCCATACCATTTACAGATTCTACCAATTCTGGCTCATCGCCATAAAGAAATTGAATATGATTTAAACCAGAATGTCTTCCATAGATGAAACTATTGATTGCTGTGTTGTCATAAGAAAACCTTACGGCGGTCTTGTGGTTAATCCACTTTCCAAAGTTGGCCGTTACGCCAAAATGTGGTTGATTCCAATACACCTTAGTATAATTATTGACAAAACTTTCAGGCATTCTCATGCTACCTTGCCACCAACTAATACTACCATCAACAGAAACAAACCAATTCCTGCGCCATCTTGTCGTCAAATAACGAACCGAATCCACATGGCCGTCGGCCATTACCGAGGCAGACACTGCGAAAAATGCAATAATTGTAAGAAAAAGTTTTTTCATCGTATTGATTATTATGTCTTTACAAAAAAAGACTGATGATTCTAAACGGCAAAAATACACTTTTTTTCTATTCCAAGCTCGTTTTTTGGAAAAAAAGGTGACTTTTCAAGCAAATTCGATGCCCTACTTCAATTTAACAATCTTTCCAAAGTATTCAGAATGAGCTTCTTGACGTAAGGATGATAATCGATGGCGAATTTTTCCGTAACGCGATTCGCTACAACAACGCAAATGGTCAGGCAGTTGTGGCCCATCATCTTACCAAGACCATAAAGTGCCGACGACTCCATCTCGAAATTGCAGATTCGCCATCCTTGATAATTGAATGCTTCCATCTTATGGTTGTTTTCAGGATAGGACAAATGCATCCTCAAAGTCCTTCCCTGCGGACCATAAAAACCTGGTGCCGTTGCGGTTACGCCTTGATAATAACCCTCAGCCAATCTATCAAAAAGTGTTTTTGAACCTTCAACAACATAAGGCAAAGGCAGGTCTTTTGGATAATCCATTTGCTCAATGAAGGCATCACGCATGGCTATTTCATTCACCTCGTTGTGTTTCTCGTAAAAATAAAGCAGTCCGTCCAACCCGATGGCATAACGAGTGGCTACATAGTTGTCTTCCACTTCTATGTCGGGCTGCAATGCACCGCAAGTACCAAGACGGATAAGATTGAGCGAGCGATGGGTTTCTTTGGGAACTCGGGCCTTCAAGTCGATATTGGCCAAAGCATCAAGTTCGTTCATCACAATGTCCAAATTGTCGGTACCCATACCAGTTGAAAGTGCCGTGATGCGTTTGCCATTGAACCAACCTGTGCGAGTAACAAGTTCACGGTTCTGTCGCTTTACCTCTATCTTGTCAAAAAAAGCGGCAATCTCATTGACGCGCCCAGGGTCGCCGACCAAAATGATGTCGTCGGCAATATCGTCGGGATGAAGGTTGAGGTGGTATATTGCGCCCTCATTATTGAGTACAAGTTGCGATGCTGGAATTGGTTGTTGCATAGTAGTTTGGTTTTTTAGGCTGCAAAATTAAAAAGAATTTTCCTACTTTTGCGCAAAAATAATCCAAGTATGAAAAACGACACTGTACAAGAGGTTTTCGACCTATTAAATAATAGAAAGATGACCTTTGCCTCGGCAGAAAGCTGCACTGGCGGCAACATCGCCCACCAGATTACACTGATTGCGGGTAGTTCTGAGATTTTCAAGGGAGCAGCTGTAACCTACGCCACTCCCATGAAAACCAAAGTGTTGGGTGTGCCTGTCGAAACCATCGAACATTATACCGTAGTCAGTCGCGAAGTGGTTGAAGACATGGCCAAAGGCGTACGCCTACTGATGGAAGCCGACTTCGGTTTGGCTACTACGGGCGTGGCCGGTCCCAGTGGTGGTACAGCACAAAATCCTGTTGGTACGGTGTGGATTGGATTGGCCGCCCCTGATGGCGTAACCTCACAATGCTGTCATTTTGATGGCAACAGAGAATCGGTCATCAACCAAGCGACTGAAGCGGCTTATTTTATGTTAAAGAATTGGTTTTCAAAACAATAGATTTGACCATGAAAACGACAACCCAACTAACCATATTGATTTGTGGACTATTCTTGATGGTCGCTTGCCAACCTAAGCAACCTGACTACAAGAAGAAACTTGAAGTGAAAACAGACCCGTATCCTCTCGAGTTTGAACGCTATGAAGACGTTCTTTTCAACTTAGACACAGCGGATTTCCAACATGAGCTGATGAAGATACAAAACCGTTACCGTGTGTTCCTCGGCGGCGATCTGAACAACCTCGACGCGGTGAAATACCTCAAGGACTTCGCCACCGACCCGTATTGCATCAATCTGTACCACAAAGTGAAAGCCGCTTTCCCCAACCTGAACACCATAAAGCCCATTGTGGAGGACGTATTTTCTCATTTCCATTATTATTACCCTGACATTGAACTACCTACAAAAACGTTCACTTGCATCACGGGCATCAGTGCTGACGAACCTCCAGTGCAAATCATCGACAACGCTTTGGTGATTTCCCTCGACTGGTACTTGGACGGTGACGAAACCTACGACCAAATCGGGATGCCACGTTACATCTCTCAGCGCACCAATGTGTCAACCTTGGCCAAAGACGTGGCCAACCGCCTGTATATGCAATACCTTTATGAGTGGCGCAAGCAAGGACAAGTGGTCAACGAGATGGTCTTTTACGGGCGCCAAAATTTCTTCATCGAGGCCATGTGTCCTTCCATTGAAGACCACATACTTTTAGGTTACTCCAAAGAACAACTGCGCTGGGCTGAAGACAACGAAGGCGAGGTATGGGCTGATATTGTGGGTAATAGTCGTCTTTATGACGCGAGATTAGATAGTTACATGATGTATTTTGGGGATGGCCCATATACTCAAGCCTACAGTAATGAATCGCCTTCGCGCTTAGGCGAGTTTTTTGGGTTGAACATCGTTCGCAGTTATGTGGCGCATCACGATGACTTCAATCTGCAACAATTCATGCAGCGGAAAGACTTGCAGAATATCTTCCAAGATTCTGGGTATAAGCCAAAGAAATAAAAAAGGCCTGACTTTAAGCCAAGCCCAATAAACCTTGATGAGAATGTCATTACCTGTTTTGAACGGGTAATTCCATTATCTTATCGACAAATTATTTCTTGCGTCTACCAATGAGATAGGCACCACCCAAAGCTGCTAAAAGAATCGACCCCCCGCCAATTGATACATAACTCTTGGGTTCATCCTCTCCACGAAGCTTCTCCAATTCTTGCATTGGGATAATATGTCCCTGCTCGTCTATTCCTTGCATCCAGCTACCCTCACGAGTGAGCAATGCCTTGTCATCTAAGAATATTTGTGCCCTCAAAGGAGCAGTAATAAGACATGCTATTACTGCAATACCAAAAATTCTTATCTTCATATTACTGTTTATATTTATCCTCATAATTCGAGTCTCCTATCATTTGAAATGTCTTATCGACACAATTATTCATTTCCGCGGCAAAGTTATTGTTTTTTTCTATACATGGTAATTATTTTTTTTTATTTTTTTTCTTAATAATTATAAAACATTAAAAATCAACATTTTAATTAATAACAAAATTTCTAATGAATTGAAGTTTAATTGTTTTTCGTATACTAAAGAAACATTTTTGATGTTTTTTAGTCACAAATCATAATAAAAAGTTTATATATTGTAAATCAATCATCTATCCGACAGCAAACGACAACAAACGATTACTGTCGACTACAAACGTTTATTCAACGGCTTTTTCTTGACAAATGTAGCATCTTTGCAGCGTAATCATTAAAACCTACAATTATGTTAGTAAAAACATTTGGATGCGCCCTTTTCGGTATTGATGCGATTCTCGTCACCATCGAAGTGAACATTGACAAAGGAATGCCGAACTATTTCACCGTTGGCCTGCCCGACAGCGCCGTCAAAGAAAGCCAACAACGCATCGAGGCCGCCATCGGCAACCTCGGTTACTATTATCCTCACAAACGGATTGTCGTCAACCTTGCACCCGCTGACATTCGCAAGGAAGGCTCGTCTTACGATCTTCCCATCGCCATAGGTATTTTAGCGGCTGCCGAGCAAATAGAATCCAACCTTTTGGAACAGTTCGTCATCATGGGCGAATTGTCATTAGACGGCACCGTCAACCCAATCAAAGGAAGCTTGCCCATCGCCCTCAAAGCCAAACAAGACGGATTTCGAGGCCTCATCCTTCCCAAAGAGAACGCACGTGAAGCCGCTGTAGTGGAGGGCCTTGAAGTGTATGGCGTTTCGACCATGAGCGAGGTGATTTCCATACTCAACGGCGAACATGAAATTGAACCCGAACAAGTGAGCAACTTGGACGAAGAACAAAGCTGTTTTTACGACTTCGACTTTAGCGATGTGAAAGGTCAGGAGAACATCAAACGTGCCTTGGAGATTGCAGCGGCTGGTGGTCACAATGTCATTTTAATCGGCCCTCCAGGTAGCGGTAAGACCATGTTAGCCAAACGAATGCCAACTATCTTGCCGCCTTTGACGATGACTGAAGCTTTGGAAACAACGAAAATCCATTCTGTGGCTGGATTAGTCGGCAGCCATGCCTCATTAATCCGAAAACGCCCTTTTCGCAGTCCGCACCACACCATCAGCGATGCTGGTTTGGTGGGCGGCGGCACTTATCCACAGCCTGGGGAAATATCGCTTGCTCACAACGGAGTGCTTTTTCTTGATGAGCTACCTGAATTCAAACGTACTGTATTAGAAGTAATGCGCCAGCCAATGGAAGACCGTGTTGTGACCATCTCGCGAGCTAAAATGACGGTTGATTTCCCTGCCAACTTTATGATGGTGGCGGCGATGAACCCTTGTCCTTGCGGCTATTATAACCACCCCGACAAGGAATGTACCTGCAAACCCGGCATGGTGCAACAATACCTCAACCGCATCAGTGGGCCGCTCATGGACCGTATCGACCTGCACGTGGAGGTTGTGCCTGTAGCCTACAAAGACCTTTCGTCCAAAAGCAACGGTGAACCCAGTTCCATAGTGCGCGAGCGTGTCATAAAAGCGAGAAAGATTCAAGAGAAGCGTTATGCAGAATATCCCACCATACATGCCAACGCGCAGATGAACACGCAACTCATCCAGAAATACTGCGACCTCGACGAGTCTTGCCGCAATATTCTAAAAAACGCCATGAACCGCCTCGGCCTCTCTGCCCGCGCTTATGACCGCATTCTCAAAGTCTCCCGCACTATCGCCGATCTTGATGGCAGTGAAAACATCCAAACCGGACATTTGGCGGAGGCTATTAATTATAGGAGTTTGGACAGGGATAACTGGGGGAGTTAGGTGGGTTTTAATAATCAGACTTTGTCAGTTCGAAAAGTTGTTGTACCTTTGCAGCCCGAATCGAAAACCCGATTTTTGTTTGCAAATAATTGATAATCAAATAGAATAATGAGTTTAAACATTTCAAAATTGAGAAACATCGGTATCGCTGCGCATATCGATGCTGGTAAGACTACGGTTTCGGAACGCATCCTGTTCTTCAC
>CACZNA010000017.1:0-48040 GCA_902782455.1 uncultured Bacteroidia bacterium | reverse complement strand
TTGCGCGGACCGCTCTGCTTGCGGTCGAGCAGGTACGACGACTTGAACCAAGTGTCGCGCAACTCTTCAATCTCAAACACATATTTATGTTCGGCATGCAGGATGTTGATTTGCCGTTTGGCTTGAGGCTTGCCAATCATCTTAAAGGTGATGCCCAGCTCACGCAACATGCGGTTGGCAATACCGTCGTTGGAGACTTGAATCACCACCGAGGGCTTCTCGCAGAACAGCACGGCCATCATGTCTTCGGCGTTGAACGCGCTCAAATCGAGGTTCATGCCGTAGGTCGTGTTGGCGAAGTTCATCTCCAACAGCGTGGTAATCAAGCCGCCCGCCGAAACATCGTGACCGGCCAAAACCAAGTTGTGCTCGATGAGTTTCTGGATGGCGTTGAAGCATTTCTTGAAATAATTGACGCTCTTCACATCGGGCACTGCCTGACCGATGGCACCAATGCTCTGCGCGAAACTGCTGCCGCCGAGTTCGAAGCCGTCTTTCGAGAAGTCGATGTAAAGAAGTTCGGTGTTTTCGTCAGCCTTCATCACGGGACGGACGACTTGGCGGATGTTGGAAACCTCGCCCGCTGCGGAGATGATGACCGTTCCGGGAGCCACAACTTTCTCGCCGTCAGGGTATTTCTGCGTCATTGAGAGGCTGTCTTTGCCCGTCGGAACGTTGATGCCCAAAGCCACGCAATAGTCGCTCAAGGCTTTCACGGCCTCATAAAGTCGGGCAGTCTCGCCTTCCTGTTTGGCAGGCCACATCCAGTTGGCACTCAGAGAAACACCTTCGAGATTGCCTTCAATCGGTGCCCAAAGGATGTTGGTCAAGGCCTCGGAAACGGAGAGGCGCGAAGCGGCGGCGGGGTCAATCAAGCCCGCAATCGGGGCGTGACCCAAAGCCGTGGCGATGCCGCGCTTGCCGTTGTAGTCCAAGGCGCTGATGCCAAGGTTGCTCAGCGGCAACTGAATCTCACCCACGCACTGCTGCTGCGCCACGCGACCCGTCACGGAGCGATCCACCTTGTTGGTGAGCCAATCCTTGCAGGCCACGGCTTCCATTTGCAGCACGTTGTTGAGGTACTTGTGAATATCGCGTTTGGTGTAACTGATTTTCTTGAAATGATAGGGTTTGGTCTTGTCGTGCAAAATCGTCTTGGGCGCGCTGCCGAAGAAGTCGGAAATGGCCAAGTCGATAGGAGCCTTGCCTTTCTTACGGACAAAACGCAGACGCTCGTCGCCCGTCACCTCACCCACTTCATAATAAGGTGCGCGTTCACGCTCGGCGGTTTCCTTGATGATTTCCTTGTCTTTCTTATTGACTAACAAGCCCATACGCTCTTGCGACTCGTTACCGATGATTTCCTTGTCGGACAAAGTCGGGTCGCCGACGGGCAGGTTATCGACATAGACCACGCCGCCCGCGTCCTCGATGAGTTCGGAGAGGCAGTTGAGGTGACCGCCCGCGCCGTGGTCGTGGATGCTACGGATGGGGTTGCAGTCGCTTTCGGCCATGGCACGGATCACGTTGCTCACACGTTTTTGCATCTCGGGGTTGGCGCGCTGCACGGCATTCAACTCAATGGCGTTGCTGTATTGGCCTGTATCGACACTCGAAACGGCACCGCCACCCATACCGATGCGGTAGTTGTCGCCGCCGAGAACAATAATAACATCACCCTCTTCGGGTTCCAACTTCTTGGCATCCTTCACCTTAGCAAAACCAATACCGCCCGCCAACATAATGACTTTGTCGTAGCCCAAAGTCTCTTTCTCGCTATGCTCAAAGGTCAGCAAACTGCCGTTTATCAAAGGCTGGCCGAACTTGTTGCCGAAATCGGAGGCGCCGTTTGAGGCCTTGATGAGGATTTCTTCCGGTGTCTGATAAAGCCATTTGCGCGGCTCGATGTCTTTCTCCCACTCGCGGCCTTGCTCCGTGCGGGGATAGGAAGTCATATAAACGGCCGTGCCCGCCAACGGCAAACTGCCCTGACCGCCAGCCAAACGGTCGCGAATCTCGCCGCCGCTGCCCGTGGCTGCGCCGTTGAAAGGCTCAACGGTGGTCGGGAAGTTGTGCGTCTCGGCTTTCAGTGAAATCACCGTCTCGATGGGCTTGATTTGGAAGGCCGAAGGTTTGTTCGGCTCGGCGGGGGCAAACTGCTCCACCTTGGGGCCGAGGATGAACGCCACATTGTCCTTGTAGGCCGAAACGAGGCGGTTCGGGTTCATCTTCGAGGTCTTCTTGATGAGGGCGAAGAGCGTATTGGGCATCTTCTTCCCGTCGATGACGAATGTGCCGTTGAAAATCTTGTGGCGGCAATGTTCGGAATTGACTTGCGCAAAGCCATACACCTCACTGTCAGTGAGTTTGCGCCCAATCTTTGCGGATATGCCTTTCAGATAATCCATTTCCTCGCTGCTTAGGGCCAGACCTTCCTGCTGGTTGTAGGCCTCGATGTCGTCGATGTATTTCAGCGGCTCGGGCTTGCGGTCGATGGCGAACACGTTCTGGTCGAGGTCCTTGTAGCGGTTTTGCAACATCGGGTCAAAAGGTGCGTCCTTTGACTCCACCTTATGAAACTCCTCAATGCGCACAATGCCCTTGATGCCCATGTTTTGGGTGATTTCGACGGCATTGGTGCTCCAAGGCGTAATCATCTCGCGGCGCGGCCCGACGAAGTAGCCTTTCACCGTGTCTTTTTGGATCAGTTCGGCCTTCCCGAAAAGCCAAGTGAGTTTGGAAATGGTTTCCTCAGAAAATACAGATTGAGAATCAACAGCGATAACACGTTGATTTTCAGATTGGAAAAAGCTTATCATAAGCGCAAAGATTTAGGCATAAAACAATGCGGCAAAGATAGGAGTTTTATCGGGATTATTTTTCAATTTGGGGTATTTTTGTATTTTTGCGCCCCAAAATCAATTCGAATGAGACTGTTTCTGACCTGCGTTTTGTTTGTGACAATGCTATCCTTTCGTGCCATAGCCCAACAGCCGGATACGTTAGGCTGCAAGACGATGAGGATTGAGACCGAACAACTGCCCGACCTCAACATCCCTCGTTACGGCCATTGTATTTTCTTCGCGAGCGACGAACTGACGGTTGTCGGTGGCCACACCAAAGGTTTCGTGCCCACGGCCACGGCGGAGTATTTCAGCGATGGAGCTTGGCATACAGTGCCTACGGTCTATCCGCATGACCACGGCATCGTCATACCCATGAAATCGGGCAAAGTGCTCATTTGTGGCGGTTGCAGGGAGCCGTTGGGTATCGGACAAACTTTCACGGCTGAATGGTACGACCCAACCACCCACACCTGCGAGGGCTTCGGCTGCATGGACATGAAACGCAGCAACTTCTCCGCCACTGAAATCGACAGCGGTCGTGTAGTGATTTCAGGCAACTGGTATAGCAATGACGGCATGGAACTGTTTGATGGCCAAAAAACCTTCAGCCTCGTCAAGGAGGTTGCCGCAAAGCGTTCTTGTCCCTATATACTGCGTACGGATGTTGACAATGTAATGATATTCAGCAGTTTAGATACAAAGCATATCAGCGGTATTCGTCCTGACAGCATCATCGTTGACCAACTGCGGGGTGAACCTTTCCATGCACCGCTACTCGATGAATGGCGTCCGTTGGCCTACGATATTCCACTGATGAGCGAACTTTGTTTTATCGGCGACGAAGCTACGGGCGACTACTCCTACCTGCTGCCCGTGGAAAACGCCGAAGGTCAAATAGGTTTTGTCAAAACCCGAGGTACCGACTTCAGCCTGCTTTCAACCACTTGTGCGGCACCGAAGGTGTTCCAAGGCGACAGCATCCAGTATCATTTCCCCGTGGTGGACAGGCAGCGCGGACGGGGTTATTTGGTGGGCTTCTGCCCAAGCAAACGGGTTTATGTGCTGTGTGTGGATTATACGGCGCATCCGGCACCATTGACGCTCTATTATACCGACCCGGTGCTTGCCATAGGTCCCACTTGGCCCGTCCTTAACTCCGACGGCAATCTCATCCTTACAGGTGGTCTCGGCACTTCCAACTACAACCCCTACAGCACTTCCAACTACAAACCCTACAATTCCGTGGTGGTGCTGCGCGTCCATCCTGATGCGCCGCTGTTGGCCGCCCGTGCCTCGTTCCCGTGGCTGTGGGTAGGGATAGGCTTGGCGCTTGTGGCTGCACTCCTCGCGTACCTTATTAAATATCGTGCACGAAAAGCAACGCCGCGCGAGGATGATAAGGTGGAAGAGCCCGACGAAGCCAACGAAACAGACGAAACGACCGACCTCGTGGTACCAACGACCAATGAAGCGGATGAAGAGCTACTGCAGCATGTCTGCCAGTTGATGGAGGAGCAGCATCTTTATTTGAATAGCGGCCTGAAGCTGTCTGATGTGGCGACGGCGGCAGGCTGCAACCGCAATGCATTGTCGGCCTGTATCAACAACCTGCGACATTGTTCGTTCTCCCAGTTCGTCAACACCTATCGCGTGGAACATGCCAAGCGGTTGTTGTTCAGTAATCCCGACACTCGCGCCTCGGAGGTGTGGATGGAGTCGGGGTTTGCGAACGAGACGACCTTCTTCCGCGCTTTCAAGGCCATCGTCGGCATGACGCCTTCCGAGTGGAAAAGCCAGAACTAGTGGAAATCTGCTTACAAAACATCATTTGTAAGTTGATTTTGACGATTTGTAAGTACACGATCCTTTTTGAATGTCGAATTTTGCGACAATTTTGTAATCAATATTTCGTAATTAACATTTAATACCTTAAACAATGAAAAAATCATTCTTACTCATGGCGCTTTTATGCGCGACGATGCTGGTTTTTGCACAAAACAGCACCCAAACCGCCCTGCTGCAGCATGGCGACGAAACGACCACCTTCTACGGCGCTGACGCTTTCATTAGTGCCGAAGCCGCCGCTACAACCGGTGACATCATCACTCTTTCGAGCGGTACGTTCAACGCTCCAGAGATACTTGACAAATCCATCACCTTACGCGGTGTAGGATGTGTAACCGATGACGAACTGGACATCCATCCCACTACCATTGCGGGAAATATCAAGGCCTGTGTCACAGATAGTAACGAAAAACACTTGACCGTTGAGGGGGTTTTCTTTGATGGCGTTTTTCAGTTTGAGATTTTGAGAGCCCCAGTTTTCATCAAGTGCAACTTTGAGGAAATCAAATGGAACGGAGGATCGACCGAGGGTTCGTACGATTCTGATTTTATCAATTGCAGAATTAAATGGTTTAGGAGTGCTTACATTCAAAATACAACATTCCATAACTGTGTGGTTTATGATAGCCGCGATGGAATGTCAGCCGGTGAATCTTTCAATACTATCATTGCCTACAATTCCGTTTTTGGTTTATACCAACCCCATAACAATCTCTTTGCTTACAACAGTGTTGTTTATGGAAATGGTATGAAAGGGAACAGCGTGGCTCATAACTGCATAGCTCGTGGGGCTGGCATTATTGCATATTGTTCATATTATGATTGCTGGGTTTATGAAGAATTCCGAGATATTTTCGAGACCTTTGAGGGACCAGCGTATGATGGGAATAATTATGTCACGGAGTCTTTCAGGCTTAACAGTGAAGTCGCCAACCAATGTTTGGGTCAAGATGGCACCCAAGTGGGCATCTATGGCGGCAACATGCCCTACAGCACACGTCCCACTTACATGACGCCTTACCGCACCACGGTCGGCCAACATTCCACTCCCGACGGTAAGCTGAACATCCACATCGAGGTGATTGACGGCAACAAGTGAAACCCAAAACACTAAAGCCATGAAACGATATGTATTAACAATCTTCAGCTTGCTGCTGTGCCTTGGGCTGAGTGCCCAGACCACGCGCACCTGCCGCTACTGGTTCGACGGGAACTTCGGGCAGAGCGCGACCAAGACTTTCAGCGGCGACATCTGGGATGGCGAAATCGACGTGAGCCAGCTCCCCGACGGCATCCATACCTTCCACTATTACCTATCCGACAGCACCTCAACGCCCGTGTACGGAACTCTTTTCCACAAGGTTTCGACCGTTGGTGCCTCCGCGTTGGAGTACCGCTATTGGTTCGACGACAATGACAACGAGATGCACCACGGCTCGGTGGGTAACGGCATTTTCCAGATTGATGTCAGCGGCCTCACCACGGGGATGCACACCATCCACCTGACGGTCAAGGACGAAAACTACAGCGCCACGCGCGGCTATCTCTTCATCAAGACCGAGCCGTTAGGTGACCTCGCCTACCACTGCTGGTTTGACAATGATGAAAGCACCGAACAGACAGGTACCGTGGGCGACGGCAACATTCTGCTTGACGTGACAGGTCTCGAAAACGGTGAACATACCGTGAGTATGTATCTCGAGGGCAGCACCGTTTCGGCTCCCCAGACATTTGTCTTTATGAACAACCTCGCCGTTGACGAAAACGAGAGCAACAGCCTCGTTGTCTATCCCAACCCAGCAAAAGACCGCTTGACGATTGAGAGCGAGGAGATTATCCGTCAATGCGAGATTTACGGCCTTACCGGGCAACTTGTCAAAACCCTTGAGAATGATTCCGAAAGGATGGAAATCTCGGTCGAGGCATTGCCGGCAGGAATCTATTTAATCAGGTTGGTGACCGATAGGTTTACGCCAACTCGATGGTTTGTAAAGAAATGAGTTTTATCTTATCCCTATGAAATCGCATAACATTCACTGTTTCGGATGATACGCTGACATGGCACTTCAATTTGCGTGATATTATACTCCACAAGCAGTGACCCAATCACATATTATCCAGCCCAAACATAGGGTAACTGAAAAACCACCCTTGCAGGGGTGGTTTTTTTGTTCGGAATTCGTTTTTTTCGACAGGTGGTGGAGCATCGCTTCTTACTTCACCAAAACCTTTTTCACCACTTCTCCGGCTTTCACGAAATAAAGACCACTTGAAAGGCCTTCCAAACTGATGGTTTCTTCCCTCTTCACGAACAGGGTTCTCACGGTGCGACCCATCTCATCAATAATGCTCACCGGGCCTTCGGCCTCGATGGTGAGGGTTTCCGAAGCGGGATTGGGGTAAACGTCCAAAGCAACTGGTTTGGTTTCACCGATGCCCACATTGCCGCAGTCGTCATAAAGTTGAATGCCTTGCCATTCCTCGGAAGCCTCAAAAGCCTCAATGCAGTTGCAGGGCACCACGATATGCACATGGTCGTTGATGTCGGCGAAGGCATCATCCCAAAGGAAGAAAGGTTCATTATTGTGAATGAAGATGTAATCCAGCTCAAGGCATTTACTAAAGGCATTTGAGTTGATTTGTTGGATACTGGCCGGAATGTCGATAACTTGCAACTGATAACATTCGGCAAAAGAATGGTAGCCGATGTTCACGATCGTGTTGGGCAAGGTAACACTGGTAAGGTTGTAGCAACCGTAGAAAGCTTCGCTTCCGATGTAGCGAACCCTGAGCGTTTCCCCGTTGATGACTTCCGTTTCGGGAACAACCACATCACCCGAGTAAGTGTTGAGGTCGTCGTCGTTGACTACAATCAGGTAGGTTTCTCCGCAACCTCCTCCTGGAAGTTGTTGCGTGACTTTGCGGTAATAGATGCCATTGACATAATAGTCAAAAGCAAATGCACTTTGGCAAATCATCGTGAGTGCCAAGGCCAAAACTGAAAAGATAATTGTTCGTTTCATACTTGTAATTATTTTTAAATTGTTGAATATCAAGTTATAACATATAGAATTATCAAAAATGACGCATCTAACAACACAATTAGGTGCAGAAAAACAGAAAATCATAACAAGTGCAAGCAAAAATAATTCACGGGATACTAAAAAAATACAAAACCGTGTTATTATTCGCATTTCCTTTGCACCTAAACCAGCAAATGACACATCGAAAGAATGGAGCCGTCCAAGTCATACGAAGCCAATAAAAACAATGCCGAAGCATCGCAGGCCGAATTCAATGCCTTAGTGCTTCGACACAAGACCATGCTTTGGCATATCTGTTCCGACTACAGCCTCGGAAGGGCTTGGAACATAGAGGATTGTATGCAGGAGGTTTTGATTAGCCTATGGCGAAGCTTCGGAGCTTTCGAAGGTCGCAGTTCGGAAAAGACTTGGGTGTGGCGCGTGGCGACAAACACCATGCTGATGTTGCGTCGCAAAGATGTCAGGAGTCCGCAAACGGAATCCATCGAGACGGCCAGTGTGGGCGAAAAGGGCGATGAACCGAGCGATGAGAGTTACCAGCAACTGCAACAACTCATCGACACCCTGCCCGAAGAAAGCGGCACAATCATTCGCGCCTTTTTGGACGGCTTCTCCTACAAGGAAATCGCCGACATGACCGACAGTTCGGTGGGAGCCGTGGCCATGCGCATCGCTCGCACCAAGCAGAAACTCAAGCAGATGTACGAAAGAGAAAACAATACCTTATAATAATGGATACAAACAACGAAAATAAAACGATGAACGCAAAACGAAACGACGACTTCCAGACCGTTTGGGAACGCCGCAAGCAAAACTGGCAACAACAAGCCGAGAAGACGCTTCCCGACGATGCCACACTGTTGCGCCTTGCCGAAACCGCGCGGCAGCAGTCACAGCAGCAAACGGCTGTGGTCGTTCCCCTCACACGGCCTCGCAAGCGTTGGATACCCTACGCCGCCGCAGCCTGCATTGCCGCTGGTTTGACCGTCGTCGAACTGGCCCACCAAAGCCAACCCGACAACGAATTGCCTGTAGCTGAGGAAATAACCGTGGAAGGCCAAACCATCCATTTCCTCTGCAACAACGGCTGCTCGGTACAAGACATACTGCTTTCGGCCAACGAAGTCATCAAATAACCAAACACAATGAAGAAACTCTTTACATATCTTGCCGTACTCTTTGCCATAGGACTGTCAGCCTGCAAAGAAAAGACTGAGGTCGCAGAGACAAAGGTTTGTGAAAAAGCCGCACTGGACTTGTACTGCAAATATGCTGACAACAAGGACCTCACCGTGGCCTATCTCGGCGACCTCAACATCAACGGAAAGTGCATCGATGCCCTGATGCTACAGGCCAACGAAGAAGCGGATTGGGAAACACTGAAACGGGATTTCGGCATGATGCCTCCCGACAGTGCTAACATTAATTGCCCAAACGACGACAATTTTGTTTCAGTGGGTGTCGGCATCGAAACCGATTTTTTGGATGACGCCTTCCTCGACACCTTGACCGACATCAGCCATATCCCTGAAGAATACATCGAGGAATACACCCTCATCGTCGCCGACAAGATTAGAGAAATCATGAACAGCTTCCAAGCCCCCGACTCGCTGCTGCCCAACACTGCCATCATCATTGGCCAAGGCGAAGTGGAACCCGAAGCCACCGACAACACTTACGACGACTACATTATGACCGTTTCGCACGCTGTGGTCGTCGGGCTGATCAACGAAAAGATTGAAGCCAATGTGACGGGTGTTTCCACAAGCTCTGCGACCTTAGGCAGCATTCAACAGCAAAAAGAGCAAGGCGACCGCATCATGGACGATGCACAAAGTCACGGTCACATCGGCTACGTCACCGCCGCCGACTACGACAACCTCACCTTATGGCTCTTCTTCTACGACGACCAAGAGGAATGCAACACCATCATCACCCACATTCGCGAAGACATTATCATCAATAAATAGACCATTTGTCACAACAAACAGTATTAATCATTAAACTTTAAACGTATGAAGAAAAATGTATGCTTCTTTCTGATGTGCTTTTTTGCCATCATCGGCATGGCACAGGCACAAAACCGTGGCGAAATCCAATTGAAAGCCACTGAAATGAACAATGTAACGATCTCACAAGACCAACTACCCGCAGTGGGTTCCTGGTTTTCCTATGTCGGTGATTATTCATCACCAAGCATTATCGGCATCGGTATGCCCTTCAATTGGGGCTACATGCTTCCCGATGCCTTAATGAAAGAGTACAGCGGCTGCAGCATTACCGAGTTCGCTTTCTTGGATGCAGGAGAAGAGCAATTTGCCACCTCCTACACCGTCAACATCTACGTTGGCGGCGATACTGCTCCTGGCACTTTGGTTTCTTCCCAAGAGTTTGAAATCACAGGCACGGTCGGCGATGTTGTCACCTTCAGGCTCGACACTCCTGTCGAAATCGACGGCAGGCAAAACATTTGGTTGACTTTCTTCAATGACGGTTCCATCCAATATCCCGCCCCTGCCGTTGCCGACGTGGGCAACCCCAACAGCCGTTGGATCGGCATCGACGGATACGGCTGGGTTGACATGGCCTCCCTCAGCAGCGAGGCCTACAGCTGGTTGGCATGGGTTTATGTTGACGGTTACGACTGGATGGGCGAAAGCAGCGAATCCGTCTCCGTTTATCCCAACCCCACCACAGGCAATGTGAATATCGTTGCGTTAAGCACAAATCACATCACCGTGCTGAATGCTCTCGGCCAAGTGGTTTACGATGCCAACGCCGATGGAAACATGACGACCCTCGACATGAGCCAATTCCAAGCGGGTGTCTATATGGTGCGCGTGACCACAGAAAACGGCGAAAGCGTGAAACGCATAAGCGTAGTGAAGTAAAACCTCAAAACCATACTACAATGAAGAAATTATCCATCATCATAGCTTTCCTGCTCTTTGGTATAGGTCTTCGCGCTCAGCAGACCAACCTCACCGAAGCCGTCGACTTCACCGTGACCGACTGCCACGGACAGACCTACAACCTCTTTGAAATCCTCGACCGCGGCCAAGCCGTTTTCATCGACTTCTTCTTCTACACATGCGGCCAATGCCAGGTGATTTCGCCTTACATCACGGGTTCCTATACCCAGATGGGCTGCAACTTGCACGATGTGTTCTACATCGAGATCTCTTACATCGACAGCGATGCCACCTGCCAGCAATGGGCCAACGAATACGGCGTCGAATTTCCTACCGTCGGCGTTCAAGGCGGTGGCAACGAAGTCTTCGAGCTTTATGGCATCAATGCTTGCCCCACCCTCGTCCTCATCATGCCCGACCGCAGCATCCCCATCCAAGGACTGCTGGATCTCTATCCTTTCTCAGCACAGGATGTGGTCAATGCCATGCAGCGATACGGCCTTCAGCCTCACGACTGCACGGGCACACTGACTGTCAATCCGCAAACAATGCACATTTTTAACGACGGCGAGACCTACGAGCCTGGCCTGCTGACCATCTCCAACATGACCGCTGACGACGTGACGGTCGATGCCTTCACCGCCGACCCCATCTTTGCGTTGCGTTGCATGTATGAGGGCCAAGATGTCACCGAAGGCATGACTGTGGCCGCTGGCCAAACTGCCATCGTGGAAGTCTATGTCGACGTACCTATAAAGGAGTCATTCGAAGGGCAAATGTATGTCAACACCTCGGCGGGCAACTTCGAGGTCAACATCATCTACGAATCAACCGTCGGCATCGGTGAAAGCAACTCTACATTAGCCTTGTACCCCAATCCCGCCAACGAGAGCGTAACCCTCCAAGGCGAAAACCTTGGTGCAGTAAGCATTCACAATATATTGGGACAAACGGTCGAAACCTTCTTCACCAACGAATCGCAATTGGTCATCCCGACAGCCAATTACCAAAACGGCATCTACTTCGTCAGGACAAGCAACGGGCAAACGCAACGCTTGGTGATTGCACACGAATAAGTTTATGATACTTTTATGAAGAAAAACCGCCACGTCTGTGACGGTTTTTCTTCATTAATTTAATACCCTTCCTCGCCCTGCTGCTCCTCGCCACCGCCTTCGTCGTCATCGCCACCGGGACGGTTGCGTTTCATGTTCTGCTGGTTGATGCGATAGTTGAAATTGAGCGAGAAGGAACGGCGGTTCCAAGTGCTGGTGTTGTATTGCCAGAAGCCGTCGCCCCACGACTCGCCACCCCAACTGCGCGAGTTGAACAGGTCGCGCACATTGAAAGTGATAGTACCGTTGCCATGCAGGATTTCCTTGCTCACGGCAAGGTCGATCCACCAGTTGCCTTTGTGCATACCAAGTGGCTCCTTATGCGGTCCCATCACGTGCGCAGTCAACTGGAAATCAAACCAATTCTTGATTTTGAACTTCGACACAGCGCGTCCGAAAAGCATCCACGACTCGGTGGGATACTCCTTGCCGTTGATGGTTCCATTGGAGTACGACCTAAAGAAATTCACGTTGCCGTTCAGGTTCCACCATTTCGTCATTTGGCCTTGGGCGACCAACTCCACGCCGAAATCGTCGGCCTTGCCGAAGTTGATGGGCATACTGTAGAACACACTATCGACCATGTAGGTATAACTGCGTATCGTGTTGGTTCCGTGACGGTAATAGGCAGTAAAGTTGAAACTGGCCTTGTCCCAAAAATGGATGTACCCCAACTCGTAGCTATCCATGTAAGTCGGCGTAAGGCTCGGGTTGCCCATGCGGATGTTGCGGTTGTCGTTGTAAGAACGGAACGGACTCATCTGCCAGAAACCCGGACGGCGGATGCGGCGCGTGTAGCTCACCTGAAACTGGTTGAACTCGTCCACTGAATAGTTCAAGTGGGCACTTGGGAAGAAATCGAAATAGGGTTTGCCACCGTTGATGGAGTCGGTGCCATCGTGGGCATAGCCTTTCAAGTTCGTGTAGATATTGGTCATTTCAGCACGAAGGCCGATTTGTCCCGACCAGCGACCCCAGTCGTTGCCGAGGCTGGTGTAAAGTGCAGCCACCTGCTCGTTGTAATTGAAATCATAGCAATAGTCAGTCAAGGGATTGTAAACGCCAAGACTGTCTTTTTCAGTCACTTCCGAGATGCTATTGATGTCGCGGTTGGTGTATTTTCCACCGATTTCCCACTGCGCTTTGGTGAAGAACGGATGCACATAGTCGATACTGGCCTGCAAATTACGCATATTCTGCTGGCTACCAGTCTTTTGGTACAATTCACTCAGCACCTGTTCCATGTTTTTGTCGGGATAAACCTTCTCGGTGATGTCGGAACTCGAATTCTCTGCATTCGTGAAGAAACGCACATTGGCTTTCAGGCTGCGACCCTTACGCTCAAAGGTCTTGTCGTAATCCAAAGTGACCTCATACATCGGCTCATATTCCGCATAATCCTCGGCGCGTTCATCGTATGACGAAGTGCCCTGTAAAGGGTATTGGTCAAAATATTTCACCACGGGATGAGTCTCTAATCTGCCGTAGCGATAGACGAAAGCCGCGCTAATGATGTCGTGGTCGGTGATGTAATAGTCGGCACCCACGCGCACGTTGTGACCCATTCGCCTCATCCGGCGCTCGGTGGTTTGGTCGGTGAGTTGGGTGAAGATGGTGTCGCCATCGATGATGTCGCTGTAGCGTTTGGTGAGATTCACGCCGCCACCGATGTTCGAGCGGTTGTTGAAGCCATAGCTGCCAAAGAAATTCCAGCGTCTCAAACGGTAGTTGGCCGACAGGCTCGCACCGTACATCCACGGATAGCCGCCACGGATGTTGACCGCGCCGTTGAAGCCTTGCCGCTTGTCCTTTTTCAATATGATATTAATGATGCCCGCCGAGCCTTCAGCATCGTAACGTACTGAAGGATTGGTAATAACCTCAATGCGTTCAATCATGTCGCCTTGAAGGGTACGCAACGCGTCCTGAGTGCTCATGCCCGAAAGTCCCGACTCCTTGCCGTCGATGAGGATACGCACGCCGTCATCGCCACGCAAGCTGACATTGCCCTCCACATCCACCGAAACGGCGGGAATGTTTTCCAGCACCTCAATGGCATTTCCTGCCGTGTTGCTCACGTCCTTACCCACATTGAAAACGCGTTTGTCTAAGGTCATTTCGTAAGTGCTTAGCTCTGCCACCACTTCCACCTCGTTCAACACTTGCTGGTCGGGTGAAAGACCGATGCGTCCCACATCAACCATGTTCTTCGAGCCGTCCAAAGTGACATTTTTGAACGACTTCAGATAGCCCATATATTGGATTTCCAACACATACCGCCCTTTCTCAAGCGCAAGAGAGAACTGTCCCGTAGGTTCGGTGATACAGCCCGTGACAAAAGTAGAGTCAGGCAAGGTGCAAGCCCTTACAGTGGCATATTCCATTGGGATGCCCGTAGTATTGTCATACACATGACCTTTGACCGTGATGGATGCAAATGTATACTGAAAGCTGAACAAAAGCGTCAGTAAAACAAGAAGTTGTCTTTTCATACAAAGGATTTTTCTGCTCGTTAAAGAGTGCAAAAATAGGGTTTTTTGCCCAAAACCATGTTGGATTTTTTGGACAAAATGGAAAAAACAGCGTTATCCCTGCGCATTTTCAAAGATTTTTGGGGGCTATATGGATGCGTATTGTCAAAAACACCCATATAATCAGCCATAAGTCGGAAAAAATTTGAGTTATGGCCGATTATAGAGGCCTTTTTATTGTTATGCATTGTCAAAAACGGCATAAAAAAAGCCGACATTGCTGGCGGTTGGTTTCTTTGGTACACCATTTTGTGGTCCACCGATTGGTGTACCAAATTGCTGCAAATACCGCATTATCCCTGCGCATTGTCAAAGATTTTGGGGTTTCTATGGTTGCGCATTGTCAAAAATGTTTATTTTTGCGGCATGATTTTCAAGAGAAAGATATACGCCAAACTGCTCGAATGGAAGCAGTCGGCCAAGGGAACCAAAGCCCTGCTCGTGGAAGGGGCGCGTCGAATCGGCAAGTCCACCATCGTGGAGCAATTTGCCAAGACGGAGTACAAATCCTACATCCTCATCGATTTCAACGATGTGAGTGCCACCGTACTCAACGCCTTTGAGAACTACCTGAACGACCTGGACGCTTTCTTCGTGATTCTCAGCGCAGAATATGGGGTGACGCTCCACCGCCGCGAGTCGGTCATCATCTTTGACGAGGTGCAACGCTATCCCAAAGCAAGGCAGTCGCTAAAGAAATTAGTAAAAGACGGGCGATACGACTACATCGAAACAGGTTCGCTCATCTCCATCCGCGAGGCCGTGAAAGGCATCACCATCCCTTCGGAGGAGCGTTCCGTCAGGATGTATCCGATGGATTTTGAGGAGTTTGCGATGGCTTTCGGTGATGAAAGCCTTGTGGCCTACATCCGCCAATGTTTTGCCGAGCGGAAGCCTTTGGAGCGCAACCTGCATAACAAGGCCATGTTCCGCTTCAAGCAATACATGCTGGTCGGTGGGATGCCGCAAAGCGTGTCGGCATTTTTGGAAAACGACTGCAATTTTGCTTTGGCCGACCAAGAGAAACGCGACATTTTGGCCTTGTATCGCAACGACATCATGCGCATCGACGCGCAATATCGCTCGAAGGTTTTAGCCATTTTCGACCAGATTCCGGCCTTCCTCTCGCGGCATGAAAAGCGGGTGGTGCTTTCTGACATAGCCAAAGGCTCCTATTTCGACCAATACACCGACACTTTCTTCTGGCTCGGCGACTCGATGATGGTGAACGAATGTTTCAACACCACCGACCCGAATGTGGGTTTGAGCCTGAACGAAGACCGCACCTTGATCAAGTGTTACATGGGCGACACAGGGCTGCTCGTGAGCCATGCTTTCAGCGAAAACGAGATTGCCGACGAGCAACTTTACAAGCAAATCCTCAACAACAAACTCTCGCTCAACCAAGGCATGTTGTATGAGAACGTCATTGCGCAAATGTTGGTGGCCAACGGGCATAAGTTGTTCTTTTACACGCACTACAGCGAGGAGAAGCACCGCAACGACATCGAGATTGACTTCCTGATTTCCAACATGAGCAAAATCAAGTACAAGATTTACCCGATAGAGGTGAAGTCTTCCGCACGTTACTCGACCGCCTCTTTGGACAATTTTGTGCCCAAGTTCCGCGAGCGCGTTGATTGGGCCTATATCATCCATCCGAGAAATCTCACAGTAAGCGAGAAACGGATTTCCATCCCGCCCTACATGGCCATTTGCCTCTAAAAAGCACAGCCATACCTGCGCATTGTCAAAGATTTTGGGGTTCCTATACCTGCGTATTGTCAAAAACGACGCTATAACCAGCCACATGCCGGATTTTTTTTGAGTTATGGCTAAGTATAAGCACATTTCATGCGCTTTGCAACTCTGTTCCAAGGGCGTGCAAGGTGCGGCGGATTTGCAGTAAGCGTTGCTCGCTCGGCTTTGAAATGCCATAGATGTAACGCGCCAACAAGCTTTTGTTGATGCCTATGGCATGTGCCACTTCCGACACGTTGAGCCAAGGGAAACGCTTGAACATGGCCGCCACTTCGTTTTGGCTGTTGGGTTCGCTCGTCTCGTAAAAGCTCGAGATGTGCATGTCTGCATCCAAAACCTCCCAACGAATGGATGTGCCATCTTCATCGATGACGAAATCGTTGCGTTGCTCCGTAGTAGCCTCTTTCAGCTCAGGATAAGCCTCCCAAGGGCGGGTCAAAACCCGGCCTTCTGTCGTTTTCAAGTAGATTCTCTTTTCGTCAAACCAGATGTTCTTTATCTTTTCCATATCGGCAAAGATATGGTATAAAAATTTATACCCACAAGGTTTTTGAGAAAAAAGTTGAAAAAAGGACTTTAACCCTGCGCATTGTCAAAGATTTTGTGGTTCCTATACCTGCGTATTGTCAAAAACACGCATGAAAAAAGCCGACATTGCTGCCGGCCACAGATATTTACAAGATTTATCACTATCTTTCTGGATAGGAAAAGTGTGGTATTCTCAAATCAATATCATCTTCAGAAGCAGCCCGAGGGATTAAAATTCTAATATAACCTTTGGTTTTAAATATATGTTGAAGCACCTCTCTTGCTATTTCGCTGTTATTTAAGAAAGCCACGTCTGATTCTTTGTCGGAAACCAAAAGCCTGACACTTTGAAATGCTTTGATTAAATTCGAATGCTCGTCATACAAACCGATTTTAGCGATACAGTATCTCGTATATGTATCATAAACACCAAACCAAAATCCGACGCCTAATGGGTCTAAATCCTCTATCTCATAATCTATTGAATACCTTGTCTGTATCGTGAAAGAATCCCATTCACCTTCAACACATTTGAAGTACTCATCCCAAGACAATTTGCAAGTCAAGCTAACATATCGCTTTGAGCCTTTCAGTTCATCCGCAGGCAACTCTTCCACATGCCATTGCTGGGCATAGCTGAAGAATGAAACAAGGCTAAGAACAGCAATGCAAAACACTTTACTCATCTCAAAAGAAAGTTGTTTCATTACTTGGTATATGCTTTCAAAATCAATTCGTTATAATTAAATATCGGCTCAATGGTAACTTTTGAATTACTAAACAGCGGATTCCCGTATCGCGATGTTCCCGAATTTGAATAGCCTAACCCAGATAGCACATCCCCTATCTGCTGCTCAATCTGATTTGCATGTGAAGTTGTTTCGCTATTCATTTGTAATTTGATACGAATATAATCACATGCGTGGTTGGCATAAGAATAATGCGGACGGAGTTCCCAATAATCATCTTCATCATAATACGTTTCAACAACACCTGCTGAAAATCCTAAACTATAAGAAATGCTACCATAATTTGAATTGCCAAGATCCTTATAAGGAATCCAGACATCATTATCAATATCGTCTTTGGAAAGGCTCATCCCCAACACCATAGTGCAATCACTCGCCCCCAATCCCGAAAGGCCATACAAGTCATCAATTGTTCTATCAATTTCACCGTCTTTGGGATACAACATACTCTTTATGCAATCCAAAACATCAAAATAATCGCTCTTAACCCGTTCATAATCATAGTTATAAGGCGTAAATTCAGAAAACGAAGCTATAGATTTTCCATCTGCCGTAATAATTTCCGAGTTATGTCCATAGTCATAGGCTAAAAGTACCTTGTTCGAAAGTCCGTATAACACATTATGCTCATACCCGATTAACCTTTCCTCTTCGCTGTTCAGTAACGCCATTTCACCATCTTTAGAAACGATATACTTTCCATTGCTGAAAAATTGTATCCAACTGTATTTGGGTTTCATAATAATGTTTCCTTTAACGTCCATCAGACCACAGTCTTTATCATCATAGTAAACGACATTTCCATCTTGCAAGAATTGAAGCCGAGAGTATTTTGCCTTAACGACAGTTTCTCCTTGTATGTTTCTTATGCCATAGAGGCCCTCGTCATCATAGAATACATAGTGTTTTAAGTCTGGACTAAGGAGGTCTGTTGTTAAACTCAAAAAGTCATCCAATTCCATGCCTTTTAGTTGGACTATCACATTACCTTTGGCATCAAGTATGAAATACTCTTTGTAATAACGATCCTCGTCTGTGAATTTTCCTTCAATTCCAGAAACAAAGAATTTTCCATTAGGCAACACACACTCAATGGAATAATCCGCGAACTTTGTGATTTGCCCATTTGTGGAAATGGCATCCCAAACTCCATCTTTTCTGCCAATCAAAGAGTATCCATTGACGAACTTATCAGCATATAAGTACTCAAGTGGCAACTCAAACTTTACGTTGCCTTCTTTGTCAATGTACTTTATGCCTTCAGATTCCTTCACGCAAGGGGCAAGACCCTCAGAATAATAGGCAATGTCCTTGTAAGTCTCGCCTAATGATTTTATAGGATTGCTAATGGAGTACACCTCAAGTCCTTTTTTGGTTTTGGCGAAGAACATTCCATCAATAGCAGGCGACGGTTCATCTTTGAACTCGTTTTCGACGAGTGCCTTCCCTTTGATGTCAACCAGGCCCCATGCATCTTTTTTACTTTCCTTGAACGGAAAATGAGACGGCCCTAATTTGTTTTCTCCACTATTGCTGCATGAGGCAAGCAGTAAGCAAATGGAGAGCGGGAAAATCCATTTGATTTTTGTCTTTTTCATTTGTTTGATTTTTTACATTCAATTAGTTATTAAATTACTTTTTAGTTGAATTTCACTTGAAAAACAACCCTTAAATGAAGGAATAAAAAGATTATGATTATCAATCGTTGTATGACTCCAATTGGCTATTCCAGTCATCCATTCTTTCTTCATAATCTTCATCTGATTCTCCGTCTTGACGGCCCCAGCCATCATCGAAATCATCTTTGTCGTAATTCTTGTAATACCTACTCATAATTCAAATGCTTTACGCGCCTATAGCTCCCCCGATTCGGCACAACTACATACAAGAAGGCTAGGAAACTTGAATTGCACCTATTTTCTTATGTACAGGCTCTGGAAAACACCCTTGGAAGCAAAAACAGATACTGTTTAACCTAGCCCAAATGTATCAACAAAAAAAGTTGAATACAAATTAGGCAGGCCAACCTGTACCATATATCTCCTTCCAAAATTTTCCAGACTTTGTACATAAAGACACAAGCACAAATTGCCCTCAACTGCTCGGATTTCTCCCCGAACAATCAGCGGCAAATATACAAAGAATTTGGAAGCACAACGATTTTTGAAAGATTTTTATCTGATTTTGAAAGATTTCTTGCAAAGCAACCAACACATGGACTGCTTCGTGCCTCGCAGTGACGCGAAGCGCGGCAAAAAACCATAAAAACTGCATTATCCCTGCGCATTGTCAAAAACGATGCTATAATCAGCCATAAGTCGGAAAAATTTTGAGTTATGGCTGATTATAAAGGGATTCGCCAACAAAAACTGCATTGTCTACACTTGGTCAAAAATGGCACAAAAAAACATAAGTTTTTGAAAAGTGTAGTTTTCAGTCCCGAATTTCTATTGAAAAGTGTAGTTTTTTGGCGCGTTTTTATATTGAAAAGTGTAGTTTGGAGCAATAAACAAATCACATCGGATCCACATCAATCTGCACCAAAACGGCCTTATACTCGGAATTCTGCTGAAACAAACGAATCTGTTCAGCGATCAGCTCCTTCACTTTTTGGGCATTATATTCTCGGCGGAACTTTACCATCATCTGCTTGATATACAAGTTTTTGACCCTCGAAACGACTGGATATTCCGGCCCCAGCAAGTCTTGCTTGAAAATGGGCCGAAGCATTGAAGCTAACTCCGCCGCAGCGGGATTGAGTTTCTGGTAGTCCTTGTGTTTCAAGCGGATAAGGATAAGCCGATAAAAAGGAGGATAGCCAAACTGCCGCCGGATGACCATCTGTTTCTCGTAAAGCCCACGGAAATCGTTGCGAAGCACATCTTGGAGAACGGGATGCGCCGGCTCGTAAGTCTGGATGATGACCTTGCCTTGCTTGCCTTTGCGCCCTGCCCTACCCGCCACTTGCGCCATCAGTTGGAAACTGCGCTCGTGGGCGCGAAAATCGGGGAAAGAGAGCATGTTGTCGGCATTGAGGATGCCCACCACCTTCACCGAGTCGAAATCCAAGCCTTTCGTGACCATCTGCGTGCCTACAAGGATGTTCGTTTCCTTATCCTGAAATGATTCCAAAATGCTTTGATAATCATTTCTTGAGCGTGTCGTGTCCAAGTCGAGGCGGGCTACTTTGGCATCGGGCATAACGAGAGCCAAGTCCTCCTCAATCTTCTCAGTACCAAAGCCATGCATCCGGATATTGGTGCTGTGGCAAACGGGACATTCGGTCGGGACGGAGGCCGTGTAGCCGCAATAATGGCAGCGCAACACATTCTGGCTCTTGTGGTAAATCAGGCTCACGTCGCAATTGATGCACTGCGGCACATGGTGGCACTCATCGCACTCCAGACGCAGCGAAAAACCGCGCCGATTTTGGAACAAGATGGTCTGGTTGTGCTCTTCCAAGGTCTCTTTCATCGCGTCCAATAACGTGCTGCCAAAGTCGGCCTTCATGGTCTTGCGACGCCGCTCCACGCGCATATCGCTGAGGATGATTTCGGGCATTTGCACGCCACCGAAACGCTCCGTGATTTCCACGAGATGATAACGCCCGCTCAAAGCGTTGTAATAACTTTCGTAAGACGGTGTGGCCGAGCCGAGTACGACATTTGCCTTGTGCATGGCAGCCAACACAATGGCGGCATCGCGGGCATTGTAGCGCGGTGCAGGGTCGATTTGCTTGAAACTGCTGTCGTGTTCCTCGTCAACGATGATAAGCCCAATGTCGGAATAAGGCAAAAAGATGGCCGAGCGCGAACCGATAATGATTTGATGCTTCGATGATTGGGTCTGACCAAAGTCGCGCACTTGTTCCCAAACCTCTACCCTTTCATTGATGCCATACTTTGAATGATAAACACCTAACCTGTCTCCAAAATATTCCTTCAAGCGGTTGATAATCTGCGCAGTAAGTGCAATTTCAGGCAAGAGATACAAAACCTGTTTGTCTCTGTCAATCGCTTCCTTGATGAGCTTGATATAGATTTCCGTCTTGCCGCTCGAAGTCACGCCGTGGAGCAATACGGACTTGTTTTCGCCAAATCCTTCCTTGATTTCCTCGTAAGCTTTTTGCTGAGCCTCAGTAAGATGAATTGAATCGACGGAAGTCTGTTCCTTGAATTCCTTCAATCGGCTGACCTTGCGCTCATACACCTCGAAAATGCCCTTTTCGGTCATGGTTTTCAGTATCGTAGAGGTCGCGTTAGCCTTCTCCAATAAGCTTTTCACCAAGATTTCATTGTCGCAGTCCCCACCGAGGGTGATAAAGGCGAGCAACACCTCCAACTGCTTGTAAGCGCGTTTCTCCAAATGGTTCATCAACTCTTGCAACTTTGTATCGTCGCGATATTCCGCCGATAGCCGCGCAAAACGCTCGTATTTGGCCTTGTATTTCTCGTTCAGTTCCTCTTCCATCACGAGAATGCCCTTCTCCATCATCGAATGAATCAACGGCATCACCTTCTTGAAACCGATGATTTTGCTCACCTCGCTGATAGCGATTTTAGGCTTGATTTGCAGGGCTTCCACTATCATGTACTCAAAATCGTTAAGCGTCACGGAATCAATGACATAATCTGGTGAAAGAGCGACAGTGGTTTCGCTGCTCAATTTCAAAGCGGAAGGCAGCGCGGCTTGCATCACTTCGCCGAGATGACACATATAATAAGTCTTCACCCAATCCCAAAACTTCAGCTGCTTGTCGTTCACAATCGGCTGGTCGTCAAGCAAATCCATGAGGAATTTGACTTCAACTGAGGGCACGGTTTCTGAAAGCCCGACAATCAGCCCCGACATGATTTTGGTCTTGCCGAACTGCACCACCGCCCGCTGACCCACACGTACCGCATCATTCAAGGCATACGGCACACGATAGGTGAAAGTGCCAGGCACCGGTATCGGCAACAGGACTTCAGCGAAAAGTGTAATTCGGGAGTCGCTCATGGGAAGACATTTTTTTGCACGCAGAATACGCTGAATTATGGGAATCGCGATGCGCCGCCTGTTTTCAATCCGTCAGGTTCTGCGCATTCTGCGAGTTCTGCGTGAGACAATTCATAGCAAAAACATTCTGCGTGAAACTTAATGTGAATTGACCGTGGCATAACCAATCAACTCGTCATAGCCCTTGATGGCATTGTAAAAGTAGAAATACAGCTTGTAGACGTTATTGGTCTCCCAATGGTTGCCTGCCGTCAGGTCGGTCATCACTTGGCCAGTTTTGCGATCGACGGTGGCAAACATGAAGTTATAATAGCCTTGTTTGAGCAGCATCGAGCAGGTGTAGCCGTGCAAGCGATAATCGTAGGTCATGCGGTTGTTGTCATTGAAGCACCAGTCGTTGATGGCACCCATGATGTAAAGGTCTTCATGCGTCAGCGGGGTCTCGCTCTTGTAAAAGAAGTTGATGCGGCAATAGTCGGCTTCGGTCGCGTTGTCCAAGTCCTCGTTTTCCACATAGATGAACTTCTCCCCGTGTATGTCCTCGTAGCTCGCGTAGGCTTTACGCGCCCGAGATTCACAGGTGGCAATGTCAAACTCGTAGTAATCGTTGGTCTCGCGGATATGGGCCAGATTCTCCGACTGGAAATACACGTTGCTCGTATTGAACCTGAGGTATTGGTTGGCCCCTTCAAAGACCGTCTTAGGGTGATGCTCAAAAGTGATGTAGTCTGGGTAAACATAAGTAGGTTTCAATCCAACAGCGGCATTGTCCCAGCGACCGTTCTGCCTAAGCGTCAAATAGCTGAATTGCTGCGTATTGACCGAAATATAACTGCTCATGTTGACTTTCACATTCAGCTGTTGGTGCGTGTCGGTCAAGGCCAAGTCGTCGGGATAGCGGGGCACTGTGGCTCCTACGTGAGCCTTCTCGTCAACAACCATAAAACGGCGGGTGAAAAACAGGTCGTTCAAGTCGTCGCCATAAACAATGAGCAGGTAGTTGCCCGAAATGAGCGGCTGCATGTCCTCCTTGGGAAACAGCAACCGATAGTTGACGTACTCAACCAATGTGTTGCGCGAAAAGGCATAGTCGTCCACACGGTCTGATTCGAAGCCAGAGGCATATTGTATACGCTGGATTTCAGTGGGTTGCCAATCGTGGTTGCAATGGATGAAGGTGTAGTTAAGCACTTCGCCATCACCACCAAGGATGTCGAAACTGAGGGTAAGCCGCTCCGTCATGTCCTCCAATGGAATTATGGGGTCTTTCAATTGGTCGCCATCGGCAAAAAGCAAGACGGTCTGCACCTCCGGGCGATAGTTGATGTTGCCGCACGGCAAGCTGAAATCCTGTGCCCAAAGGCTTGCGGCAAAGCATAGGCCAAGCAGTAGTAAGGTGTATCTTTTCATCGCGTAGTATTTGCGGCAAAGGTAAATAAAAAAAGCCGTTTTTCAACGGCTTATTCTTCAAAGATT
The DNA here is from genome assembly GCA_902782455.1 of uncultured Bacteroidia bacterium. Lineage (GTDB taxonomy): Bacteria > Bacteroidota > Bacteroidia > Bacteroidales > F082 > Limimorpha. Next base: position 24,235 of record CACZNA010000017.1, on the reverse strand, counting down.
TTCCACGATGCGTCGTTGCACCTCAATGAACTCCTCTTCGCTCAAATGGACGTGCTCTTTCTTGAAGTCCAAATCGCCTTCCTTCGTGATGGGGATGAGGTGAATGTGGGCATGGGGCACTTCCAAGCCGATGACGGCCACGCCAATGCGCTTGCAAGGTACGGCCTTCTCTATGGCTTTGGCAACTTTTTTGGCGAATACCATCATCGCGGCCAACTCCTCATCGTCGAGGGCAAAGAGGTAGTCGTTCTCGCGTTTGGGAATGACCAAAGTGTGACCTTTCATCACGGGATTGATGTCCAAGAAGGCGAAAAAGCGCTCGTCTTCAGCAATTTTGTAGCAAGGGATGTCGCCCTTCACGATTTTTGAAAAGATGGTGGCCATATTAGTTAGGATTTAGCGGGTGATTTCAAGCACTTCAAACTGCATCTTGCCGGCAGGAACCGTGATTTCGGCCATTTCGCCCACCTGCTTGCCCAAAAGTCCTTTACCGATGGGCGAGTTGATGGAAATCTTGCCTTCCTTGAAATTGGCTTCCTTTTCCGGCACAATAGCGTAAGTCATCACCATGTTGTTCTTGGTGTTCTTGATCTTGACGGTGGAATAAAGCAGTACCTTGGAGGTATCCATCTTCGACTCGTCAAGCACACGGGCGTTGAAGATGAGTTCTTGCAACTCGGCAATTTTGGCTTCCAACAGGCCTTGGGCTTCCTTGGCGGCGTCGTATTCGGCGTTTTCCGAAAGGTCGCCTTTGTCGCGAGCCTCTTGAATTGCTAAGACGATGCGCGGACGCTCACGCAAAATGAGGTCGTCAAGCTCGTCTTTCAGTTTCTGCAACCCTTCTTGGGTAAAGTATTTGATCTCTGACATGATTGTTGTGTTTTCTCAAAAAAAGCGTCAAAAAAGGAGACCCTTACCGAAATAAGGGTCTTCCTTTAAAACCGCTGCAAAGATACGAATTATTTCGTTTCTTTCTCGCTAATATCAGAAATTAATTCTGATACCGAATGAGTGTGTGCCTTTGAAGGTATAGGTGTCTCTGAAGGAGTAGTCGAAGGCCATTCTCATGGGATTCTCTTCCTTCGAGAGCGGCACCTGCACACTCAGACCGGCACTGAGGCCACGATTGACGTTCATGCAATCCATGTTGTCGATGACACCACCCTTGGCCCAGATGCCATTCTCATAGGTGTAGCCAGCGCGCACCAGCAAGATTTCTCTCCAGCCATACTCCATGCCCAACGTGATTTGGTCGTTGGTGAAGGAGTTGGACGAGAAGTTGCCGGCGATGGTGAGGCGGTTGTCATTACCCATGATCCAGTCGTAGGCGGCTGCGATGCTCAATTGGGTGGGCAACTCAAACTCATCGGCGCGTTGCACGACGGTGAACTGCTGCGTAGTACCTTGGGTCAAGAAGGCTTTGTAGGCCAAACCGTCGCCTGAGTACTTCATCGTGGGTCCGATGTTCTTCAGCGTGATGCCGAAGTGAACGTTGTCGTGGGGACCAGTGACATACTGGATGCCAGCGTCAATGGCAACACCGATACCATTCATATCCTTAATCGACTCGCTGATGATCTTCAAGTTGAAACCACCGCTGATGCTGTGGGAGAACGCATGGCTGAAAGCCAAGTTGATGTTCATCAGATTGGGACTGAAATAACCGAGCACATGCGGATCAGGGTTTTCGTAAGTGGTAATCGGGATTTCGCCGATGCCGACGCTCATGAACGACAGACCCAACACGCTCGACTCGCCAATGCGGGCCAACACGCCGAAGGAAATGAGATTGAGTTCGCTGCCATGCAGCCAGTCGGTATAGGAGAAGTCGATGTCAATCTTGTTGCACGAAGTGATACCGGCCACATTGCCGAACATGGCGTCCAAGCCATGTACTCTTGCCATGCCAGCATTGCCCCAACCCGAGGAGGCTGCCCACGGGTTGATGAGCAACTGCGATGCACCAGCCTGACCTGAACGGTCTTTATTACCTGCTATTGCCTGGGGAGCGGTCAGTCCAAGAAGAATGACCATGCTCATTACGATATATCCAAATGATTTCTTCATGATATTTACATTTATACGGTTAGCAATTCCATTGATTTTAGAAGGTGTTCAGGTCAACTTTACGCATAGCACCGTAGAACTTGATGACTCGCTCGCTGCCACTGGTGTAGTCCTTGATGTGAATCAGGTAGAAGCCACTGGAGATAGGCGTGTTAGCAAAGTTGGTGAGGTCCCAATCAATGTTAGGTTCGTCATTGTCCTTAGTGAACTGGCGCACCTTGGTTCCACTCAGCGTGTAGATGGTCACCACGCACTTTTGAGGCAGGTTGGCAATCTTCACACGGTTCATCAGGGCGTTGCCTTCGTACTCGGAGTAAGCGTAGTAAGGATTCGGCACCACAGTGATGAGGTTGAGGTCATCCTCGGTCTTCTTAGGCTCGTTCAAAGTCGGGCTAAGTCCCTCGATGGAGAACCTATACTGAGGCATCAGGTCGTTGATCATCAACTCATCGGAAGCCACCTCCAACGGGCGCGGGCCATAGCCGGAAGCGTATGGCTTGGCAAGACGGATGCGGATGCGGCAGTCGTTGCCTTCAGGCAGCCACTCCTCACCTTCAATACCCATCGGCATACCAACCCATTGCACGAGCTTGAAGAACTCGATGTTGAAGATCTTGGCTTGGCCGGAATTGGCATGTTGGATGAAGTTGAGGGTCTTGAAGACGCGGGCACCAGCATCGTAGGCCGGGCTGACGAATTCCTTCCAAGGTGAGCTGGAAGCCACCGGGATGGAGTCTTGACGGAAGATGTAGACATAGTGCTTACCACCCATCACAGGCTGGCCATCAGAACCGCGAATAATTGCGGGGTCGGCCAACTGATAGAGACCGTCGTCGTATTCCACAGTGGTCTTCATCAGCTTGGCGGGGTTGAAGATCATGTCACGTCCGTTGAGGTCTTCCAAATAGGAGTCCTCACCGAACATCAGGTTCAAACGCATACCCGACTCAACGTCGATGACGTAGCCCGGGAACCAACCCATACCCTGAGCGGCAATGTAGTTGGCATCGGTAGGATCGAGGCTGCACGAATCAGGATTGTTCACCCAGTCGATGTTGGTGACAGGTCTGCCCTGGCGGTCGACTGAAGCATGCTTACGCAGGATGAATCTCTCAACGCCACCTTCGGAGAGTCGCTTGTCCATACACATTTCGATGACGGGGCAACGGGTCCAAAGGTTGGTATCGGAAGTAAACACGATATCCAAGCTGTTGGCGAAGCGGAATCTCTCAGAGCTCTTCGAGTTACCGTCGAAGACGGGACCAGGATTGGTGCTGAAGCCTTGCTGATGGACAGTGGTCAACAGATAAGGAGCCCACGTGCCGCGAGCAAGATTCTCGAAGTTCTCATTCGGGTCCCAAGGCTTACTGGCACCTGCGGTGTAGGCGGCAGACGACATGCTATAGTCGTTGTTGGCAGCATTGTTGATGTCGACATTCGTACCAGAACGGATCCAGTTGAGAACCGAAGAGGCACCGGCGTTATCGGTATCGCGGATACCATCGAGCCACACATGCTCAGGATCGTCGAATTCCATCGATGAGGTAATGACACCGTTGTTTTCTGCCACAACCGCATCGTATCTATGCCATTCATTGTCATAATACATCTTACCCACCTCGATGCAACCAAACTCGTAAGGCTGCTTGATGGTGATGGAGATACCACGGTCGATGAACATCTGTTCGTCACCGTAAACGGTAGTGGTGTCACTCGGGATGGTATCGTTAGTGGCGAGGTCGACCAGAATCCAGTGCGAAGCCAAACGCACGGCAGAGTCGCCTTGGATTTCCTGGTTGCCCGTAATGTTATGGGTATACGACTCAATGAAATCGGTGAAGCTAAGCTCATAGTCAGTGTTGACCACGTTCAACGGGTCGATGATCTTCACATCGAGAGGGCCATAACCAGCCTTGTAGCTCGGATGGTAGCAAACGGGATAACGAGGATCGCCAAAGCGAATATCATCACTGGCAACCTTCACATTGCCGTTCTCATCGAAGAGGATCTTGTTCACAGTCTCATCTGTCAGTTCAAGCTCGTTGCTGCCATTGCCGACACCCACGATACGGGTGATGGCCGGCTTGTCGCCATAAGTGGCGTTCAGCACAGTACCGTTCACCGTCTTGTGAGGCACAGCCGTGTAGCACTGGATGTTCTTACGACCTTCGAGATAAGGCTTCTGCTGACCTTGGAGACCGAGAGCGTCGTCTTGTGAGTAGGTCAAGAAGTTGTTGTAGGCGTAGGCCACAGCCATGAAGTAATAGGACTTGTGGTTGACAAGAGTCGGGTTGTCGCCCGTCGAGAACTTGTCTTGCGTGACCACGAAGCTGTGGGTGATGCCGGCATCGCTGCCGTCAACCTTCAGGGCAGGAACACGGGCCTGGATGGATTCATCATAGTTATAGTTGATGATACGACCCACATTATTTCTAATATCGCACTGGAACACCAAACGAGCCTTGTCGGAATTGTCAAGTTCGTCGGCACCCACTTCAGCATTCACCAACTGATAGACCTTGTAACCCTCGAAACGATAGTAACGATCATAGAAGGTCTCCTCCGTAGTGGATTGCTCGATAGGATCAAGCAATGTGGTAAGCACGCAGCCAACTTGGCAATGGATGGTATCATACAATGTGCCGTCGAAGCCTTGCGGGATATAGAGGACGGTGTCAACTCCATTCAGGACGCACTCGATGGTATCCATAGGACCATTGGGATCATAGTTGCGAGGCATGTAGATCAAAGTATCGGTGCAGTCCACCCAAGCCTCAATCTCATCATGGTAAATCTTGGTATCGATGCGCGAAATCGGAATTTCAGGATCGAGTTCAACGTAGCTTTCCTTATAGTTGTTGGAAAGGGCGGTGTTCGACAGATAGATAATCAGCTGTTGGTCGAGTTCGCGGATGGTCAGGTCAGGAGCGTTGGGGCCGTCGATGACCTTGAAGCAGTTGTCGAACAAGGCTTGGCACTTGTCGTCGACCACGCGGAGCAATTCAACAGAAGCCCAGGCACCGCCTGAAGTGGCACGAGCCCACGGCACACCGAAGGTGATGTAGTTGACAGCACCGGGTTCCAGGGTGAAGGGGCCAGCCGACTGCATGAAACGACGGTCGTCAGGAGCGTTGTGGCACTCTTCCTCAGTCCAGAAGAGGTTGTTTTGGTTGAAGCCGCCATTCGGCTCAACGCCGCCAGTACCCCAATTCCACGGGTCAGAATCGCCGGGGAACATGAAGTCGCACTCAGGGCCGACCACGTCGCTGCCCGAGAAGGCGTTGCCACCGTAACGCATCTTGGCGCCATTCTTCCAAATACCACGCAGGTAGTTGTAGTATTGAGGAGCAGTCTCAGGGTCACCATTATCGGCGGAGCTGTTGTTGTGGTACACGAAGCGGCGCATACCGAAACGCTCATCGTCGACGATGCCGTTACCGAAGTTCACGCCGTTGATGCTTTCGTCAACAATCTGGTGACGGGCAACAGTGTCGTAGATAATCTCAAGGGTGTCTTGAGTCACAGGGTCGAGAATGGCACTTGCGATTTGCAGCTCGAAGCTATATTTCGGGTTGTCGAGTCCATCGGGGTCCATATAAGGTCCCTGGAAGAAGTCGATACCGACCGCCGGAGGTTGGGCACCGTAGGCTTCAGGCTGACCGCTACCGTCGGTGGCGGAACCATTGTAGCCGTAACCCAAACCACGCTCAACGTCGCAGCCCACATAGTCGTCCTTGGCAAAGCCCAGGTCAACGTCGGTCCAAGGCGAGAAGTAAGTTCCCGTCAAGGTGTAGGTTGAACGGTTGATGATTTCGTAGCTGTAGAAAGTCATGTTGTTGATTTCGTCGTTGGTAGCGAAGGCGAAGGCTTGGGCACGGATTTCCATACCGATGGCCTGACCGCCCGACTCGGTGTGCGAAGCACCTTTATCGTTGAAGATCCACCAAAGGGTTTGGTCGCCTTTCAGCACCTGGTCGGCCAGCAAGGAGCCGTGGATGGAGCCTTCAATTTCCTCATCCATTGTCGGGATCTTGGTGTGGCACAACTCGTTGTCGATGTCATAGTAAGGATAGTCGCCGCGATCGGGATCATATTCACCATTACCATCCACATCATAGAAAGGAGCCAGGTAGTGGCTGATGCCTTCGGCATCGTCATCGCTGGGATGTGCAGGCCAATTCTTGATGATGGTAGGCATCGTGTAATCTTCAGCAAACTTACCTGTGGATTGGTCGTAGGCGGCGAGGAACTCGTCAACTTCGGCACGGGTAATCTTGAAAATCTTGTCCCACTTGGCGCAGGTCTCAGGCGTGACGGAAGCTTTGCCGTCGACGGTCAGAGGGCCTGTGTAGTAGTCGTTACCGACCTGACGGAAACGCAGGGCGGCGCATTTCAGCTGCTGGTTGACGTCGACACCGGCAATCCAGAGGGAGCCGGCATAGAGCGACGTGGCAGCGCCGTTGGCAGGGATAAAGTACTTGGAACCAACGCCACCGGGCAAGTCCCACCACATATCACCACCTGCATTGACACGGGTCTTCACGTTGTTGATGTCCAACCACTCAAATGACGAGGAAGGAGTACAACCGGCTGCGGTTTGGGCACGTTGGCCCTTGCCTTTATCATCAAAGTGATACTTTTCAGCCTTTCCGGGAATCACGGCACCTAGAATAAGGAGTGCCGCAAGAGTTACATGAACTATATTCTTCATAATTTGTATAATTTTTCGTTTATGGAACCATTCTCGTCATTAGAAGTTAAAGCTTAAGCCCAAACGAATCTGGCGAGGCGTTGAGTAGTTGCCGCCGGCATTGACATAAATCTGATACATTTGGATGTATGCCTCAGGATCAAGCTGGGTTTGGATTTCACGCTGCCACTCGGGAGCCGACAGATAACCGTCGTCATTGGCGTTACCCGTGGCGTTATAAACGTTCAAGATGTTCTTCGAGTTGAGCAGGTTGAGCACTTGCAGATAGACGTTGACGAAAGCGTCGTGACCCTTCTTGCCTTCCTCGTTGCCACCGATTTTGAACTTGATGTCCTTGTCGACACGGAGGTCGAAACGGAACGAAGCGGGCATTCTGGAACCGTTGTAGGTACCTTTCAGCAGGCTGGTACCTTGCTGGATGGGCGACAAAACCTTACGGGCTGCGGTGTAGGGAGCACCCGAACCGCCGTTCACCACCAGCGAGAAACCAGTGTTGGCCAAAATCTGGATGGGCTTCTTGCCGCTTGCCTCGCGCTTGATTTCAGGACCATTGTATTCCTTACCATCCTTGAAACGATAGTCGAGGGTCAGGTTGAAGCCGTGACGACGGTCGCTGTTGGAAGGATAGGTTGATCTCAGGTTAGGCACACCAGCGGCGATAAGGGCCGAAGCGGTGGTGGCAGAGGCACCCGTCTTGTTATCGAACTGGAGGGTGTAGCTGGCACGCACACGGGCGTTCTTGGTTCTACGCAAGTCGTAGCTGGCCGTCAAACCCTTAACCGTACCGAAGTCGAGGTTGCTGTAGCTGTTGTAGGCCTTCGGGTAAGCACCGTTGAAACGGTACATCTGGATCATGTTACGAAGCTCGCGGTAGTAGGCCGTGATGGTCAATGAAGAAGTATTGTTCAGCTTCTGCTTGAAACCAAGTTCGTAGTCAATGGTCTGCGAGGGCTTCAGGTTGGGGTTATCAACCGTGTTGCCGTATTCATTGAAGTGCAGATAAACCAGTGGGCTGCAATAGAAGTTTTCGGTAGGACGCTGCGTCAAAATGTCGTAGTGGGCATAGAACAAAGCCTCATCCGAAATCGGGAAGGAGAAGGAGATACGAGGCATCACGCTCCAAGCGGGGTCGTAGTCCTTGAAGGAGTTGATGTCGACCTGCGACTGCGCGGGGTTCTTCACCCAAGGCGTAACGCCAGTACCCATGTTCAGGTCTTCAGCGTCGGCGATTTCCTTACCTTCGGCGTTGAACCAAGTGTGGCCGTTACGGTAACCGACAATCTCCGTCATCTCATCAACCTTGTTCACGTAAGGCACATAGTCGTCACCAATGTTATCGGGGATGGAGATGGACTCAATCTCGCCTTGGAAGTGGAAGTCGTCCTTCAGCCTGCCGCTTGCAATGGCGTTCTTGATGTCGCCCACCGTATTGAAGTCATAAAGGACATACGGGTCTTTCAGCACCTTCTGGTTGGCATCGAAGCGGTCGACACGCACACCGATGTTGAAGATCAGGTCTTTGAAGGCGAACTTGTCTTGGATGTAACCAGCCAAGTAGATGGGCTGTTGGGCACCGATCTCACGGGTGAAGTTGCCGTTCTCGTCCTTGTTGTTGAAGAAGTCTTCCATAGAAGGACGCTCGGTGAAGCCATACTTGCGCTTGCCATCGTAGGTGTAGCCATAGTAGTCAACGTAGAAGTTACCATCGCGGGTCAGCTCGTCGGCACTGAACATGCTCAGGTCGAAGCCGCCGGGCAGTGTGGCAGTGTGTCTCACACCTTCTTCGTCATAATATTGGATGGTGTTGTCATCGAAGCTGTAGGTGTCAATCAATATCCAGTCGGTGCCTTGCGGGTTCAGGCCCATGGCCTTGCGCAGGTTGGCATCGAAGGTGTATTGCATGTTGGCGTCATACATTCTGTGATAGTTGACGGTGTCAACAATACCGTCAATGGCGGTGGCATAGGCACTGCTCATATCCAATTCTTGGATGTGGTAGTTGGCGAGGTCGCGCATCAAGGTCCAATAACCCGTAAGGCTCGTGTACGGAGCACCTTGGAAGCCCATGTAAGCGCGGTTACGCATCTCATACTGCAAGCCCAACTTGATTTCATGGCTGTTGTCGCCACGGCCGATGGTCATGGAGCCGTTCACATTGATGGCCACTTGGTCGGTCGACGACTTGGCGTAGCTGGTTTGGACGGTGCCCGGCACTCTATACATACCGTATGCCCACGAAGGTGCCATACCGTTGATCAGACCATTGTTACCAACGATATTCGACAGATTCATGTAGTTGTTGAATGGGCCGTAAGGCTCATAAAGGTCAAAATAGTTCTCAACATAATTGGCCAACAAGGGGTTGAAGTCGTAGTTTGTACGCTCAAATTCCACCAAGGTATCGTAGAAGTTGTTCAGCACCCACACATTGTTGAAGCTCTTGTATTCGCCGTCGACCAGCACCGAGTCAATCGTGGCAGTGGTGAAGGCGTAGTTGGGAGAGCGGTGGATAGTGAACTTACCGATGTTACCATAGGCAAAGATGTTGTCCCACAGGTCGGGGTCGCCCTGCTCGGCATGAGTGTGAGTATAGTCAGCTTGGATGCTATAGTACACATTGGAAATCAGCGAAGTGCTTTCGGGGTCGCTGGGGAAGCGTTGTGAGAATCTCACATAACCACGATAAGTACCCGATTTGTAGAGGTAGTTCTTGTCAGTGTTGAAGAAATAGTCACCTCTTCTGGCTGAATAGTGGGCTTGGCTTCTATAGAACGAACCACCGAGGGTGAGGTTGGTGGTGGGGCCTGTACGCACGTCGATCTTACCATTGACATTCACACTCCAGTTTGAGGAGTTGTTGAGGTATCTGGTCTCATAGAGGTTGTCGCGATGGGTGTAGGAAGCCATCACGTTTGAACCTGTACCAGCACCTGAGAGGGTCAACGGGTTTTTCTCAATGTAATCCATCCACTCATCGGTGGCGCGCCAGAAGTTGGTGGCCGAGATGCTACCCACGCGGTTGTGGGCAAGGTCGGCAGCGAGGAAGAAGCCCAACAGGGACTCCTCTTCCTTCTCACCTTCTTCAGTGCGTTTTTTCAAGAGAGGACCGTTCAAGCTGAGGCCGAGACGCTTGTGGCCATAGCCTTCAACGGAGTGCTCATACTCAATGCCACCACCCCAAGTACGGCTGGGGCCTTTGGTGGTCATGTTGATGATACCGCCGCTGGCGTCACCATACTGGGCGGGCGTACCGCCGAGGATGACGTCGACTTGGTCGATAGCGCCTTGAGGCACACTGTTGCTACCGATGACTCTCACACCGTCGATGTAGTAGACGGCGCCTTCACGGGAACCACGGATGGAACCGACCTCACCGTCAGCGGAGAACACGCCACCAACACTGGCAGCGACGCCTTCAGCCGAGCGGTTAGGCAGCTTCGCGATTTCCTCGGCGGTGACTGACTCACCGGAGGTCGTGTTGTCCTTCGAGATCAGAGGAATCTCATAATCGATGACGATGACAGCATCCAAGCTAATAGTGCCACCGACCATCTTAATGTCGTAGTAGGTAATCTTGTTGGCAGGGATAACAATGTTGTTCACTTGGAACGCATTGTAGCCAACGCAGCTTGCCTTCAGGGTGTAGGTTCCCGGAGGGATCGGGTTGATGTCGTAGTTACCGTCGAAGTCAGAGGATGCACCACCCATCTGCGAGCCGCCTTTCTCGATGATGACGTTTGCAAACGGTACAGGTTCTCCTGTGTCGTCGGTAATCTTTCCTTTGAGTCTTCCTTGCTGTGCCAAAGCCATCGTGCAGGTGGCCAAAAGGATTGCAAGGGTCATTAGTAAATTTTTAAACATACCTTGTAATTTTATGTAATACTATACTTCATTTAGTGCATTAAAAGTCGTCAAAATTACAACCTTCTTGGAAAGTACGCAAGAAAAAAATTCATTTTGAACGTTTTTTTCTTCTCTATTTTACTGAAATCCGATACAACATTTTGATATATAATCATTTATATGGATGAGATTTTTTGCATTTTTTTTCGATTTTTTTCGGTCTGAAGCCAAAAATGGGTGAAAATGATGAAATTTTCGGTTTGAATTGGGAGAAAATCGGTTTGAATTAGGAGAAAAACGGATTGCTTCTCTGCCTCCGACGCATCTTTTCGGCGTGTTTTTTGTCTTTTTGGATCATTTTTTTGGTCTTTTTGGCCTGATGTTTATAGTGTGCCGACTTGGCCTTGTCGAACTGCTTCTTCGACTGTTTTTCCATCTTCTCCATCTGACGCTCAGCCTTGCGCATGGCCTTTGTCGGCCTGTTGGAAGCACACGAGGCGAAGAGCAAAAGGAGACTCAACACTGCGACAATGACGGTGGTTTTTCTTCTCATATCTGTTGATTTGGTTGCAAAAGTAAGAATTTTCCACCGAACATATACTTTTGGACGTGATTTTTGCGTTACTTTGCCATGATGAAAAAGCGCATTTTACACCTATTAATATTAATAGCACTTCTGGCAGGATTGCACGGCTGCCAAAAGTATCCGGAGAACCCCAACCGGCCATCCATGCCGTTTTCGTTCACGATTTATCCCAACACGATTCAATATCAGGAGATTAACTTCGTCAGCGGTTGGATTTACCTCACCTCCGAGGTGGAAAGCACAAGCCGTGGCATCATCGTTTACCGCCAAAACGACAACGAGTTTCTCGCCTACGACCGCCTGCCCCCCAACGAGCCTAACGCCTGCACCGACAGCCAAGGCAACACGACACGCCTCGTGGTCGACTTCCCCTTTGTGGTTGACCGATGCAACAACGCTTACTATAACATCCTGAACGGACAAATCATCGTTGCCGAGCCAGACATGATTCCCAACTTCCCCACAGAGGGCGTGCCCGTGTATCCACTCATCCAGTACCACACCAAGTATGACGGGCATAAACTAACGGTTTACAATTGACTGCGGGGCCATTCTAACGCTTCGCGCAATTGCGAGGAAAAACAACAAAGCAATCCAATACAAAAACACATCTAATTACAATTCAACAACTTAAACATTCAATTGTTGAAAAATGTTGAAAAAGTGGAAACGGAAATCCTTGCAGGGTTTCGCGAGTCGGGCTACTTTTGCAGCGTAATCGTAATACTAATAATTTCATTTTGTGCATCCCTTGGCAAAGCCTGCCTATCGGTGGGCTTTGTCATTTTTCCATGATACGGCTCTGCCGCTCGATGGAAGCCTGATGGATAGCCTCAAACACCTTATTAATTAATATAGGCGACAGGCCCAATTCCTCACCCGTGGCCATTAGGTCGGCGAGAACCTGTTTCCAACGGTCCATCTGAACCACAGTCACATTGTTGCGCTTCTTGTATTCGCCAATTTGCGCACTCACCTCCATGCGACGGGCCAAGAGTTGCAACAGCTCCTCGTCGATGTCGTCGATTTCGCTGCGCCATCCGGCAAGGTCGTGCTCCACGCTACCCGACTGTTTAGCTCGGAAAACCAAGTTCGCCAACAATTGCCGTAAAGCTTCGGGCGCGATTTGCTGACGGGCATCGGTCAAAGCCTCGTCGGGATTGATATGGCATTCTATCATCAAGCCGTCCGTGGCCAAGTCGAGCGCTTTCTGCGCCGTAGGCAACAGCAATTCACGGTTGCCGCAGATATGACTCACGTCCGTAATCATGGGCACATTCAGCCTTCGCGTCAACTCGATAGGGATTTCCCACATGGGGAAGTTGCGGTAAGGTGTCTCCTTATAGTACGCGAAGCCACGATGAATGGCCGCCAATTGTGTCAGGCCTGCCTTTTGAAACCGCTCGAAGGCACCTAACCAAAGGTTCAAGTCGGGCGAAACGGGATTTTTGATGAACACGGGGACGTCTACACCCTTCAAGGCATCGGCCAGTTGCTGCACCGAAAACGGATTGACCACTGTCCGCGCCCCAATCCACAGCGCATCGACATCATATTTCAGAGCCAACTCGACATGGTTGGGCGTGGCCACCTCGGTGATAGTAGGCAAGCCCGTTTGCAGTTTCGCCTCACGGAACCATGCCAAGGCTTCCTCTCCCCTGCCCTCGAAGGCATCGGGGCGTGTGCGGGGCTTCCAGATGCCGCCTCGGAGCATTTTCACTTCGGGGATTTTGGCCAAGGCTTGCGCTGTGGCGAGGATTTGTTCTTCGCTTTCTACGCTACAGGGGCCGGCGAGGAGTAATGGGGTTGTGCTCGATTTCAAATCCATATTCATTATTTTGCCATTGTTCATAAATCTTGGGGGATTGCTGTATATATTATCGACCGATTATCACGATTATTACACGCGGGGATTTCGGGACATGTTATCGTCCGGTCATCACGATTATTACATGCGGGGATTTCGGGAAATGTTATCGCCCGGTCATCACGATTATTACACGCGGGGATTTCGGGAAATGTTATCGCCCGGTCATCACGATTATTACACGCGGGGATTTCGCTACGCTTCATCACCCGCCTAATATCCTCCGTCACTCCGTGACTGACAGTCCCGTAGGGACGACGGATGCTAAACGGGGATGAAATGCAATGCAATCCCCGTTGGAAAACGAAAGCACAAGTCCATTGAACCCCGAAGGGGTGACAGGATTCCGTCCGTTCAGTCACAAAATGCATAATGCTCATCATAATCAATTCCATAACCATCCAAAATCCCCTTGTATTCTTCACGATAGGTTTTTGTATTGTGGTGTTCGGCCTGAGTGAGGATATAATTCTTGGTTCGTTCCATCAACGACGGACTGACGCTAAACGCACCATAACCATCCTGCCAACTGAACGGTTCATAATACGAGTCCAAACACCTCAACCATTTACTGCTTTTCGCCTTGATGACGCGCATCAAATCCGACAACGCCACGGTTTTCGGCAATGACATTAATATATGTATATGGTCGGCGACACCGCCAACGGCAAACGGAACAGCACCTTCTTCACGGATAATCCCGCCAATGTATTGGAACACACGCGCCAAATCCTCATTGCGCATAACGATGCCCGTGCTTTTCGTGTGGAAAACGATGTGGGTGTACAATTGGGTGTATGTGTTGGCCATTTTTTATTGGGTTTGTTGTTTTTTCCATATGCGGGGATTTCGCTACGCTCCATCGACCGCCTAATATCCGTCGTCACTCCGTGACTTTGCAAATGTACACAATTTTATCCAACCATTGCGTTTTTTTTCGTTACTTTGCACCAAAATAAGACGCGGGACTGCAAGACGCGGGACTGCAAGACTTTTTCAAGCATAATAGAAAAACACCATACAATGAAAAGAGTAGAAATCAAGCAAGCCTTGCAAATGCAAGCCTCTGACAATGAGATTACTGTAATGGGCTGGGTGCGCAACAAGCGCGGCAGCAAGAACGTGGCCTTCATCGCCTTGAACGACGGCTCCACCATCAATAACCTGCAATTGGTCATCGACCTGAACGTGATTCCCGAAGAGAATCTTGCCCTCATGCACGCCGGCGCGTCACTGTGGGCCAAAGGTGTTTTGGTCGCCTCGATGGGTAGCGGTCAGGCCGTGGAACTCAGCGTGAAGGAAATCGGGCTGTTCGGTCCGGCCAACCCCGACGAATACCCGCTGCAACCCAAGAAACACTCCTTGGAGTTCCTTCGCGACATCGCCCACCTTCGCTTCCGCACCAACACCTTCGGTGCCGTGATGCGCTTGCGCCACGCCATGGTGTTCGCCATCCATAAGTTCTTCACCGAGAGAGGATTCTACAACATCCATACGCCATTAATCACTGCCTCCGACTGCGAAGGTGCTGGCGAAATGTTCCAAGTGACCACCTTGGATTTGAACAACCCGCCTCGCGACGAGCAGGGCAACATCGACTACAAGCAGGACTTCTTTGGCAAGTCGACCAACCTCACCGTTTCGGGTCAGTTGGAAGGCGAGTTGGCAGCCACAGCCTTGGGCAAGATTTACACCTTCGGCCCGACCTTCCGCGCCGAAAACTCGAACACCACACGCCACTTGGCCGAGTTCTGGATGATTGAGCCTGAAATGGCCTTTTACGACATCAACGACAACATGGATTTGGCCGAGGAGATGCTCAAATACTTGATTCAGTACGCTTTGGACAACTGCATGGACGACCTCCGGTTCCTCAGCAAGCGCCTGCAAGACGAGGAAAAAGGCAAGAAAGAGGACGAGAAATCGATGGAACTCATCAGCAAACTGCATTTTGTGCTTGAGCATGAGTTTGTCCGCCTGACCTACACCGAGGCCATCGACATCTTGCACAACTCGAATTATAATAAGAAGGGCAAGTTCCAATATCCCGTCGACGGCTGGGGCGTTGACCTTCAATCCGAGCACGAGCGTTACCTCGTCGAGAAACACTTCAAGAAGCCTGTTATTTTGACTGATTATCCTAAGGAAATCAAGGCTTTCTACATGAAGCAGAACGAAGACGGCAAGACCGTCCGCGCTATGGACGTGCTTTTCCCCGGCATCGGCGAAATCATCGGTGGCTCTGAGCGTGAGACCGATATTAATAAGATTCTCGACCGTATGCACGAAGTGGGTATTCCCGAAGAGTCGATGAACTGGTATTTGGACAGCCGTCGCTTCGGTTCCGTGCCGCACTCTGGCTACGGCCTTGGTTTTGAACGCCTTATGCTCTTCATCACGGGCATGGGCAACATCCGCGACGTGATTCCGTTCCCACGCACTCCGAAAAATTGTCTGTATTAGTTTATAGTTAAGAGTTGTTAGTTGATAGTTTGAAGGTATGATACTGAAAAACAACAGCTAACAACTCTAAACTCTCAACTTTCAACTCTCAACCGAATATGAACAACCAACGATTGACTCAAACCCAGCGGCAAGAACTGAAACTGTCGCCGCAGCAGATCCAACTGATGAAACTGCTGCAACTGCCTTTAATCGAACTTGAACAGCGCATCAAGGAGGAGATGGAAGTCAACCCTGCCTTGGAAGACTCGCATGAGCACGACGATTACGAGGACAACGAGCCAACCGTTGACGACACCGACAACGGCGAGAACGACGACTACAACGACGATGAGATAAGCTTCAACAAAGACGACGAGTTTGACATCAACGACTACCTGCCTGAAGAAGACCTCGACGACTATTCCTACAAGCTGCAAACCAACAACTACAGCAGCGATGACGACCCCTACGAGGCTCCCGTCGTCAGTGAGGAGACATTCCAAGACTACCTGAACCAACAGTTGTCCTACCAAGACCTCACCGACGAACAGTTGGAAATCGGCGAATATATCATCGGCAACCTCGACGACAACGGCTATTTGAGTCGTCCCATCAGCAACATCGTTGACGACATGCTGTTCACGATGAACATTTCGACCACAGAGGAGGAAGTAACCAAGGTTTTGTCCATCGTGCAGCAACTCGACCCGCCCGGCATTGCCGCCCGCAATCTGCAAGAGTGCCTGCTGATCCAATTGAAACGGCTTCAACAAGATTATCCTTACAACGATTACAACCTCTCCATCACCATCATTAGGGACTTTTTTGAAGAGTTCACGAAGAAGCATTACGACAAGATTGCCAAGAAATTGGAAGTCAGCAACCGCGAGATGAAGTCCGCTTTGGACGAGATTCTGAAGCTCAACCCCAAGCCCGCCGATGCATCAAGCAGTGGCACAAAAAACATCCACTACATCACGCCCGACTTTTTCGTGTTCGTCAGAGACGGGAAAATCGAACTCTCTTTGGATGGCCGCAACGCCCCTGAGTTGCACGTCAGCAAGCAATATCTCAAGATGCTGGAAGACTTCTCGAAGAGCAAGGACACTCGCAGTATGCAAGAAGCCGCCCAATTCGTGAAGCAGAAAATCGATGCCGCCAGATGGTTCATTGATGCCATCAACCAACGACAGAACACGCTCTACATCACTATGAAAGCCATCGTTGACATGCAAGAGGATTATTTCCTCACAGGAGACGAAACGCAACTCAAGCCGATGATTCTCAAGGATGTAGCAGAAAAAGTTGGTCTAGATATCTCCACCATCTCGCGCGTGGCTAACAGCAAATACGTGCAAACCCCTTACGGCACCCATCTGCTCAAATTCTTCTTCAGCGAAGGCATCACCAACGACGAAGGCGAGGAAGTTTCGACACGCGAAATCAAGAAAATCTTACGCGACTGCATAGAGAGTGAAGACAAAACCGCCCCCATGACCGACGAACAACTGATGATAGTTCTGAAAGACAAAGGCTACCCGATTGCGCGAAGAACCGTAGCAAAGTACCGTGAACAATTGGGGATTCCCGTCGGTCGAATGAGGAAAAAGATTTAATCTCCCGACCCTTTTAAAAGGGAGAAACCTTTTTGCGGAACTATAATAATAAGGTGAAAATCCCGTTGATTAGGTTGTGAAGACGAACTTCTATACAAACAAAAAACGCTGGAAATGGGCCTTGGCTACCATAGCCTTGTTGCTTATTGCGGCCTCGTTGTGGTATACCAACCGCCTTGTGAAGTCCATCGCCGAGCAGGAAACCCGCCAAGTGAAAATGTGGGCAGCCGCCATGGAACAACAGGCCATGATGATGAAATCGACGGAAAAGTTTTTCAACAAGGTCAGCGAGCAGGAGCAACTGCGCGTCGAACTGCTTGCCAATGCCTATCGGCACGTCATCGACATTTCGAGCAACGAGAACACCGCCATCTACCTTGACATTTTCCGCAACAACATCAGCATTCCTTTGGTCATCACCGACACCAGGGACAACATCCTCAACAAGGCCAACCTGCCTCCCGAGCAGGAAGGCAAGCAGACTTTCGACGACGAGATGAAGCACTATTACTCGAAGTTTCCGCCCATCAAAATCGACCCAGGCTATGGCTCCGTACAATATCTGCATTACAATGAGTCGCTGATTTACACGGAGTTGAAGTCCGTGTTGGAAGGCATGACCAAACACTTCATGGAGGAAATCACACTCAATTCGGTGGGTGCACCCGTCATTATCACCAACGAAGACCAAACGCAAATCCTGAGTTTCGGCAACCTCGACTCGCTGATGATGAAAGACAGCAGTTATGTGGCCCAACAAATAGCCATCATGCGCGACGAGAACGAGCCATTGCAAATCGAGTTCATGAACACCGGCAAGGCCACCGTCTTCTACCGCACCTCCGACTTGGTGGAACAGATGCGATATTACCCTGTGATTCAGTTCATTGTCGCGGCTTTGTTCATCCTCATCGCCTATCTGCTGTTCAGCTACGCCCGTCGTTCGGAGCAAAACCAAGTGTGGGCAGGCATGGCCAAGGAAACCGCGCACCAGTTGGGCACGCCCCTCTCCTCTCTGATGGGCTGGATCGAACTCATGAAGATGCAGGAAGAGCCGTTTGCCGGCACTTACGAAATGGAAAAGGACATCGAGCGGCTGCAAATCGTCACGGACCGCTTCTCAAAAATAGGTTCCATTCCCGTGCTTGAGCCGACCAACATCATCTATCACATCAGCGACACCATGGACTACCTGCAAAAACGCTTCTCCAAGAAGTTCGAGTTTGAGGTCAATCTGCCCGAGGGTGAGTTGGTGTTGCCACTCATCCCCTCGCTATTCCGCTGGGTGCTTGAAAACGTTACCAAAAACGCCATCGACGCGATGGGCGACCACGGCAAAGTGACTTTAGACCTCATCGACGACGGCGACCATATCCACATCGACATCAGCGACACTGGAAAAGGCATCGCCAAGTCGCAGCTGAAACAGGTGTTCAACCCGGGCTACACCAGCAAGAAACGCGGCTGGGGCATGGGGCTGAGCCTCGCCCGACGCATCATCGAGGACTATCACAAAGGGAAAATCTTCGTCAAGTCGTCCGTCGTCGGACAAGGAACAACATTCCGAATCACACTGAAGAAATAAAAAAAGGAGGCGGTGCCTCCTTTTTTCTGTCTTACTTCACAACTATTCGTTGCGATTCCGAATTGCCTGCTTGGTTATAGACCTTCAGCAGATACACGCCCGATGCCAACGCACTGACATCCATCTTGTTCTGCAAGCTCTCCGCAATCAGCTGACCCGTAAGGCTGTAGACCTCGGCCTTTTGGAAGCCTTCTGCTTGGATTTGGATTTCGTTTTCGGCAGGCACAGGATAAACCTTGAAACTGACGGCTTGAGCATTCTCGTCAATGCCAGTCAAATCGATGTAGGTCATATTCACCTCGAAACCGTAGAACGACTTGGTGTCGGCATTGTAGGCGTAAGCCATTTCAATGTCGCCATTACCAGGCACGAAACCGTTATCCTCTTTCACCTTGCAAGAACCGCTGATGGCGTTGCCGTCCTCGTATGTGTAACTGTAACGCTCAGTTTCCTCCCACGCGCTGCCCGTCCATTCCTCATACTGTTTGGAAGTGAAAACATCGCCGTCGTATGAATAAGTCGTCCTGCTATCATTCACCCAAGCATTGTTCGACCATGTTTCCTCAAGTATTTCGCTGAAATAAGCAGAGGAGAAACTGGAATGAAACGTATAGGTTAATTTCTCGTCGTTTTGCCAAGCACCGCCTTGCATGTATTGTATCAGCAATTCCATGCCATCCATGCCATAAGTATAGGTATACAACTCATTCGACGACCATGTGGTACCGTTCCAGTCCCAATAGAGAATCGTGGATGTGGAACCGTTGTAATTATACACAGCCTTTTCCACATTCACCCATTCGCCATCTTCAAAATACTGGAGAATGACCTCACTAACCATACCGTTTTCGTAGGTATAGGAAGCTCTGGCCACATCCATCCATCCTTCGTCGTCAAAATCCTGGACGAGCATTTCAAGCACCTCGCCTTCAAAGCCGTACTCGTACGAGATTATCTCGTATTCCTGCCAAATACCATCCCAAAGAACCTCATAAACCTCAGTCATGAGTGTGTATTCATTCTCATCGTATTCGTATGTGACGCGATATTTGTCAACGTCGGTATCCTGCCATTCGGCGGTTTGAGGCACTACGTCATTCCTGTCGCGAAGTCCATAGTGCTTCAGCATAGCAGCCCTCCCAATGGAGCGCAAATTGATTGTGTTTTGGGCCAAGCCCACATTTCCAAACGCCATCACGAAGACGGCCAAAGTAATCATTAGCTTTTTCATTGTTGTAAGTATTTAGTTTTTAATCACATCGAAATAATAGTTGATCGACTGGGTCAGCACCGTATCCACTAAGGTCGAATCGGGCGCAAAGGGGTATTCCACCTTGTATTTGCTAAATGAGGCAAAACCATGCAGGCGGATGTTCTGGACTTCGTTTTGGTAGACGGAACTCATCAAATTATAGGCCTTGAACCTCGTCCCAACCCGCATCATGTATCCGCTTGTCATGTGGATCTTGAAATCATTCTTGTTTTTCGTCGGAGTGCCGATATATTCGCGTGAAAATCCCGCCTCCGGACAATTGATCCTTAACTTGACCGTCTTCTCCGTAAGTTTCGTGATGCTGATTTCGGCATCGGGGCAAATGTGGCAATCCTGGTTTTCGATAAGCCCGTCCTCAAACGCGCCCTCGATGTTGGAATAGGTGTATTCGCCGACTATGTCATCAATGGAATAGCCGTAGCGATACTTCCACTCCTTCTTCTTCTCGCAGCCCGAAAACGCGAAGGCGAGAACCAGAAGCAATACTGTTAAAGTGATGTTTTTCTTCATGTTTCGATTTATTTGATGATGATTGTTTTCGTTTCAATAAGGCTGCCGTCGAGGGTTTGGCGCGTCAGGAGATAGGTGCCTTGTGCCAGACCTTCAACAGAAAGAACCATTCGGTCAGCTTGGGTGAAGCCTTCTGTTTTCAGCACTTTTCCGTTGAGGTCGCTCAATATGATTTGCCCGTCTGAAAGGGTATTCCAACTCACATTCACCTCCTTTTGGGCGGGATTGGGGAACACCAGCATCGAATCATCCGACACGGCAAACTCATCCATGCCAAGGGCTTCCTTGTCCCAAACGGCCAATGTGTATTCACCTGGTTGTACATCGTCGAGGATGAAACGGCCTTGCCTCCAGTTGCTGCCAGGATAGAGCGTGTAGGCGATTTCATGCCAAGGTTCAGAAACATTGCGACGATAGAGCAAGGTAGCCGAGTCGTTTTGGGTCTCGATGATGTCGCCGTCGTTGTTTTTGGAATAGTCGAACCAACCTTCCACCCTGGCCTCGCCGAAGTCGAAACGGTTGATGGTCCAGAAATGCTTGGACGAAAGGGTGAGGTAGGGAATCAACGGGTCATTGTAAGGCCCAACAAGATGGTTCTCCACGCTGACGAAAACCGAGTCGGTGAGCGACTGCGGCTTGGCTGTGAACATGGCGAAGTTTTGTTGCGACATGTTGCGCAGCATCATGTTCTTCTGTGTCTTGCCGTCTAACCAGTTGTTGTTGAAGTCGCCAATGACACCAATTGGCTCGAAACCGACCGAACATGTTGCCTCGTAATGCAGGCCATCCCAAACGACTCTTGCGGTTTCAAGTTGGAATTCAGGGCCGATGAAAGTCAACTCGTAAGCATTGTGTTGCCCGATGTGCGTATCGCCAATGTGCTGGTAACGATGCTCTATCGTCACATCATACCATTCACCGGCCTGCTCCACCGATTTGATGCCAGCATAAAGGTGGGGCATACCGCTCGAATAGACATAGGTGTCGAAGAACCCATGCATGTCGATGCCCGAATATTGGGTCAGGGCTTCGCAAAGCTGTTCGGATGTGGCCGTCTGATAGGCATATTGGTCAAAGTATTGGCGCATGGCTTCAAGGAAAGTCTCGCGACCCATGTAGTTCATCATCGTGTTAACGATGACCGCACCACGGTCGTAAATGGCCGTGCCGTCGTATGTCATATTCAATGGCATGTTGTTGAGCGGCATCCAATTGCTTGAGTTGTTGCACCAATTGTTGATGTTGTTGACCAAGTTTGAGATGGTGTTTTGGAAATGCTCCTCGCCGTAAACGCCCACCTCGTAGAACGCGCCCCAAAACTGCGCAAAGCCCTCATTGAGCCACATGTCGCCAGCATCGGCGCAAGTCACCAGATTGCCCGACCACATGTGCGAAAGTTCGTGGGCGAGATATTCCTCATTGTCAGTGTTGCCGCTGATGACGCTGGTGGCCAAGGCAATGTTGTCGGTGTGCTCCATGCAGCCCTTGCTCGTGCTGACGTAGCCAATGCGGTTGAACGGATAAGGGCCAAGATTCTCCTCGAAAAACGCTGCAATTTCATGGATGTGGGCAAAAGTGGCCTCCACGCGACCGCTCAGGCTCGGAGTAGTGTAGACCTCAATCGGGATGTCGCGCTCTATGCCGTGATACACGTCCTGCCAAAGCACCAAGTCGCCGACCACGAAAGAGATGTGGTAGGTTGCAATCTCCTGTGGCGCGTTCCAATGCCATGTGGAGGTGCCGTCGCCGTTGTCGATGGTTTCAACGTGGTTGCCGCCGCAGATGGCTTTCTTGTCGTTGGTGGTCGTGATGAACAGGTCGTAGGTGGCCTTGTCGGTGAAGTTGTCCACGCAGGGGAACCAAGACTTGCCGAGGTTGTGCGGCTGACTTTCGAAGCCCACGCCGAGGTTGTAGACATATTGGCCCCACCATTCCACACCGCCCCATGTCTCGCTGAAGGTGTTGCCGCCATAGACGATGTCCAACGTGGCAGTGCTACCAGCTGCCAAAGGCGAAGCCAAATTGATAGTCAGGAAGTCGCCGCTTTGCGAGAAATCGGAAACCGTGGCTCCCGTGGCCGTCACCGCACTGACTTCCAAATATTTCAGTTCAAGAATGACTTGCTGCACCGAGGCTGTGGCAGTGAAGTCGACAAAGGTTTCCCCTTGCAGGGTGCGGTTGGTGAAGTCGAAGTCGCCAACGTGGATTTCATAGTGCGTCACATCGATGTTTTCGCCAGGAGTTTGGGCTTGGGCGAAAGTCATCAATAGCAGAAAAGCCAACAAAAAGGATAGTTTTTTCATATCATCAAGATTTATTTGTTCAACATTGGGTTAGTATAAATCGGTTTGGTTTGAATCACATTGCTTTCGTGCAAGGCACGGTCAATAATGCGAATCTCGAATTTGATGGTGTCGTTGGGCGAGAATGGGTTCTGCACGGTCAGTTTGTAGTCCATAGTGCCACTGATGGCCTTGGGGTCCTCCGAATCGCGCAGGCGGCGGAAACGTGCATTGAAAGTCACTGTGTCATAAAGCACAAGCGTGTCGCCAGGATGGGTCGGTACATGCGGACTCAACAACGGCGTCTTGACGAACACACCGTTTTCCGCCTTCATGTAGTCGACCACCATATTATAATAATAGGGGTCGTCGAAGCCGAAAGGATAATTCGTGTCCGCATCGTTTAGGCCAAGGTCGCCATCACCATCGGTGTAAGAGAAAGAAATGATGCCCTCGCCGCTGAAAGTGCTGTCTGCATTGAAGAGATAGGTAAAGCCTTGGTATTCAATTCTTGGCTCGATGGGATATTCCACCGGCTTTTGGCAGGCCAAAAATGCGAGCAAAAACAGTACAAAGGCTATGGCTACGGTTTTCTTCATCACATCTGATTTGAGGCGGTAAAAATACAAATATTTCTGCTTGGAGAGGCTTTCCAAAGGCATATAATCTATCGAAAACATTTATCATTGATTATCAACAAATTAACATTTTTTGTTCAAAAAAAGTTCGTGGAAAAGTGTGGAAAAGTGTTGACATGTCCACAAAAAACCTATCTTTGCAGCCTGTTTTGGCACGAAAATGGCAAGACAGAACGAGCAGAATTTTGAATTTGATGCCGAGTTTATATATCATATCAGGCTGTAACGGAGCGGGAAAGACGACCGCATCTCTGACGGTGTTGCCCGAAACCCTACAATGCAAGGAGTTCGTCAACTGCGACGAAATCGCCAAGGGCCTCTCTCCGCTCAACCCCGACGGTGCCAAGGTCGCCGCAGGTCGCCTGATGCTCTCGCGCATCAAAACCCTTATCGCTGACAAAGCCGACTTTGCCATCGAGACCACCTTGGCCGCAAAATCCTACCATGCACTCATCAAGAAAGCCCGCGAAGAAGGCTACAAGGCAAGCCTGATTTATTTCTGGCTGCAAAGCCCCGAATTGGCCATCAAGCGCGTGGCGGAGCGTGTGAAGCACGGCGGCCATCATGTGGACGACAGTATCATCCGCAGGCGCTACAAGGCGGGCATCAAGAACCTTTTCAACCTTTACTGCCCCGTCGTTGACTATTTCCTGTTCATCGACAACAGCATCATGCCCTCCGAGGTCATCGCCGAAGGAAACATCAAATCAACCAAGTTTTACAACGAAGAAAAATTCAAAAAAATCAGACAATATGACAACAGTAACAGTGAATGCCAAGAAGAATGAAGTTTCGTCCTTCACCAAGAAATT
>CACZNA010000016.1:0-48231 GCA_902782455.1 uncultured Bacteroidia bacterium | reverse complement strand
AAAGAAAAGTAGTATTAAAGGGAAAGAGGGAGTGGGTTTTGCATCAATAAACAGGAAGGAAATTATGGATATTGACATCCAATTTCCTAATGACATTTCTGAGCAGCGTCAAATCATCTCTCGTCTCGATGCCCTTTCCGCCAATATCAAAAAGTTGGAGGAGTTGCAGCGGAAGACCTTGGCGGAGTGCGATGCACTAAAACAAGCGATGCTTAGAGAAGTGTTTGAATGAAACAACATACAATGATGTGCGAAGATGCCAATATGCAACGATCGAGTATCGTGCCGGAGGCACGTTATTTTGGTAACCCCGTACCAAACGTAGTGCGGTGCGGGGTACGAGGTGGCCACCGTGCAACCAGCGTGTCGGAGATACGCTACATCCGCACATATAGTGGCGTGCCTTCGGCACGCTCTGTCGCTGTGTACGGCATCCCACCCCGCACAGCAAAGCTGTACGGGGTTACGAGAAGTGTGTGCTTTCAGCACACCAATGGTAATAGAATAAGGTCACAAAAAAATCTCATAATATGGACGAATCAGCAACCCGACGGAAAAAGATAGACCCCAAGCTCTATGAGGTGGGTTGGGAGCAGGTGCCCGAAAGTGAAATCCTTACGGAGCAGCGGGCTTACATTGCACCTGGTCAAGTGAGTGCCTTGCCGCAGAACCGCCATCCCAAGAAGGTGGACTACATCTTGGAATACCGCAAGCAGAAGTTGGCCGTCATCGAGGCCAAGAGCGATGAGAAACACGTCAGCGAAGGAGTGGAGCAGGCAAAGAAGTACGCCGAGTTGCTGCACATTCGCTATACCTACGCCACCAATGGCGACGAGATTTGGGCCATCGACATGGGTGTGCGTGATGCCCAAGGCAACTACATCATCCCTTCTAAGGAAGGCCCCGCCGACAGGTTCCCTTCGCCACAGGAGTTGTGGGCGATGACCTTTGTGGAGGTCAATCCTTGGCGTGACAAGTTCAACCTTTGTCCGATGAACCGTGGCGGTGGCCGCGAGCCGCGCTACTATCAGGAAATCGCCATCAACAAGGTGCTGGAAGCCATCGCCAAGGGCGAACAACGCATCTTGCTCACCATGGCCACGGGAACGGGCAAGACTTATACAGCCTTCCAAATCTGCTGGAAGCTGTATCAGACCAATTGGAATACACGAGGCACTGACCAAAAGCCGCGCATCCTGTTCATTAGCGACCGCAACATCCTCGCCAACCAAGCCAAGAACGACTTCGAACAGTTTCCCGAGGACGCCATGGAACGCATCACGCCTGACTTGCTTCACGACAGCAAGCACCATGACCGTGTGCCTAAGGCTCGCCATCTCTATTTCACCATTTTCCAAACCATCATGTCGAACGACCCGACGGGACAGCCTTACTACAAGCAATATCCGCCTGAGTTTTTCGACTTCATCATCATCGACGAGTGCCACAGAGGAGGAGCCAACGACGAAAGCGAGTGGCGACAGCTGATGAATTACTTCGAGCCTGCGGTGCAGCTTGGCATGACGGCCACGCCACGCAGGACGGTGAATGCCAACACTTACAAGTATTTTGGCGACCCCGTTTATTCCTATTCGCTGAAGCAAGGCATCGAAGACGGTTTCCTGACACCTTATCGCGTGAAGATTTCGAGCAGCAACATCGACACTTATCAGTTTGACCCCAACGACGATGTGGAAGGCGAAATCGACCCTGACAAGACCTACACTGAGCAGGACTTCTACAACGGCAACATCGAAATCCGCCAGCGCGACGAGCATCGTGTCAAAGAATTGCTTGGACAGATAGGCAAGGACGAGAAAACCCTCGTGTTTTGCTGCACCCAGCTCCATGCGATGGTGATTCGCGACATGATCAACCAATTCAAGAAGGTGCCCGACTCCAATTATTGCGAGCGCGTGACCAGCGACGACGGCAAGGAGGGCGAAGCCAAGCTGAAGCAGTTCCAAAACAACGACTACCTACGCCCGACCATCCTCACCACCTCACAGAAATTGTCAACAGGAGTTGATGCCCGTAATGTGCGCAATATCGTGTTGATGCGTCCTGTGAACAACATCGTGGAATTCAAGCAAATTATGGGACGAGGCACGCGATTGTTCACCGATAAATACTATTTCACGGTGTACGACTTTGTAGGCGCTTCTCGAAACTTCCAGGATGATGGATGGGACGGCGACCCGTTCTGTCCTGTGTGTGGCAATTATCCTTGTACCTGCAATAAGTCGAAACCTTATCCTGAAGGCGAGGATAATGGAGGTGGTGAGGTGCACGAAGATGGTGGCGGTTGGGAACCGCCACAACCATGCCCGATATGCGGTCACCTGCCTTGCACTTGCTCTGGAGGTCGGCAAAGAAAGACGGTAAAAGTGAAGTTGTCGTCTAAACGAGAACTGACCTTGCACACGGATTGGGACGAGCGCATACAGTTTGGTGACGAACTTATTAGCATTGAAGAATATATCAAAAAGCTCTTTGGCATGTTGCCGAATTTCCTTGCTGGAGAGGATGACTTGCGGAAACGTTGGTCGCAGCCCGATACCCGCGAGCAACTGCTGGAGGTGTTGGCTCAGAGTGGTTTTCCTGAAGACAAGCTGGAAATGACGCGCAATTTCCTTGAAATGGAGAACTGTGACATGTTAGATGTGCTGGCATTTCTGGCCTACAATACCACTCCGATTGACCGTCAGCGCAGGGCTGAGATTTTGAGGGAGCAGGCAAGTAAGAAGTACACCGCCGCTCAGTTGGACTTCGTGAACTACGTCATGGAACTATATGTGCGTAATGGTTTCAAGGAACTAAGTTCTGAAAATCTGCCCATGCTTATCGATATGAAATACCATTCGGCTACGGATGCGGTAAGCCAACTCAATATGAAGCCCGAGCAAATTAGAGGTTTCTATTTGGGTATGCAGCAGATGTTGTATGATGGTCAGAATGCGTTGAGGGCATAAAAAGGGGGAAATGTCCATTTATCCAATCCCATATTTCTCCGCCAGCAAGTCCATCAGTTCGTCGGCTTGGGTCATGAATTGTTGCGCGTCGTCTTTCCAATGGCGGTAATGCTTTTCTTTCTTGCCTTGACCGCGTAAGGTGTTCATCTTGGCGAGGAAAGTCGTATCGCGCTCCAATTGGGTGAACATGGGCAGCATTTTGTGGCAAAGGTCTTGAGCTTCAAGGTATTTCGACTCTTCAATGCAAGTGTTCATCAACACCATGTCTTCAGCAGTCGACTGGGTGAAAACAGTCAGCACTTGGCGGATGGCTTCTTCGTCGTCACCCATCATTTGGCAGAAAGCGGGAAAATCGTCGGCGAAAACGCAATGGCTTTCTGTGTTCTCGCCATCGGTGGCAACGTTTCCGAACATGGTTTCCAACTCTTTCATATTGAAGGGCTTCTGCAAGAATCCGTCGAAGCCTTCGGCCTTGGCCTTCTCGGTGGTGTATTCGATGCGGCCTGTCATCAGAATGACGGGTTTTTCAGGGTCGATTTCCTTGAAAAGCTTTAGGATTCCGTTGCCGGTCATGGCACCCATCTCGCGGTCGGTGAGGATATAATCGTAGTCGGCGAGTTGCGCTGCGGCACTTTCGATGTCGCTTTTTGAACGGCAAGGAATGGCTTGGTGGCCCAAACGCTGTAACATATTGCCTACCACGCTCAACAAAGTGTTGTCGTCGTCGATGACTAAAATGTTGAGACTCTTGTTTTTGTCTTTCTCATCCGACTCGTTCTCCTTTGAGTTTTGCACCACCTCAACAGGAAGCCTAACCTCAAAATGAGAGCCTTTCCCAACTTCTGACTCGATGCCGATTTCGCCGCCGAGAAGGTCGACGAGACCCTTTACCACCGTCATGCCGTAACCCGTGCCTTCAGCAAACTGGTTGTAGCTCTCGATGCGCACAAAAGGCTTGAACACTTCCTCGCGTTGGTCTTCGGGGATGCCCACTCCGGTGTCGATGATGTCGAAGACCACGAGGTTGCGCCCCAATCGCGCTTTGAAGGTCACGCTGCCTTCCAATGTGTATTTGATGCCGTTTGAAATCAGATTGGTCAGTATCTGCCTGATTTTCAGCTTGTCGGAATTCAGTATGGTGTCGGCATCAATGTTGTTTTCAAAGTTGAATTGCAGGTTCTTGTGTTGGGCAATGGGCGCGAACATTTCTGCGATTTCGGCACAAAGTTGAACGATGTCGAAGGTTTCCTTGCTCACTTGTAGCTTGCCTTGTTCGAGGCTGGAGTATTCCAAAAGGTTGTTCAAAAGGTTGAGGATATGGTCGGCGGATTGCTGTATCGAGTTGATTTCCTTCTCGTTGTCGGTCTTGTCCATAAGTTCGACATGTCCCATGATGGAGCTTAGAGGCGCCTTGATGTCATGGCTGACCGAAAGCAGCAACTTGTGGCGGCTCTCCATGATTTCCTCCGTCATTCTCTTGGCTTCCTCGGCGGCTCGTCTGGCTCTATAACCTTTATTTACATCACTGATAATTAGAATAATGAAGATAATGATTAAGAACAAGGTGCCTGCTCCGATGAACATGGAAGTCCTCAGGTTTTCGTGTATCATCGCCTCGCTTTTCTCGATTTCGGTGATGGTGGAGTCGAGGATTTCTTCGTTGAGGCGTATTAATAAGGAGGAAATTTGTTCGGAGAGTTGGTTGTCGGCTTTGACCAATTCCTGTGTCTTTTTCTCGTAGGCCTTGATCTTGTTCCAATACTCGGTTTTGGCCTTGTTGGACAGTATTCGCAGGTCGGCGAGGATGTTGACCGTGTCGGGGCGTTGCTGTTGGATGTGGAGTGTGTCGGTGCGCTCAATGCTGATATGGACGATGCTATCTTCCTCAGTAGGAGGACTGAACACATTGCCGACACGACTCCAGAAGCCTTTCCTCTCGTTTTTTGGCACACGGATGATGGTGTCTTTCGAGACGGTGGTCACCACAATCTCTTCTTCGGGTTGGGGTGGCACGTAATCGTCGATGGTGCGGTCGAATTCAGCCAAGGGGTTGAAGTCGTGGAACTGGCGCGACAGCTCATTGCTGAGGCGACCTTTGCTGTGGACAAGCCTTTCGATCTCGGCAATCATCATCTTGTTTTCCTCGCTGATTTCAAAGAGCATGAGAGAGTCGGCCTGCGCCTTGAGTTCTTTGCGGTAGGCGTTGAACTCACGCTTGTATTTGGCCTGTTCGGTGAATGCGTACAGGTTGGCGGCGTTTTGGGCACCGTGTACGTTCATGGTGAATTGGTTGACCCAGTTGAGTGCGTCGTGCTGCGAGTTGATGTTGGAGCGTTGGTTCTCGATGGACTTGCGCAAGTCGGAAATGTAATAATACAAAGCAGCACAAAGTGCCATGACAAAGAGGTAAGTGATAACCACTTCCCAACTTGTGCGACGCTCGTATCTGTGATTTTGCTTTGCCATGATGGTGCAAAGATATATCTTTTTTTCCTAATTTTGCTTGTCGAATTTCTTATGTCAGAGCAAACCCGTTCCATATTGCAACGCTATTGGGGCTATCCCAATTTCCGCCCGCTTCAGGAGGACATCGTTGATTCGGTGATGGCGGGAAAAGACACATTGGCTTTGCTGCCCACTGGAGGCGGCAAGAGCATTTGTTTCCAGGTGCCAGCTATGGCGATGGAGGGCTTGTGCTTGGTCATCACGCCGCTTATTGCTTTGATGAAGGATCAGGTGGCGCATTTGGTCGAAAAAGGTATATCGGCAGCGGCTATCTATTCGGGTATGCATCCCGATGAGTTGGAATTGGCTTACAATCAGGCAACCTACGGTCGGTTGAAGTTTTTGTATGTTTCCCCAGAACGTCTTCAAAATGAACAGTTTATAGAAACCGTAAAACGCATGAAAGTGTGCCTTTTGGCTGTCGATGAGTCGCATTGTATCTCACAGTGGGGTTATGACTTCCGACCGCCGTATCTGAAGATTGCAGAGATTCGTCCCTATATGCCGAAGACACCCGTTTTGGCTCTAACCGCCACGGCAACTGCCAAAGTGGTCGATGATATTCAGTTGCGTCTTGGTTTCAAGGCGAAAAACGTGTTCCAAAGCAGCTTTGAGCGTAAAAACTTGACTTATAATGTGCTTCATGAGGCTGATAAATACGGTGTGTTGCGCCGCAAATTGGAGGCTATGAAGGAGGGAAGTGCCATCGTTTATGTGCGAAACCGGAAACGTACCCAAGTCATTTCCGACTGGCTCAATTCGGTGGGCATCGCGACTACGTTTTATCATGCAGGTTTGGACGCACGGACGCGTGACGAGCGCCAAGAGCTTTGGATGAAGGGCAGGGTGAAGGTCATCGCGGCCACCAATGCTTTCGGCATGGGCATCGACAAGCCTGATGTGCGTTTGGTCATCCACATGGACTTGCCCGACAGCATCGAGGCCTATTTCCAGGAGGCAGGGCGTGCGGGCCGCGACCTGAAGCCTTCCGAAGCCTTTCTGCTCGTTTCGCCTGCCGACATCAAACAGTTGCAAGAGAATCTGGCGCAGTCGTTCCCTGAGCTTGAACGCATCAAATTGATTTACAATGCCTTGGGAAACTATTTCAACATCCCTGTCGGTGCAGGTGCCAATGTGTCGTATCCGCTGATTCTCAAGGATTTTGTCGATAGGTATGGTTTCTCGATAATTGAAGTGTTTCATACGTTAAAAATTCTGGAGAGAGAGGGTTTCCTTGTGCTCTCCGACAGTTTCGATGAACCTTCGAAAGTGATGATAAAGGCCTCACGGGATGAGCTTTATGGATTTCAAGTCAACAACCCTCAATTTAGTGAGTTGATTAAGTACATGTTGCGCAGTATGCCTGGAGTGCTGACCGATTTTGTCAAAATTAATGAGGATACCGTTGCCAAGAGAATCGGATTGTCGGTGGAGAAAGTGGTGGAACAGCTGAAAAAATTGGAGAGTTTTCATTTCCTTTCTTACGCCCAGCGTCACGATAAGCCCCAAGTGCTTTTCCTTTCAGAATTTGTTGATACAAAGCATTTTAACTTGTCAAAAGAGTATTATTATGACCGCAAGCGGGATGCCGAGGAGCGCGTGAAGGCGATGATTGGCTTTGTGGAAAACGATGAGGAATGTCGCAGCGTTCAGCTGTTGCGCTATTTCAACGAGAAGAAATCGAAACCATGTGGCCGTTGTGACGTTTGCCAGAGCAACGCATCAACAAAACCTGTTGAATATCAAACCATTGAAGACCGATTGATGAGTGTGGTTGGCGAGGCTGACGTGTCGCTGGGAGAGGTGATGGGGCGTTGCGCCGACCTCAATTCTGACCGTTTGATGGACTCAATTCGTTTTCTTATTGACAATGGGGTGCTGAACATGGGGAAGGACAACCGCCTTTCGAAGGGCAACAAAAAAAGCCGCCACGAATGACGGCTTTTACTTTCTGTTCTAATTAAGCTTATTTCAGCAAGTTGCTGGCGGCCTTGAATTTCACAACCTTCTTGGCTGCAATCTTGATGGTCTTGCCAGTGCGGGGGTTGCGGCCTTGGCGAGCAGGACGCTCGTTCACCGACAAAGTGCCGAAACCAACGAGGCCAAGCTTTCCACCTTTCATAAGTTCATTCTTGGTGACACCCATCATGGCATCAACGGCTTTTCTCGCATCTACTTTGGTCATGCCAGCCTTTTCAGCGACGGCATTGATTAAATCTACTTTATTCATTTTGATATATTTAATTGGTTAAACGTTTGAGCGACAAAAATAATGTATTTTTGATTAACGCAAGTGTTTTTTGTAAAAAATGCGTGATTTTTCCACAAAAAAGACTCTTTTTTTTGAAAAATTGGTCAAATCAGGCTCAAATCGTTGCTTTCCACGCTCCAACGAATTGCGTTCCACGCAAAAAGTCGGCGATGTTCATGCGTTTTTTCCCTGCTTGTTGTACCTCGGTGAGATGGAGATAACCGTCGTGAAGGGCTATCTTGAGGAATTTCTTGTTGTCGGTGACGACAGTGCCACATTCTTCTTTTGGAAGAGTGTTTTCCATATCGGCGGCAAAGACTTTCATCTCAATACGTCCGCCTTCGGACGATGCCAAAACGGTGTGTGCGGCAGGGTAGGGCGACAAGCCACGGATATGGTTGTAAACGCTTTGGAGGTCGCGGCTCCAATCGATGCTGCAAAACTCCTTGCTGATTTTTGGCGCAGGTTTCAAAGTTTCGCCTTGCTCCAATTCGTTTTGTTCCAGTGCCTTAACGTCGCCTTTCTCGATTTTTTGAATAGTCTCCACCACCACTTTGTTGCCCAATAGCATCAGCTCGTCGTGGAGTTCGCCTGCGGTCTCGTCGGGGCGAATGGCGACCTTTTCGCGCATGATGACGGCTCCTTTGTCGATTTCCTCGTTGAGGAAGAAGGTGGTGAGTCCCGTCTCGGTCTCGCCGTTGATGATGGCGAAGTTGATAGGAGCCGCGCCTCGGTACTGTGGCAACAGCGAGGCATGGAGGTTGAAGGTGCCAAGTCGGGGCATCTGCCATACCACAGCGGGCAACATCCTGAAAGCCACCACAATGAAAAGGTCGGCGTTGAAGGCAGCCAACTGCTCAATGAATTGGGGGTCTTTCAGTTTTTCGGGTTGCAGCAAAGGCAGGTCGTGTTGCAGGGCGGTCTTCTTGACCTCGGAATGTTGCATCTTCTGTCCGCGTCCAGCGGGCTTGTCGGGCATGGTGACGACGGCGGCCACCTCATAGCCTGCCGCAATGATGGCCTCAAGCTGCGAGGCGGCGAACTCAGGGGTTCCGAAATAGACGATTCTCAATTTTTCCATATTCGCGAGCGGATAAAAAAACTGGCCCGTGGTGTCGGACCAGTTCAAAAAAATGAAACTTTGTTTAACCCTAAAAATTCCTCTATTTCATTTTCGCTTCCAAGTAAGCGATATTCTTGCTGATGTCGAATGCCTCGTTGCTCAGCGGATAGTCTTTCTTGAGGAGACGATAGGCTTCAAGAGCCTTGCTGTAGTTGCCCATGATTTCGTAAGTCATGCCTTCCTTGACGAGGAACATTGGCGAGGTGAAATCGTTGGGACTCTTGCGGGCGGCCTTGGCATAGTAGTTGACGGCGTTTTGGTTGTCGCCAAGTTCCATGTAGCAGTCGCCGATGGCACCGAGAGCCATAGGAGCAAGGATTTGGTCGTCGCCTGTGTATTTCTTCAGGTGCTCGATGGCATCCGTATAGTTGTTCTGTTTCATGTAGCTGATGCCAGCATAATATTGGGCCAGCTTGCCGGTCTTAGTGCTGCCGTAGCTGCTGATGATGTCGAGGAAGCCGACGTTGTTGCCGTCGCCGTTGAGAGCGTTGTCATACTGCTCTTTCTCGAAATACTGCTGTGCCTTGAAGATTTGGGCACTCGCAGCCGCATTGCGCTTGTTCATGTATTTGGTCACACCGAAGATGCCAAAGGCTACCACCAATAAGGCAATGAGGATGATCCAAAGGGTCTTCTGGTTGTTTTCAATCCAAAGTTCGGTTTTGCTTAAGGCTTCTTCTACGTTTTCGAGCCTCTCGTCTCCTTGTTTTGTGTCTTGTTTTGCCATAACGATTCAAAATTTTGAGTTGCAAAAGTACGCTTTTTAAGGATATGAAACGCCAATTTTTTAAAATTTTGGTTTTAATTTTTGTCGAAAAAACGTAATTGTTTGATTTTTAACATGGTATAAAAATGGTTTTGGTGGATTTTTTTGTTCAAGGCAAAAAAAGTTGTACTTTTGCACACCTTTTATATTATTTGAGCCGATGAAGAAAAGCAGATTTTATGATGGGCGTGTGATGGAAAAACGCAGGACAGGTGAGTTCGGAGCACGAGATATGGCTTTCCTTGAGTTTTTGTCGCAGTTTGTCACAGATGACCGCCGGCAGCGTTTCGAGGAGGTGTTGGAATGGCGCACACGGCATTTGACCGTCGTCCTTGAGGACATCTTCCAGCCGCACAATGCCAGCGCGGTGTTGCGCACCTGCGACCTTCGGGGGGTGCAGGACATCCACGTGGTGGAAAACCACAATCATTATGCGGTGAATCCCGAAGTGGTGATGGGCAGCACGAAATGGCTCAGCCTGTATCATTACGATGCGACGGATTTCAATACACCGGCGGCTTTCGAGCACTTGCGCAACGAGGGCTACAAGATTGTGGCCACATGTCCGCATCGCGACGACTTCACGCCTGAGACTTTGCCCCTCGACCAGCCTGTGGCCGTGGTGTTTGGCACCGAGAAGGAGGGCCTTTCGGATTATGCTGTTGAAAATGCCGACATGCACGTCCGCATCCCTATGTTTGGTTTTACGGAGAGCTACAACATTAGTGTGTCGGCGGCTTTGTTGCTCTACACGCTAACCAACCGACTCCATGAATCTGCCGACATCGACTGGCACCTCACCGAGCCTGAGCGCAATGCAGTGCGCCTCCTTTGGACGCGCCGCAGCCTAAGCCGCATCCGACAATATGAAAGGAAATTCGCGGAACTGCATCCTGAGTTTGAAGGATGATGACTTTGCGCTTGTCTGCCGCTTTGCGTCACTGCGAGGAACGGTCTGCTTGTTACATTGTTTTTGTTCTTCAATGCAATATTGCACTTATTTTTCCGTATAATATGCAGGATATTCCAAAAAGTTCTAATTTTGCCGCAAATAAAAATCGAAATGAGAAAATACATCATACTCTTGACGGCGATGCTGCTTTTGTGCGCCACTTCGTGCAAAAAGACGCGCTACTGCCGTTGCACCACCATCCAGAATGATGAGGTGGTGAATCTCGGCGAGGATTTCTATACCATCGAGGATGGCTCTTCCTGCTCCGACCGTGCCAAGGAAATCGTCGGCTGGGGGCAGGTGATTTGCACCGAAGTTTCAAAAGCCGAAGCCACGGGTGAAGAGAACAAGTGGTGGGAGAACCTGTTTGGTATAGGCGGAGGCGGTGGAAAGAATTGAAAATCAAGGAAAACATACTTCTCTCGATAAAAATCCTGCTTGGTTTTGTCTTTATCGCTTCAGCCATCCTGAAGATTCTCGATTTGGACAAGTTTGAGATTTACGTCTACAGCTATCATTTTTTCAGCCTCAATTTCTCGTTTTTGGTGGCTCGTGCGGCCATCATCGTTGAGCTTGTTCT
Source organism: uncultured Bacteroidia bacterium (assembly GCA_902782455.1). Classification (GTDB taxonomy): domain Bacteria; phylum Bacteroidota; class Bacteroidia; order Bacteroidales; family F082; genus Limimorpha. The sequence continues at coordinate 37,082 of CACZNA010000016.1, read as the reverse complement.
TGGTATAGGTTTGGTTTCCAATACTTTGCACAAATTCTATTGGTGGGGAAGCATGGCCATGCTGGTTGGCTACACCTTATTATTAATATATGCGCTCATGAAAGGCCGTACTGATAGCTGCCATTGTTTCGGCGACTTCCTACAACTCGACCCCAAGCAAAGCCTTATGAAAAATGGGATGCTGATGTTGCTTTTCCTACTGATATACAAGGTGAAAGGATGGAAAACGCCGTTCCGTTGGCTGATTTTCAGTTTGGCATTGATGGCCTCTACCATTACTGTTTTTGCCGTTTCACCGCCTGACAACTACACATCGGCCTATGACTCCGAGCAAAACCTGCAAGAAGACTTGTTTTATGATTTGTTAGAAGAGCCGCCTTTGGATAGCCTGAATTTGACAGAAGGGAAGAAGGTAATCTGCTTTTTTTCAACGGGTTGCGAGATTTGCCAGATGGCAGCGCAGAAGCTCTCGCTGATGCAGCAGTTTTATGGTTTTCCAGAGGAAAACATCACATGCATTTTCATGGGCAATGAGGACGGCATCGCGAAATTCTATGAAAAATCGCAATCTGCCCAATACAAGAATATCTTGTGTAACAATGTGGTAGACTTGTTGAAAGCCATCAACGGCCAATTTCCTACCATCGTCTTTTTGGAAAATGGCAAGGTCGTTCACGAATACGGTTTCCGTGACATGAAGGAGGCGGAAATCAAGGCGTTTTTCACTCAACCATAATCTTCAGAATCTCCACATCGGTCTCTCGCATTCCGTTGCGTCCGAGGCGTCCGATGTGGTCGATGGTCTCTTCTGCATTGCAGCCGATGATGCCATCGCCGCCGAGGAGGTTGTCGCCGTGTTTGCTCATCTCGTAGCCAAGGATGCCGGCTTCAACGGAGAGGGCGATTTTTCCCGCGCAGGAAGGCTTCGCGCCGTCGCAGACGATGCCAGCAGCCATGCCCAAAGCGTTTTCTAGGGTGTGGGCAATGATGTCGAGGCCTTCGCCCATGAGGTAGGCAATGCCACAACCTGCCGCACAGCCCGCACTGACAGCACCGCAATAGGCCGATAGCCTGCCGATGCCCGTTTTTTGGTGGATGGCGATGAGGTTGGAGAGGGTCACGGCGCGAATGGTGCGTTCCTCGTCGATACCGAACTCTTCAGCGTAGGCGAGGACGGGCAAGCATACCGTCATGCCTTGGTTGCCGCTGCCCGAGTTGATGATGACGGGCATCTCACAGCCGCTCATGCGGGCGTCACTGCCTGCTGCTGCCCAGGCCTTGGCTTTTTGGCGCACGTCGTTGTTGAAGCGGAGAAGGGTGCTGCCAATGTTGGCGCCCCATTTGCTCTTCAGGCCTTCCATGGCGATGGCTTTGTTGCAGGTTATCTGTCTCTCGATGACGGGACACAGGTCGGCGAGGTCGGCGGTGGTGGCGAAGTCGTAAATTTTTTCCATTTTCAGGCACTCGCGGTCGGTCATGTTGGCGTTAGTGTCGGAACATTCGCATTCAAAAAGTGACTTGCCGTCCTTCTCAATGCTGACCACGTTGGTGTGGTGCCCCGCAATGCGGACGCTCGACGAATGGTCGCCATCGTAGAGGCGCACAGTGATGTCTAAGCGGGCGACGCAGTCCAACGGCTCAACGGTGATGAGGGTAGTTTCAAGGAAACGGGCGATTTCTTGTTTCTGTTCGGGCTTCACGTCAGCAATGACCTCCAACACATTGTCGGGGTTGCCGGCTACGATGCCTGCCGCCACCGAAGCCTTCAGTCCTTTCAGGCCTCCGGTGTTGGGCACGATGACGCTTTTCACGTTTTTGATGATGTTGCCCGAAGCTACAATCACTACACGTTTTGGCATGGTTCCCAATACTTTACGTGCTTTTGCAGCGGCGTAGGCCAAACAAATCGGCTCGGTGCAGCCCATGGCGGGAACGAGCTCTTCCTTCAAGATGTTCAGGTAAGAGGTGTAAAGACAATCGCTTTTTTCCATTGTTTTAAATTTTGCGGCAAAGATAAGTATTCTGTCGTTACAAAACAAAACCCGCCCAATTTTCATCAGGCGGGTAATGAATTTTTTTTGAGCGTGGTTTAGTCGACAGGGATGTCCTTGTTCACGTTCTTCGAACCCACGAGGGCGTAGAAGAGAATGTATGCTGCGCAGAACAGCACGACCACATAACTGGTCATATAGCTGCCTGTCCAGTCGGCGACAAGACCTTGCAGACCGACCATGATGGCGAAGCCGAAGACCATAGTCATAAAGGCACCAGAGGCGATGGCGGTGTATTTACCGAGGCCTTCGGTAGCAAGGTTGAAGATGGCGCCCCACATCACCGAAGTGCAAAGACCCACGAGGATGAAAGCGAAGATGCCAACGGGGACTTGTGCCCAAATCACCTTCAAATTGGCCCAATCGATGCCAGGGACGTTGACTTGCCAAGTTTGTGGAGCCAACATTCCGAACAGCACAAGGACGATGGCCGCGATGGAAACGGTGGTCACCATGGCCTTGGAAGAAACCTTTCCGCCGATGGCACCCCCGATGAAACGCCCGATGAGCATCATCAGCCAATAGACGGCCACGATGAGGCCCGCAATGGTGCCGCTCATGCCAATGCCCGGTGTGGCAGCGTTGGGTTCAGAGGTCAGGTATTGCAGGATGTAGGTCGGTGTTCCTACTTCGATACCGCCATAGAGGAAGATGGCCAAAATGCCGAGTTTGAAATGGCGGAATGAGAAGGCACTGTATTTGTCCTTCACTTCCGATTTCACTTCTACGGACTGTTGCGGTTCGTCGATTTTGGTGAACAGGATGACGATGAAGCCGATGACGAAGATGGCCAGGGCAATCAGAAGGGCAGGGGTGGCATCGGAAATCTTGGCTTTGGTGGCCTCGCCGATGAGCGCACCCATGAGGATGTAAACCGCCACGGCAGCCGCCGAGTTGAACACGCCGCCGATTTGGATGAGTTGGTTGCCTTTGTTGCCGCCACCACCGAGCAGGTTCAGCATTGGATTGACGACGGTGTTCAACATACACATGCAGAAGCCGGCGATGAAGGCGCCGATGAGGTAGACACCGAAGCCCATACTGCCGCTGGCCCATTGCACGAGGATGCCGACGATGCCCACGGCAAGGGCCATCAGTGCGGTCTTTTTGTAGCCGAATTTCTTAATCAGCATACCCGATGGGATACCCATGATCAAGTAAGCGATGAAGTTGCCGTAGTTGCCGATTTGCGACAGGAAGTTACTGGCGCCGAATTGGTTTTTCACGATGACAGCCATCGGTGAGCAGAGGTTGGTCACGAAGGCAATCATTGCGAACAAGGCGATCATGACGATGATTGCGCCCCATTGTTTCGTTTTTGTACTCATTATTTTGTATTTAAAGATTTGAAATTCAATATTTAAGATTAAATGATAGTGAACTTGAAAATGATGGTTTCCAAATACTCCTCGCCCGAGCGCAAGATGGTGTTCGGGAAATTGGGCTTGTTGGGCGAGTCGGGGAGGGCTTGGCACTCCAAGGCCACGCCGGAATAGTCCTCGTAAACATGGCCGTTCTTGCCTTTCGGACAACCCGAAAGCCAGTTGCCGGTATAGACCTGAATGCCAGGCTGTGTGGTGTAAATCTTCACCATGCGGCCTGTATCATCATGCGACAACTCGGCGGCAAGGCAGAGTTTGTCCTTCTCAATGCCGTCGATGACCCAACAACTATCGTAGCCCTTTCCATTAATTAGGTCGGGAAAGTGTTCTTTGATGTCGCGGCCAATCAGTTTGGCTTGGGTGAAATCCATCGGAGTGTCAGCCACTTGGGCCATTTCTCCAGTCGTGATCAATTCTTTGGTGGCGGGTAGGAAGCGCGAGGCGTTCAAGCGCAGTTTATGGTCGAGGATGTCGCCGTTGCCTTCGCCTTTTAAATTAAAATAGGTGTGGTTGGTCAGGTTGACGATGGTTGCGCCCGACGAATACGCACTGAGGTGGATATTCAGTTCGTTCTCGTCGTTGAGGGTATAGCGCACCTTGGCCACCAACTCAGCGGGATAGCCTGCCTCGCCGTCGGCACTGAGGTAGGTGAAAACCACACTCTCACCCACAAGGCGGCTGGCCCATTTCTGGTTAGCAAATCCGATGCTGCCGCCGTGGAGGTGGTGCTTGCCGTCGCTTGTATTAAGTTCAAGTTGGTATTCTATGTCGTCAATCTTGAAGCGACCGTTGGCGATGCGGTTGGCAAATCGTCCAGGGGTCTTGCCCGCGCAAGGACCGTCGTTGTAGTAATCCCACGGATGTGGATAACCAAGGGCGATGTCTTCCTTGTGGCCGTAGCGGTCGGGCGTGACGATGCTCACGATGCCCGCGCCGATGTCACTCAACTGCACTTTCACACCGTTGGCGTTAGTCAAGGTGTAGAGCTTAATGTCTTTATTATCAGGGGTTTTACCCCATGTTTTTACTTCTATATTCATAGATTTTATTTTTCACAAGAACGATCTTCCGATAGGGACAACGGGTCATGACCCGTTGTTGGCGTAATCGCCTTTCCCTAACGGTCGAATCTCGTGTTTAATTACCATAGGTTATTAGGATAAACACCCTTTTCAATCAATTCACGAATCTTGCGCATCACCTCTGGCTTGTCTTCCTTGTAGGTCACGCCGAACCAAGAGGCGTTGCTCGACAGCACCTTCAGTTTGGCCGAGCCGTCGTGGATGCTTTGGTTCACCATCAGCGGGATGAAAAACTCCGCCTTGATGTTGGTTTGGGCAGGGCCTTTCAGGAACTCGACGAAGCCCTTTTCGGAATAGGCGAAGAAATCAGGGGTGAAGCCGAAAAAGTTCATGGAAACGAGGGAATCCATGTCCAAGGGATGCGAGCCAGTTTCGTCGGTGTAGGCCGCGCCGCCGTCTTCGGTGTGCCCGATGGCCGTGCGCTCGACGATGGTCTGAAGGTTGCCTTCCGCGTCGGCGGTGCAGATGCCGCGACTCACCGTGCCGAAGTCTGACATGGTGTTGCGCAGTTTGTAGGCGACCATGCTGTAAGCGCCTTTTTTACCATCACATTCCATGAGATACTTGGCCAAGACCTCGTAGGCTTCCTTGCCATAGAAATCGTCTGCGTTGATGGCGGCAAAGGGCTCGTGAATCACGTCCTTGGCCATCAGCACGGCGTGGCAGGTGCCCCAAGGTTTCACGCGCCCTTCGGGAACGCTGAATCCTTCCGGCAATTTGTCAAGTGATTGGTACACATACTCCACGGGGATGCCGAATTTCTCCGTGTTGTTCACTTTCTTGAAGGCCTCGGCGAAGTCCTCGCGGATGACGAAGACCACTTTACCGAAACCGGCGCGCTTGGCGTCGTAAATGGAATAATCGAGGATGGCTTCGTTGTTCGGACCGACGCCGTCCATCTGTTTCAGGGCACCGTAACGCGAGCCCATGCCTGCTGCTAAAACTAATAATGTTGGTTTCATTTTATGTTTAATTGTTTGTTGTTGAATCGTTTAATTGTTGTTTGGTCACAAAACCAACAAAACTTACAAAACAATTCTCAAGGTTGGGGAAAGCCTGCCAACCGGCGGCTTTCCGCCGGCGACACGGTTGTGTAGCCGCCCACCAATTCCTTTGAAGTTTTGCATTGTTTTGAATGTTTTGTGATAATTATAATCTTCTCGCCCCGTCCGAAATCACCACATCGTAAACTTTAGGTTCGTGTCCGAATTTGGCCGCAAATTTTTCCTTTGCCGTGGCGATAAATGCCTCATACAGACCTTCTTTCACCAAATTGATGGTGCAGCCGCCGAAGCCGCCGCCCATCACGCGCGAACCTGTCACGCCACATTCCTTGGCAATATCGTTGAGGAAATCCAATTCCTCGCAACTCACCTCGTAGAGCTTGCTCATGCCGTAATGTGTGCCATACATACGGTCGCCAACAGTTTCATAATCACCTCTTTCCAAGGCATCGCACACATCAAGGACGCGCTGCTTTTCACCTATTACATATTCCGCGCGCATGTAGTCCTCGGCGGGAATCTCGTTTTTCACCTCATTGAGCATTTCCATCGTTGCGTCGCTCAGATATTTCACTTCGGGATGCTTGGCGGAGATGTGGGCGCAAGCGTTCTCGCACGACTCGCGGCGGCGGTTGTAGGCCGACGAAGCCAACTCGTGTTTCACCACGGTATCAAGCAATACCACCTTGTAACCCTTGGGATTGAAGGGGAAATACTCAAACTCCATCGTGGCGCAGTTGAGGCGCATCAGGTGACCTGCCTTACCAAAGAGTGAGGCAAATTGGTCCATGATGCCGCACTTCACGCCAACATAGTTGTGTTCAGTGGCCTGACCGATACGTGCCAACTCGAACTTGTCAATGCCGAGGTTCAGCAACTCATTGAGTGCGAAGGCAAAAGTGCTCTCCAAGGCTGCCGACGACGACATTCCCGCGCCAATCGGCACATTGCCGTAAAACACCGTATCGAAGCCTTCGAGCTTGTAGCCTCGCTTGATGATTTCGCGGCACACGCCGAAGATGTAGTTGGCCCAGTGGATTTGAGGGTTGTCTTCCTCGTTCATGCCAAACTCGCGGTAGTCCTCCTTGTCGATGGAGTAGGCGCGCACCTTGTCAGTCCCGTTGAGGCGGATGCAAGCGTAGATGCCCGAATCAATAGCCCCAGGAAAAACGAAGCCGCCGTTGTAGTCAGTGTGTTCGCCGATGAGGTTGATGCGCCCCGACGATGTGTAAACAACGCCCTCATTACCAAAGCGTTGCTTGAAAACAGATTTCAATTCTTCAGTAGTCATATACATTCGATTAATTTGGGCGCAAGATAGGAAAAAAAACGATTATGTGACTTGAATTTTTGATTTGGTCACGATTTTTTCTCCGTAAGGTATTGCGACGGCGTTTGCCCATACTTTTTCTTGAACGAGCGCAGGAAAGTGGCGTAGGAATTGAAGCCTGCCATCATGGCAATATCTTCCAAAGAATGTTGGTTTTCAGAGTTTTGACTATCTAACATGGCTTTGGCATCCTCTAAACGGAAATCGTTGATGTAGTCGTAGAAGGTCGTATGAAGTTCTTGATTAATATGGTTACTGAGGTATTGCCGGTTGGTGCCCAAATGATGTGCCAACTTCTGCACTGTCAGTGTATTGTCCTGATAATACTGTTTTTCGCTCATGACCTTGTCGATGTCATAACCAATCAAGGGTTTGCCTGCATTGTGTTGGGGCGTGGTAGTGGCTGGTTCTTGAGGCTCATTTTCACATTCGTCGGCGGGGGAGAGGGTGAACACCTGCTGATGTATCAGTTTGTGCATGACGTATAAAACAATGCCGATGCAGATGAAGCAATAAAGCGTGTCGAAAATCAAGTTGCTTCCAGTAGAGGGTTCTGTAAACCACGATTGTTGCGATAGACTTTCAATAGCCCATAAAAGTTGGAAAGCGAAATAGAGGACAATCAAAATGTTGCTCCATCGCAGGTCAAAATACTCAAGGTCTCCAACATTGTCCAGCAACATCCGAGTGTGTTTCTTGATGGAACGGACCAAATACACCAGTAAGGCTATCGAAACCGCCAAAGTGTATATTTGCATGACTGCCAAAACCATGGGATTTCGGCTAATAGCAAACAAGAGTAGGGCAATTATATAAGGTACTTCCAAAAGCAGAAGCTGATGAATCTTATATCGATTAGGAAAAACCAATGAGACCGCGAACATCATGTAACCGCCCACGATGATGTAGTCGAAAATTACCAAAAAGGTGTTGAGGAACTCGGAGTAAGGCTGATGGCGACATGCCAATACCACGAAGTTATTGAAAAAGCAGATGCCATGCAAGATTAAGACAAAAGCAAAAATCCTTTGAAACTGGTGGTTTCGGAGTTTCATGAGCATGTAAATGCCGCATGACGTCAACAAACATTGCGTCATGCCAGATACGAAGCATAGCAGCAATATGTAAAACAAGTCGGTGTCCATGTTGGCAAAGATACGGTTTTTCTTTCCGCTATTTAACATACCATGCCATTTATCTGGATTTTTTACGCATTGCAACTAAAATTTTACGCAATGACGAAAACTGGCTGTGATTTTTACGCATTGCAAACCAATTTTTATTCTAGGCAAGTGAAATATGGCCAAAATAGGAGAATTTTGCCATGTAAAATTACAGATAAAAATATAGATGTTCAAACATTTTAAATTATTTATTATGAGAAAAACAAAGACAAAAACTATCATGCTTTCGATGGCAATGGCGTTAGCCTTGTCAATCCCGATTGGAGCTGCTGCCCAAGAGGGTTTGTTCCAGCGCGGCACGTCCGATGAGTCCTTTTACGGCAACGGCAGCGCAAAGGAAGCCACAGGGATGCTCGGCAACCGCAGTGTTGAAGCAACAGGACAGATCAACAACCAAGTGTTTGGCCAGCCTGTACCGTTGGGCAGCGGAGTTCTACTGCTGCTTTCGGTTAGTGCAGGCTACGCCATTCTAAAGAGAAAGGAGGACGAGAAATGAAAAGGCTTGGACTAATCGCATTGGCCTTTGCCTTGGTGCTCGGCCTCTCGCAATGCAAGAAGGAAAACAATGCCACACCTGCCAATGAGGACGCTAAAGTGCCTATCACGCTTAATGTGAGCAGTGGCAGCCGCGTGGCCGTGGAAGGCTCGACTGGTGTGGTCACCTTTGAGAGTGGCGATGTCATTTATGTGGCCAGCAATGGCACCTGTGTGGGCACGTTGACCTATAACGGCGAGAACTTCGAAGGCGAGGTGACCGAACCTACCGAAGGCGAGAAGCTACAATTCTACTTCCTCGGCAACAAGACTCCTGAGTTCAACTCTGACAACACGGGCTGCTCGGTGGTTATCAGCGACCAGACTGAGTATCTTCCCGTGATTTCCTACGCGCCTTCGCGTGAAGATTACCAAGTGGGGCTTACGGCCTACAATGCTACTTTGCTCAACAAGTGCGCTTTGGTGAAGTTCGATGTGACTTCGGCCTCTGAAGCTGCCACTTGCATTGTCGGGATGAACAACAAGGTGACGGTTGACTTTACGGACAACAGCTTCGAGTACGGCCAAGATGGAGAAGGTGTTATCGCCATGCCAGCAGGCAACGGCGAGAAATGGGCGATTCTGTTGCCGCAAGATGGGATAACCCATACGGAAGCCTATTCAACAGACGGGTTATATACAGGCTCTTGTGCCACCATTCCTGCCATTGAGGAAAACGGCTATCTGACCAATGGCATTGCCGTTGCCATCAACCTTCCTGGCGGTGCCATTGACGGATTGTTCTCAGTGAGCGAAACGCAACAGGTGTATTTCTCGAAAGGCAACCTACAATATATTGGCAGTGCTGGCAATGGTGATGAAAACAATACCGGTGCTTATTGGAAGTTTGCTGACCACCAGTGGGATTATCTGGGTGATAATGGTCAAGGTAGTAGTTACCAAACTATTGATCGAGACCTTTTCTGTTGGGGTACGAGCGGTTATAATCATGGTGCCGTAGGCTATCAGCCTTGGTATGTAAGCGTAAACGATAACGACTTCTATGCTTATGGCAATTGGCAGAGAAACTTATATGACGAAACTGGCCAAGCCGATTGGGGCTACAACGCCATCGCCAATGGTGGAAACACTGAGAACAGCGGCTGGCGCACTCCGACAATTTACGAGTGGTATTATTTGTGCTTCATGCGTGTTACCGCCTCAGGCATTCGTTGGGCGTTAGGCACGGTGAATGGTGTAACTGGAGCTATACTTTTGCCTGATGAGTGGGACGCTTCCATTTATGCCTTGAACGACGCGGATGGTGGAACTTTTAATAGCAATATTATCACGGGTGAGGAATGGATAGGCACATTAGAGACCAATGGTGCGGTGTTTTTGCCTACAGCTGGATCTCATGAATATGGGCAAGTTAATTCTATGGGCGAACGCGGATCTTATGCTTCGAGTTCGTACTGCACATGGTATGGCACTGACTGGATGGAATTATACGGAGATGGCGTTTTCGTCAATATAAACTATGGGAAACACCGTTACTGGGCAGCTTCCGTCCGCCTCGTTCGCAACGCGGAATAATCCTACAACAATTATCATAACGTAAACTTTCAGCGGCTTCGGTGTTGACATCGGGGCCGCTGATGATTTTTGTGGTATTCGGGAAAAAAGCGGCAGTATTGTCGAAATTGTTTATTTTTGCATCGAAAAAACAAGTTTGAATATGCCTCCAACCAATTTTCTCAGTCAAATCCAACAGCTTGGAAAGGAAATCATTCCAGTGGACGGACATTTGTATCTTTATGGGTCGCGTGCCCGTGGCGACTCTCCGTTTTACCATAATGTCGAACACGATAAAATTATACTGATATGAGCCTCAATGATGAAGAAAGAAAAATCATGGTGGAGTTTGAAATAGAAAAATCCCACCGACTGATTGACCAGTTCCCGATACTTGAAAATGCAAAATTTAATCCTTTAGATTCCTAACAAAATAAACCTAATTAGAGATGAAAAAGACCATTGTTTTCCTGTTTGCCGTCGCGTTTTCGCTGCTTTCAAAGGCGCAAAACATCAATTTCGGGCAGTATTTCCTTGATGAAGGCTCGTTGCGTATGGATGTCTTCCAATGCGGCACTTCCGACAGCTCGCATTATGTGTTTGAGCGTTTCGTCATCGAGCCGCATTTCGGTGGCTCCAAAGTCAATTTGGTTGACCCGTTCAATTTCGGGACAAACCGTGTGAAAGTGATTGATGCACAAACCAATACATTGATTTATTCAAGAGGTTACAACACCTTGTTTCGCGAATGGCAAACCACTGACGAGGCCCGTGTGATGGAACGTTGCTATGAGGAATCGGTGAGCGTTCCGTTGCCGCGTAATGAGGCCTATATCATCCTCGAAATCAGGAATTTCGATGGCGAGTTTGAGGAAATTTTCTCAAAACTTTACGACCCCGACGAAATTTTCAACACCACCGAGCAACGTTATGTGTTTCCAGTTCAGGACATTATGGTCAACGGTTCGCCTGAAAGCAAGGTTGACATCGTGATTTTGCCCGAGGGCTACACCGCCGATGAAATGTCTAAGTTTCAGCAAGATTGCCAGAATTTGGCCAATGTGTTCGCCCAAGCGGAACCGTTTGCAAGCCATATCAACGACTTCAATTTCCGTGCCGTGCTTGCCCCTTCGGAGGAGAGCGGCGTCGACATTCCGGCCTCTCACACTTGGGTGCGCACCATCCTCAATTCGCATTTCTACACCTTTTATATCGACCGCTATTGCACCACACGCAACTATTTCGCGGTGAAGGATGTGGCGGCCAACGCGCCTTACGACCAAATCTACATTTTGGTGAACAGCGATGTTTATGGCGGTGGTGGATTCTATAACTTTTACTCGATGAGCACGGCGGGCAATATGTCGGCTTCCAGTGTGATTGTGCACGAGTTTGGCCATGCTTTTGGAGGCTTGGCCGATGAATACGAAGAGCCTGACAATTCAATGGGCTTGCTATATAATTTGAATGTGGAGCCTTGGGAGCCTAACATAACCACCTTGGTAGATTTTGACTCGAAATGGGCCGACCTTGTCCAGCCCGGTACCCCGATTCCCACGCCCAACACCAATCAGTATAACAATACGGTAGGGGCTTTTGAGGGAGGCGGCTACTTGACGCAAGGCATGTACCGGCCGCAACGCAGCTGCATGATGCGCAACTACGCACCATTCTGTGCCGTCTGCAACAGGACGATTGAAGCCGTGATTGAGGCTCATTCCGATACTCCAGTTTCGGTGGCATCGGAGCACATACAGGCTGAACCCTCGCTTCGTGTGTGCCCCAATCCCGCCACTGACTATATCGATGTCTTTGTAAACCAAGGAGATGACCAAGCTGAAATCATCGACTTGAACGGCAAGACTGTGATGACCCTGCAACTCAAAAACGAGGTAAACCGAATCTCTATCAGCGAGTTGCCGAAGGGTATGTATATGCTTCGTGTGAATGGCGAGGTGCGGAAGTTTTTGAAACAATAAATATACATTTGAAATGAGCCTTAAAAACTTTATATTCAATCCAAAAAGGGCATCCTTGTTTGTTGGTTTCCTGATTCTGGTTTCGTGCGCCCATCGCCCTGAACCAAGCTATCCCATCCCAACTGCCCAACAACTCGAATGGCAGCAACTTGAAACCTACGCCTTCATCCATTTCGGGCTGAACACCTTCAACGATATGGAATGGGGCTATGGCAACACGCCGTCGCATACCTTCAATCCGACCAACATTGACTGCGAGCAATGGGTCTTGACTTTGAAAAACTGCGGCATGAAAGGCGTTATCTTCACCGCGAAGCACCACGACGGTTTCTGCCTTTGGCCGACCGAAACCACCGATTATTCCATTAAGAACACCTATTATAAAAATGGGCAAGGGGATTTGGTGCGCGAACTTTCCGAGGCTTGCGAGATGCACGATTTGAAGTTCGGGATTTACGTTTCGCCTTGGGATAGGCATCAAGCCGAGTATGGCTATCAAGGCTATGTGGACATCTATCATAAACAAATTGAGGAACTTACGAGCAACTATGGCGATTTGTTCGAGTTTTGGTTCGACGGTGCCAACGGCGGCACGGGCTGGTATGGCGGTGCCGATGAGATGCGTTCCATCGTGGCGGAAAAATACTACAATTACGAGAAAGCCCGCGAAATCGTATGGAGCCATAGTCCCAATGCGGCCATTTTCGGTGGCACGGTGCCCACCTTGCGCTGGGTTGGTAATGAAAAAGGCTTTGCCGAGCCTACACAATGGTGCATGTATAAAACAGATTTCCAGTCGCTTAATGACGAAAAACGCCTTGTCAGAGGCTTCAAGGACGGCGACGCTTGGCTGCCCGCCGAGGTGGATGTCTCGATTCGTCCAGGGTGGTTCTACCATGAAAGCGAGGATGCTCAAGTGAGGACTGTGGAGCAACTGATGGATTTGTATTTCAACAGCGTTGGACACAATGCCAACCTGTTGCTCAATTTCCCTGTGAATCAAGAGGGTAAAATTCCTTCGATTGATTCGGCCAATGCCGAGAACTGGTATCAAAAGCTGCAAAAGGACTTTTCCAACAACCTTCTGAAAGGCAGCAAAGTGACCGCCAGCAACACCCGTTCAATGCGTTTCGGCCCGAAATATGTCACGGATGACGATTACACAACCTATTGGGCTACCAAAGACGGCGTAACCCGTGCCGAACTCATCTTCGATTTCCCAGAAAAAACCTTATTGAATCGACTGCTTTTGCAAGAGTATATTCCTTTAGGCCAAAATGTTGAGTCGTTTCGCCTCGATTATTATGCCAAAGGGAAGTGGCTTCCCATCGAAGTGGATGAGCCAACAACCACCATCGGCTACAAGCGACTCATCCGTATCAAGACAGTTAAGGCCGAAAAATTGAGAATCCGATTTAAGGTCTTCAAAGGCACTTTGTGCATCAATCAAATAGGGGCGTTTTTTGTGGAAGATGAATAATACATAACATTATGAAAAAACTATTGATTTTGGCATTGTTCGCGTTCATTGCCTTGCCGATGTTGGCTCAGACGGGCAACAAAAAACCTGGCATCAATAAAGAGAATTGCACGTTCACCAACAAGGAAGGCAAGACCTTCAACCTTTATGGCAAAGTAAAGATTGTTGAGCATTTTCCGGATATTAAGGTGCAGATTGTGGATTTCTTTGAAGATTTGGATGTAAAGATTGTGGAGCATTTCCCTGATCAATGTGGCAAAGTGAAACTTGTGGAAAACTTTCCTGACGTTAAGGTTCAGATTGTCAATAGTTTCCCCGATTTCAAGGTTAAGATTGTAGACTCTTTCCCATGTGTAAAAAAATAGCTCTTGTTGTTGTGTTATGGTTGAGTATCACCCTTTGAAGCCATTTCTGCCCGCCAATTCCAAAGTGCTGTTTCTGGGCAGTTTCCCGCCGCCGCAAAAGCGTTGGTGCATGGATTTCTTTTACCCCAATTTCATCAACGACCATTGGCGCATTGAGGGTGAAATCTGGTTCGGCGACCGCAACCATTTTGTCGACTTGGAGTGTAAGACCTTCAAAAAGGACGAAATCGTCGCATTTCTGAAAGAGAAAGGCATTGCCTATTTCGACACGGCAACAGCAGTGCGCAGGTTGAAGGATAATGCCTCAGATGCTTTTCTTGAAATTGTGGAACATACTGACATTGAGGCACTTTTATCGCAGATGCCGTTTTGCCATGCCATCGCCACCACAGGCGAGAAAGCGACTGCGGAAGTATGTGCCTATTTCAACACAGAAACCGTTCCTTTACCGAACAGCCAAGTTGTGATAAGGGAAGGTCTTACTTTGTATCGATTGCCCTCCTCATCGCGAGCTTATCCTTTGGCTTTCGAGAAGAAAGTGGAGGCTTATCGGAAGATGTTTGAGGCGGTGTTCACAGAAGATTTCAAATAATTTTCTCGCATTGGCCAAAATGTTTTAATTTTGCGCAATGAAATGAATCCAACTATGCAAAAGAAAGATACAAAAGCCCAATTTCATGCGGTGTTGGCGCAATGCCGAGAGCTGTTTGTCGACAAGATGAAAGATTACGGTCCGGCATGGCGCATTCTTCGTACACCGTCAATAACCGATCAAATATTTATTAAAGTTAAGAGAATCAGGACTTTACAAACTACTTCGAAACATTTAATCGATGAGGGTATTGATCCTGAGTTCATTGGTATTGTCAACTATGCGACGATGGGTGTCATACAGCTGCAACTCGGTGTGGTCGACCAGCCTGACTTGACCATTGAGGAGGCTACGGCACTGTTCGACAAGGTCACCAACGAGGCTTACGAGTTGATGACCCGCAAGAACCACGACTATGCCGAGGCTTGGCGTGACATGCGCGTCAGTTCCATCACCGACCTGATTATGAGCAAAGTCTTGCGCACCAAGTCTATTGAGGACCACAATGGCAAAACCCTTGTCTCTGAGGGACTTGACGCCAACTATTACGACATGATTAACTACGCGGTGTTTGCCTTGATTTTATTGGGTGAGGAGGAATGAGATGAAGAAGAATATTGTCCTTTCTTGGGTCAGCATTGGCGTGGCCATTGCCTCGGCGGTTGGGATTTATTTCCTACCGAGCTTTAGTTTGTGGTTTTTGATAGTGCTGATTGCCAATTTGTTATTGGCTGTGTTTTGTGGTTTTCCGCATTTTGGACGCGATAACAAAATTGCGAGCGGAGTGAAACAATCTGGAGTATTGATAGCCTGTCGCATGTTGGTCGGTGCACTGTTTATCTTCAGCAGTTTCACCAAAGGCGTCGACCCGCTTGGGACGAAATACAAAATGCTCGATTATTTTGCCGTCTATGGCATCACTTGGCTGAACGACATAGCCTTGATTCTGGCCATGCTCATGATTTTGGCAGAATTTTTGGTTGGTATTTGCTTGATAACCAATGTTTTTCCAAGGCTTGCCGTACTTGGTGCCACCTTATTAATGATATTCTTCACCATCACAACCCTGTTCGATGCCTTGTATGACTTGGTGCCCGATTGTGGTTGCTTTGGCACGGCGGTGAAGATGAGCAATTGGCAGACGTTCTATAAGAACTTGGTCATTGATGCGGTGCTCATCCCGTTGATTTTGAACAACAAACAGTTGAAAAACCGCCTGACTTGGCGCGGACAATTCGTCATCGGCTGCGTTTATGCTTTGGCTTTCATGGGCTTTGAAATCTATAATTATCGTCATTTGCCAGTTGTTGATTTCATGAATTGGAAAGTTGGTAAGCAACTCAATGCCGAACCCGTTGAAGAGCCCCGTATTTATCTGACTTACAGAAACAAGACGACAGGAGAGACACAGGAATACCTCTCGCCGAACTATCCTTGGAACGACTCGGTGTGGATGAGCCAATGGGAGTTTGTCGAACAACGGACAGAAGGTGGAGGCAATTATCTCGGTTTCACGGCTTTGGATGAAGACGGCAACGATGTCACCGATATGATTCTCAACACGGAGAATTTGCTGATGTTTACCTCGAATGATTTGAACGGGGTGACGAAAGAAGAATGGGAAAAAATTAGAAATATCACAGAAACGGCTGAGAAACATGATTTTACGGTGGTTTGGACGGTGGCCAACGAACCTGAATATGTGGAAACCTTGCGCGAGAAATATGACTTCCTCTATGAAGTTTATTATGCTGACGAGTTGGAAATCAAGACGATTGTGCGTTTTAATCCAGGCTTGATTTGGCTTGACGATGGCTTGGTGAAAGACAAATGGAGTGCCATCGACTTTCCGCAAGGGAAAAAACTCGAATTGTTGTTTTAATAGTAAGTAGATGAGCAAGTTTAGTTTACATAATAGACTGCGAGACTCCGAGACTGCGGGACTGCGAGCTGAACAAACACCCGAAGTCCCGTGTCACGAAGTCCCGAAGTCCAAAAATATTGCAGATTAATTTTAAACAATTACTTATCGCAAAACATGCAAAACTATCAAAACAAATGGAAAAGTAGTGGAAAGCAAGCCAACCAGCTGTTTTCTGACGGCACACGGTTGTATAGCAGCACTAACTCCAATAAGGTTTTGCTTGTTTTGAGCGTTTTGTGAGGAAATGGGAGCATACATCACACGAAAACTTCTATATGGAATCGCGGTGCTTTGGGGTGTCGCAACCTTGGTGTTTTTCTTGTTCAACATATTGCCTGGCGACCCGGCCCAGATGATGTTGGGACAAAGGGCCGACAAGGAGTCGGTGGATGCCATTCGTGAGGAATTGGGACTTAACCAAAGCCTTGGGAAACAATACGTTGACTACTTGAACGACTTGGTTCCCGTCTCGTTTTACGATGTCTCAAATGGCACCCAGAAACTCGAAAAACTCGGTCATTATGCCACGATAACCACCATTGGGGCGACCGCTATCGTGCTGAAAGGTCCATATTTACGGATGTCGTACCAAAGCAAGCGTCGCGTGTCCGACATCTTGGGTGAGGCATTCCCCAATACCTTGCTTTTGGCTTTCGTTTCCATCTCCATTGCGATGCTTCTTGGCTTGGTCATTGGCATACTGACAGCTGTGTTCAATACCAAGTTTCTCAATAAGTTGACATTGTTTGTCACCACGATAGGCATGTCGTTGCCCTCGTTTTTTGCTGCTATCCTGATGGCATGGATTTTCGGATTTCTGTTGGAACACTATACAGGTTTGAGCATGACGGGTAGCCTTTATACCGTCGATGAGTATGGTAGGGGAGAGTTCTTGAGTTTGCACAACCTCATTTTGCCTGCCTTGACCCTCGGTATGAGGCCATTGGCCGTGGTGACCGAACTGACGCGCACTTCTTTGTTGGAAGCCATGTCGATGGACTATGTGCGGACAGCACGGGCCAAAGGTCTGAAACCTTGGCGGGTTATTTGTGTTCATGCCCTTCGTAACGCCTTGAATCCAGTGGTGACGGCGGTTTCGGGCTGGTTTGCCTCCCTGCTTGCGGGTGCGGTATTCGTGGAATACGTCTTCGATTGGAAGGGTATAGGTGTGGTGGTGGTCGATGCGTTGGATAAATATGATTTTCCGGTCATTATGGGTGCGGTGTTGCTCATTGCGGTCATGCTGATCATTGTCAATATCATTGTGGACATCATTTATGGGATTATTGACCCGAGGGTGAGGATTAGTTGATAGTTGAAAGTTGATAGTTGAAAGTTGATAGTTGAAAGTTGATAGTTGAAAGTTGATAGTTGAAAGTTGAAAGTTGAAAGTTGAGAGTTGAAAGTTGAAATTTGAGAGTTGAAAGTTGAGAGTTGAGAGTTGTTTGGTGTCACGATGTTTTAGTCAATTTTGAATCTTAAATTTTAAATTTTAAATCTTAAATCTTGAATCTTAAATCTTGAATCTTGAATTTTGAATTTTAAATCTTGAATCTTGGATAAAATCGGAACATACGAATTCATGGCAGAGCCGTTCCACTGCGACTTTTCGGGACGGTTGTTTTTGGGACATCTTGGAAACCAAATGCTTAATGCGGCTGATTTCCACTCCACCGACCGTGGTTTTGGGATGAAGTACCTGATGGGCATACAACGCTCCTGGGTGCTGTCGCGTTTGGCCATCGAAGTGGAGGAGATGCCTTCCCAATATGAGCATTTCACGGTGGAGACTTGGGTGGAAAGTGCGATGAGGTTCTTCACCAGCCGTAATTTCTGCGTGTCGGACGGTAAGGGTCGGATTTATGGCTATGGTCGCTCCATTTGGGCGATGATT
This sequence comes from uncultured Bacteroidia bacterium, assembly GCA_902782455.1. Taxonomy (GTDB): domain Bacteria; phylum Bacteroidota; class Bacteroidia; order Bacteroidales; family F082; genus Limimorpha. Next base: position 18,766 of record CACZNA010000016.1, on the reverse strand, counting down.
GACACGGAAACGCGCCAACCTACCGACATTTACGACATCGACGACGGAGCCATCAAAAACTGGATAGTGTCTGACAAACCATGCCCGATCGAGAGAAGCAGCCGAGTGAGGATGGGCGAAGGTGCGGAATTGGTCAGGACCATCGATGTCAATTACAACGACATCGACATCAACGGGCACGTCAATTCAGTGAAATACATTGAGCATGTGCTTGATTTGTGGGACATTGCATGGTATCGTGAATATCGGCTCAAGCGTTTTGAGATTGCATACGTGGCCGAAGCCCATCAAGGCGACAAGTTGAGCTTCTATCGAGAACAAACGGCTGAGAATGAATGTTGTATCCGTTTGGTGAAGACCGATAAGAGCACAAATTCTGAAACGGAGGTATGCCGCAGCAAAGTGCTTTTTGAAGTTGCAAGTTGATTTGAAGGAAATGAAGAAATGGCTCGTTATATGGTTTTGTCTGATGTCCTTGTTTGCCAAGGCACAGCTTATCGCATGTCGGGATGTCGTTCCTGACAGCTATGATTTTTGGCTCTATCTGCCGGAGGATTATGCGACAGCTGCTGAAAAAAAGCCAGTGGTTCTGTTTCTACATGGTCGAAGTCTTTGCGGCGACGATTTGGAGCTGGTTCGGCAATATGGTTGCATCAATGCCTTGATGAGAGGCAGGGAAATTGATGCGATCGTCGTAGCCCCGCAGTCCAAAACAGCATGGAAGCCGGAGAAACTGATGTTGTTATATGATTGGTTGAAAGCCAATTATCGCGTGGATACCAACCGTTTTTACGTCCTCGGCATGAGTATGGGCGGTTTCGGGACGTTGGACTTCGTGGCGACTTATCCCAACCAAGTGGCGGCGGCAATGGCCATGTGTGGCGGGTCAACGATGAAGTCGCTTTGTGGCCTGACGGAAGTGCCCCTGTGGATTATTCACGGCAAAGCAGACATGGCGGTTCCCGTCAATCGGTCGGAGAGGGTTGTCGATTCCATGTGTCAATGCGGCGATACCAGCCGGCTCCTTTTCGATAAACTTGACAAAGTGGACCATACCGCTCTTGCAAGGGTTTTCTATTTGAGGCAGACCTACGAATGGCTGTTTTCCCATGCCTTGACGGATTCTTTGCGCCCTGTGAATAAGGATTTTTCCGTGTCAAAGGCCTTGCTCTACACCGCTTACGACGACCTTCCCAATAAGTCTGATATTAAAGTTGTTGATTTGCAGAGCTATAAAAACAGCAAGAAAGTGTATTATGTGGTCAAGAAAGGCGACACTTTGCACTCGATTGCTGTGGAGAACAACACGACGGTGTCAATTTTGTGCAAGCTGAATAAATGCAAGAAAGACACAAAACTTTGGCCAGGCCGAAAGATTCAAGTCAAATAATTCGTAATTTTGTCACTTTATAGGAATGCCCAATAAGAAATCTGAAATCTTTGAATTTTAAATCTTTAAATCAATATTGTTATGAGAAGCAAAATCGTTGCAGGAAACTGGAAAATGAACCTCACTTTTGATGAGGCGCAAACTTTGGTCGACAACATCCTCGACCGCCTTGATGAACAGGAAGAGATGAACTGCGAAGTCATCATCTGCCCGCCGTATCCCTATCTTGAGTTGCTCACCGACTTTGAATTTGACGAGCAACGTTTCAACGTGGGTGCGCAGAATTGCAGTGCCTACGATAAAGGCGCCTACACAGGTGAAGTATCGGCCAAGATGCTGAAATCCATCGATGTGGATTATTGCATCATCGGTCACAGCGAGAGAAGGAAATACTTCGGCGAGACCAATGAGGTGTTGGCTGAGAAGATCAATCGCGTGATTGAGAACAACATTTCTCCCATCTATTGCGTCGGTGAGGTGTTGGAGGAGCGCGAGGCCGGTCGTCATTTCGATGTGGTGCGTGAGCAGTTGGAAAAAGGTTTGTTCCACTTGGACGGTGATGCCATTTACGATGCCATTATCGCCTACGAACCCGTTTGGGCAATCGGTACGGGAAAGACCGCCACGCCGGAACAGGCTCAAGAGATGCACGCCTTCATCCGTGGCTTGGTGAAAGAGCATTACGACGAGGCAACAGCCGATGAAATCCGTATCCTTTACGGCGGTAGCTGCAATGCAAAGAACGCTACTGAGCTGTTTTCGCAGCCCGACGTGGACGGTGGCCTGATTGGTGGCGCATCGCTCAAGGCTGACGATTTCGTCTCCATCTGCGTCCAAGCGTCTCAAATCGGCATGGACTGATGAAGACCTTGGAATACACTTTCACTGCGCCTTCATCCGACATTCAACATGATATGTTGATCACGATGCTGGCCGATATGGGTTTTGACTCGTTCATGGACGATGATTTTGGCTTAAAGGCTTATCGTTCAGCAGAATGTCGTGATGATTTGGCAGTTGAAGGGTTGTTGTCGGAACCTACATTTTTTGGCATTCAACTCTTGAATGTGGCCGAAATGCCTGACAAGGACTGGAACGAGTTGTGGGAAGCCTCTTATCAGCCGGTGGTGGTCAACGAGCGTTGTCGCGTGAGGGCTCCGTTCCATGAACCTGATTCTCGTTTCGAGTTCGACTTGGTCATTGAACCAAAGATGTCTTTCGGCACGGCCAACCACGAAACCACCTCGCAAATCATTTCCTTGATGTTGGAGACTGACTTTCAGGGGAAAGATGTGCTTGATATGGGCAGTGGTACAGCGGTGTTGGCGATTTTGGCCAAAAAACTGGGCGCAAGGCATACTGTGGCCATTGACAACGACGAATGGGCATACCGTAACGCATTTACCAACTGCGAGTTGAATGGAGTTGCTGACATCGAAATCATTTTGGGTGATGCCTCTGCCATCAAGAGTAGTTTCGATGTGGTGTTGGCCAATATCAACCGCAATATCTTGCTCCGCGATATGCACCATTATGTGGCTGCGATGAATCCCGAAGCACATATCTTTTTCAGTGGGTTTTATACCGAAGATTTGGAAAGCATCAAAGCGGAAGCCGAGCGATTGGGCTTGCGCTATTGCCGCCATTTGAGCCGCAACAATTGGGTTGCGGTTGAGTTTGTGAAGAATTGATAAATCATTGAACGACATGAAGAAAGGAATCCTTCTTACCGTACTGCTTCTACTGACGGGAATGACCGTGGTCAGGGCACAAGCGTTTTTTTCGACCGACAAGACCGCGTTTTTCGACGAGTTGTCGGCCTATCTGAATACGGGCACCTCAAAGCAAGAACGCGACGAGGCCGCCGAGATGATGGGCAACCTCGCTGACGTGTGGAATACCTATTACACAGGACAAGACGCGGCCACCGTGATTCGTCTGTGTGAGCTGTTTCATGCCAAGAGTGGGGCGCGAGCATACGCCAATGTATTCAATTTCACGGAGTTGGTGCTTCGGGTGCCTACTTGTGGATTGTCGTATCAGGACGTGTCCAATTGGTTGGCTTACACCGATGCGAAGGCTCAAAACTCAATGAATGGCATGGAGAAATACCTTGCCTCATGTCGGGGAATCTTTGTCGAAAAGACGTTGTCTTCGAAAGGCAACTCGAAATGGACGCTGAAAGAGGCCAAGATTGGGTTCCCTTCCAAAGATGAGTTTCGACTGACGGCCAATGGCAACTTGTCGTTGGTTTCGCAGAAAGACGAGTCGATGCTCAAGCATACCCACGGCACCTTTTTCCTTGAAAACAACCGTTGGGAGGGTAGCGGGGGAAGTGCCGACTGGTCGAGGTTTGACATATCGCCAGAAAAGGCGTATGTTGCGCTACCTGAGCATTATACGTTGAATTTGAGCCATTCCGAATATGCGATTGACTCGGTGCTTTTTTACGACAAGCAGTATTTTAAGGAGGCTATTCTGGGTCGTTTTGAGGACAAGGTTTTGGTGAACGCGCCAAACGAGAAGACGATGTTTCCCAGAGTGCGGTCGTATCGCTCCGACTATGTGATTCCAAACATTCTGAAAAACATTGATTTTGAGGGCGGTATCGGCATGATGGGCAATCAGGTCGATGTGTTTGGCGGTGTGGAGAACAAGGCTGTTTTCAGGTTTCGGCAGGGAAGCGAGGAGATTGTTCGCGTTGAAGCCCAGCGTTTTGTGATGTCGATGGAGGAATTGTTGGTTTCTGACCACGTTTCGATGCGTGTCTACCTGAACGACACGACCGAGATGGGCATCGTCTCCGATTCCATCTATCACAACGATTTGGGTTTTCGCTACAACAACCAAAACCGCACGATGATGATTTATCGCTCGGAAAAGGATTATGGCGATGCGCCTTTCCATGACTATTTTCACGGCGTTGACATTTTCGTTGAGGCCATGTATTGGAACATTGATGGTAATGTGGTGGATTTCAGGCGAATGGAAGGCGTCAATCCGCGAAGCGAAGGTGAGTTGATGAGCGTCAACTATTTCCGTAACGATGACTTTGAGATGCTGCGAGGCCTTGACGGGACTCATCCCATGATCAGGCTTGAGAAGTTCCTGAAAAGCAACTATGGCGACAATCCCAATTTCTTTTATGTCGTTGATTTTGCCGCTTATCTACAATTCCCTATTGAGCAGGTGATTTCCATGCTATTGCGCTTGCAGTCAGAGGGTTATATCGAGTATTATGCCGACAACAAAACCGCTTTGGTCTTGCCTCGTTTCTATGATGTGATTGAGTCGTCGCGAGAGAACATCGACTATGATGTGATTGCTTTCCATACGGTCACGACTGGCCGTCAGCCCAACGTGCGCTTGGATTTGAACACCAACGACTTGCTTGTGTTTGGCATCACTTCCGAGATTAATGGCGTAGAAGCTTCGGCCATTTCCTTGAGCGATCGCAAGCATGTGGTCATCGTTCCCGACAACGGGCGCATCACCTTGAAGCGCAACCATGATTTCAGTTTTTCCGGCGGAATCCTCGCGGGCATGTTTGAGTTTTTCACCAAGGACAGTGAGTTCAATTACGAGGATTTCACCATCAACATGAACAAGATCGACTCGTTGCGTTTCTATGCTCGCGATGGCCGTCAAATCATCCCGATTGATGGTACCCTTGAACGGTTGAAAGGCCGCTTGGAGATTGACCGAGGTGACAACAAGTCAAGCCGATACAACACGCCAGAATACCCGATTTTCCATAGTGATGCCGAGGGCTTCAAGTTCTATCGCAAAATCAACGGAGGCGTGTTCCATCCTGGTAGTGTCGACTCGGTGATGACTTCCGACGACCTCAAAGGCAAGTTCTATTACAGCCTCTATCCTTTTGTGATTGACAGTCTTAACGACCTCTCTATGCGCAAGGTACGCTTCGAAGGCGAGCTGGTTTCGGCGGATATTTTGCCCAAAATTGTTGAGCCGCTTGTGGTGATGGACGACTACAGTTTGGGTTTCGATCATCAGATTGGCCAGAATGAAACCGAGTCCTATCCCATGTATGGCGATTTGGGTCGGCTCCACAACACGGTTCATCTCTCGTCGAGCGGGTTTTTCGGCAATGGACAATTGGACTATCAGACCGCCACGATTAATTCAGATGTTTTCCTGATTTACATGGACTCTGTTACGGCAATCACCAACCAATTCAAGATGGTGCCAAGGGCCGATGGCTCGATGTATCCGACGGCCAACGCCAATGCGCTTCGAATGAAGTGGGATGTGCGCAAGCCTGAACTGACCACAGAAACCATCGACAACCCAATCTGCCTGTATGGAGACACGTATTTTTCAGGAAAGACCACACTGACGCCAGAGGGCTATTCAGCCGACGGACAGCTCAAGTATGGCCTCACTGAGTTTGATTCCGACCATTTTGCGTTTGATGCGCGAACCTTTGTGGCCGACTCGGCCGATTTTATGCTCTATTCCGCTGATACTTCAACTGTTGCATTCTCGGCAACCAACTATCGCGCCAATATGGATTTCGATGCTGAGAAGGTGACATACGACTACCTCGACCAGAGGAGTAACCTTGACTTCCCGATGAACCAATACATCTGTTTGCTCAAGGAGGCTGAGTGGGATATGGCCACCAACAGCTTGCATGTCTACAACCCAGTTGAATCCTTCGGCGACTATGCCAACGCCACTACGCATGAGGAACTTTTGGCTATCCATAGCAACGCATCCAAGTTCATTTCGTTGGTTCCTGGCCAGGACTCGTTGCAGTTCTACAGCATGAGTGCCGAATACGATATGACCAACTACGTCATTCATGCCCACGATGTGAAAATCATCCGTGTGGCTGATGCGGCAGTGTTTCCTTACACTCACGATGTCGACATCGATGCCGAATCGAAGTTGGAGCCTGTTAGGGGCGATCTTTTGGCCGACACGCTGAATGCCTATTATCTCTATAAGGATGCCGTGGTCAACATTCATGGCCGCAATTATTATGAGGCGCAAGGTGTTTGGGACTATACCAATGCCGAAGGTGTGAGCGTCCCGATTCAAATGGACACGATTGTGCCAGTGCAAGGCGTGACGCACGGTTATGCCAATATTGAAGCTGCATCGGAGTTTAAGTTGAGCAATCAGTTCGGTTTTCATGGTCGGTTGACTTTGGATGCCACCGAACAGTTGGGCTATTTCGACGGAAAGTATACCATGTTGGGCTTTGAGGAGCCTGCCGCTTTTGATACCACAGCCTCCCTTAAACGTGGATTTGTTTCGGCAACCCATATCAATCCTGCATCCATCCGCATTCCCATTGATATGAATCGCATCCGCGAGGAGGAACCAAATATGTGCAATGGCCTCTATTATGAGTTGGCCATTGATGGCGGCTTTTTCGGAGCCTTCCTCACACCGCGTGAGGGGAGAGCCAATACCGACGAGGCGTTTCCTGCCAATGGCATCCTGTGGTTTGATGCTGACAGCCTGCGTTTTGAGGTGACCGATACCACACAATTCGATACAAGGCTCCAGCTTGATTCACGTGGTGTCATTACGGGTCACGGCACGACCGACTTGGGCTTCGACACGCCTTTGGTCAAGTTTGCCGTGCATGGCGACTATACGCAATATCCCAATGACAGCCTCACGTTGCAAGGTATCAATGTGCTCAACGTTCCCGTGTTCGACGACAAGGCGATGGAAGCCATGGCCGAGGTTTACGCCAATGCGGTGGGTATGTCCATCGACCTGACGCAGACCAATTATCTGCCCTATTTCCGTTCAGAGAACAACGCGGAGAAGACCGAGGAGTTGCAGCGCAACATTGAGCTTTCAGGGGGCTATCCTGAGATGCGGTCTTCCGATTTCTATAGCCAGACCATCGTCATTCCCGATTTGAAAATGGTTTGGAACGACCAGCTTCGTGCCTTCATCTCGGTGGGGAAAATCGGTTTGGGTAATTTTGGCAACCACATTGTGAACAAATATGTCGATGGCTATGTGATGTTTGACCGTCGTTTGGGCAACATCACGTATTTCTTCCAAAACGACATGTTTTTGACCTACATTAATTACAACTGCGGTGATGGGCAGTTCCAAGTGCATTGCACTTACTCAGACATCAACCAACGCTTGTCGGAGATGAAGGAAAAGAATCGTACCCGTTCCAACAAGGAAGGAAAATTCCAATATGTCGCGGTGCCTTACGAGTCGATGCTCGATTTCCTCAACCGTTTGAAATATGCTGGCATCAGCAATGGGGGATTCTGAAATTTCACTTTTTTTCGATAAAATATGTTGACGTGTTGCAAATATTCGTAATTTTACAACCTCAAAATTTGAATGATAAATAATACATAATACGATGAAATTCATAGTATCAAGCATCAAATTGTTGAAGAGCCTGCAAGCCTTGAGCGGTGTCATCGGCTCGAAAAACACTCTACCCATCTTGGACGACTTTCTGTTCCATTTAGACGAGAACCAGCTGAAAATCACCTCGTCGGATCTTGACGTGACCATGACCGTTAGCCTTGTTCCCGAAATGGTGGAAGGCACTGGCGAAGTGACCATCCCAGCCCGTCTGCTTCTTGAAATCATGAAGAACTTCCCCGATGTTCCGATTACTGTGTCGGTCGACAACAACACCCTGGCTGTGGAGTTGATTGCAGGTGAAGGTCGCTATAAATTGGCAGGCCATAAGAGCGATGAGTTCCCGCAGTTGCCAGTGATGGCCGAGACCTCGGTTTGGGAGATTCCTGCCAATGTCTTGGCAACAGGTTTTGAGAAGACCGTCTTTGCTACTGGAATGGATGAGATTCGTCCCATCATGTCGGGTGTGCTAATGGAGATGACGGAGAACTTCCTCACCTTTGTCGCAACCGATGCCCATAAATTGGTGCGTTATCGCAGAACTGATGTCAAGTCGGATGTGGTGGCCTCGTTCATCATGCCGAAGAAGCCTATTAATCAGTTGAAGAGCATCCTTGCGACGCTTGCCGACGAGCCTGTGCGCATTGAGTTCAACAAGACCAATGCTTCATACGTGTTCGGCGACTACCAGCTGATTTGCCGTCTCATAGAAGGCCGCTATCCCAACTACGATGCCGTCATTCCGAAACAGAACCCCAACCACCTGACCATCGACCGCCAGATGTTCTTGTCGGCCATCCGTCGTGTGGCAGTATTCTCCAGCAAGGCTACCCATCAGGTGCGTTTCCGCATTGCAGGACAGGAACTTACTCTTACCGCTGAAGACATCGATTTCTACAACGAAGCCAAGGAACGTCTCTCGTGCAGCTACGAGGGCGACGACATGGAAATCGGCTTCAACTCGCGCTTCCTGCAAGAGATGCTCGGCAACTTCGACTCTGAGACTATCAAGATCGACATGTCGGCTCCCAACCGCGCGGGCATCATCACCCCCGTCGACAACGAAAATGAGTCTGAAGACCTGCTGATGCTGCTCATGCCGGTGATGCTGAACTGATTTAATTTCAAAGTGAAAATAGAGAAAGCCCGCTGATGTGATTCGGCGGGCTTTTTCCATGTTAAGTGCAAAGCTTAACTCTTTGCGGACTTGTTGGATGGTGCTTTCTTGGGACTGGTCTCTCAAATCTTAGGCACATTCTTCAGAATGTCGCACATGAAGTCCCAGAACATTTGGACGGTCGCGATTTCGCAACGCTCATCGGGCGAGTGAACGCCACGCAGGGTGGGACCGAAGCTGATCATATCCATTCCCGGAATCTTGTCGCCGATGAGGCCACATTCCAAACCAGCGTGGATGGCTCTGACTCTCGGGTCTTTATTGAAGCGTTCCTTGTAGCACTTCACGGCAACATCCAAAATGGCGCTGTTGGGGTTGGGTGCCCAGCCAGGATAGCCGTCGGTGTGTTCCACGTCGGCGTCGGCGAGGCTCCACACGGCTTCCACCATATTGGCGATGTCCTGTTTCGACGACTCAATGCTGCTGCGCTGCGAGGTCTGGATGAAGAAATAGCCTTCCTTCTTCTTGCACGAGGCGAGGTTGGTGGAGGTCTCCACGAAGTTCGGGATGGTTTGCGACATGGCGATGACACCGTGCGGGCAGGCGTAGAGGCCGTTCAGCAGGTTGAATTGCGACATCTCGTCAATGACCACATCAGGTTGCACTTCCGCCACTTCCGCAGTGGCTTTCAGCGAAGGCTCGGTCACTTGGTATTCTTGCTTGAAGTGCTTTTCCATGTCGTTCACATAGTGCAGGAAATCGCCAACGCTCTCGTTAGGAATATAGACGACCGCCGTGGCTTCGCGGGCGATGGCGTTGCGGAGGTTGCCACCTTGGAAGTCGTAGAGGGCAATGTCGAACCAAGTGGTGGCCTGCCAAAGGATGCGGGTCAGCAGTTTGTTGGCGTTGGCGAGGTTCTTGTTGATGTCGTCGCCGCTGTGGCCGCCTTTCAGACCGCTCACCGTGATGCGGTAGGCCGTGGACTCTTCAGGGGCAGGCTCCAATTCGTACCACACCTTAATAATCGTGTCCATTCCGCCAGCGCAGCCGATGAAGATTTCGCCTTCGTCCTCGCTGTCTAAGTTGAGAAGGATGCGACCGGTGAAGTCCTTCGGGTCGAGCTTCATGGCACCGGTGAGGCCGGTTTCTTCGTCAACGGTGAAGATGCACTCTAACGGACCGTGCTCCACTGTCGGGTCGGCGATGATGGCCAAGGCAGCAGCCACGCCGATGCCGTCGTCGGCACCGAGGGTCGTGCCGTTGGCATGAAGCCATTCGCCCTTGATGATCGGCTCGATGGGGTCTTTCTCGAAGTCGTGCTTCTTGTCGTTGTTTTTCTCGCACACCATGTCCATGTGGGCTTGCAGGATGACGGTCTGGCGGTCTTCCATGCCCTTGGTGGCCGGCACGCTCATGATGATGTTGCCGCACTCTTCCTTGACGTACTTCACTTTATGGTCTTTTGCCCATTTCTCGAGGTAAGCCACCATTTTGGCTTCCTTCTTTGACGGACGCGGCACGCCGAGGATACCATTGAACTCATTCCAAATGCCTTCCGGCTTTAGTTTCAGGATTTCGTTGCTCATAATTTGTTGATTTAAAGATTTAAGATTGTTATTTCAAGATTTCAAATTTCAAAATTTCAGGATTACAAAGATTCATTCTACAAATCTTCTATGGAAAGCACTCCTAATCGGATGTCCATCCCATGCAGTTCTTTGCAGTTTTGCAAGAGCACTTCTGTTTTTTCTTTCAGTGCCTTTTCATCGTAACGCTGGCGGTCGCGTTTTATTTCATACACCTCGGCTATTCCATCGATTTCGTTGACGGCAATAAGGTCAATCTCATTCTTGCCTTTGCGGTCCCAAAACTTTCCGATTCGAGTGTAGTAACCCTTTTCGCGGAATCTCTGCTCAAAATACCGTTCGAGCGCAAAACCCGAATAGGTGTCGAAGTCGCGCTCAATGACACGACCTAATTGTGAGAGGGCATTGTTGGCCACAAAATCTTGGTACTTGTAGAAGAAGCGAAACCATAAGTCCAAAAACCTGTCATTCAGCGCATAGCGGACTTTCTTTGCGTTTTCCTTGGCGAAGATTGGCAGTCTTTTCTCGATTAAGTTGTAGTAATTCTCCAACCTGACGAGATAACTTCCGATGTTGTCGGCACCTAATTGGGATTCTATTTCTCCACGGGTCAATTGGCCGCCGGCGAGGCAGGTAAGGATGGAAAAGTGCATCGCGTAATCGCTGCCAAACTCCTCGATGAGAATGTTCTTCCCTTCGTTGATGAAAGGCGAGTTGGGCTCGGTGAGGTAGGATAATATGCTGGTTTTGTTTGATTTGCCGTTGTCCATAAGCAGAGCCACATACCACGGCACTCCGCCTGTGACGGCGAAAAGGGCAAGCAAATCGTCGGGAGTGTAGTCGGGATTGTGGTCTGAAAGGATTTGCTTCAGGACATCTGTTGTGAAAGGTTTGAGGAGCAGGCTTTGGTTGGCACGTCCAAAAAGCGGCTCTTTGGAATCCTCAAAGATTCGCTTCATCAACGAGAATACCGAGCCGCTGATAATCAAGTTCATCCGACTTGTTCGCTTGTTGAGGTCCCAGTCGCGCTGCATGTCGCTGAATACCGACGGATTGACCCTTTGGAACTCCTGAAACTCGTCGATGATTAACGTGAGAGGATGATTTTCGGCGTATTTGAGCAGGTAACGGAACAATTCTGAAAACGACGATGGCCAACCAATCGGGATGCCCAAACGTTCCTCGGTCTCTCGTGCAAAATCCTGACACAAAAGGGCTTCTGTTTTTCGCGCTACGAAAAAGTACAATAATGTTTCATCATTGCAACGACGAGCCAACTCGGTTTTCCCGATGCGCCGCCGACCCATCAAAACCGTCATCTGCGCTTCTTTTCGGCTGCGCTCCTTCACCTTGTTTATGGTGTCTAACTCGTTGGTTCTGTCGTAAAAAATCATCTCAATTCAATTATAGTATTTTTAAATACCGTATTTTCAAATACTATTTTGCTGCAAAGAAAAGCCTTTTTTCCCAAACCTGCAAACTTTACTTGGAAAATTTCAACTCCCTAATCGTTTCCATCGGATTCTCCGACTTGAACACCGCATTGCCCGCCACCAAAACATCCGCGCCAGCCTCAAACAATCTCTTTGCGTTCTGTGTGTTCACGCCGCCATCCACTTCGATGAGGGCAGTGGCGTTTTGTTCAGTAATCATCAAACGCAACTTGCGGATTTTTTCGTATGTCCGATCGATGAATTGTTGTCCACCAAAACCCGGATTGACCGACATAAGCAGCACCAAGTCCAAGTCGGCGAGGATGTCTTCCAAAACCGAAACAGGTGTATGCGGGTTGAGCACCAAACCGGCATGAATGCCCAATGCCTTGATTTGCTGCACGGCACGGTGGATGTGGTTGCAGGCCTCGTAATGGAAGGTGATGATATCTGCACCTGCCTTGGCGAAAGCCTCGAAATACTTTTCAGGCTCCACAATCATCAGGTGGACATCCAAGGGCTTCTGGGCTTTCTTCTTAACCGCCTGAACGACAGGGATTCCGAAGGAGATGTTGGGCACGAAACGTCCGTCCATCACGTCGCAATGGAACCAGTCGGCCTCGCTGCAGTTGACCATCTCGATGTCGTGTTCCAAGTGCAGGAAATTGGCTGACAATAGGGAAGGGGCTATTAGGTTCATAGTTGTTCAGTTGTCAGTTGATAGTTATCAGTTGTAGTGGCAAAAGTAGGAAAAAAAACTTTCTGCAATCATTTCGTTTGGAAATTATTGCTATTTTTGCCCTGTCGTTAAACCGTAAGGCGAGGCGACAAACATATTGAAGAAAAGGCGTTGTTCTAACGCTTTATCTGCGGAAAACAGAATCTCGCAAATTCCAAATCGTCTGCAAGGTAAGGCAATAGCTAACGCTCATAATGTCAGATTATACCTTAAACCGTATATTCTAACAGCGTGGGCTTCGGCGTTGCTTAATCCTCAGACGATGGGCAATGCGAGAGCCTTGTTTTCAGGATGAGCAATAGTTTAGACTCCCGCGCTTTTTCTATTATGTTGGTGATTGTTTGGAACATAGTAATAACAGAATAAGAATTAAAACGGTAAAAAAATGAAAAGACTATCAACAATTATGATGTGCTTGCTCGCGATGCTGGCGGCAGGCTCGGGCCTTAAGGCTCAGCAGGTTACGATTCCCTTGATGCCAGGATGGACCTGGATTAGCTATCCAAGTACAGACACGGTGGACTTTGCAACTGCATTTGGCTCGTTTACCCCTGCGGAAGGCGATGTCATCGAGTCGCAGTTTGATTATTCTGAATACATCGAAGGCAGCTGGTTGGGAGGCACTCAGCAGTTTTACCCTGGGTACGGCTATTTGTACTACTCAAGCCGCACCATGCCCGTCTTTTTGACCTTCAATGCGCAGCAGCCAACCCAGCAGGTTGTGGTGACCACAGACACGCCCCAGTTCATTACCGCCATCTCTGCCATGTGCGGCGGTGAGGTGACCACTACGGATGGCACCTACATCATTGTGAAAGGTCTCTGCTGGGCCACGCATGAGAATCCTACGACCAACGACGACTTCTTCCAAGAAGCCGAAAGCGGCGTGGGCACCTTCTCTGTTTCGATGACCGACCTTAACATTAGCACCACGTACTATGTGCGTGCCTACGCCGTTACTCCGAATGGCACGGTGTATGGCGACCAGAAGACCTTCACCACGCGTGATGGCATTCCAGCGGTGAGCACTGCCTCGGTTACGAGCATAACAGGCGTGACAGCCAGCTGTGGCGGCACGGTGACCGATAACGGTGGCTTGAATGTGACTGCACGAGGCGTTTGCTGGAGCACCAGCCAAAATCCTACCTTAAGCGACAGCCACACCACGAATGGCTCTGGGCTTGGCAGCTTTACGAGCAGCATTACAGGTCTGAGCGTAAGCGCCACCTATTATGTGAGGGCATACGCTTCCACAAGCCAGGGCACCGCCTACGGCGAGGAGGTAAGCTTCACCACACGTGATGGCATTCCGACCGTGACTACGGCTGAGGTTACTAACATTCAAGGGGAAACAGCCACTTGTGGTGGTATTGTCACGGACAACTGCGGATTGGCCGTTATTGCCCGTGGTGTGTGTTGGAGCACCTCTCCAAACCCGACCCTTGATGATTCGCACACCACCAACGGCAGTGGGATGGGCAGTTTTAGTAGTAGCATTACTGGTTTGACCATAAGTACCACCTATTATGTGAGAGCATACGCTACCACCACAGCTGGTACAGCTTATGGCGAACAGGTTAGCTTCACTACACAGAATGGCATTCCAAACGTGACTACAGCAGAAGTCACAAACATCGGGATATTCGGTGCTACTTGTGGTGGTAATGTGACGAATGATGGTGGTTTGACCGTAACAAGAGGTGTGTGTTGGAGCACTGTACCTAATCCTACCGTTAGCGACAGTCACACTTCAGATGGTTTAGGATTAGGTAGCTTTTCCAGTCACATGAGGGTGTTAGACCATTCCACGACCTATTATGTTCGTGCATATGCTACTACAGACCATGTTACAACATACGGTGAAGAATTTAGTTTTACCACATTGGAGCTTCCTGTAGGAGCCATTGATGGTATGTTTTCTGTGAGTGCCTCCCAGCAAGTGTGTTTCTCCCAAGGCAATTTGCAATATCAAGCTTCCACAGGAACTTGGCGTTTTGCTAACAACCAATACGATTACCTTGGTAGTGCTAATAATAGTATTTCTCCTACTTTCAGTGGCTGGATTGACTTGTTTGCTTGGGGCACAAGCGGATGGAATAATGGGAACACATATTTTCATCCTTGGGATACTCAGAACAATGGATATTCTAGCCAAGGTTTTGGTTATGGACCAACTGAAGGGTCAAGTTATTTGTATAATCTGACTGGAACTTATGCAAATGCTGATTGGGGTGTTTACAACTCTATCAGTAACGGTGGTAACCAACCCAACGTATGGCGTACATTGACTAGAGAAGAATGGATTTATGTTTTTAACACGCGCAGTACTGTTTCGGGTATCCGTTACGCCAAGGCACAAGTGAATAATGTGAATGGCATTATCTTGCTTCCCGATAATTGGAACGCCACTTATTTTTCATTGAATAATGTCAACAATAGTGTTGCTAGCTTTAGTAGCAACACGATTACTTTATCTCAATGGAGTACAATAGAACAGTATGGTTCAGTCTTCCTCCCAGCTTCTGGCTTCCGTAGTGGTGCTTCGACATATGGTGTAGATAATCTTGGTGATTATTGGTCGACTTCGAATAGCAGTAGCGGCGGTGCATATAGCGTGGGTTTTAGTGATGGAAGTTTTAGCATAGAGAGCGACATTCGTTATTGGGGGTTCTCGGTACGCCTTGTTTGCTTTGTGGAATAATTATTCACTATGGTTAGACAACAAAATACTCCTTCGGGCGGATTGCAAACCCTCATGTCGGTAGTGGTCTTATAGGTAGCTACGCCCTCATTTAGATGGCTTTGCAATCCAGCCGTAGTCGAGTATTAGGATTTGTAATCCTTCAAGGGCAAATCTGGAAGATGCGGTGTTTTCGGGAAAAAGTGGCCGTGTTTCAGAAAGAATCCCTTTTATAGTGCTAAAAATTCAAGAAATCTCTTTATAAGAGGGATTTTTCTAGTGGATATAGAAAAACTTCACATAAAAGTGAATTATTAGAAAAAGATTGTTTATTTTTGCAACGCTAAATAACTACAACTATGAGAACTGCACAACTAAAAACCATAGAACAGAACGACAATGTTAGTCTTTATTCCATTTGCTTCAACGACAATAATGTTTCGGAATATGAGGACTTTTTGATGAAATTCAAGGATAATTCAGAATTGAACCAGGATTTTCAGCGCATCATCGTCGCATTGGAAAAGATTATCGATAGGGGAGCGTTGGAACGTTTCTTCCGCATTGAAGGAAAAATGAACGACCATGTCTCTGCCTTGTCGCTTGATTCAAGGAAGCTGCGCCTGTATTGTTTGCGAATGTCGGACCAGATTCTAATCCTTGGCAATGGTGGTGTGAAGACAACACGTACATACGAAGAAGACGAGACTTTAAGCGGTTATGTTATGGATTTGCAGCGGTTTGATGAATTGTTGAAACAGGCTCAAAAGACAGGAAGCATAACTATTGAGAAGAATATGATAGTTGGAATTGACAATAAAGTTTTTGAACTATGAAAACCATTACAAATCCTTTATTCCGTGAGTGTTTGGCGCAGGTTTCGGAGAAAACCCGTGCCGAGTTCAATCTTTCTTTCGAGATCGCCGACCGCATAGATGCCATCCTAAAGAAAAAGGGCCTGTCGCAAAAGGAGTTGGCTGCCAAGATGGGCAAGCGAGAATCGGAGATTTCACGATGGCTTACTGGCAGGCATAACTTTACGACTAACACCCTTGCCGACATTTCACTTGCCTTGGGTGAACCTGTGGTCTGTGTGCCTAATAGTAAGTGACATGAGTTCATAAACTATCAGGTTCTCATCAAAAAAGCCCCCCAAATTTTTGAGAGGCTTTTCCAATTCCTTAACCGAGATAACTCTTCAGGATCTTGCTGCGGCTGGTGTGTTATCTATACCTACAGTCCCTCCATCAAAAACTTGCGCAGATGCAAATGGGTGATACCGTTGTCGTCGTTGCGGGTGACAAGTGGAGTCATTGAAATGACATATTTCGGATAATTGTCTTTGATGGCACGGAGGTTGCCAAATTCGCGCTCGCGGGTGGCTTCGTCGGCAATGATGTAAGAGGCTTGGATATAACTTCTTTGCCCGCCTTTGGCTGTGCAAACAAAGTCGATTTCGCCTGCCTGCAACTGCCCGACCGTCACCTCATAACCCGAATGTATAAGTTGCTGGTAAATAATGTTTTCTATTACCTTCTCAATGTCACCTTCCCTGCTTCCGCCAGCCAAGGCGTTGCGGATGCCGTGGTCTTCAAAATAATGCTTGTCGTTGCTCTCAAACAGGCGTTTCCCGTGAATGTCGTAGCGGTTCACCTTTTGAATCATGTAGGCTTCGGTCAAGTAGCCTATATAGTTGTTGATGGCAGTTGGGGTGACATTTTCGCCCTGCGATTTCATGAATTTCGAGATACTGTTGGCCGAGATGAGTTTCCCCGTGTTGTCGGCAAGGAAACGCACAAGGCTCTCCAAAAAGGTCGCGTTGCGGATTTCGTTGCGCATGATGACGTCCTTCAACAAAACAGTGTGGTAAATGTCCATTTGATATTCACGGGCATCCTCTGCATCAAGTCCGATTTTCACCAAACCCGGCAATCCGCCGAATTGGATGTATTTGGCCAAGGAATCATCATTGTCAGTCAGATTGTGGAAAGTCAGAAACTCCTGATAGCAAAGCGATTGGATATAGATTTCCTTGTAACGCCCACCTATGAGTGTGCTCAATTCATTGCTCAACATCTTGGCGTTGCTCCCCGTGACGACGATTTCCGTGTCAGGCTCGGTGTTGTAACTTCTCACCGTGCGCTCAAACTCAGCAACATCCTGAATCTCATCAATTAAGATGTAGTTTTTTGAGCCTTTTTGACGATGGCTTTCAATATAGTCATTCAAGTCACGATAAGTATGGATGAAGTCGAATTCCCGTTTTTCCTTGTCGATAAATATCACGTTGGAATTGGGTTCGGCTATTTTTTTGTCGCGCAGTTGTTTCAAAATGAAACTTTTGCCTACTCTCCTTTGACCCGTCAGCACAATGATGGTATCCTTGCCGAAGTATTTCTCAATCTTATCCAAATAGTTTTGCCGAATGATGTATTCCATAATTTCTGCTTTTATAAAAGTAATTTTTGGCAAAAGTAGGAAAAATTTCTTTTATAGAAGTAATTTTCTATAAAACCATAAGAAATTTCCTTTATGGAAGAAGAAACCAGTCCATCAAAAAAGCCCCTCAATTTCTTGAGAGGCTTTTTCCATTTCCTTAACCGAGATAACTCTTCAGGATCTTGCTGCGGCTGGTGTGTTTCAACCGGCGTATGGCCTTTTCCTTGATCTGCCGCACGCGCTCGCGCGTCAGGTCGAATTTCTCTCCAATTTCTTCCAACGTCATCGGGTGGCTGCCACTCAGTCCGAAATACATGCGGACGACATCCTGCTCCCGTTGCGTCAGGGTGGAGATGGCTCGGTCGATTTCTTTGCGCAACGACTCATACAGAAGCTCTGTCTCGGGCGTCGGGGCTTCCTCGCTTTTCAGCACGTCGTACATGGTGTTGTCTTCATCCTGCACGAGTGGCGCGTCCATCGAGATGTGGCGTCCGGCGTTCTTCATCGACTCCTTCACTTCTTGTTCCGTGATTTCTAAAACTTCGGCAATCTCCTCTGCATTGGGTTCGCGCTCAAACTCTTGCTCTAACTTGGCGTAAGTCTTGTTGATTTTGTTGATGGAACCGATTTTGTTCAGGGGAAGACGGACAATGCGCGATTGTTCGGCCAAAGCTTGTAGGATGGATTGGCGAATCCACCACACGGCGTAGGAAATGAACTTGAAACCTCTGGTTTCGTCGAAACGTTGTGCGGCTTTTATCAGTCCCAAGTTGCCTTCGTTGATTAAGTCGGGAAGACTAAGGCCTTGGTTCTGATACTGTTTTGCTACGGAGACTACAAAGCGCAAGTTGGCCTTGGTGAGTTTTTCCAACGCGATCTTGTCGCCTTGTTTGATACGTTGCGCCAATTCAACCTCTTCTTCAGCCGAAATCAGCTCAACCTTACCAATCTCTTGCAGGTACTTGTCGAGAGACGCGGTCTCACGGTTCGTCACCTGCTTC
>CACZNA010000015.1:0-49067 GCA_902782455.1 uncultured Bacteroidia bacterium | reverse complement strand
CAACATTTCATCGTGGATTTCTTCCACTCTATCCAAATTCCAACAAATTGATTCATTATGAAATACCCTGTTTCGGAAACGTCGAAATAAGTTCAAAGGGGTTGAAACGTTTTCAAAAAATTGCTTGCTACCTTCCATTTTATTTGTACTTTTGCCTCGCAGTCCCGGGCGTTCCTCTCCCAGATATTCAGATGCTGGTGATGAATCCGGGTTTTTTATTGCCTTTTTGTAATTGCAAAAATAGGAATTTTCCTTTTCAATGAAGAGAACTTCTGCTTATTTCCTCAAATGCCCCCAACAATCCGCTCCACATATTGCTTGTAGCTTTTTCCAGATGCCATTGGAGCGCGTCAGCGTTGGTTACAGACAACACCCTCCGCGTGTGCGACCATTCCAGATTTTGCACATGCTTGTGCAAAATCTCTAAGTCACTAAACATCAGATAGAACTGACGATAATAAGCAAGATTTCTTTTCCCATATCCATCTCCATATTCGGCCTTCAGTCTATCTGCCAACAAATGGATTAATCTCGTGCCGTATGTAGCCCGACTCTCTCCTTTCTGCTCTTCCTCAAACTATACGCCGCCCCACATTCCAAAATGTTGCAATAGCGGCTTGTCTATCTGCTGCGTATGCCTGCTGCCGTCCATGTTCGATGATGGAGCGAATGTCGGCAATAAAAGATTTATCTTTGAAGGATTGCAAATCCTAATACTCGGCTATGGTTGGATTGCAAATCCACCCTAACGGGGAAAACTCTATTTGCCAAAAAACAATTTAGCAACTTCATCTTTCTACATTATTAAACCCCGAAAATATTTGTTCTGCTTTCGGGGGTCAAAACAGCATGGCATGCCTCCAAGTATTTATTCCACATCTCGAACCAAACAGGCAAAATGCTCTTGTCAATAATGGAACAAAGGTCAGTTCTGACGCGAGGAACGCACCCCACGAACAGAGTGACCAAAGAAGCGGGTGTCGTAGCTCATGCCGCAATAGCCCGAGTAGCCCGAATCGAAGTAGAATCCCCATGCGACGTACGGGTAATCCGTGCCGAGCGAACTCGACCAGCAGAAAGCGAAACTGCCGGCGTCGATGAGACTGCTACCGCTGCGGCAGCCAGCGGCGGGCAGGAAGAGGCTGTTGCCGTTCGAAGCGGTGAACAACCATCCGTTCACACCATTTTGGGTATTCCAAGTTAGGGTCGTGTTTTGGTAAAGCTCCTGCCATTCCTCCTTGGTAGGCATACGCCAGTCAGCACCCCAGTTGGCCGTGGCTGCATCGTCCTCGGGCAACAGGGTGGTCAAGTTGTCGGTGAAACCGTTATAACCGTAGCCAGAGTCGGTGCAATACTTGGTCATGGTAATAATGCTGCCCATGCAGTATTGATAAGTGCTCCAATCGTAGGTGTTCTTGGGCAGTGTCTCGCCCCAAGCAAAGTAATCGCCGTAGTCCTCAGGTGTCTCGGCGCCCACGTTGCATGTGGCCCATAAAAGCCCGCTAGGAAGGCCGAGGTCAACGTATTCGTGAACCACATTAGGTGTAGAAACCATTATGTCTATTCCCATAGTCAGATAACCGTTATTTCTAATGGCAGGCACTGCACCGCGAGTGCCCGTAAACGCACCATCTTCGGAATAGGCAGTGCCGTCTTCGCCTGCCTCAACCGCTTCTTGCGGCAAAAGGATAGCCCATTTCTCGCCGCTGCCTGCGGGCAAGGTGATAATGCCGTTCCCTTCTTGGCTATGTGTCAAAGTGTTCTCTGCAAAATCCACGGTCACTTTGTTCTTCATTCCCGTGATGCAAGTGGCCGCCTCAGAAGCCGTGGTCACGTTGAACTTTACCAAAGCGCATTTGTTCAACAACATAGCCGTGTAGGTCGTTGCACCTGAATCGTAATTTTCGTTGGACGGGGCATATTCTATCACGGGCAGATGCTCTGTCTGGTCAGTGATGACCACCGTGCAGGTCGTTGTGATGCCTGCCGCGAGGGTTTCGGCGGGAGCGACATTGCCCAAGAAATAGAAATGAAGCGGCTCGCCCACAATGGGGTCGGTGATGCCGCCAGTGAAATTGGTGCCATTGTAGGCCAACGTGCCGATGTAATGGCCTCCGCTGGCCACATAAATCACATCGCCATTTTGGTAGGTGACCTCGCCCGTCGTTGTGTTCACATCCACCCTTGAGCCTCCGTTGCTTTTGAGGTCGAGGGTGATGGTCACGGCCTCACTGCCGTTTGTAGGTGTGGGTTGTCCCTCTTTCTTGCATTGCGTCAGGGCGACCAAGACCAACAATGCCGTCACAATAGTTCCAAATCTTTTCATGTTCATTTTTCCTTTCTGTTTTGGTTTTTCCTTAATTTGATTGTTACATAACCCACACCTGCTGCAAGCATGACAAACAGCCCGCTGCCCAAGGGTACGCCGAAGGTTTGACCTGTGATTTCTGCTCCAGTGGCACCAAAGCCTTGACCTGAAAAGTTACCTCCGACAGTGCTTTCGCTTCTGTTCATCAGGCCATTGGTGCTGCCGTTTCCATCGCCAACGCCGCGCTGGAACAGGCCTTCCTGTGCAAATGTGCCGATGGGTAACATGGCCATGACGGCCAAAACAACAATCAGTACTTTAGGTTTCATCTTGAATTTCTTCATCGTTTGACCTTTATGTTTGCGGCAGGCTCCCAATGCCACACGATAATCGTCTATTACCCTGAAACATAAAGAAAAAGCGCGGGAGTCTGAAACTATCGCTTATCCCGCTCATGTAGGCTCTCGCATTGCCCGTCGTCCGAGGATAAGCAATGCCGAAGCCCCCGCTATTCGTATACAATAAAAGTGTATATACGAAACAAAGGGACGTCAATAAGGGGATAAAAACAAAAAATACAAAAACCAAACAATAAAAACGCTGATTTTGTGTATTTTACGGAAAAATGCGGAAAAATGAAAAGTACAATCTCCTTGAATTTGCCATAATTTTGCTATAATTTGGGATGCCGGTTGGTATAACCCAATTATAACCGATTATAGTAAGAGCGGCCAGAAGCCGCTTTTTTTATGCCAAAAACGGCCTGAAACGCCCGAAAAATAACGGTTTTAGACCATTTTCGTGACCCCACGAAAATGATGTGCTGCACACGCCTTTTGAAGGGCCTTTGAACACCCTTTGAAAGGTGTTTTTCATGCCTATTTCAATGGTACTTTTTACCCGAAAAATGGCTTTGGATATTCAATTGGGTATTCAATTGGATATTCAAAACTTGAAAAATAACACCTTGACTTTACCCACATAATACAGCAAAATAACGCGAGTTTATCCCTATATTAATGCTTTTATGCAAATAAATATAGAATTATATTATTGATAATCAATTTATTAAATAAAAATCTGCCAATAAAAATACGAGTACAAGATTCCTATTCATAATTAAGCCAGCATGAGCAACCAATATGGCAGGGTGTTTTAGGTGGAGCTTCAACTGAATACGTCTGTTTCATTCTGTCTTGGGCACATTTGCATTTGTCGTTTAAGCAATTCACCTTACATGATTTGTAAAGCTGCTTTCTGGTTTCTCCATCTTTCTGGAAACGCTTCCATTGATATATTGAGTCGTTATATGTACGCATTAACAACTGTATTTCAATCCTATGACATTCCCAAATCCTATATATCGAATCAAGGTCTATCCCATCGTATTCATTTGGCAATGGCATGAGTTTAAACAATTCCCTAAAAGCAATGTACTCACCTATTTGATCTATTGATTCATTATTTCCCAATATGTATTCAACAGCTTGATTCTTACGCTTGAACTCTTTATCTGGATTGCTTGCGATGGCATTAAGTGTCTTTAGGTTTTGAGCGTTGAGAATCTCAGTGATAGGGATGTCTTTCCCACGAATGGCCATCCCTTTTTCTACCATCTTTTCAAATGTTGGACGATAATATGCGTCTTTGGGTATGGTAACAACAGAACCGATTTTGCTATAATAACAAAGATATGCTTCCACACAATCAAAGCCGTAACGTTGCAGTAGGTCGTCATCTACTGTAATATCCTCGCCAATAAATAACTTGTAAACATCATAATCGGGTAATTCATAAAGGCAATCTTGGGCCGTAACTCTAAATTCATCAAGCAAACCAGCCCTGTCCTTGGGGTCAGCGTTCAAATACTCTACCGAAGTCGTTTTCAATTCTTCAATCCGTTGGAAATATAACGAAGCATATTTCTTTTTATATGCCTCTATCTCTTTTATTCTGATATTATTTGTAGCGAGCAACGAAAGCAATTCATGTTCTGCCTGACTGTCGTATTTGTTGCACAAGTCGCGCACCAATGAGGCGGTTTCAAGATCGCAACCCAAAACAGTCAGTTCAAACGGAGTGTCAGGATTGATGACCCATCCATCATCTACCTGCTTGATGGGCTCGTGATACTTTTCTTCCTCATTGGATGCAGTTGAGAGATTCAAGTTTATTGTGGGTGCAGAGGTTGAATTTGCATCGGCTTCATTTTTCTTATTACCCTTTGGGATACCTATGAGAAAAAAGACGACAACCAATACAGCAATAATGATAAAGGTAGTCATTTTAGAGGATTTTGTGGTTATTCTAATCTAATCACTCCGACAACCAGGGCTATCCCAGTGATGTCGGTAACGGGTATGTCGAAAGGCGGGTAGTTTTCATTGTCGGATACCGCCGTGATGCAGCCTTCAGCCTGTGACGGACGGAGCCGCTTGCACAAAATGCCCTGCTCACGGGTGGCAATAATGTGGCACTTGTTCCATTGTATGAAACTGCGCTCATGGAGAATGGTGCAGGCCACGACATCTCCTGAATTGTATTTCGGGTACATGGAAGATCCGCTGATTTCAATCATAAAATCAACCTTGCAGTGGTTGAACTTGGGAATGACATAGTAGGCCTTCACATCAGCCTCCTTTATCATAAAGTCCATGTTGCCGAAACCTGCCACGGCGGATTGTGTAACCAGCGGAATACTGTTGGCCGTCGGTTTTTGTGGCGGATTTATGACAGTGGTGTTTGAGTCCGTAACATCATGCCTCAACATTTCGCCGTCACCAGTTAGGAGCCAATTACGATCCAAATCAGTATAGAAGTTCAATATCTTTTCTATAACAGAATTGGACAAATCCCTGTTTTCTTTCCTTGATTTTCCAATAATACCCACAGATAAAGACAATTGTATAGTAACTTGATTATCATTCAAGCCTTTATATTTCATGTATTTATCAAACCTATCTATTCTTTTTTCCATATTATTCTATAAAAATTCAATATTTTTGACTATTGTATTGAAATAAGTTCTATATTTGCAGCGTTGTTTCAATCATTGAACCACGCGACAAATATAGGAAAAAATATGACAAAGCAACTGCACACGAAAAAAGGAACTGGAAAAGCAATCGCCCAACTGCTCGGAGTGAGCGAACACACGGTGAGTGTGGCTATACGTGGGAAAAGCGACACGGAAACGGCGAGGAAGATCCGCACGATGGCTATTCGCAACTATGGCGCAATCGAAATCGAAATATAATTGACTAATAAAAAAGGAGTAAAAATGGAAAACTTGACTTACACATCAGGAAAAATCCAAGCCTTTGCCTTTGCGCTGGTCGGGCTTGGGTGCATTTACGGAGTAATCTTCAAAGGCGCGTGGTGGCACATCGGCACCGCTGTCATTTGCGCTGTGATGGTCGTGGCATTGTTGAAGGATGCCAGAAAGGAGGCCGTGAAATGAGAGAGAGTATGCAAAAGCTGCTTGACGGCTTGAAAGAGAGAAAAGCCAAGGTGCAGGACGCAATAGGTGCCGAAAGGATAACGAACCCTGGCCACGCCCTTTGCAAAGAAAGGGAAAGGATCATCGGGAAAATGGAAGTGTTGAGCTTGCTGCTGGCCCAGCTTGACGAAATGGAAGGATAAAAAGCGTCGAATGACAAGCGGGATGGAACAGTCGGTAGTTCACCGGACCCTGAAGCCGGAGGTCGCAGGTTCGAGCCCTGCTCCCGCAGCAAAGAAAGAGATAAGAAGATATGCAGTACTACAACAACATACTGACCGTGGAAGCCGGATGGATGATTGACCAAGGCGTGATGAGTGCGACCAATTATCGCAACCTCACCAACCGTGGCGACATCCAAGTGGTGCGCCGCGCCTGCCGCAACACGCCCGCTCTGGTGGCCTACGACTCGATGCCCGACCGCTACAAGCGGGCCATCACAGAAAAGGTCGGCAATGTGCGCCAAGCGGCAAAGCAGAATGTGCTGGAGGGACTGATTGAACACTCGGCCACGGCTTCCGGGTATTTCGAGGACTACATGATTGACGACGACCGTCACCTGCCCGCCGACAAACGGAGGGAATACTACACCAACGCCATCGTGCTTGAGGCCGTCGGTCGCCTGATGGAGAGCCGCAACGCGAAACGCAAGGCTCTGGGCAACTGGGCCACACGGTGTTGGGATGAGATGAGCGAGGCCGTGCAGGAACTCGACCTGACGAAATGGCCCCACACGCTGCCGGTGAACGCCCGTTCGCTGGAGCGCAAATACGACCGTTTCGTTGCCGAGGGCTACGCAAGCCTTGTGCACAAGGCGTACACCACCGGCTCGAAGAATGCGGCGAAGGTGGCCGACGAGAATCAGAAGGCGATGCTCGTCACCTTCATGAGCGACCCGCGCAACCTCGACAACGAGCAGGTGGCGCGGCTCTATAACATGGTGGCGGAGCAGATGAACAATGCAGGCGAGCCGCCTGCGAGCCCGTGGAAGAAGATAACGGCTTCGGCGGTGGCGGTGTGGCGCGACAAGTGCGACGACCTCATTTACGGCTACCGTCGAGGACGAGAGCAATACAGGGCGAGCAGGTCGATGCAGGTGAAGCGCAGCGCGCCGACGCGCCCGCTGCTGTTTTGGACGTTGGATGGCTGGGATGTGGAGTTGCTGTATCAGGAGCGGAACAAGAACGGCGTGGTGACCTATGCCAACCGGTTGACATTGGAGGTGGTCTTGGACGCTTGCACGAAATACCCGATAGGCTTTGCCATCGGGAAGAACGAGAACGCCGAACTCATCAGGGAGGCCTTGCGGAACGCGGAGAGGGAGACGGAGCGGCTGTTCGGGAAGATGTATCGCGCGGCGCAGATCCAGAGCGACAATTTCGCAAAGAAGGCGATGATGCCGACCTACGTGACAGTGGCGGACAAGGTGACACCGGCTCGCGTGAAGAACGCGAAGACGAAACCGGTGGAGCCTTGGTTCAACTATTTCAACAAGAAATACTGCCAGTTTCAGGAGAACTGGAGCGGCTTCGGCATCACGAGCAAAAAAGACAGCCAGCCAAACGTGGAGTCGCTTTCGGCAAGGAAGAAGGATTTTCCGGACAAAGCCGGGCTGATTGCGCAGATTGTGGGCTTCATACAGGCCGAGCGAGCCGAGTTGGAGACCGCGTATGTGGCCGCATTTGTGGCCGATGGGCTTCAGGAGTTGAGCATGGCCCAATACCTGATGGCCTTCGGCGAAAGCACCGGAGAACGCCGGTATCTGCTGCAAGGATGCGGCATACGCTGCACCATCGGCGGGCGCAAGATGGACTACGACTGTTTTGACACGCGGTTCCGCAAGTACGGCTCGACGCGCTGGCAGTTGCGCTACGACCCCGAAAACCCGCACTTTGCCGTGGCCGTCAGCGAGGATGAGAGCCTCCAGTTCGTGCTTGAGGAGAAATACATCCAGCCGATGGCCTTGGCCGAGCGCACCGAGGGTGACGCTGCCGAATTGAAGCGGGTGATGGACTTCAACCGCCGCAAGGAGCAGGAACTGACCGATGAGATGAACGGGTACAGACAGACGGCTTATGATATGATTGGAGACACCACCTTGGGCAAGCTGCTCATCACCGACAGCCGTGGCCAGCACAAGCTGCCCAAGGCAAAGGCGAGGCTTCAGGCCGCCCACTTCGAGACGGTGGAGGTGGCCGAGGACGACAATTTCTACGACATGTACTAATCAATTGACTAACGTCGAATCAAAGATTTCAAAATAGAGAGATATGGAAGACATCAAGAAACAACAAATCGTGAACACGCTGCGCAACTACTGCGAGCGTTACGAAAGCCAGGCGAAGGCGGCCAACTCGTTGAAGAACGTGAGCGCGGCCACCGTGAGCCAAATGCTGAACGGCAAGTGGGAACTCATCAAGGACGACATGTGGCGCAATGTGGCGGCCCAAATCGGCTGGAAGGACGAGAAATGGAACGCCGTGGCCACCCGCGACTTCACCACCCTGATGCGGATTCTGTCAGATGTTCAAGAAAACGCCCTTGTCATGGCCGTGACGGGCGACGCGGGCAGCGGCAAGACCTTTGCCCTGAAGCAATACACAAACGCACACAAACAGGTGTATTTGCTGTGTTGCAACGAATATTGGAACCGCAAGGCCTTCCTGAACGAGCTGATGCAGGCGATGGGCCGCGACGCAGCCGGATTGAGCGTGAACGAGATGATGCTGGAGGCTGTTCGTTACCTGAAGATGCAGGAAGCCCCGCTGCTCATCCTCGACGAGGCTGACAAACTGAGCGACAAGGTACTCTATTTCTTCATATCTCTTTATAATGCCCTTGAGGGCGAATGCGGCCTGCTCATGGTGGCCACGAGCCACCTTGAGCTCCGCATCCGAAAGGGAGTGAAGGCCAACAGGAAGGGCTACAACGAGATCTGGAGCCGCGTGGGAAGGAAGTGCGTCACCCTGAAGGGCGTGAGCGCAGCCGACATCACGGCGGTGTGCGAGGCCAACGGCGTGACCGACCCAAGGGACATCGACATCGTGATCAACGACTCGGAGAGCGACCTGCGCCGTGTGCGTCGTAAGGTTCACGCGATACTGAAGGGACACGGGACTGCGGGACGCGGGACGCGGGACTGAAGGGATAGGACAGATGGGACTTATAAAAAAGACGACAACCATGAGTGACCAGAGGACGATAAACCAAAACCGCAAGCTGTACTGGCTCCTGAATGAGTTGGGCCTTAAAGACAGCGTGGCCGACCTCGTAAGCGACGAGACCGGCGGGCGCACCACCCACACCAGTGAGTTGACCTTCATCGAGTGCATGAACCTCATCCGTAGGCTGGAGCAATACACGAGGAAGGCGCAGGAGAGGCCGAAAGATGGGACGAATAAGACCAATGGGACGGATAAGAGGGAGAAGATGGACAGGAAGCGCAAGGGTGTCATCAAGGCCATTTGCGCATACGGCGAGCTGTGCGGCCTGAAATACTCGGTGGACTATGCCAAGAGCATCGCCACACGCGCTGCCGGGCGTGACAGCTTCAACGAGATCACCAGTGGCGAATTGACGCGCATATACAACGAATTCTGCCGCAAGCAGACGGCGGCAAAGGCAAAGGCAAGTCTGCCCACCCTGAAACGAGAATATTCCCTGAACTGATGAAACGCGCTCTCACCATCACCGACATACGGAGTTACAAGGCGACGACCTACCGGCTTGAAGGCGGGCTGGGCGACGCGCTTGGCGAAGTGGAACTCACCGGCAGCTGGATTGTCTGGGGAGGGTCGGCAAACGGTAAGACGCGTTTCGCCTTGCAGTTGGCCAAGGCACTGGCCAAGCACGTGCGGGTGGCATACGACAGCCTTGAGGAAGGCTTGAGCCTGTCGATGCGCCACGCCATCGAGGACGTGGGCTTCAGTGATGTGAAGCGGAACTTCGTGCTGCTCGACGGCGAAAGCATCGATGACCTGAAGGAGCGTCTGCGCAAACAGCGGTCGCCCAAGGTGGTCATCATCGACTCACTGCAATACACGGGCCTCACCTATAACGAATACAAGCGGCTGCGCGACGAGTTCCGATCGAAGCTTTTCATCTTCATCAGCCATGCCGACGGCAGCAATCCTAAAGGAGCGGTGGCCGACAGCGTGAAATACGATGCATTCGTGAAGATCTTCGTCGAGGGCTACCGGGCCTATCCCCAGAGCCGTTTCGGTGGTGGCGAGCCATACACCGTTTGGCCAGAAGGCGCGGCGAAATACGGACACACACCAATAAACACTAATCAATAATCAATTAAACATCAATTAAAAATGGCAAAGAAAAAAAACAAAATGGAGATTGTCTTCACGACAATCAAAGTCGCTGGCTACTGCGACGGGAAACAGAGGACAAATGCGCTTACTTACTGTGTGATGTCCTTGGATGAGGATGACCTAAAAAGTCTCATCGACAAAGAGCGACAGAAAATGGAAGCCGCCGTACAGAAACACCTCTCAGAGGGGCTTGTTGCAAAAACGAAAATAGTCAAGACGGAGAGAAAGTACATCGACGGCATCATTGGCTCAGAAACGCAGCCTAAACAACAGGAGGAGGGCCAGCAATGAAAACACAGGGGCATTTCATCAAGTGCGTGATATGCGGCGAAACGAAGGAGGAATTTGGCAACAATGCAATGCCTGTGGCCAAAGGTGTATGCTGCGACTCATGCAATAGAGAAGTTCTACTGGCGAGGCTCGACGCGGTATTCAATGCAGAAATCTTTGGATAAATGGACGGCACATTGTTCAACATAGAAGACTATACCGACGAGCGTGTGCGCCGTATCATGCAGGGCAAAACGTGCAGAACATGCGACAACCGTGTGCGGCACGACTACAGCAAAAGCACCTACTACTGCAAAGCGCATGAAAGCGGACGCACCGCCAATGGCCTCCTGAAGGTAAAAGCCAACCAACCGGCTTGCATACGATACACCAATAAAGACAACCAACAATAATCACCTAAAAATCATTCAAAATGGACAACGAGAAAAAGACAGTAGAAATGACGGCGGCGGAGGCCGAGCAATTCGCCGCGTTCAAGGAAGCCCAAGCCAAGAAAGAGGCCGAGGCAAAGAAGAAATCGGACAGGGAGGCATACGCCAAACTGGTGGATGAGACAATAGCCTCGTCCATGCCGCAACTGCGGGACATCAGCCAAGCCATCACCGAAAGGAAGCAGCTTGTGATGAGCAATTTCAAGACGGCACTGGAACTGAAGGCCGACATTTTCGGCGTAAGAGACAACCAGCACAGCCACACCTTCACCAACAGCGAAGGCACGGCAAGAATCACCCTCGGCCAGTACCAACTTGACAACTACAAAGACACGGTGAACGAGGGCATCGCCATCGTGAAGGAGTATCTGGGCAGTCTGGCCAAAGACGATGACAGTGCCGCCTTGGTGCAGGCTGTGTTGCGCCTAATGAGCCGCGACCAAGCTGGCAACCTGAAGGCAAGCCGTGTGCTCCAATTGCGCAAGATGGCCCAAGACAGCGGAAACGAGCGGTTCCAAGAAGGTGTGCGCATCATCGAGGAGAGCTATGCACCCACCAAGAGCAAACAGTTTATCCGTGCAGAGGTGAAAAATGACAGCGGCAAATGGGTTCCCGTTCCGCTTGGTATGACGGAATGCTAAGGAGGTCTCAGTATGGCAAAAACGAAACTGAACCACGAAATCTGGGCGAAATGCCCGGTTTGCGGTGAAGAGTTCGACCGGCGCAAATGGGGCGACACCTGCCCCGTTTGCGCACGGGAGACCATAAAGCGAATCAGTAACGGAGTGATGAAAACGACAGAACCATGAACGAGACAATGGAAGGCATAATGGACACGGTTTCGCGGATGCGCAAAACCGACAAAATCAAACTGGTGAACCTTATCCTTGCAAGCATCAAAGATGCCAAGAACGAGGCAACGGGCGCACCGATGCCGGTGTATGAAGGCTTGACGGTGTTCGAAGAGGTGTACCGCGCAAAGAAGGGTGTGAGTTACGCTCCGAGCGGCAATTTCTCAACCGCCGACTTCAAGCACATGAAGGAGTTGCTGATTAAGATAAGCGACCGGCTTTCGGAAGGCGGCACGGTGCTGGTGACTGACGCGCTGCGCATCGGCAGCCTGAAGATGTTCCTTCAGGCGGTGTGCGAGATGAAGAACCAATGGTATTTCGAGAACCGCTTCATGCCCTATGGACTAAACCACGACTTTGAGAACATCTACACGAACCTCAAAAACAACAGCGACCATGCCAGAAGGAAAGCAGCTTTCGACAACCTCTAACCGGGCCGTTGCAACGACACGGGAAAACCTACGGCATTGCCCCGTGGCACTACGGCTATATGACAACACCGATGGTATCCCTTTGGGCGCGGTGGCGGTGATTGCAGCGGTTGACCGCGACATCACCACGGCGGCTGAGTCGGTGCAAAGCACTGGACAGGTGAGCGTGCGACGCTTCGTGAAGGACTTTGACGAGCGCAGCCTGTCGGCCCTGATACTGACCCACCTCACCATTGTCGAGGATATGGTGAATGTGGCCCGTCCGATGAAGCCGGAAGCGATGGCGATGCTGGCCAAGAATGTGGCGAAACTGTTGACAGACGACGACATGACCGTGAACCTTGCCGACATCCAGATTGTGGCCGACCGCTTGGCAAACGGCGAAGCCGGACAGGTGTACGGCGGTTTGAACACGCCGATGGTGATGAAGGCATTCACGGACTACCTTGGCGAAAAGGGCAATGCTTTCGCCGACTTGAGGGAAAGGCAAGCCAAGGAGCAATTCGGCAGTTTTGGTGAACGGACAGGCGAGTCGTGGGCCACCGAACGGAAGAAACACCGTGAGGCGATGCACGACTACCAACTGCAACAAATGAAAAAGAACACTCAAAAAGACAACGGCAATGGAAAAAGTTAGACAATACAAATCCGACAGAATCGAGATTTGCCGCAACTGCGGCGGCACGGGCAAGGAAAAGACCATCAGGGCACTTTTCAAAAGCGCATGCCCCGTGTGCAACGGCAGCGGGCGTGTGGCCAAACACACCGAAATCAACATCACGATAAAGCCTTATGAGACGGAAGAGAAGCAATAGGAACTACATGAGGCGCGTGGGGCTGGTGTGCCAGATCGTGCAGGAACACTACGAGCTGGGCGACCAGTCGAAATGCTACAGGCAGGTGTGGAAGCTGTATGTGAACCCGGTCTATCCCATGTGCTACCGCACCATGCTCCGCTACATCGCGACTCCCGTCCTCAAAGAGGAAGAAAACGAAAAAGAAGATCCAAACCAACTTTCATTATTTTGACTATGAGAAAATCAACCATCATCAAAGACATTCAGGACATGCTGTCCCACGAACTGCCGAATGTGAAGTACATCGACAAGGACTGGGGTCAGCTTGGGATGGAGCAGCCGTCGGTGGGATGGCCCTGCATCCTTATCGACATCGAGGATGTCGACATCCGTCCACTGACGGACGGCAACGAACATGCCAAGGCCACCGTTGTGCTGACCGTGGCCAACAAGCGCAAAAACAGCAGCAGCGCACACGCTCCAAGTGCATCGAAGGAGAAAAGCATGGAGACCATCGACCTGACAGACGACATCCACCGCCTTTTGCAGGGCTATTTCGCTGAAGGCGCGGAATACACCCCGCTGAAGGAACAGTCGTTCTTCAAGCTGAACGACCTGCCGGGCGCGGAGTGCTATGCCATGCGCTACATTACGAGCTATAAAGTATAACCAACCAACCCCTAAACAACAAAACGATGAGCAATTTGCATGTAAAAGAAATCAACCAAAGCCTTGCCGAGGGATACACCTCGGAGGGTTTCCAGAAGGAAGGGAAAAACATGACTGTCGTGGCCATGTTCTCCGGCATCACAGGCGGCGAGACCGTCAAACTCCAGCAGTCCGTCGAGGGCCGCGTGTTTCAGGACATCCCAAAGTCGGTGGTCGCGCTTGAGGCCAACCAAGGCGAGCAGATGTGGAACGACAGCATCCTGCCAGAGGGGACATTCGTGCGCATAGTGGTCGGCCAATCGGCTGGCGAGATTTCAACCATTAAAATCCTATCGTGATGGCAGAGGCGGTTTATCTTAACGAAGGGCGGTCGGCCTACGAGATCTGGCTGGCCCAAGGCAACACCGGCACGGAGGCAGACTTCCTTGAAGCCATGCGTGGAAACAGCGGCTACCAAGGCGCAGCCGGTGAACTGGAGGTGGTGAACAACCTGAACCAAGGCGGTGCGGCCAAAGCCCTCAGCGCGGAAATGGGTAAGAAGCTGAACCAGGACAAGGCCGACAAAGACCTTGAGAACCTTTCGGCAGCGGGAAAGGCCAAGTTTGACGCTAAGGCCAACACCAAGGGCACATACGAGGAACTGGTGGCTGGCGACCTTGTTTCGCTTAACGACCGCGTGACGGTGAAGGACAAATTTGTCATCCGCTCCACGGCGGGCGACGAGAGCATCGACAGCAGCCGCGATGCGCTGCTGCTTGAACTGATAGGCGGCTGCGGCGACGCGGAGGCACATGCCTTCAAGATCAACGCCATGCGCTGGAACAAGGCCAACGCCCTCGACCCGTCGGCGTGGGCTTCAGGCAAAACAAGCGGCTACATCACGGGTGCAGTGAGCGGAGGAACCATCGGAACCGGCAGCCACAAGCTGTGCATCATCCGTTGCCCGAAATGCGAGGCAGGGGAATACGGCACAGCCGCGAAGAACAACGGATACCTGCTGACCGACCCGGAAGGCAACAACCTGAAGGTGGGCGACGGCACCATCATCGGCGTGTGGCACTGCTCCACGCTGCCTGCCGTGGGTAGTGAGGTGACCGCAGTCACCGAGCACACCTTCACGGGCCACACGGAACGCTTCTACCTTCCCGACGAGGGCTACATGGTTGTGGAGATGGCCGGGGATGCCAACTTGTCGTCGATATGCGCCCACCTTGCTTGGTCTAAGGATTATGACAAGTTCACCGCCTTTGTGTCGCCCGCTGAACTGGTGGTGGCCGTGAGTGCCTTGACGAGCAAGTTCCAGACGGCCACGGTGAACGGAAAGACCTGCATCGTGCTGCGCGGCATCGAGCAGGGCAACGGCGGCATCTTCGACCGCGTGACCATCTACCCTGAAGGCGGCGGTACCTACGAGCGCAACATTGCCGCGCAGCTGCTGACCGGCCTGACATGGACGGAAACCGAGATCGAGGGCGAGGTGGTGGAAGGCGAAGGCGAGGCCACAAGCGGCTACCGCTACACGGCCAGCCTGCCGACCACTGGAACCTACGCCGCCATGCGCGACGGCCTCATCCGCTCCGACATCGATGGCATGATCCTCGAAGGCTACAAGCTGACCTACGACAGCACGGAGCAGATCACGCCAGCGACGGCCTTTGCCGGGCTGTATGTGGACTACCAGATTGCCACCCCTGTCACGGGTACGCACTCCATCAACCCGACGGGGAAACTGCCCAACGACATGGGTACAGAGGAGGTGGTCGGCGGCGAATGGGCCACCGGCACGATTGTCATTTCCTACATGCGCGGATTCAAGGATTCAGTGAGGGCTTTGCTGAATGACTTCAACATCGCAGCGGCTGAACTGGCCGAGTTGAAGTACACCAAGCCCCTCTATTGCGTCGGCGCATGGCTGGGCAACGCAAACACCGCAAGTCCCGTCGACCAGGACAATCCAGACGCGCTGGCCGTTTTCGGCAACAAGGAGTGGGCCTTGGATTGGAGACCGTTCCTTGTGGACATGACCGCCGTGGAAGGCGAGACAAAGAAGCGGCCTGTCATGGAGCTGAAGAAAAACAACTGGCTGCGCGACATCTACGGCAACTGGGCACCCGTTGTGGGCATCACCACGGCGATGCGTGACGAGTGCATGGCCAACGCGCTCTACACCGACGCTGCCTGCACGGAGCAATATTGCGCCGCCGGTGCTTACGACCCCGAATCGTTCCTGGCACTGTGCAGCATCGAAACGGTGGACGGAGTGAAGAAACTGACGCATCCGACGCTTTACAAGGCCGCCGACACGGAAGTCACTCACTACCTAATGCCTTGGGAAACGACCGAGACGAAATACAGCATCTTCATCGGGCGCAAGGACATTGTGTATCTGCTCGACAACTTGGTCGGTGCCAGCGGCAAGGAATGGAACGGCATCCTTGGAGCAAAGGCGAATGTGTGGGACGGTGTGGACTTGGAGGCTTTCGCCTTGAAGCCCACGGGCATCTGCCCGAGCCCGGCCACGGCCATCAGCGAGGACGGCGTGACCAAGATACGCAGTTTCTTCTACAACTACCCCTCAACCCTTACAGGCGTGAGAGGCAGAAAAGGCTATGCCCCGAATTGCGCTATGTTTTACGATGACGGCCATTATCCGACCAGCGGTTACAGTCAGATTTCCACCAAGACCACCGCCCGTGCCAACAACCACGATGCCACGGCACCTTTCCCGGTTGCAGAGGGCGGTTGGCACGCCAGGAACACCTTCCTGCGCTGCGTGGAGACGGCCTTGGGCACGAAATACCTTTGCTCGTATGGACGCTTCAGCAGCGGTATCACTGCCGTTGACGCTTGCGGCAACGAAGACCAGTGGCTTGCCAGGGGCGGTGTCCGCATCAAGGCATCTGGCGACAGCGAATGGACATACAAGAACTGGGGCGGAACCGGCAAGATATACTATAAGGACGGCAGCGCATACAAGACCGCTGAGATGGCCGCCATGCTGACGAGTTACGGCCCGCACATGAAGACTTTGGAGTCGCAGGTTGCCGTTTCGTTCGCGGTGGAGTTTGGAATCGCGGCTGGGGAGCATTTCATGTTCAACGGCAGCGAGTGGTGGTACGCCGACCCGACCACATCCACCTTTACGCCGCCAACCGTGGCCGAGGGTTACATGAACGCCCGCGTCTATAAGATTGTAGCCGGGAGTTTTGCCGCCTACAGCGACACAAGCGGCACGGAAGAGACTTTCACGGTGGAGTGCGTGCTTCGTACCGGCTTGATGCTTGGATGCGACATGAGCGGCGATATTGGCCCCTATTGGGGAGGAGGCTGCGAGATCGTGGGTGAGTGCAAGACTGCACCGTCGAGCGGAAGTTATGGCTACACCCTGAAGGCCTACATCGAGCCAGACCAGGAAAAGTGGGTCAACGAAGGCAACACCAGCGTCAACATCGGGACGAAGTTCCCTTCCGGCTTCGAGGACAAGTACCGCTACGCCGGGAGCATCGTCACGAGGGCGAGCAACTATATGCGCCGCCGCTTGCCGAACACGCCGTTGCCAGCGTCGTACTGCGGCGGCTTTGGCAAAGGCGAGTGCGGCTACGGCTACATGGCCAATTACTGGGGCAGCGCGGGCAAGAAAACCCGCGTGGGTGTCCGCTGTGGCTCCTACGCCGTCTACAGCTATTTGTCGGCGCGGTATCTGTTTGCGGTCAACATGGCAGGCTACACGACCAATTACTATTGCGGTTCTGCTCAAGTTCTTTTGGACGTGTGAATCCCCCTGCCCCCTTAAAAGGGGGACGAGGGAAGCCCCGGCGAACTGGGTTCGTCGGGGCTTCGTGTTTTTTTGGGCGGATGCCGTAGGTCGCAGACCTACGGGTGGTGCAGCCCTTTCAGGACTTGATTTTGCGCAGCAAGTCTTGTGCGGCGCGCTGGAGGTTGCGCTGGATGACGGCCTCGGCGCGCTTGCGGACTTGGGGGTGGTCGCCCAGGAACTGCCGCTGTGGAATGCGGATTTGGGTGCCGACCTTCATCAGGGCCATCCATTTCCAAGCGTCGTCGCGTGTGGCCTTGTGCTTGTACCAGAAGAATTTCTTCATCTTGGCCGTGACCGTGATGGTGCCGCCGTAGTTATGGATGGCCGCGTAACGCTCGGAGGTTTCCCAAACGACACTGTCGGCATCGACACGGCAGCGGATGGAGCGGCGCAGTTTGCCCGTGACCATGAGCAGGGAGCCTTTCGGGTTGCGCATCTTCCGGGGCGGCCATGACTGGTCAAAGAAAGCCTTCCGTTGGAAATTGCGGTCAAACTCGTCGGAGAGTTCCACGCGGATGTCGTTTAGGATTTTTCTCTTGATGTCAATCATTTTTTTTCAGCTGCCTTTGGGATTACATCGACGAATTCGGGCTGTACAGCGAGTTCGTCGCCTATATATAACAGTCCTTTGTCGGTTATGTAATAGAGTGTGTTGGGGTTGTGCTCCAAATTGAGGTACTGGCTCATAGTGCCGTACTTGATACCGAGTATTATCGGGATGATTTTCATTTTTTTGAGTTTTTTGTTGTGTTATTGAAAAGTTTTGTATTTTTGCAGCGATATAACCCGTTTGAATGTTGCCTTGGATTGTAGTTCCAAGAACCAGTTCAGACGGGTTTCTTTATGTCTTTCAAAATCTCCTCACCATCTGAAATGCTGTGAATTGACAATCCTCTTCCTGCTACATCCGTCACGATTATCCATGTTTTGTCGCCGCAAAGTTCTGTTTCAAAAATATGACAGTCTCTTCCCTTGTATTTTGTGGTTCCCAAGTAATCAGACTTTTCAATAACAGATTTGATGTTCAAAAGCATTTCATTCTTTTCAGCATAGTGCTTATGAGGTTGATTCAGCCACTCATCAATACCACCTCCAGAAATACCAATGTTTTTATCCAATTTTGGATGGCGGAATATTTGCGACCTGAGTGTTTCCTTGGCCTCGGTGCTTATCTCCTTTCGTCTGAGTCTAACTTCTTCAGGAAGGCCGTTGGAGGTTACCATTGTCAGCACAATCGCGTTCACCTTCTTTTTCACCTCGGCGGGTGCTTTGTAGTAAGGATGCTTCGGGGGGAATACCTTGCCAGCCTTGCCAGGATTAAAGCGGAACATGGCGGCCTTGTTCTGGCCGTTCTTCCCTATCTGTGTGGTGGCGCGTTCACCGGCTGCGCATGCCTGGTCTGAATCGCTGGTCGGGTACTTGTCCTTCAGTACCTGCACGGCGGTGCAGCGGCAGTTCCATCCATTGGGCGGGTAGTACTCGTTCCAGAACTTGTCTGAAGGTGGTAGTGTTATCCCCTCAAGAGCGGCGTGTTCGGGGCGCACAAGGCCGTCAAGGGCGGTTCTATATTGCAGGTCGTATTCGTCGCCGTCTCGCTCTATGTCGGCCCATTTCGCGGCCATTTGGGTACTTGCCGTGGCAAAGTTGTACTCGGCATAGAGCCAGTTCTGGTTGTAGGAGGCATCAATGGCCTGCACATCCTGAAGGAAGCGGTCGAATGACTTGAAGCCGCCGTCCTCGTCTTTCAGGAGGCGCGAGGCATCATTCATTTCGTGGTAGGTCTTGAAGCCGGAAAAGAGGAAGATATTCTCGTCCAAGGCGCGGGCCATCTCGTCGGGAATGTTGCGCTCAAGATGCCCCAGTTCCTCGGCCAAAATGTCATGGGTGGCGTTCATCAGCGCGAGGGGTTCAGGCTCGGAGAGCATTTCGGGCGTGAAAGCCTTCTTTGAGTGGAGCCATTTGGCGGCATCTTGAAACGCCGTTGAAACCTTGTTGAAACGGTTTTTATCGCCGTTTGAAAGCGTTATTGTCTCCTGTCCGTAGAGGTCTTGAATGGCTTGGTGCAGCCCCTCATAGAAGGGGCTCAGTCGAAAAAATGGAAGTTCCCCGCCTTCAGTGTGCCGTTGCCATCATCGGAGCCGGTCGGATTCATGCGCGGCCCGGTGATTTCCATTCCGAAGGTCTGCTTGAGCCACTCGACATCAAACTCATAGTAGGCCGAGGCTTGGAAAACCATCTTCCACAGTTTCTCGGTGTCGGTGGCCTTGGCAAACTCGAAGCGGAGGCCGGTCGGGATGATGCCGAGGCTCTCCATAGCGGGGATGGCGGCCTTGTTGATGTAGTAGGCGATTTTGCGCTTGTCGGCCTCGACGACGATTTCCATGAGGTCGGTGGAGGCTTCCTCCTTGGAGCGGTTGCCGTGTTCGGTGTCCTGACCAAGGACGGCTCCAAGGTTGAGCAGGGAGATTTGCTCGTCGCAGGTGGCGATGAAGTTTTTGTAGACATCGCCGTTGGTGGTGCTGGCTTGGGCAAACTCAAAGTCTTCCTCGGTGTCGATGATGAAGTAGGCGGCTGCTCCAATTTCACGCATCATGGCCTCGGCGCGGTTGAGCATGTCGGTGTCCTGTGTGTTGGTCTTCAGGACGCGGGGCGGGATGCCGTAGATTTCGCAAAGTTCGCTCCAGCACGAGAGTGCGAATTTCTTCATCAGCACGTAAGGCGTGGCCTTGTTGAGGATGCCGAGGTCGAGTTTGTCCGGGCAGAATTCGAGGATCCATTTGCCGAAGTCGGGACGGTCGCGGTACAACTCGTTTTCGTTGCCATAGACATCGGGATAGAAGCGGCCCGTGACGGGAGACACGTTGGCACGGGGCACGAGTTCAATGTCAGGGTCGCCCTGCTGGTCAAACAGGAACTGGACGAGGCTATGGTTGTAGAACTGCGACTCGACAATAAACTTGACGAGTTTGTCGAAAAGGCCCTTGTCGGTGAGAACCTTCATTGACTCCTCGTCGTTCTGGTCGCCTTTCTTGAGACACCAGTCGGCAGACTGGGACTTGCCGATGCGCATGCCTATTTGGGAGGTCATCTTGGCATCCAGCATGACTTCGTCGTATAGCACCTGAAGAAGGTGCTGCCGGGGTTCGTCGGGGCGTGTGGCTTCAAGGCGGGCGGTACGCCAACTGGCGATGTCGCGCCGAACAATGGACTCCTGACGACGAATGACGCGGAGAACGGTTTGCTTTTCCTTCCGGGAAAGGACAGACGCATTCGATGCGTCCCTGCGGCTGCCACGGTGTGACAGTCCCATAAATATCTGTTGTAATTTATTGGCCATGATAATCAGTAATTATGGTTGAACTTGGGATTGGATCCGAAGCGTGACTTGATGATGGGGTTGCCCTGCTCATCGGTGGCGATGGGAAGCGCGGGCGTGATGCTGCCTTCGGACACCTTGCTCATAAACTCGATGACGCGGTCGTAGCGTTCACGCCATTGGTCGTAGATGAGTTCGTTGTTGGAGAGCCGGATAAGGTTCCACACGGCGATGACCTTGGTGTCCTCAAGGATAAGCGGGTCGCGGTCGGTGCCGGTGGCGGAGAAGATGGCGGCCACATCATAGCGGCTGGCCAGATAGGATTTCATTTCGCTGACGGCGGCCTCGATGCACTGTTGGACGGTGGCATCATCGTTGGCCGATATGTCGTCCATGACATGCTCATAGATGACGGTCTGCATTTCTTCTACGGTGATAAACATCAGTATTTCCAGTTTGTGCGGCGGCCTACCACATAGCGGCTGTCGCTGGTTCGTATTCTGTTGCTCAATAGCCAAACGGCACCCTCAAGGGCATCGGGCGCGTCGTCGTGTACTTTGGAGCCTTTCTCAAACAAAAGCAGCTGCTCTTCGAGTACTTCAAAACCTTGGTCGCCCCTGAAGTCCTCGTTGAAGATGACTTCACCACGTTGGAACAATGGCTGCATGGCCTCGATACGGGCAAACTTGTCAGGCTTGGAGCGGCGGTCGCCGACGATGGGGATTTGTACGCCGACCTCGTTGCCCACGCGCTTAAACTCGTCGAGAATCATGTCCTGAATGAAGTTGGCCTCCATATAGTATTTAATAGGTGTGTCGCCCACGAAGGAGCGGATTTCGTAATGCCAGCCCACCATGACTGTGACCTTGGTCTGGTCGGCGAAGGCGCGGATCACGTGGAAGGCTCCCTCCTTGGTGATGCCTACGAGCATGGTGGCCTTGTAGTCGTTGGACGATGAAGCCTTGAAGGAAGGGTCGGTGTAGGCGACGATGGCGCGGTACTGGCGCAACGGGAGCATCTTGCCGTAGCGGATATACTTGCGCTCGAAAATGGTGCCCTCGTTGACGGGGTTGTTCATGTACTCCTTCTGGAACCGGCGTTCCCCGATTTCGGAGCGCATCTGCTCGACCTCGTTTTTGGTGAAGTTCTCCTTCCATGTGGGGTTGCCCTTCTTGTCAAGTATGTTGACAACGGTGTGGTGGAAGCCGGGACGCTCGGCGATGTTGCCCAAGACGGACTTCTTCCCGATGCGGTTGCCTACCAGCACGAAGCGGCCACGGCCCGCGTCCATCGTTCCGTACAGTGCGGAGAGGCACCAGTCGGTGGCCTTTTCGACACGGGCGGGATTCAAGACCATTTCGTCGTCGTCGATGTCGTCGATGACTATGTAGTTGACGCGGCGGCCCGATTTCTTTATGCCACGTGGCGACTGGCCACGGCCCAGCGCAATAAACATGGAACCGTCGCTGGTGCTGAAGCGTCCGTCGCTCCAGATGCCGTCGCCCTTGCCGATGCCGAAGTCCACCTTGTAGAGTTCGTTGTTCTCCAGTTCCGCCTGAAGGTCGGCAAGCAGCTGCTTGGCGGAGTCCTGCGATTTTGACACCAGCACCATAGTTAGGGGTGTGTGGTCTTTTTGTGCCAGGATCCACATGGGTATCATCATCGACACATGGGTGGACTTGGCGTGGCCGCGTGCCCACTCGAAAACGGCACGGGCGCGGTCGTTGTTCAGGACATAGTTGGCGGCATCCTTCTGGAACTTGGCGGTTGGCTTGGTGGCGAGGTGGGAGAAATAGGTTTCAACAAACGAGGCGTAGTCTTTTCTGGTTCTGGCCACACGCTTCTCGCGTTCGAGTATCGATGCGTTGTCGTTACCCGACAGGTGGCGTGTCTTTTCCTGAATGAAAGCGCAAAGGGCCTGCCACTCGGCTTCCTGCTGTTTGCGCCGTGCCGCGTTTGCCATAATCAATTGCGGTTGTTGATGTGGTTGATGTACTCCTGATGGAGCCTGTTGATGACGGCCAGCAGTTCCGGCGTGATAGTCTTGTCGGTCTTGGAACGCTCAAGGAGCCAGCGGTCAAACGAGGTGAAGACATCGATGACGGTGGCGCGGTTGACGGTGTTGGCCACGCGCTCGGCACTGGCCATGATTTTGACCACATTGTCCGACAGTTTTGTCACTGCATCGATGTTGTAGTCAGGCTTGCCGATTTCGGCAATGATGGCCTCCGTGATTTTCTTTGCCGACAGCATCAGCGAATTGGCGAGTTCCACGCTTGAGGTTTTCTCCTCGGAAAGGCGGTCTTTCCAGCCTTCAGCATTGACCCACCGCGAGACGGTCGCCTCCGTGATTCCGTATTGGTCGGCGATTTCCTTTTGTGTATAGCCCGCCATGAAAAGTCGGTAGGCTTGGGCCTTCTTTGCGGCCATTTCAGATCGGTTGCTCATGGTGAAAAATAGAATTTAGAGCCGCAAAATTCCGCACGTGCAGGCGTATAAAAAAATAATGTGTACACCGTGTACACTCTTTTTGCCGGTATGTGTGAAAGGCGGCACTTTTGCACCGTGAAAAACGGAAAAAGACAATGAAACGGATAGTTATCAGCGACGAAAGCATCAACAGCCGTGGCTTCTGGGTGAAGACGGACGGCATCGACCTGTCGGCCTTCCTGAAGAACCCCATTATGCTATGGAACCACAACCGCGATTGGAACGGCACTATCAACACCCAACTC
Source organism: uncultured Bacteroidia bacterium (assembly GCA_902782455.1). Classification (GTDB taxonomy): domain Bacteria; phylum Bacteroidota; class Bacteroidia; order Bacteroidales; family F082; genus Limimorpha. The sequence continues at coordinate 25,600 of CACZNA010000015.1, read as the reverse complement.
CCAATAGGGTACTGGAAAGACCTTCGCATCGAGAACGGTGTATTGACCGGCGAACCTGTGTTTGACGAAAAAGACGAGTTTGCCGTAAGAATCAAACAGAAATACGAGGATGGTATCTTGAATGCCTGCTCAATTGGCTTCACCGCGATAGAATGGAGCGACGCGCCGGAGATGCTGAAACCCGGCCAGAGTGTGTCCACTGTGACGCGCTGCCGCCTGAAAGAAATATCTATCTGCGACATCCCGTCGAACGCGAACGCGACGGTGGTACTGTACGACGACGACAACAAAGTCATTAACCTGTCCGACTTGCCGAACACGGCAATAGGGCCTAAAATCAACTATAACATGCCAAAAGAAATCGCACTTAAATTGGGCTTGGACGAGAACGCAAGCCCTCAGGCCTGCGTGGATGCCATCCAAAGGAAGGATGACGAGATTGCCTCGCTGAAGGCCCAAAAAGCGACGCTGGAGGCCAAGGAGAAGGCGCGTGAGTTAGCCGAGGCCGAGGCCAGAAAGCAGGAAGCGGTGACGCTGCTCGACGATGCCGTGAAGAAAGGCCGCATCGACGCGACTGTGAGACCGCAATTCGAGAAGCTCTTTGAGCTTGACCATGAGGCAGCGAAGACCGCACTGGCCGCGCTGCCGGAAAGGAATCCTTTGGAAGCCAAGCCCGCTGGGACGGACGACGGCGACCTGTGCAAGATGAGTTGGGACGAGCTTGACAAGTCCGACCGTCTCTATGAGCTGAAGACGAAGTACCCCGAAATCTATCAGCAGAAATTCAACGAGAAGTTCAATCAAAAAAAATGATTAAAAATGGCACTTCAAACCCAAATCTGGATCAACAGCATTGTTGAATTGCTGTTTGCGGACAACACCTTTGCCGCAAGAAGCATCGACCATTCGGCCTTCGTGACGGACAAGACCGTGCACGTGCCGAACGCAGGAAGCGCACCCAGCGTCGTGAAAAACCGCTCGGTTTTCCCGGCCACGGCAGCACAGCGCGAAGACTATGACCTGACCTATGACATCAACGAGTACTCGACCGATCCTGTCCACATTCAGGATGCCGAGCGCGTGGAACTCTCCTACAACAAACGCGAGAGCGTGCTGAAGCAAATGAAATCGGCCTTGGCCGACAAAGCGCATATAGACCTTGCCCTCTCATGGGTTCCATCAGGTTATGCCAAGGTGGGTACCAGCGGAGCCGCTGCCCCAGCCCACATGCCATCATCGACAGGCAACCGCCAAGCCATGACCAAAGCCGATGTGCTGGCAGTGAAGAACCTCTTCGACCTCGACGACATCCCGCAGACGGGCCGCTGCATGTTGCTTGACGCGGTGATGTACAACCAGCTGGTGGCAAGCCTGAGCGAAAGCGAGGCCAACGCCTTCAATGCCTCGGTGAACGCCCAACGCGGCATTTTGGGCCGCTTGTACGGCTTTGACTTCTACATGCGTTCCAGCGTGTTCCGTGTGGCCGCCAACGGCGCATCAATGGCTTCGTCGGCCTCTGCGACGACCTCAGCCGCCGGTCTTGCCTGGCAGGAGGACTGCGTGAGCCGTGCAATGGGCAACCACGAATTGTTCGAGAACGAAAAGGATGCCCTTTATTACGGTACTGTGATGAGCGCATTGGTTCGCGCTGGTGGTAGCTCTATCCGCAACGACAAAAAGGGCGTGGTCGTGATTTATCAGACAACGCCTTAACAACAATCAACCTTTTCTACAAACCTTTAAACATTCAAAAAAAATGAGAAACAGAATCAAGATTCTCGCACTGCTCTTGGTTGCGGTACTGACCGCAACGGCAACCGGCTACGCCTCAGAAGCCGCCATCGGCTACCAGCCCCCGACTGTTGTCCAGACGGTGGAGGCTGAGATGCCCGCCGTCCAAGAATTCGTTTTTCAGGGCTGGGATGCTGGACTGGCCGTAACCTACGCCAACCAGCAAGGCTGCTCCAATGTCGGCCTTCAGGCCATTGTCGGCAAAACCCTGAGCAACCTGTGGAAATGGCGATTGTCCGCTTCCGTCAGCGGGTTTGTCCCTCAAGCCGGATTCGACCGATACGCCACCGTCCTGACCGGGCCAGTAATCAATTTCAGTCCGCTTTACGCCTTCGTGCAGGTGGGCGCGTCTTACAACCCCTCTACAGAATACAAGATTGGCATTGCCGCCAATACAGGGGCGGGCGTGGCCTTCGACATTGGCAAGCACTCAAGGATCTTCGCCGAGGCTGCCGTTGACGCTGTGCCGACCAGCGGGAAATTGAAATCGACCTTCAGCGCGTGTGTCGGCTATGCCGTGCGCATTTAGCAAACAATAAAGTCAACTTACCTGTAAAAATCTGCGAACCATGAAAAACCGTATAGAACGACTTGTTATCCATTGCACCGCCACGCCGGAAGGACGGGAGGTGACAGCCGCTGACATCCGCCGTATGCATTGCAGCCCAAAGCCGAAAGGCCGAGGGTGGAAGCAAGTCGGCTATACGGACATGGTGCATCTTGACGGCACGGTCGAGCGTCTGGTGCCGAACAACGAGGATGCGTATGTGGACGGCTGGGAAGTCACCAATGGGGCACAAGGCTACAACGGTACAAGCCGGCACATTGTGTATGTTGGCGGACTGGATACCAACCGACAACCAGCCGACACGCGCACCGAGGCGCAAAAGGCCGCGCTGAAGGCGTATGTGGAGGATTTCAGGAAACGCTTCCCGTGGGCCGATGTATGCGGCCACCGCGACCTGAGTCCCGACCTGAACGGCGACGGCAAAATCACCAGCAACGAGTGGACTAAGGCCTGCCCGTGCTTTGATGTTAGAAAGGAGTACGGGATATGCTGAGCGCATGGATGGAGATAGTGAGCATCGTTCTTAATGTGGTTCTTGGCGGTACGCTGATAGTGACCATTGCCACGCTGAAGGCGACGGTGAAGAAAGCCGAGGCGGAGGCTGCGAAGGCCAATGCCGAGGTGGAACGCATGAAGACCGACACGGACAAAAGCGTGATGAAGACCTTTCAGGAATTCATCGTGGAGCCGCTGAAGGTGGAAATCAAACGACTGAACAGAAACATCAATGGACTACAGAAAGCCATCAAACAAGCTAATAGTTGCCCTCACAGCGACGATTGTCCTGTGCTTGATGAGTTGCAGAAGCAATCGGACGACGACTGCGACGACAAAAAGTGAGGCTCACACGGAGACGAGTTCCACGGTAACAAGCACCACGGACACGGAGTATGTGCATGACAGCGTGTTTGTTTATGTCGGAGACACGGTCGTGATAACCCGCTGGCGCACCTCGTGGCGCGACCGAATCATACACGACACCGTCCGCGAACACACGACCGACACCATCATCAAGACGGAAACTGTTGAGAAGGTGGTGGAGGCGACCCCGGCAAAAGGGGTTGGCACGGGCTGGACGGTGGCCCTGACGCTGCTGGCGGTGATTGTCCTTTACATGGTGATTAAATACGGATTAAAGATTCTATAAACAACAAGGAACATGATAAACTGGAAACGCTTGAAAGAGATACTTGGGGACATCGCGATAGTGGGGATTGCCACTACGATTGCGGTGGCCGTTGTATTGATGCTGTGTGACCTGTCATGGGATTTATGCTATTAAAGAACCATTAAAAACAGACAACAATGAGTGGATACAGAAACGGAGTCGACCTGATTATGGGCATCGTCCAAAGCGGCACCTTCAAGCCGTTGGGCTACTCGACGGGCTGCAAAATCAGCGACTCGACAGAAACCGGCGAGCGCGTCACCAAGGAGACCGGCGCGAGCCAATGGAAGGAGAAGTATGTGAAAAGCCTCTCGGAGCAGATTACCGCCGAGGGCTTCGTGTATGACGGCGTGGCCGCCTCCAGCATCGGCTTCCCCGACCTGAAGGAACTGTGGCTCTCCAAGGCCGCAGTCAAGTTGCGCTACAAATACCGCGACCAAGGTGCCAATGCGGGACAATACGAGGGCGACTTCATCATTACCAGCCTTGAGCAGGACGGCCCGGCAGACGATGACGAGAAATGGAGTGTCACCTTTGAGAACACCGGTGCAGTTACAGCCGTTTCAAACGGCGGCGGTGGCGGCGGCGGTTAAAAGCAAGGAGGGTAGCCATGACTAAAATCGAAATCAACGGGAAGCAATTCCCTTGCCGCGTCACGATGGGCGCGATGCTGCGCTTCAAGCGCGAGACCGGGCACGATGTCAGCCAGATGGACTCGACCGATATGGCGGAACTGGTCATATTGCTTTGGTGCTGCATCGTCAGCGCGTCGAAGGCCGAAGGCGTGGAGTTCGGCATGGAACTGATGGACTTTGCCGACCAACTCGATCCTAAAGCCCTCACGGACTTCTACGCATCGATGAAACAGGAAGAGGAAGAAAAAAAAACGGAGAATGCGGGCGGGACACCCGCGAGCCAACCGACATCCTGACCCTCTTCGGAACTGCGGTGGGGTGCATAGGCATGTCGGTGGACGACTTCTGCCGGTGTACCCCACTTGAGTTTCAGGCCGTCTACCAAGGCTGGGCCGAGGCGGAGCAACGCCGGGAACGCGCCGCATGGGAGCGCACAAGGATGCAATGCACCTGCATGCTCCAGCCCTACAGCAAACGCGGGCTGAAACCACAGGACGTGATGAAGTTCGCTTGGGACAGGGAAATGCGGAATGAGGCGGAGGGCGAAAAGCTCAGCGCAAAGGAGATCCGGGAAAGGTTCGAGAAGGTGAAAAGGGAGCAGGGGCTGGAGTAGAGGTAGGAGGTATGAAGTAGGAGTTGTCAACGGAAAAATTCCCTGGGCGACGAAGGAAGCCTCCAGAAGAATTTCCTCCTTTCCTTGCGAGCCGCTTTCTTGGCGGCCATCTCGCGCTTCTTGGCCTCTTTCAATTCGACCACTTCAGGGTCGTTGTCGCGCCCGGTAACAATGTAATACACGGCTTTGACAATCGCAAAAGGAAAGGCGATGATGTAGGGCCAAAACTTGACCGCAAAGACGATGCACAATATGATTAGCAAGGTTTTCATCGCCGCAAATATATAAAACTTTATTGATATGGCAACTGGATCAGTAGAATTTAGGGTAAAAATCACCGACGACGGCAGTTTCAAGAAACTTGAAATCAGTGCCGACGACTTCAACGGCGCCATCAAACACATCAAAAGCGAGACGGACAAGTTGGGTTCGGGACTAAGCAAACTCTCAACGTTTGCCATCGGATTCAACCAGATTACGCAATTGGCCACCAAGGTCGGCCAATCCCTGAAGAAAGTCATCGACGTGGGCGCGTCAAACGAGCTACAGAAGCTCAACCTGACCACCCTGTTCAAGGGCAACGCCAAGGCCGCAGAGGATATGTTTGCCCGCATATCGAAGTACGGCAAGGAAACGGTCTACGACAAGGAAGGCCTCATCGAGGCGCAGAAAACGATGATGTCGTTCGGCATATCGGGTGAGCAGGCCTTCGCCACACTGAAGCAAATCGGCGACATCGCCATGGGCGACGGCCAGAAGATGCAGAGCCTCGCGCTGGCCTTCAGCCAAGCCACCAGCACCGGCAAGCTGATGGGCCAAGACCTGCTCCAGATGATCAACGCGGGCTTCAACCCCTTGGCCGTCATCAGCGAGCACACGGGCGAAAGCATGGCCTCGCTGAAGGAGAAGATGAGCCAAGGCGCCATATCAGCTGAGATGCTGGCTCAGGCTTTCCAGTGGGCCACCGAGGAAGGCTCGCTGTTCTACAAAGGCGCAGAAAGCGCGGGAAGCACCACGGAAGGCAAAATCAACCAACTCAAGGACACCTTCAACGAGTTCCTGATCAACACGTTCAACCAGTTGCAGCCTGTCATCAACGCCGTCATCGACTTCAGTACGAATGTGCTGAGCGCGATACCGGGCGTGCTTGCCAACATCCGAACGGGCTTCGGCAACGTCATCGACACCATCAGCGACTTCAGAGGCATCATCATCGGCGCAGCCGCCGCCATCACCACACTGACCCTTGCCCTCAACGCAAGCAAAGTGTCGTTGGCACTTCAGGAACTGTGGCTGAAGGTACTCATCACAAGGGAGCAGATACAGATAGCCCTCACCAAGGCATGGAAGTCGGCGCAGGCCGCATTGAACCTCGTGCTGAAGGCCAACCCCATCGGCCTCATCGTGTCGGCCATCGCGCTCCTTGCGGGTGCCATCGCCACGGTGGTGAGAAACACCAGCGGCTGGGGAGAGACGTGGGAGAGCGTCCACAACTACATCAACAAGTCGCTCGGCCAGATGGGCGCGTGGTTCAAGCTGAAATGGCTCCAAATATCGGACTATGTCCTTACAGGCATCGAGGAAATCATGCGTGCCTGGTACAAGCTCCAGTCGCTTTGGGACGCTGACGCAGCCGACCGAGGGCTGGCCTCGATGCAGTCGAAGGCCGAGGAACGTGCCAAGGCCATCGCCGAGCAGAAGGACATCCTCGAAGGGAAGAGACAGGACAGGAAGGAAACCACGGTGACGTGGGCCGTCAAATGGGACAGGAAGAGCAAAAGGGAAAAAGACGAGGCCATCACCCCCGCCGACATCGAAACAGGGAACATTGCCGACGAAGAATCCAAGCCGAAACCAGCCGCCGACAATGCCGCCATCCTCTCCCAAGCCCAGTTCGACCTGTTGAAGCAGCACTACGACGACCTCACCAAGAAGCAGCGCGCCATGATAGACAAGGGCTACGCCGACCTCACCGACGAAGAGCAGCGCGCCCTGAAGAAACGCTACGACACCCTCTCGAAGTCGGAGAAAAGGGAACTCGACAAGCAGTACAACGAAGCCATCAAGGCAGCCGAGGCAGCACAACGCTCGAAGGAAAACGCCCTGAAGGAACTGTACCAAAAAGACGGCGACAAGGACGCATACGAGATCGGCATGGGCAAAGTGGCCATCGAGGGGCTGGAAGAGCAACTAAAGATAGCCCGGAAATACGGCAAGGACACCACCAAGATAGAACAGGAAATAGCCGACGCCAACATTGCCCAGCGCGAGAAAGAGTTCGAAATCCGCAGCACACAGCTTGCCGACTTCCTTGCCGACGAGAAACTGGCCCTCTCGATGAGCCTCGCCGACCAGGAAATCACCCAAAAGGAGCACGACAAGCTCGTGATGGAGGACGAGGAACGCAACCTTGAAGAGCAACTCGAACTCTACCGCGAGTTCGGCAAGGATGCCACCGACATCATGCAGCAACTCTTCGACAAACGCAGGCAATTGGCCGAAGGCAACTACGACGACGAAGCCGCCGCCCTACAGCGCAACCTCGACGACACCGAAATCAGCCTGAAGGCAAGCCTCGCCAACCAAGCCCTCACCCAAGACCAATATGACCGCCAGATGCTGGCTGCCAAAGCCCGATTCTACGACGGAATGCTCAACCTCACCCGTGCCTACGGCAAAGACGACCGTCAGGCCATGAGGGACGTGCTCGATGCGCAGCTCAACCTCCAAGGCTTCGAGAAAGACCAGAAGAAAAAGCCGATGGAAACCTTCACCAAAGGCTGGGGCGGCATCAAGGGCATAGGCAGCTCCATCCGCAGCATCAAGGACGCGCTCACCGACACCGACAACGCATGGGACGCGCTCACGCAGACCATCGACGGCTTCATCAGCCTGTTCCAGAGCCTTCAGGCCGTGGTCGATGTCATCAAGACCATCACTTCAGTCACCAAGGCGTTCCAAGTGGTGGAGGAAACGGCCACGGCTACGCAGATAGCCGCCAACGCCTCTCTTTCCACGTCCAACACCGCCGTGGCGGCCACCGCAGCCGCCGCATCGATGGCGGGCATCCCCATAGTAGGCCCCGAAATGGCCCTCACATGGGCTTCCACCCTCACCGCCGCCCTTAATGCCATCCCCAAGTTCGCCAACGGCGGCCTCGTCTACGGCCCCACATTGGGTCTGATGGGCGAATACAGCGGTGCAAGTTCGAACCCTGAAGTGATTGCACCATTGAACAAATTGAGAGCCTTAATCGGTGAAGGTGGCGGCGGCAAGTCAGAGGTGAAATTCCGTATCGAGGGCCGCGAACTGGTGGGCATACTCAACAAGCAGACCAACATCAACAGGAGGAGCCGTTGACAGTTGACAGTTGACAATTGATAGTTGACAATTGATAGTTGACAATTGACGGTTATCAGTCGACTGCAAACTATCAACTTTCAACTTTCAACTTTCAACTCAACTCAACTCTCAACTTTCAACTTTCAACTCTCAACTTTCAACTAAAATGAGCTACAGCCTGGCATACACCACCCGTTTCCACAGCCTCGACGACACGCTTTGGGACATCGACATCTACATCGAAGGCTATGACGCACGCCCTGTGGAGATCAAGCTGGAGGGCGACGCCCCCTGCGTGATCGAATGGCAGGAGACCGGGAAGACCGACGTGGTGCAGTCGTCGAAATGCACCCTCCGCGTGAGCAACGAGAGCGACCGGCAGATGGTGCAGCTGATGAACCGCCCCAGTGCCGCCATCCTCGTCAGCCGCGACGGGAAAGGCTACTGGATGGGCTACATTGACGACGCCGTCTACGAAGAGCCCTACAGCTTCGCGAAGGCCTACGTCACCGAACTCACCTTCACCGACTTCGGCACCCTCAACCGCGTGCCCTTCACCCTGAAAGGCAAGCAGAGCGTAATGCACATCGTGCGCGACTGCCTCGAATCGACAGCCTTCGGCAACGCACCCCACATCAACCTCCACATCTCGCTCCTCGAACCCAAGACACAGCAGCCCATCAACTTGGACATGCTCTACATCAACGCCGACCGCTTCGAGGCCGACGGCGACAGTTGGGACGCGATGACCACCAAGCGCGAGGTGCTCGAAGAGGTGCTGCGCCCGCTCGGGCTGCGCATCATGCAGAAATACGCCCAGGTCTACATCTACGACATCGACTGGCTCCGCGACCACGCCGACGCCTTGGCCAACCACCCCGTGTGGAAAGGCACCGACGCCTACCTGCGCGGCAGCGAGACCTACGGCTGGTTTGAGGTGGCCTTCGAGCACGACGCCGAGGACACCCTGGCCACCGACGGGCTCGACTACGACCACAGCGGGATAGCGATGCAGCCTACCGTCTTCGCCTTGGTGCACGATGGCGACGCCTATCCGTTTTCCTACTTGGTGGGCTTCTACGTCGCGGTGAAGCGTATCCTCGACACCGTCGCCAACGTGAGCTTAGGCAACCATGCCAGGTTCTTCCGCACCGAGGGCGTGCTGTCCGACTCGTCCGACATCGGCGTGGCCTGGCGCATCGATGCCAACCAGGGATACGTCGTCGACGGCAGCACGATCCACGTCGCGCCCAATACCATCAGCGCCATGACGCTGGTGGCCAACATCCCCGCAGTCAGCATAGCGGCCACCCGAAAGGTGTTTGACATGACGACGGGCTACCTGCCCCTCGCGCCCGACCGCGACAGATACCAGCTGCGCGTCAACCTCGACTTCCTGCTCAGCTTCCGTGGCAACCCCTTCGAAGAGCCTTTCGGCGACCAAACTTGGGAGACCTATTGGACGCTGGAGAACTTCGCCGTCCTCATGGTGCCCGTCAAGCTGGAGGTGCTCGACGACGACGGCCACGCCGTGTGCCACTACAGGAACGCCACCGCCACCGACCGCACCATACTCAGTTTCCCCAACAACCCCGTCGCATTGGTCGAGCCACTCGGCATCGACCGTGGCGAATGGGCCTCAGGCCCCGCCTCCTTCGGCGACATGTTCCTTGCCTACTACAAGGACTACGACCCCGACGACGACGACCGCGACCCGCTCGTGGCCAACGGCTGGGTGGGCAACCGCATCGCATGGGCCAACACCGGAGCCCTGGTAAGCCTCTACAACGTGCGCGACGACGGCGAATACCTGCCCCTGCCCCCCATGGCCGGAAGGCTGAGGCTCACCGTGGGCAGCGGCGTGATGAAGCCCAACATCACAGACGACCAATTCTGGGTGTTCGTCCTCGGTCGCGAGCACTTCCGCTGGCAGCTCTACCGCAACCCCCAAATCACCCTCGCCCGGGCCAACCGCCGCAACGACGAGATCGACACCGAGCCCGCCTACGAAAGGTACTGCTACCAAACCGACGCCGACCACTTCAGCGAGACCGTGCAGGCCGGAACCTGGCAGAAGGGCATAGCGCCCTCGGCTCGCGGGCTCCTCTTCGACGGCGCGGGCAACGTGTGGCAGACATTCACCAAGAACGGGCGCGACGCCACCCTTCAGCAACACCGCCTCCGCTGCATCGCCGACCAAACCGCCAGCGTGCAGCCCGTCATCACGGGCACGGCGGAACTCGACCCCCTGTTCCGCGCCAAGCGCGAGGGCAGCACACCGGGCGTGTTCCTCGTCACCGCGCTCCGCCAAGACCTCCACCAAGGCACCGAGGAACTGACCATGGCCCGCATCGCCAACGCGGGCGGCTTCGTCCACGAGTTCGCCTGGAGCGAACCCGTCTGCGTCGAGCAGGAAGAGCCCTACCGTTTCGAATGGAGCAGCCCCGTGTGCGCCACAGAACCCGGGCCTTACAAGTTCACATGGGGCAGCCCCGTGTGCGTCAAGCAATACGTCTACTACCTCGAATGGGAAGAAATGGCAGTTGACAGTTGACAATTGACAGTTGACAATTGACAGTTGACAGTTATCAATTATCAGTCGACCGCAAACTTTCAACTTTCAACTCTCAACTATCAACTCTCAACTTTCAACTCCCAACTCCCAACTCCCAACTTTCTACTCTCAACTCCCAACTATCAACTTTCAACTTTCAACTTTCAACTATCAACTATCATGGCCTACCAAAACACAGGATACGCACGCCACAGGAAAATCACCATCACCAAGGGCGACGACACCCCGCGCGACTTCTACATCACCGACGCCTTCGCCGACCCCGCCGACTCGACCCCATACGAGGCCCTCTCCACCGAGGCCTTCCAACGCCTCCCCGAGGCCGAATACCAGATACGGCTGCAAGCCTTCGCCCGACGGCTCTATGCCGACATCGACGGACTGCAAAACGACTGCCCCGACCTCACGCTGGGCAGCGTGGAATGGAACCCCTCGTCGTGCCCCGTGCCGCAACAGCAGCAATGGACTGAATAACGACACCAACACAACAACCAAACAAACACCTAACATCATGGCAGAAACACCAAAAGTAAAAAGCATCATGTACGGTACACACGATGCCTACCTCCACCAGAACATCGACCCCGACATGCTCTATTGGATCACCGACAAGGGCCTGCTCATCCGTGGCAAAACCATCGTGACGCCCACCAAGGTCATCGACATCACGCCCCCCGAAGACGGGCACAGCGCCTACACCTTCACCATCGAGGCCTACGAAAACGACCCTGCCAGCCCGCAAACCTTCTCCTTCGAGGTGCTCACCCGCAGCGGCGTCACCGCCATCACCACCGGGCTGCAAAACGCCAACAACGGACACATCAACAAGGTGGCGACCGACGCGGTTCTTGGCCACGTGAAGCTCAGCGACGCCACCGAAGACCTCGAACACGACGCAGAATACGGCGCGACCCACGGCGAAAGCTTTGCCGCCACACCCAAGGCCGTGGCCCTGGTCAAGCAAGAGCTTACGGACTACATCGAACAGATATTCGCCAGCATCCCCGCCGGCATGACCTTCAAGGGCACCTACGGCAAACAGGAAGACAGCCCCGACGAACACCGCCCGCTCGACCAGATCGACGCCGCCCAAGGCGACATGTACATCTGCATCAGCACCAACATGACCGACGTACACTACCACAACAACGCGGGCGAAGCCATCACCGACGGCACTCTCGACTACGGCGACCAAATCATCTGCACACAGGGTGCCACGACTTCACAAGGCACCGTCACCACACCCGCCCGATGGACGATAGTGGCGGGCACCTCCACCAACGCCGTCACCACCACCGACACCCTCAGCGACGGCAAGGTCATCGTCGGCAACGGCCAAAAGACCGTCCGCAAGCTCACCGGCGGCAGCAAAGGCCACTTCCTGCGCCAAAACGCAGCCGGAAAAGCCGAATGGCAAAGCCACGACAACCTCGACCACGGCATAGCCTACGGCGAATGCGAATCGGCGGCCAACGAGCAGCACAAGACCGTCGAACTCGGCGGCTACACCTTCCAGAAATACTCCATCGTCGCCATCCGCTTCCGCAACGGCATAGAAAGGGGTGACGACCTCACCATCACCGACGGCAGCACCACAATCTCGACCAGGCTGCCCATCATCTACCACGGCGACAACATCGACCGCGGCATCGTCGGCAAGGGCGACACCGCCACCTTCATCCACGTCTCCGACTACGATCTCAACGGGGTGGCGACTGCCGCATGGGTGCTCATCAGCATCGACCGCGCCCCCGACAACACGCCCACCAACCTCAGCGCGTTCAACAACGACATACAGGCCCTCTTTGATTGCAGCACGGCGGAAAGCAACCCCGCCAAGACCGTCACCAAATCAGGCATCAACATCAAGGCGGGCAGCGTGTTCGCCGTCCGCTTCAGATTCGCCGTCGTCCAAGACTCCACGCTCAACATCAACAGCACCGGAGCCAAGTCCATCAGGCACCGCAACATCAACATCGCCACCGGGCAAATCCGCAGCGGCGACACGGCCACCTTCATCTACGACGGCTCCTACTACCACCTGCTCTCCGTCGACCGCCCCTACACCGACGCCATCGCAGAGAACAACCTGGGCATCCCCGACAGCGACACCATCTTCCGCTACGTCCAGCAACAAGTTGAATCGGCAACGCTCTATTGGAAGGAGATGCAGTGATGAGTGCAGTGATAACCGGCAGGGTCGGAACCATAAGGATAGCGAGCGCGGACTTTGCCGCGCTCGCCTACAAAGACCCCGACGTGCTCTATTTCGTCGATGCCGACAGCCAGAGCATGGACGAAGCGCAAGTCTATCTCGGCGAGAAGCTCCTCGGGATAGACCCTGCGGCTCTGAAAGCGATGTTTCAGGGCGTGGCCACCTTTGGCGGCGATGTGGTCGCCATCGGCACCCAACCCGGGGCACAAACGTCAAACACGACCTCCTACCACGAAGACGTCAGCCTTGCCGATTTTGGAGGAGCCACGGCCTTCGAGTTGAGCCTCCATGCCACGCTCCAGAACCCGGGCCAGTCGCCCGTCAACGTGGAGGTGTGGATGGAACGGGGTTATTACGAGAAGTTCGAAAATGAAGGAAAAGAGGAGTTTATTTGGCATACCGAAGAGCATATCGCTGCCACCCAGGTCTACATCCCTTCCTATTCCGGCCACAGCCTGAATGCGACATGTTGTGCCAATATAGCGGGGCAACTCATTGGGCCATATCCATCGGAACCGTGCCAATATGTCCGCGTTTGTTTCAGTGCCACCGGCCCCATCAACATCTGCCCGGCGACACCTCAGAACAACCTGCCAAAAGCGACAGCACTGACCATCCTCTGCTGGACACCAGTAACTGTCGCTTGACAAAACACAATCAGGTGAGGCCACGAAAATGGCCCCCGCCTCCAAAGCCGGGCTCCTACCCCCGACAATGACAAAGGTGCCAACACACCACGGCAGAGGCCGTAAGCCTCTCGGTGTGTTGGCACCTTATTTTTTGAAATGTAGGAGACTGCAAAAGTAAGAATTATCAACAAACAAACATACAAAGATGGAAAACAAAAAGAAAAGCTACACCTACCACCCGCAATACGGCATCGTGGTAATGTGCACAGACGAGCAGAACCAGATTGACACGTTCAATCGTCTGAAGGAATTGAACCTTGGTCTTAAACTTAAAGTTGTAACGGTATGAAAATCGAAATCAACCACACCTGCGAGGACTTCACCAGCTACAGGGCAGAGCGCGTGAAATCCCTCTTCAACGCCGAAACGGGCTACCAATGGCAGCACACGGCAGAACTGCCCATCGAGAATATGGACTGGCAAATCGGCCTCATCGTCGGAAGGTCGGGAAGCGGGAAAAGCAGCATCGGAAAGGCGATGTTTCCCGGTGTGCCGCTCTACGACCTTTATGCCGGATGGCACGAAGACCGTCCCATCGTCGACGACATCTGTCCCGATGGTGACTTTGACGCGGTGACGGGCGCACTGTCAGCCGTTGGCCTTGGCGATGTCCCGGCATGGCTGCGACCGTTCAAGGTGCTTTCAAACGGCGAACAATTCAGGGCCGGTCTCGCCCGCCTCGTTTGCGACAAGCCCGAAATCGCCGTCGTGGACGAGTTTACCAGCGTAATCGACCGACAAATCGCCAAGATAGGCGCGGCGGCTTTCGCAAAAAGCTGGAGGCGTGGCAAGGGCAAAATCGTTCTGCTCACGCCACACTTTGATGTGATTGAATGGCTGCAACCCGATTGGGTCTACAACACAAACGAGGCGCGGTTCTACACCCGCGACTGCCTTCGGCAAAGACCTAAAATCGAACTCTCAATTTATCGGGTTCCGGGAACGCGATGGAGTTATTTTAAGCCGCATTACTATTTAGACCTGCCCATGCCCATTGCCGCGCAGTATTTCATCTGCTTTGCCGGTGACGAGCCTGTGGCGCATTTGGCGGTCTGTCCCATGTTTCAGGGCGGACACTATCGGGCAACTCGTCTGGTGGTCTTACCAGAGTGGCAAGGCATAGGTGTTGGCACGGCCTTCCTGAATGAGGTGTGCCGACTTCATCTTGAAGGGCAAGGACGGTGTGGAAGGAAATACACCACATTGTTCCACACATCGCATCCGCAACTGTGCCGTGCCCTACGCAAGTCATCCAAATGGGTGCAAGTGAGCGGTGCGCTGAAGTTTGCCGACAAAAGCAAGTCCATCAAGACGCTTGACCGCTCGGCAAGCAGGCAGGGAATGAAACACGGGAGCGGTGGCTTTGGTGGCCATTTCAGGGCGGTACAAGGATTTGAATATATAGGAGACCAGGAACTATGTTAGTGAGAATATTAGGACAGACCACAACGCAGGCGTATATCGCCGCGAAGGAGGTGGTGGAAAAATGCGGTTGCACGGTGTTCCATGATTCGATGGAGTATCTGCCTGACATGGAGATAGACCTGAATATTGCACCGTTATTGACGGAGAAAATCCCGTCCGATGTAATCAGGGAGCCTCGCTTTGGAACGCTCATCTTTCATCCGTCACCGTTGCCGTATGGACGCGGTGCAGCATCTATCAAATGGGCATACAAAAGGAATGAAGCCGTGACCGCCGCGACATGGTTTTGGGCTGATGAAGGTCTTGACACAGGCAATATCTGTGAGCAGGAAATAGTCAAGATTGACCATTCAATCAAGCCGCGACAATTCTACGAGCGTGACATAATTCCAGCCCTTTGTCGAACACTTGAACGCTGTTTAAGCAGCCTTCGAATAGGACTTAAACGAGAGATAAAGCAGCAAGGAAAATACGCCACATTCGACCGCAAAGAGGGCTTGTAAACGAAGCGGGCGCATCGAGGAAAATTCGACGCGCCCGTTTTTTGTTTTTTTGTACAATTCATTTTAGAAATGTGTACAATTCATTTTTGCGATTATATCAAGCTTTGCTTTACCATGCAGGTGATTTGAGTTTGCGAAGTTCAAGATGCCGCAGATAAAACGTCAGTTCAACGTCTTTCTGTTATGTTTGCCGCTCCTTTCCAAGGAAACAGCGTTGCAAAATTAGGAATAATTTGGTTGTTACAGCCGAAAAATCAATCTAAGGAAGAAAAAAGACTGGTTTTTGCTGTATTTCAAATGCTTTTGCCTACTCAAAACAAGTCGTCCAAACTGACCACACTCTGCACTTGTCCGCTGTTTTCGTTTGGCTTCAGCCCGTAGGCGGCTATCAGTGTCAAGTGGATGCTTTTCTTCTGCGGCACTTTGTCCATCAAGGTTTGCACCCGCTCCCGCAACTCAACGCCATATTTCGCATCAATGGAAAACGACTTGCCGTAAAACTTTATTTCACAAAGGTTTATCACATTGTCGGCCCTGTCTATGAGCAAATCTATTTGATGTTTTCTCTCTCTCGATTCTACCACCCAAGAAGATTCAGTCGTACTTACACTGGCAATCCCCAGTTTTTGTTTAATCTGGGCGATATGGGCAAAACAAAGTTCCTCAAAAGCAAAGCCGCGCCATGCGTTTAGGCGCGACGAGGCATTGTTCTTCTGCCAAAACTGAGGGTCTGGCTTGTCTTTGCCATCAAGAAATTGAAGATAGGCCATACAAAAATGGTCGGTCAGTCGATAATGTTCGGTCTTCCGGTCGCCGAATGGATAATAAGATGTGATGAAATCGCTCTCTTTCAAGCCTTTGAGGATTTCACTCGCCCCACCACCATCCTTAATGGCCGTGAGTTCAAGGATTTCTTTGCGCGTGTAGCCGCTTCGTCTTCCCGCCAGCAGACGAACAACTTTTTTGTGGTCATCGGCGTTCTTGAATAGCGAACCAAACAACCGGTCAAATTCATTCCTCAGTTTGGCGTTTCCATCAAACAGCACAAAATCAATGTTTTGTGCCGTACTATAGCCCTTTTCAAACAGGCTCAGGTAATGCGGAACACCACCAAAGACCATATAGGTTTGTGCCACATCATAGCGGCTCACATTCATTTCCTTGTTTCGGAAATAAGCCTCGCACTCAGCCAAAGTGAAAGGACAGAGTTTTATCTCGCGAGTCAGTCTGTTGTAAAGGCCGCCTTTGTTATTAATAAGGTTGTCTTCCATCCAAGAAGTGGCCGAACCGCAAACAATCAGCAGAATATTGTCGCGCTTTGAAGCCCAACCGTTCCAGAAATGCTCAAAGGCAGGGATGAACCGCGACCGCGCAGTGTCCATCCAAGGCAATTCGTCAATGAAAACCACTTGCCGACTTCCATCATCTTTGGATGCAAGCAGTTTTTCCAACCACCGAAAAGCCTCAAGCCAAGATTTGGGACACGCTTGACCTTCATATCCAAAGTCTTGCAGCGAATACAAAAACGCTTGCAATTGGTCACGGAGCAGAAATTTCTTGTCATGGTCGTAAGGTGACAATCCAGTATGCCAAAAGGCAAATCTGTCTTTGAAAACTTCCTTTATCAGATAGGTCTTGCCCACACGCCGCCGACCATAAACAGCCACAAACTCCGCATTTTCAGCGTTATACAGTCGTTCTAGTTCTTCGACTTCCTTTTTTCTTCCGATGATATTTTTCATGCCATATCGATTTTATTTCTCTGCAAAGGTACAAAAAATATCATTCCCAGAGAATTAAAGCATTTTATTTCTCTAAATCCCGCTTTTTTATCAGAGTTTAGAGAAATAAAATTGGCAAAAGAGCCTGCTTGACCGAAAAAATCACCCTAATAAAGAACAAAAACCGAATTTTCACTACCTTTGCCGCCTAAACCCATGCAAACAACTTCAACAATGAATAAGCATATTCTTTTCGCACTCATCATTTTGGCCATCGGTCTCGGAATCAACCGCGCCTCCGCCCAAGAGCAGCAGGCCTATAAGGTCGGTTTGGTCGGTTTCTATAACCTTGAGAACCTGTTCGATACCATCGACGACCCTAACAAGAACGACGAGGAGTTTCTGCCCCAAGGCGGCAACCAATGGAACACCGAAAAGTACCTCAACAAACTCCACAACATGGCCTACGCTATTTCCACCATCGGCACCGACATCACGCCCGACGGTGTGGCCGTTTTAGGCTTGTGCGAAATGGAAAACCGCCATGTGCTTGAGGATTTGGTCGCCCAGCCCGAAATCAAGAACCGCAACTACCAAATTGTACACTATGATTCTCCCGACCGCCGTGGCGTGGATGTGGGATTGATTTACAATCCGAAATACTTTAAGCTGACCAACAGCAAATCATACCGCACCGTTGTGCCCAACGACCCTGAATTTATCACCCGCGACCAGTTGGTTGTTTCCGGCCTGTTCGACGGTGAGCCGATGCATTTCATCGTCATGCACTGGCCTTCGCGCGCCGGCGGCGAGAAACGCTCCATGCCCGGACGTATTGCCGCTGCCACCTTGTGCCGCAACATCGCCGACAGCATCATGCGCGAGGACCAAAACGCCAAAATCATCATGATGGGCGACTACAACGACTACCCTGACAGCAAAAGCGTAATCAACTACCTGCGTGCCTCGGGCGACATGAAAGACCTGCGCGACGGCGAGTTCTACAATCCCATGTATGACCTGCATAAGAAAGGCTACGGCACCAATTACTACCGCGACGCGCCCGGCGTTTTGGACCAAATGATCCTCACTCCTGCTCTTGTGCCTACAGGTTACGACACCTATCAGTTCAAGAACGCGAAGGTTCACAACAAGGAGTTTCTGAAACAGCACGGCGGCAAATACAACGGCTATCCCTTCCGCACCTTCGGCAGCGGCGTGTGGATGGGCGGCTACAGCGACCACTTCCCAGTGTATGTGATTTTGCTGAAGAAAGCGTAAAAAAAGACTCCATAACGATTAAGTTTCGCACATCCCTAACGGGATGTTTGAATCAAATAACTATTAAAACTGGAGACCACTTAATGTGACCTCCAGTTTTATTATAAGTAACTGTTCAAAATTAAACTACATTATTCTTTGACTTCGGGACTTCGGGACACGGGACTTCGGGTATTTGTTCGACTCGCAGTCTCGGAGTCTCGCAGTCTAATATGTCAACTAAATTTGCCCATCTACTTACCTATGATTAGTCAAAGGTTAATCCTGACTCATGGGGCGCACCACTGGACGGATAGGGAATCCATTGCCTCGGGCGCGATCGAAATTCATCTTGTAGTCGCTTGAATTGAAGAAGAAATACCACGCAGCAGCCGGGTGGAGTGTGTAAAGAGAACTCGACCAATAGTAGCCGTTGACTACTTCCTCAAGGTCGTCTCCCCAATGATAACCTGTAGCAGGCAGAAAAAGACTTCGGCCATTGCTCGCAGTAAAGAGCCAACCGTTCACACCACTTGGAGTAAACCAAATAACGGCGGTAGTATTGTCTATCAACTCCTTCCATTGCTTACTGGTAGGGGTTTGCCAATTGACACCCCAGTTCACCGTAGCGGCATCGTCACTTGATAGTAATACTTTAATGTTGTCAGTAAACTCATTATAGCCGTAGTCAGGGTCGTTACAATACCTTGTCAACTTCTTACGACTTCCTTTACAGTGATTGTAGGTAGCCCAATTGTAGATAGTTTTTGTCGTGGTCTCACCCCAAGCGAAGTAGTCACCAATATCTTCGGAAGTATTCGCTCCAACATTACAAGTCGCCCACAAGGTACCGCTCGGCAGGCCAAGGTCAACATATTCGTGGTCATAATGACCTCCGTTGCCACTCCCATTATTGGAATCGTCAACCTTTTTACATCCTACGGTACAAACCGTCGCCGTCATCAGCATTATGGTTGCTATAGCCTTTGCGATTCTCTCCATAACAAATTAACTATTAATTGGTTAATTATTACACCAATAGTTTGTGCATCATTTGCACCCTTCACAGCCGCCATCACAGCTTCCGCCGCAACCAGCACAGCCGCCTGCGCCGAAGTCCTCATCGGTGGATTCGCGCACATCGAGGATTTCGCCTGAGAAATGGAGGTGCTTACCTGCCATATCGTGGTTGAAGTCCATCTTCACGTGGTTGTCGCCGATTTCGCGGACGATGCCGGCAATCGGGCGACCGTCGGAGGTTTGCATCATCAGTTGGGCACCGACTTTCACCATATCCATCAGAACGTTGTTCTGCATAAACATATTCTTGTCGAGGTCCATAATGTAGTTCTCGTCGCGCTCGCCGTAGCCCTCTTCGGGGGTCAGGTGGAAGGCGTACTTGTCGCCCGGTTCCTTGCCCATCAGGTTCTCCTCGAACTTGGGCAGCAGTTGGTGCATACCAAAAATGGCGACAAAAGGATTCTCTTTGGTGGTCTCCTGAAGGATGGGACCGTTTTCGTCGTTCTCACGCAGGACGTAGGTCATCGTGACGACAGCTTGATCTTGGATTTTCATTTTGTAACAATTTGATATTTAAATAATTAAAAAATTTCCTTAACTACGGATTTCGCAGATTATACAGATTGGTCCAAAACAAGTTTGATGTTGAAACCTATATCTGCCTTTATTTGTAATCATTAACGAATATTTTTTGAATTTATGATATTAAATACTGTATTTCAATCCGTTTCATCCGTATAATCCGTAGTTTAATATGATCCGAACATCTTCCGCAAGAGCCATTCCACGGCGGCCAAGCCGATGAGGACGAAGAAAATCCACTTGGAGTGAATCAAATCCTCGAAACGGCTCTCGTGGTGTTCAACGCTCGTGATGCGCGAATCATTGTGCAAGTCGGCAAAAAGTTGCTGCAACTCGCGGGCGGTATAACAATTTCCGTTGGTCAGGCGGGCGATGGTGCGCATTCGGTCGATGTCGGCGGTAAGTTGCTGTTCCTCAATACCAATGGCCGCCACGCTAAAGGTGCCGCTCACACTGATTTTGCGCTCGCCCATCTGTCCCTGCACCTTATAGGTATAAAGTCCTTCGGGCAGCAGGCCAGCGTTCAGTTCGTAGTCGTGGTCGCGTTTCGAGAAGGTGTAGTCGTAGGTCTCGCCCGTCAATTTGTTCTCGATCTGAATCGTCAGGTCGGGTTCGGTGACGAGTTCGTTGTTCGGGTTACGCAATTCGGCGGTGATGATGACCGGCTCGTTGCTGTAATAGGTCTCCTTGGCGTAAATCGCTGAACCGTCGTTGGCCGACAACAGCAAGTATTTCAGCGTTTTGGAGAACATTTCATCGAAAACGTCGTGGTTTTTCGATTGGTAATATTCAAACAGTCGCCAACGCCAGATGTTGGTGCCGAACAGGAACGCCATCTTACGCTTGTCGTTGGCAAAACCCAACAATGGCAGCCCCGACTTCACGCCCATCACCTCTTGCAAAAGAAGGTCGTCGTGCGACTTCAAGGCGTTGATTTCCAGATGTGGCAGGGCCAATGGCGGGTATTTTGCAATCATTTGGTCGGACTTTGAATCGAAAGTGAAGGTCGAAAAAGCGGGATTCAGATGCGCCTTCACGTCCAAAAGCGTGTTGGTCGCACCGGAGCGAAACTCGAACACCGATTGCACCTTATTAATATAGTCCTTGTCCGTGTCGTTGCCGATGACGAACAGCACGGGCAGTTTCGCGTTCTTGTCTAATTGGGTTTTCAGGGCGTTGAAGTCCATTTTGCCATTCGGCACTTGGTGCAAAACGACGAGGTCATACTTTTCAAAATCAGGAAGTTGCTCCTTTCCGAAACAGAAATCCACCTCGTAGTTGTCGTTCAAAACGCTACGCAAGGCACCCAAATCGGGATGCGGCGAGGCGGCCACACAAAGCAGTTTATATTTCTGGTCAAGCACCTCGACATAGATATGCCGCACATTGTTGAGCAGTTGCTCATCCCCTTCTATGCCGCTGATTTCTATGTCGATAGGCAAAACGCCTTTTTTGGTCGCATCGAGCATAAAGTCAATTTCTTTGGAGAAGCGGTTGGACGGAATCTCGATGTCGCGCTTCTCTAATACGCGACCGCTTTCCTTGAGGGTCAGTTGGGCTTTGCGGCCTGCCAAGTCGCGGGCGGCCACCGTCACGCGGACGGGGAAGGTCGCGCCGAGCGACACCACCTTATTATAATGCACGTTGCGTATGGCGAGGTCAGGATAAGAAACCGTGTCGCCCAAAACGACGGTATGAATGGGGAACGGAAAATTCTCCGCCACCAACTCCGGCTCGAAGCCACGGTTATAGATGCCGTCGGAAAAGAGCAGCACCGCACCCACATTGCGCTTGTAATATCTTCTGTCCAAGGTCTTTATGAGCGACGACAAGTCCGTCAGTTGGTCGGAGAAATCGAGTTGCTCGAAATCGCGGACTTCCTCACCAAAGAGGTATTCATCGACTTGGAAATCAACGTTCAGGTCTTTCCTAAACTGCTCAAACTGTGTCAGATAATCCTTTTTGTAAAACGCCGAATCCTTGCAAAGGACGACGGACGATGAATTGTCGTGCGCGAGGATAATCGTAGGCGTTTCCACCGAACTGAACTTCTGCCTTATCAGCGGGTTGAAAAGCAGCAACACCACCAAGCCAACCATCATAGTCCGAAGCGCAAACAAAATGATTGTCAAGGCTTTGCCATAGTGTTGTTTCTTGTTTCGGAAATACAATACTGTGGCCGCTGCCAGACCAGCCAGCAGTGCCAAAGCAAGCATCCAAATGGGGATTCCGATGTTCATCGATTGCTCAGATAAGGGCGCAAAGATAGGGAATTTTCGGAAAAGGAGTGATACAATTACTTCTGATCAATTTTCATATAATTAGATAGTGTCGCTATTTAACGTAATCATTTGTAAGGATTGAATAATAGAATCCTTTAGAGCAAACATCTTATCATACTCTTCTTTTCTCGGAAATTTTTTCTCTTTCAGGCTATCGTGATATTCTTTTAGTAGCAAAGAGTAATTAGTTATATCTATAGCAACTTTTGAATTCTTATCCAAATTGAACAATGATAGTTTAGTATTTAGAAAAGAATTCAAATATACCAAGGCGTTCATCACCGAAAAAGAAACATCGCTTGTGTAGTCCGTATATTCTGCAACGTTTTTAAATAAAAACACATTATCAATAGTTTTTTCAAATGCTTCTATTTCCGCTTTACGAAATTGCATTAACAATAATTGTTTTTGATAAGACAATTCTTTTTCTGATCGAATCTCTTCTTTTTTAGATATGATATTTGTAAGTTTGACAAACACGAAAACATTGATTGCAGTTAAAATTGGCATTAAAACGCCATTGAAAAATACACTAAACTCAATCCACGAACTCGGATTGACAAAAGTTAGAAAGAGATTTATCACAATTAAAGTTGCAATCGTAATTATTAAAGCAATTCTTGTATTCATTAGTTTTTCAATTATTCAAATTATTCAAATAAGATTATTAGGTAATCTATCGCACAGATAAGGGCGCAAAAATAGGGTACTTTCAAGAATGCGCCTAAGCAGATTAATACTCTGGTAACTCAATACAGTCGAATTCCGACCGAACCAGAAAATCAAACTACTTCTTCATCTCATCCAATAACATATCTAGAAGATTGTCCATAGATGCTTTAATGAATACACTCTCAGACAATTTATCTATTTCAGACACATTTATCAACACACCACCATCCTCAAGTGTCTTTACAAATTCTCTCACTTTGTTATCAGCCTTAGCCCGAACATTATTGGTTGTATCTGAAAAATCAAATATTCTATCATCTTTTCTAAAAGACTCAATCCAACTAAACCAATTTGGAACAGCAACCATAGGGTCTATTGAGTGTTTTGACACCCATTCACTTATAGGGAAATTGTACTCTTCAAGTTTCGGGGCATTCCCATTCATCCTAATAGTTTCAATCATTGTCAAAAGGAACTCCTTGTAGTTCCTATTTGCATATAAAGTGCCAAAATGTTCCTTCTTGAATCTTGACATTTCTGTATGTAAAATCATACTATTGTCTAAATCAGTTTTTCTTTTACTCGTTCTTTTATGTCTCCACTTGCCTTCCAATGTACCCCAAATATTTCCAATAAGACTGGCCACAATTGGAATCAATACTAATAAACCAATAAATATTATTATTCCCATTATATTATGTATTTTTAATGTATACAACCGCAAATTTAGAACAATTACAAATAACAAGAAGGCTTTTTATCAATTATTTTTGAAAAACACACTTTCCTTTGGCATAATTCAAACTCATACCAATACGATTTTATCTTGTTCGACATTCTTATAATAAGGCAAAAAACTCAAAGCATCCCATTCCTCTTGTGAATAGGTTTGCACACTAAAATACTCACCTAAATCAAAACCAAGTTCCATAAGCGGATAGGCAATATTCTGGAAATCGGACGCTTCTTGTGGTCGGTTGAGCAAAATAAGCAAATCCCAATCGGAGTTCTCACGGTAATCACCTCGTGCGCGCGAACCATAAAGCAACAAATGGGCATCTTCCGGAAGAACCTGCCTGCCTATTTGCCGAATTTGGTGAAGAATGTCGGTATGACTCATAGTTTTCTGCTTTATGCCGCAAAAGTAAGAAAAAAACCTCAATCGTCAGTCTTTCTTCGGGACGATTTTCCAATAGCCGTTTTTCGATGAGCCGACCCATTCGATGTCGTATTGCTCGCGCAACTTGTCAATGTCACGGCGGATGGTGCGCTCTGTCACTTTCAGTTTTAAGGCCATCTCCTCGGCACTGATATGGATATTGGCGAACATCAACTGAAGCACTTTCAGGATTCTCGGCACCTTTTTCTCGCCCTTATTTTGGGTGACATTTTGGGTGACATTTTGGGTGACATTTTGGGTGACATTTTTCCGATAAATGACAACTCTAAAATCTTCATCCTGAATAAATTCCGGTGACTTTAGTCCTGCATTTTCACACGCAGAAACCAAGTCGGTGGTTCCCGTTCCCATTCTCTCAATATAACTGGCGAGATAAATCGGGTTGGCAAGGACGGGATTAGGAGGCAAGGAGGAATGAAGTTGCTTCAGTTTTGCTGGCGACAAACCAAAAGGCAACGAACCAGGATTCCAAACTTCAAGTCGGTCGCGAAAAAGCATGACCTGAACACTGCCGTTGCTTGCATAGTCACGGTGTGTCACGGCATTGACGACGGCCTCGGTGACGGCTTCGATGGGAATTTCATAATTCACTTCAGTAGCAGCAGAAGCATGTCGGGGCGCGACATAGGCTGTGTTTTGGGGCAGATTTGGTTGAAACTACGCACAAAAATCATCGATTTAAGCAAGATTCGGATGGCGAATTATTCAATAATTCATCCCCTGACTATCAGCATTTCCAATGCAAGTTCAAAAAGAGGTCGCGGCAGAATTGTCGCGCTTTCTGTGCTTTTTTTCGAAAAAAACTTACCTTATAAAGTAAACTTTCGGAAAACTTTTGTATCTTTGCGGTGTTAAAGCGTAAAGAAATGACAAAAGCAACTATACAATCATTAGAGCAAACCGAAAATGCTGGCCTGTTCACCATCATCTTTGAAGACGAAAGTCAATCGGAATTTGTGAAATTCGTAAACAAGTTCAAGGACGATGCCGTCAGAAAGAACGACTTGAGAATCATCCTCAATCAGATTGACACAATGCTGGTGAAAGGCTTTGAGGAACGCCGTTTCCGCCCTGAAGGGAAAATGAACGATGGCGTTGCCGCATTGCCTGTTTACAAAAACGGGCTTCGGCTGTATTGCTTGCGAATGTCTGACAGCGTTCTGATTGTGGGCAATGGTGGCATCAAGGACACAAAAACTTACCAAGAAGATGAGGATTTGAATGGCTATGTCATTAGCCTACAGAAACTTGATGCGCTATTGAAAGCCGATATCAAGAATGGTTTGGTTCGTATTGAAAAAACGGAAATCATTGGCATTGACGATAAGGAGTATGACCTATGAAACAAGACTTGGAAGG